>NZ_RYFG02000108.1 GCF_003994235.2 Candidatus Methylobacter oryzae
TTATTTTTCTTATCACGGGCGGGCCTTCCGTTGCCTAGGGTTAGTTCATGCCTCATATTCTATACCGGCTGTCAATGCGTAAGTTCTATAACAAACTTCTTGTGGAGTTGTTAAAGCAGCGCGCTAAGGCATCAAAGGCCATATGTAAGGTTGATATATCCTGGCTTTGAGTTAGTGCTAGTAAATCCTGTTGTAGACCAACAGAGTCAGACCAGATAGCGGCTATCATACCCCCGAAACAATAAGAACCTTTGAAACTAAAGGTTCGTTTATTATCCAGCTTTATCCAGTTAATAAAATCTTCACGACCGACCCAATTTTTGCCTATACGCTCCACTGCCGGTAATGCATTTTTTTCAAACAATTCTTCAATGTCTTCATTTCTATAATCCTTCTCTCTTTCAAACCACCTACACAAACAAGCCAAAACTTGTTTAGAGGTATCGGCTATTTCGCTTAAATCCGAAATTTCGGCCAAACACTGTATAGCAAGTATTAATGCCTCGTTTTGCTCCCGACTCTCTAATTCCTCAGTCAATATGGCATCAATCAGCAGCCCGGCAAATTTGGCATCGATCATGCCGCAGATCAGGCGCAGAATTTCATGCCAAACATCATCCTGGTAATGCTGTAAAAACAAGGTTTTTAAGTCGTCTTCCGATAGCTCCTGTTTTTTCTCAAAACGTTGCACAATCTCAGCGGCACAAAAATATTCCAAAAAAGTTCTATGTACGAAACCGTATGAATCGGTACCATAAAAACACAAAATAAAATTGCGGATGTGTAGTTGTTTTATGATGACTCGGCTTAACTGCGTAGCTTTTGCAGATGGTTGTTTCCAACGCTGGATTAAATAATCGGTTATAGCTTGTTGTAGTTCTTCACTCTGAATTACATTTCCAGATAAGCCACTGGGAGCTTGCTGCATTTTTACTGCGATGCGCCGTAATAAATCCAACTTGTCGGTATCGAGCATAAAGTTGGCGTGTGAGTCAGTAATTTTATGTCCGGTGACATCCCAATGATGGCATAACACTTTTGCTGCATGTTCATATAACAATACTCTGTCACGCGGCAATTCCTGATGCTTGGCGATAATAGCGATAATGGTCAATAACAGTGGATTGCCAGCCAATTGAGCTATGGCGGGTGAATGTTCAACGGCTAATTGAATACGTTGCAGACGGTTGGTTACTTCTTGCGGGTGATCTTTGAACACCAGCTGATACCAGCCTTGGGCAAAAGCGTGAATTTGAGGAAGCGATAAGTCCTGTAGCGTATATTCGCTAAATCCGGCATGACGTAAAGCCGCGCCGTCAAAACCGATGATACGAGATGTTACCAGGATTTTGGCTTTGGGATAATCGTTGCCGAAACCGATAATTTCCTGGGTTATTTTTTCGCGTTGAGCAAGATCGAATATTTCATCCAGCCCATCGAACATGACCAAGGCAGAACGGTTTTTTAATTGCTTTTTCAATTCCTGATGATTGAGCGCGTAGCCTTCCGATTTGCCAAGGTAATGGAAGTAATCCAGAAAATTATCGCAGTGCTTGCCCGTGACTGCCGCTATATAGGAACGCAGCTCAATCAATAACGGCAAATGCCCTTTTAACGGCTCCAGCCAAGTGTCATTTTTGGGCGGATTTAAACAGCTGAGTAATAAATAACGTACTAAGCTGGATTTACCTGAGCCAGGATCGCCTAATACGATCAGTTTATGTCGGGTGAAAATATCCAAAACCGGTTTTGAGCTTTGTTGTACCCAGCTTTTTTGGAGCCGCGCAAACTCATCGTTACGAAAAGCTTCCGGTGAGTTTTTGATGTTGTCTTGATTTTGTAATTGTTGCCAGCGTTCTTTGGGTAGTTCGCTGGGTGGGCGGCTTTCTTTGACAGTTTGCGGCATAAACACATCTTGCAGCATTAGCCGGGTGTCGTTGTCATCCCGTGTTGGCGGCGTTAATGCTGATAAATCCAGGACTTTGTAACGCTCGCTCAATCGGGCTTTGTATTGATCTAGATCGAAATCCGGCCAAGCGCCACGCAGGGCTTGTAAATAATTGGCGGAGTCTTGGCTTAATTGAGCAAGGTAAAGGCTGCGTAAATCGGGTGAGACGATACTTTGTTTCTGTACGCGTTTGACATACAACTTGCAGATTTCTTGTATGTCAAAGTTTTCCGGCAAGGCTTGCAGATCAAGTTCTTGCCAGCGTTGATGTAACAGCTCGCTGTTAAGCTGATACTGGCTTCCCGTATCGCTTAACGGTTTTAATAATTCTTCGGCGACTTGTTCATCTTTAACATAACGTTCTAAATCATGATTATAGTGTTGGAAGAAATCCCGTAAGGCTTGGTCTTCATAATCCATCGCCGAAAGACTTTTCATGACGGATAGTAACCATTGTTCACAAAGCTCTTCAATGCAAAGCTGAATCTGGTTTTGCTGAGCTTTGTTGTTTTGGTGGGCGGATACTTTTTTGCTCAGAAATGTGGCGCTCAAGCTACCCGCTACCTTAACGGCGGCTGGTTTTAACAAAGTTGTTTCAATTAGCATGTTGTGTCCTTGGGTCAACATTTAGCCACTCGGATGGGGTAAAAAAACCTCGTCAAGCTCACAGTGGATTTAGTAAAAGGGAAAAACAATAGTGATTGGAGTGTTTGCAGTGCCGAATTAACGAACAAAGTTCAAAGTTATAAAGAAACTTAACCGCTATGTTATTTAGCAGACAGTCTACGGCGCAAAAGGCAGTTTGCCAATAACGATTAATTTGAGCAGAAAAGAAATTGTCTAAATTCTGGCTCTAGCGAAATTGAATCAGTCTGGCACACATGCTCTAATGTGTATTGTTTATAAGATCATTACACAAGGTCAATACGATGCGAACCAATATAATCATTGACGACACCCTAATGGCCGATGTTTTAAAAGCGACGGGAGCAAAATCCAAGCGCGAAGCGGTAGAGCTCGGTTTAAAAGCCTTGTTGATGCTGAAACAGCAAGAGGGCATTAAAGCTTTTAAAGGTAAATTAAAATGGGACGGCGACTTGGAGCAAATGAGGACTGACCGTTGATTCTGGTCGATTCCAGTGTTTGGATCGACTACTTCAACGGCACGGAAACATTGGCAACCAAGAAGCTGGATAATTTACTGGGCGTTCAGCCGGTATGCACCGGGGATTTGATTCTGGCTGAAGTGCTGCAAGGGTTTAGATCGGATTCCGATTATCAGACTGCAAAAAACTTGCTTTGTTCCTTGCCAGTTCATGCCATGTTGGGCGTAAACCTGAGTTTAAAAAGCACAGAGAATTTCAGGCTGTTGCGTAAACAAGGCATTACGATCCGCAAAACCATCGATACGATGATTGCCACTTTCTGCATTGAAAACGAACTACCGCTACTGCATTCGGATAAGGATTTTCAACCTTTTCAGCAATTTTTAGGTTTGCAGGTCGTATAACCAATCCTTGCCTCAAGCCAAAGTAATCTCTATGATTTTACTTTTACTCGATCGATAACATCATCAAGAGGTTTGTATGATTTCGGCTAAATTATCCAGCAAGTTCCAGTTGGCGATACCTAAATCCATTCGGGATCAACTTGACCTGAAAGCGGGGCAGCAGTTTACGCTGATCGCTAAAGGCGACATTATTGAGTTGGTTCCGGTTCGTTCATTGTCCGCGGCTAGAGGCAGTTTTAAAGGTTGCAATCCTGACGATTACAGGGATCATCAGGATAGAATCTAATGGCGGCGCTGGTCGATACCTGCTGCTGGATAGAATGGTTAACCGACGGCCGGTTAGCGGATGCCTTTGCGCCGTATTTGGCAGAGCCGGCTGAATTGATTGTTCCCACTACGTTGCAATTTGAACTTTATAAATGGGCGAAACGGGAAAAAAGCGAAGTTGAAGCCCTGGATGTTATCGCTCTAACCGAACAAGGACGGATCTTGTCATTGACGACCCGGTTAGCCCTGTATGCGGCAGACCTAGCTTTGCAACATCAATTATCGTTTGCCGACGCGATTATTTATGCTTCCGCAAGAATGGTCGATGTGCCGCTGGTAACGGCGGACGATCATTTTAAGGATTTGCCGGAAGTCATTTATTTCTCGAAAAAACGGACAACTCAACAACAATAATAAAGAATCTGACTGATGAATAATTTACTAAAAAACTCCATCTGGGTACTGGTTGCGGCGCTCGGTGCGGCAGCCGTCGGCGGGATTGCTTTAAACCGCGGCGAGCATATCAATACGCTGTGGTTCATCACCGCCGCTTTGTGCATTTACGCGATAGCCTACCGTTTTTATGCGGCATGGATTACCGCCACGGTGCTGGCGGTTGACGAAACGCGGGCGACGCCGGCCGAACGTTTAGATAACGGCCGCGATTTTGTGCCGACTAATAAATGGATCGTGTTCGGACACCATTTTGCCGCGATTGCAGGACCGGGGCCGCTGGTCGGGCCGACGCTGGCCGCGCAGTTCGGCTATTTGCCGGGCACGTTGTGGATTTTGTTCGGTGCGGTGCTGGGCGGTTGTGTGCAGGATATGGTGACGTTGTTTTTGTCGACCCGGCGCGATGCGAAAAGTTTGGGGCAAATGGCGCGCGAAGAGCTCGGCGCATTGGGCGGCACGGCGGCGCTGATCGGCACGTTCGCGATCATGATCATCCTGATTGCGGTGCTCGGCTTGGTCGTCGTCAATGCGATGAAGCACAGCCCATGGGCGACCGCGACGGTGTCGGCGACGATTCCGATTGCGATGATAGTCGGTTTGTATATGCGCAATTTCCGACCCGGCCAAGTGCTGGAAGCCTCGGCGTTGGGTGTGATTTTATTGTTGCTGGCGGTCATGGGCGGCGGTTGGATCGATCACAATCCTACTTTGCGCACTTGGTTCGATCATGAAGGCTTGATACTGGCTTGGTGCGTGATGGCTTACGGTTTCGCGGCCGCGATTCTGCCGGTTTGGTTGTTGCTGGCGCCGCGCGATTATCTGTCGACTTATGTAAAGCTCGGCACGATTACTCTGTTGGCGGTGGCGATTATCATGTTGCAACCGACTGTGAAAATGCCGGCGTTGACGCAGTTCATCGACGGCACCGGGCCTATTTTCGGCGGCAAGTTGTTCCCGTTTGTGTTCATCACGATTGCTTGCGGCGCGATTTCCGGCTTCCATTCGCTGATTGCGTCCGGCACCACGCCGAAACTGCTCAGCAATGAACGCGAGATACGCATGATCGGCTACGGCGGTATGTTATTGGAATCTTTTGTGGCGATCATGGCGATGATGGCCGCGACGGTGCTCGATCCGGGTGTGTTTTTTGCGATCAACAGCCCGGCCGGCGTGGTTGGCAAAGAGGCTGTCGATGCGGTTGCCAAAATTTCCTCATGGGGCTTTCCGGTCACAGTCGACCAGATGCAGCTTCTAGCCAGTCAAATGGGCGAGGCGACGTTGTTTGCCCGGACCGGCGGCGCGCCGTCTTTGGCTGTCGGCATGGCGAGTATTTTCGGCAGCGCGTTCGGCGAGAGCATGCTGGCGTTGTGGTATCACTTTGCGATTATGTTCGAGGCTATCTTTATATTGACTACGCTGGATGCCGGCACCCGCGTCGGCCGTTTCATGTTGCAGGACATGCTCGGCAATATCTGGCCGAAACTGGGCGAGACTTCGTGGACGCCGTCGGTCGTTTTGACAAGCGGGTTGGTTGTCGCAGGTTGGGGCTATTTTCTGTATATCGGTGTGATCGACCCGAACGGCGGAGTCAATATTCTGTGGCCGCTGTTCGGTATTGCCAATCAAATGCTGGCCGCGATTGCGCTGTGTGTGGCGACCGGTATTTTGGTTAAATCCGGTAAGCTCAAATACGCCTGGGTGACGGGTGTGCCGTTGGCGTGGTTGGTGACGATTACTACCACTGCTGCATGGGAGAAAATCTTCAGCGATAACATCCGTATCGGTTTCTTTTCCGCGGCTAACGATCTGGCCGGCAAACTGGCCGCTGGCGCGCTGCCTCCTGAGAAAGCGGCCATTGCGCCGCAGTTGATCTTTAACCAGCAATTGGACGGCTGGCTGACTTTGTTTTTTGTCGCGTTGTTGTGGCTGATTGTGTTCGATATGTTGCGCGTTTGCAGCCGTTATCTGGCCGGGAAACCAGTATTGCCGCTGGCGGAGGCGCCGCATTGTCCAAGCCAATTAATTGAAGATTGGGTGAGGGATTGATGTTGGGCAAATTCAAAGCGTTTTGGCAGGGCGTTCGCCGTTTGTCCGGCGACGACGCTTACGAACGTTATTTACAGCATCATGCCGAACATCATCAAGGCGATACGCCGTTAAGCAAAGAAGCATTTTTCAAGCAATGGCAGGATGAAAAATGGAATGGGGTTAAGCGGTGTTGTTAGCTAGGTAGGTTTTTTTATTCACCACGAAGGCACGAAGAGCACGAAGGAATAAAACTTCGTGCTCTTCGTGCCTTCGTGGTGAAATCTTTAAAATTTTAATAAGGTTCTTTGGTTTATGACGACTCACGCCCAACACCCCAATCGCCAAACCCTCTATGTCGCCGTGGCTCTGGTGCTCGGCATCATTGTTGGCGAGCTGCTTAACCTGACGCTGGCCGGAACCGATGCAATGAAACAGGTCATCGGGATCTTTGCCGCGCTGACCGATATTTTCCTGCGTCTGGTCAAGATGATTATCGCACCATTGGTTTTTTCGACGCTGGTTGTCGGCATGGCTAAAATGGGCGATATTCAGACCGTCGGGCGAGTCGGCATCAAAGCGATGGTGTGGTTTTTTTCGGCGTCGATTTTCAGTTTGCTGTTGGGCATGCTGCTGGTGAATGGCTTTGAACCGGGCAGTTCGTTGCATATGGCGCTGCCTGAAGCCGGGGCTAAAACCGGCTTGCCGCAAGCCGCGCCGACACTGAGCAATTTTGTTGGTCACATGTTTCCGAAAAGCATTATCGAAGCGATGGCGGCTAACGAGATTTTGCAGATCGTCGTGTTCGCAATGTTTTTCGGCATGGCCTGCGCGTCGCTGGACGAACTGGCTCACCCGACCGTCAAGTTGCTCGATTCGTTGACGCACATCATGCTGAAAGTCACCGGCTATGTGATGCATACTGCGCCGGTTGCGGTGTTTGCGGCGGTCGCTGCGGTTATCGCGCAAAACGGTATCGGCGTGTTGTTGTCTTACGGACGCTTTATCGGGGAGTTTTATTTAGGGTTACTGCTATTGTGTGTTTCACTGGGTTGCGTCGGCTTCCTGATTTTAGGGCATAAAACCCTGTCGTTGATTCGGCATATCCGAGAACCAATGTTGCTGGCTTTCGGTACGGCCAGCAGCGAGAGCGCTTATCCAAAACTGTTGCAGCAATTGGAACGCTTCGGTTGCGACGAGAAAGTCTGCGGGTTGGTGTTGCCGCTGGGTTATTCGTTCAATTTGGACGGCAGCATGATGTATATGACGTTTGCGGTGCTATTCATTGCCCAGGCTTACGGCATCGATATGGCGTTGGGCGACCAGCTGATCATGCTGTTGGTGCTGTTGTTCACCAGCAAAGGCGTGGCTGGCGTACCCAGGGCCTCGCTGGTTGTGATTGCCGCTACTTTGTCGATGTTTAATATTCCCGAAGCCGGTTTACTGTTGTTGCTGGCTGTCGATCAGGTGTTGGATATGGGACGTAGCGCGACTAATGTGTTCGGCAATAGCATGGCGGCCGCGCTGGTCAGCCGGTGGGAGAAAGCGCTGCGATAGTGTTTTCGGTTGTCGGCAAAAATCAGAAATTTAGACTACAGCGCCATTGGGAAGCAGGTGTTCGCCTGCTACTTCGGACAATTCCTCCAAAATAGCCATGCGCGTTTCGATCAGTTCATGAAGGTGTTTGGCGCGCGGTTGCGGCATCGTAATTTGCCATTCGCGGACGATACGTCCCGGCGTGTCTCCCATCAGTATAATGCGGTCGCCTAATATAAGCGCTTCGTCTATATCGTGAGTGACCAATAATACGGCGTTACGGCGATGAGCGATCAATTTCAGCAGTAATTGCTGCATATTGAGCCGCGTAATTGCATCAAGCGCGCTGAACGGTTCATCCATCAACAAAATATCGGGACTTTTAACCAAGGCTCTTGCCAATGCGACCCGTTGCGCCATCCCGCCCGATAATTGATCCGGATAAACATCAGCGGAATCACGTAATCCAACCCATTGCAAGACTGTATCCGTTTGCGTTTGAATTTCAGCCTGGCTGATTTTGGATTCGCGATGTAAGGTCAACGGAAAAGCGGTATTTTGATGCACGTTGAGCCAAGGCAATAAGCAAGGGGCTTGAAATACCAAGCCAATGCTTGCATCCGGTTTATGAAGCGGTTTGCCTTTAAATAGAATTTCACCGCCGTTGACCGGGTGTAATCCGGCTAAAGCTTTCAATAGTGACGATTTACCGCAGCCGCTCGCGCCGAGCAGACAAATGACTTCGTGCGCTTTAACTTCAAAATTGATATCGGCAAAGACTTGCCGATTGCCTTGGTAAGCTTTCGATAGGTTGTTGATTTGCAATAAGGGCGTATTCAATGACTGATGCCTCGCTGTGCCAGACAGGCTAATTCACTGCGTAGATGTTTAATTGCAGGGGTGACAATCGCAATAAAATAGGCTTCGCGGAGTTTTCGTTGCGCTGCCGAATGCGTCAGGTAACCTTTCGCGCCCTGATGCAGCATGGCCGCTTGTGCGGCGCGTAAAGACAGCTCGCCGCCTGCCAGGCGTACTTTTAAGACGTCGGGCAGAATTTGAGCATTTGGATCGCTATCCAATAGCGCCGCCAAACGGTAGGTTTCCCGATGGGCCGATTCCAGAAGCACTGATAAATCATCGGCTTGATCGTCAAGGTACTGGTTGATCGATGACTGCGCTGAACCGACTGCCGCAATCAGGTCGATGCAGCTGCCGATTAATCCCAGCCCCATGCCCATCTGGCCCAGAATCATTCCCGGTTTAATTTTTGCCAGATAAGCCGCCGAATCTTCGGCATGCGCCAGCACGCGGTCATCGCTAATCCGGCAATCCCTGAACTGGCAAGCCAGCGTTCCCGTTCCTTCCAGTGCGGTGAAATGGGTGCCTTCCACCAAACGAAAACCTTGCTGATTGCAATCGACGACAAAAAACACCAAGCGTCCGTCATTTTCTAACGGACAACCGGTAACGAAATAATGTCCTTTGCCAAGGTTCGACACCCACGGTAAATTGCCGTTGATCACGTAGCCTCCGGCAACACGATGGGCTTTCAGTAAGGAGCGTTCAATGTCGGCATTGGCTTTTAAGGTGTTAGACAGCCCTGTCCCGCCGAGCAAGCGGCCGCAAGCCAGATGAGCTAAAAGCTCGTTTTTAACTTTGTCGTTCTCGGAGAGTTGCAGGTAGCGCAGGCAAGCGGTTTGGCACCATATTAAGAACGCTGAAGACAGGCAGACTTTAGCCGTTTCCTCCATGACTTCTATGCTGTGGGCCAAGCCTAAACCGTTGCCTCCGTAAGCAGGGGAAACGACGCCTGCAAACCCGCCCAAAGCGCCTAACGAATGCAAAAAATCCTGCGGATATTCACCTTCAAGATCGATTGCCGTCACGCGCGGTTTTAACCGGTCGGCAATTAAGTGCTTAATATCGGTCATCGCCGGTAATTGATGGTGCAGAGAATCGTTGTTGATAGAGCTCGTTGCATTCATAAAGTCATTGATGTTGATGATTGATAAGGTGAGGGCGGGTTTACATGGCTTGTCAGTTTGACGAGACTTCAACCGCAACAGCGTTGCGTAAAGTGTTCGCAACCGGCGACCATTGGTTGGCGTGAGCAATAATGTCTTGTAATTCCTCGTGCGAAGCGTTGCCTTCAACGCTGATGTTGACGCGAATTGCTGTAAAGCCCAAACGCTTTTCCAACGACAAATCGCCGACGCCCCAGACCGCGGTAACGTTAATATCGCCTTCCAACGCTAATTCCAATTTGCTTAAAGCAATGCCGCGCGCGGTTGCATTGGCATGAATCCCTACCGACAAACAAGCGCCTAAAGCCGCTAGTAAGGCTTCCGAAGGATTAGGCGCGGTGTCTTCGCCGAGTAAGTGCGGCGGTTCGTCAATGACGTAAGGTTCCAAGTTGCGAATGTAGGTTAAATTGCGGAACTGCCCTTCGCAGACGGTCTTTGCTTTCAAGGTGACGAACGCATCGGGATTGGCTTTACCTTTTTCGGACAAGTCGGCTAAACCGGACTGATCAATCGGACGGAGCAAATCAGGGTACAGGCAAGCGGTATTTTGGTTAGTCATAAATATTCTCGTATTAGATTTAAAATTGAATGAGCCGATATTTTATTTTTTGCCTAAATGGATGGAAATGTGCGGGAATCGCAATATTCTGTTCATTCGTCTGTTTATTTTGTGCCGGCTTTAATTCAACGCATTTCTGCGATGATGAACAAAATGCCTTATAAAAAGACGCGCGGACAGGTCGAGTAAATAGCCGATTAAACCGATCACTAAAATGACCGCCATCAATTCCGGGTAAGCCAAGCGATCGCGGGTATCGAGAATAAAATAGCCAAGGCCCGCGCTGACGCCGAGCATTTCGGCCGGAACCAGTACAATCCAAACGATGCCGATAGCCAGACGGATGCCCGTTAACGCATGCGCGACAATCGCAGGAACGATGATGCGCGTGACCGTCTCCCAACGGCTTGCGCACAGGCTTTTTGCCAAGGTTAGCCAGCACGGATCGACGGCATGCACACCGGCCGATACGTTCAGCATGATCGGCCAAACCGCCGCGATGGTGAGCAGGAAATAAACGGGCGCATCGCCGATGCCGAAAACCATAACCGCCAACGGCATCCACGAAATCGGTGAAATCATGCGGATAAACTGAAACAAAGGACTTGTCGCTTTTTCCAGCCGTCTGGATAAACCGACAATGAGGCCAAGAGGAATCCCGACTAATAAAGCAAATAACAGACTTAGCAACACCCGCTGCAAGCTGACAGCGGCATGGGTAAATATTTCGCCGGATTGCAATAGCTGTAATAATGCACGAAAGCAGGCGTCGGGCGCGAAGCCGGCCAAGATTGTGTTCTCGCTTAAGAATGGACTTGTTCCTAACCACCACAAAAACACGGCAATGAAAATACCCGATAGAGCCAGCAATGTTGAGTTGCCAAGCCGCTTTATGCGCGGGCTAAAAAGCTGGAACCTGGGCACCCGAATATCGATCGGCAGCGCGCTCATGCCAGATTTTCCTTACGCAACAGCGAATCGGGTAAATCAAAGGCTTTAGCGCCGCCCGCTTTTTCAATGGCCTTGCGCACAAAACGGTCGTCGACCAAATCCTTGGCAACAGCGCTTGGATTAAGCCCGTTCAAAAACTTCACATCGCCTTCAACATGGGTCAGTTTTAGCAAACGTACCAGTTCTTCGGTATAAGAAGGATAAGGAAACGGCTGGAAATCGATGCGCCGTTGTTGCCAATCCACATGCTGCAAAGCGCCCTGTTGACTATAAGTATCAGCATCGTAATGAGAAAGCGCTCGTTCAAGGACAGCTTGCGGATGCGGCGTGTAATTGTTGCCGCTTTCTTTCGATAATATTTGCGCGGTTTCCTGGCGGTTTTCGCGTATCCAGCGCTGCGCTTTGACAATCGAATTAACGACGCCTTGTGACCATTCCGGACGCAGTTCCAAATCCGCTTCGCGCATAAACACGACGCAGCATGCGTGCGATTGCCAAACATCGCCGGTAAATCGGAGAATTTTGCCGACTTTTAAATTTTCGGCGGCCGCATTGAAAGGTTCGGCAACGATATAGCCGGCAATACTGCCGTTAGCCAATGCGGAAAGCATGTCGGGCGGAGGCATAATAACTAATTTGACTTCATTGGCTTTACCTGAAAATTTGGAAACGGCAACCAGACCTTCTTTTCGCAATAAGTGTTGCAGGATGACGTTGTGGATTGAAAACCAAAATGGTACCGCAACGGTTTTGCCTGCCAGATCACGCAAGTTATTGACGTCAGGTGCAACCGTCAGCGCCGAACCGTTCACATGATTCCAGGCAACGATTTTTGCCGGGAATTTGCTGCCATAGCGGACCATCAGCGTTGTCGGCGCCAACAAATGAATAACGTCGATTTGTCCGGCCAAGAACGCTTCAACCAGTTGCGGCCAGGCGCGGAAAAGTTTGGGTTGTTCCACGTCAAGGCCTTCTTCGGCATAGAATTTTTTCGCATGCGCAACCAGAAAAGGCGACGCATCGGTAATCGGCAAATAACCGATCCGCAACGGGTGTAAAGTGCCAGCGCCGTCAGCCGTTGCCGCTCGCGTTATTTTATTCGGCAATAACGCGGCCGCGCCCAGCACGGCGGTTAATTGCATAAAGTCGCGCCGCGACATTGAGCAGCATGAACAGGCTCCCAATTGATGTAAGTCTTGATCGTTTTGCGGAGTGACGGGGGGGGATTTTTTTCGCATGGTTTTATCCTTTAAAAGCTCGCATTAAATTCCACAAAAGCAAAATCGGCGTCTCGCTTGTTGCGATAAAAATTGTCTACATAATTACCGCCGAAAGCATGGGCGTAGTAGGCTGTCCAAGATAATTGCTTGGTGATGTTATGAGTGAAACTCACATCGACCAGTTCGCCTATCGTGCTGTTGCCGGTTGCCGGACGGCCCAAAAAACCGAAGGAACTGTCTTGTGAGCCGGCGCCGGAACCCGCGTAGAACAAGTCGTTGGTTTCGTCTAACGACAAATGGTGAAAATCGATACCGACTTTTGTTGTCGATGTTGGCGTGACAATGAACTGTGCGAAAGCATCGTTCAGGTTCATCAGGTTAAAAAATGGGAACTTGGCATAAAGACGGATGGTTGGTAAAACCTGAAAGAAAGTGCCGTGTTTGCCGTCCCTTGAGTTGCTGTCGCCGGAGCCTTGAAAATAGCCGCCTCGCAACCAAGGCTTTAACGGTAAATCGGTGAATTGATAGCCCGCTTCTATATCGAAAGCGTAGGCTTGCTGGCTCAGGTTGCCCCAATCGCCGAATTGATAAGCTCCCCAAAGCAAACCGTCGACCGCTCCCGGTCCTAGTTTCTGTACTGTCAGCCAATGGGTGCCGATAGTGTGGATTTGCAGACTTTGCTGGCTTAACAGCGGTCTTTGGTTGGCCGCCCTGTTATCGATAACCTGAGTGTTGCGGTTGTCGCCGTAATATAAATAGAACAGCCGGCTTTCAGTGCCCGCTAACAGCGCATCTTTTTTACTGGTGAGCGCGGCATAAACAAGATCGATTTTGCTGATTTCATCTTGCGCATTTAAATTAAAGCCGCCTTGAGTCGGATGCGTTGCGCTTGCGGTGAAATTGTATTTAGGCTGGTCGTAACCTACCGATACGCCGTCGAAATTTCGTGTGGCGTGGGCAAAATCAAACGTGCCCAGCAAGCGTTGCGAAACCCTCGTTAATTTGAGCGTGTCGAATTTTGCATCCCCGGTTTTGTATTCCAAACCGTCCTGCACTTCAAAGCGGCCTAATTTCAGATTGGCCCCTTTAAAACCTAAGGGTGTTAATTTGAAATTCAAATAAGCCTGTTTCAGGTGCACGTCGCTGGGCGAATCGTTACGATTGTTTTCGGTGTAATACAAAGCACCCAGGCCTAATGCGCCGCCGGGTGTTGCAAACGCATTGTTAGGCAAGCCGTAAATGCCGCTGTATTCGCCTTGCACATAGCCGTCGACATATTGGCTGGTGCCCTCTAAACCTAAACGGGCTCTAAGTCCCCAAAAATCATATTCATTGTTATTGCTCGCTCCGACAGGCTGGAAAAAATCGTAGGCTTCGTAGCGTGCGCGAAATTCACCGGTAAGGCGAAGATTATCGGTTAGCTGTCCTAATGGCTTTTCAGCAGGTGTTTCCGCTGCTTTAACAGCATGAGCGTAAAAACTAAGGGATAGAATTCCCAAGAAAATCGGGAAGGATGACTTACCGGATGATTTTAGATCTGTTTGCCCGCGCTTTAAGTCGGTTGTTGATTTGCAAACATGCATGATATTTCTACCTTTATACTTATAAAATTTAGTAGGTTGAAATTCTATTGAGGTTGGGTATTTATTAAAATGTTCATAAATCCCGATATTCTGCTTGTTCGTCTACTTTTTGCTTCCGGTATATAAAACTGTAAAACTCCGCAATCATCCGGTTGCATATCTGCTAGCTGATGACCATACCCCTTATCATTTCGGACATATAAGTTTCTATGCGGACAGGGATATGTTTGTCGGCGCTTCAGGAATCGGCCGACTCATGCTTAAAGCCAGGATTAAACAAAATGATTGGGAAACGCGTCGCTTACACCGGACTTTATGTTGAATCTGGCGCGGTTACGCTGGTAAGCCCCTGGTTGCTGGCCAACAATTTTTTTAAACGCCTTGGAAAAAGCCGATTCGGATTGGTAGCCCACTTTTTCGGCAGTCTGCGTGATACTGCGCCCTTGGCGCAGCAATTGGGCTGCGATTTTCATGCGCACCATGGCAAGAAAAAGATTGGGCGGTTGACCTGCTGTTTTGCTGAATCGTTTAAAAAACGTTGCGCGCGACATGTGGCTAAAATTAGCCATGACTTCAACAGGCCAGGCTTTTTCAGGCTCCTTAATCATTGCTTCCAATAATTTTACAAACTCGGGATTTTGCACGACTGCCCATAAGCCCGCCGATATTTCCTGAGTCAGCGCCATTTGGCGGATCACGTAAAAAAACAGGATGTCGGTTAGGCGCACGATCAGCGGTGAAGGTTCTTCGCCTGTGCGTTTGGCTTCGGCAATAATAAGGTCGAATATCGCACGGGTGCTTGCTGCTAATTCTGTATTGTTCGAACGGATAATTAAATAATCGGGAAAAGAATTCAGCAGCATTTCGCTCAGTCCCGGTTTGAAGTTAAAAAAGCCGCAAGCCAATGCAACGGCATCCGCTACGCTTTCATCAATCGGCGCCATAGACCCTTCTCTGACAAGACATAACGCGGGATCGTCGGGAGTCTCGTTCGGACTGAGATAATGCAAAGTTTCACGCAGAAAAAATACCGCATCGCCGCGGCGTAACGGAATGCTGTCTTGATGCTCCGGCAAGTGCATCCAGCAGCGGCCGTTTAAAACCAAGTGAAAACCTGCCCGCATATGTTCGGAGGGAGCGGCGCGCCACATGCCGCAATATTGACCTACATGAAACAGTGTGGTTTGGAGTTCAAGACTGGATAGAAGCCAATTGGCTAAATTATCAGTTGATGGTCGCATTTATATCCTCAACATACTGTTATTAAAAATAAAAATCAGTGTTTCGCTGTTAGGCTAGACGTATTTCCAGTATAGAGGAGGCTTTTGGTTTAAAGAAATGACTTTTATCGAGGTGTATTTCTCAAAAAAGCATATCTAATATTGAGATTTTTATGATGAAAATTAGTTGGAAATGCGTGTGAAGAAAATAGAGGGCTGGTAAAGATAAAATTTTTAAATATCAGCTATTTGATCTTCAATAATGGTTTGTATTTGTAAGCTGTTCTTTCGAAAGGCAAAATAGAGTCCAATACTAGGCCTTACTGAAGATTGGGCCAGAAATTCGGTAGTTTTCATTCATTTTTTATTGTTAAGGATACATTGTGGCGCCTGGTTTTCCGTAAAGCCTCTAGGACAACTGATAGCGGTAAAAGAATATCTTTGGTTAAATAACAAAAAATAGTTAACATCAACCCGATACCAACTCTGTAATTCTAAAAAATATGCCTCATAAAAGTTTCAAAACCAGTAAACCAAAATCCACCATTACCGCGCTTCCCGATTTGGGCATGACTGAGCAGGACTTTATTGCCGATTTCAAACGTTATTACAGTCATCGTCTGGGCCGGGACGAAAACAATACCTCTCCGCATTATGCCTATGAGGCGCTATCGATGGCTATCAGCGACCGGCTGATAGAACGCTGGAAAAGAACATTCAATACCTACAAAGAGACGGATTGTAAGAGAGCTTACTATTTGTCGATGGAATTTTTAATGGGCCGCACATTAAGTAATGCGATGCTGAACCTGGGCATTACCGATGCGGTTGAACAAGCGATGTACGATCTGGGCCTTGAGCTTGAAGAACTGGTTGAAAGCGAGCCGGATGCCGGTTTGGGCAACGGCGGTTTGGGGCGTCTGGCGGCTTGTTTTATCGATAGTTGCGCAACCTTGCAGCTACCGGTTACCGGTTACGGTCTGCGTTATGAATATGGGATGTTTTCGCAGGATATTGTTAATGGCGAGCAGGTGGAAAAGCCGGACCATTGGCTGCGTAACGGCAATGTGTGGGAAATTGAACGCCCTGAATACACGGTCAGGATTAAATTCGGCGGACGCACCGAATCGCATATTGATGAGATTGGCAATAAAAGGACCAGTTGGGTAGACACGCAGGATATACTCGCGGTCCCTTACGATACGCCGGTTCCCGGATACCGGAACGATACGGTGAACACATTACGCTTATGGAAGGCGCAAGCGACCGAAGAGTTTAATTTGCAGGAGTTTAATGCCGGCGATTACGCGGAATCGGTCGCGGCAAAGAATACGGCTGAAAATATTACGATGGTGCTGTATCCGAATGACGCCAATGAAAACGGCAAGGAACTGCGTTTGCGCCAGCAATATCTGCTTGCTTCCGCCAGCTTGCAGGATGTGATCGGTACCTGGGTCGGCCGTCACGGCAATAATTTTACCGAATTTGCGGCGAAGAATACGTTTCAGTTAAACGACACGCACCCGAGCATCGCAGTGGCGGAGTTAATGCGCCTGCTGATGGATGTTCACGGTTTGGTTTGGGATGAGGCCTGGGCGATTACCCGTAAGACTATGGCTTACACGAACCATACTTTATTACCGGAAGCGCTGGAACGCTGGTCGGTTAACCTGTTTAAGCAGTTGTTGCCAAGGCTGATGGAGATCATCTTCGATATTAACGCTCATTTCCTGGCCGAAGTCTCCGCTCATTGGCCTGGCGATACAGGCCGGTTGACCCGCATGTCTATTATTGAGGAAGGCAACGAGCAATACGTCAGGATGGCTTATTTGGCTATCGTCGGCAGTTATTCGGTTAACGGCGTTGCCGCGTTGCATTCGAAGTTATTGCAGCAAGGCCTGTTCCGCGATTTTTATGAGTTTTGGCCGGAGAAGTTCAACAATAAAACCAATGGCGTGACTCCCCGCCGCTGGCTGGCCGCGTGTAATCCGCAATTAGCCGAACTGATCACCGAAACCATAGGCGATGGCTGGTTGACCGATTTGTCATTGTTAAAGAAGCTTGAGCCTTATGCCGAAGATAAGCAGTTCCGCCAGCGCTGGCGAGAAATCAAGCAGGACGCAAAGCAAAAACTGATCGATTACAAGAAGCATGACCATGCCGTTGATTTTAATGTCGATGCGATTTTCGATGTCCAGGTTAAGCGCGTTCATGAATATAAACGCCAATTGCTGAATGTATTGCACGTGATTCATTTGTACGACCGCATTAAACGCGGCGACACGGCAAACTGGACGGACCGTTGCGTATTGATCGGCGGTAAGGCCGCGCCCGGCTATTACATGGCGAAAAAGATCATCAAGCTGATCAATAATGTCGCCGGCGTTATTAATTCCGATCCCGACGTCGGCAGAAAATTGAAGTTGGTTTTTCTGCCTAATTACCGGGTTTCCGCGATGGAGAAAATCTGTCCGGGCGCCGATCTTTCCGAACAGATTTCAACGGCAGGTAAGGAAGCTTCGGGCACAGGCAACATGAAGTTTATGATGAACGGTGCCTTGACTATCGGGACATTGGACGGAGCGAATATCGAGATCCGCGAAGAAGTCGGCGACCAGAATTTCTTCCTGTTCGGCCTGACCGAAGAGCAGGTTGAAGAAATGCGCCGTCATTACGATCCTAATGCGATTATTAGTCAGGACGAGGATTTAATCCGGGTCATCAGATTGCTTGAGTGCGGGCACTTTAATCAATTCGAGCCGGGACTTTTTGACGACGTTTTGGCATCAATAAAAAGCCCTTTCGATCCTTGGATGACCGCAGCCGATTTTCGCAGCTTTATCGATGCGCAAAAGCGTGTGGAAGCGGCTTATAAGGACCAGGAAAATTGGATCAAGATGAGTATCTTAAATTGTGCGAACAGCGGTAAGTTTTCTACGGACAGGACCATTACCGATTACAACGATGAGATTTGGAAGCTGGCGCCGGTCAGCATCAAGCTTTGAGCGTGTTTCATATCGTTTTGTTTGAGCCGGAAATTCCGGCTAATACCGGGAATATTATCCGGCTTTGCGCAAACACCGGCGTGCAATTGCATTTGATCAAGCCTTTGGGATTTGAATTGGATGACAAGAAGCTGCGCAGGGCAGGGCTGGATTATCACGAGTGGGCGACAATAAAAGAGCACGATTCACTGGCTGATTTTATCGACACTATTAAGCCGGGGCGAATTTTCGCGCTGACTACCAAAGGCACGAAAGTTTACAGCGATGTGAGCTTTCAGCCTCAGGATGCTTTTTTGTTCGGCCCTGAGACACGCGGCTTGCCGGCAGCGGTTTTAGCGGAATTAGGCGCCGAACAATGTCTGTATTTACCGATGCAGGCGGAAAGTCGGAGCCTGAATTTGTCCAATACGGTATCTATTGTTTTGTACGAGGCTTGGCGGCAAACGGGTTTTGCGGGGGCGGCGGTAAAATAGTTGGGGCGGGAACGATGCTCCGCTGTTAGGAAAGAGTACTCAGATGGCACGGGTCTGACTGCTTAACACAGATAAAAGTCAGAGCCGTCTTACTCGCTGGTTGTTCTTTATCTACGATTCGGCTTTTTGCTCTCTGGCCAATAAGTTTTGTACGGCGGCCAGCGGCGTTAAGCCCTCATATAAAACTTTGTAGGTTTGTTCGGTGATAGGCATGTCTACGCCGTATTTTTTAGCCAGCAAAAAAGTTTCTTTTGCTGCCGAGATGCCTTCGATTTCCTGATCGATTTCCTGTATGGCTGCCGCTGTATCCTTGCCTTGTCCCAAGGCCAAACCAAAACGCCGGTTTCTGGATTGATTGTCGGTACACGTCAGAATAAGATCGCCCAGCCCTGCCAAGCCCATAAACGTTTCCTGCCGGCCGCCAAGTTTGACGCCGAGGCGGATGATTTCATTAAGTCCTCGCGTAATCAGTGCTGCGCGGGTATTGGCGCCAAAGCCAAGCCCGTCGGCAATGCCGGCGGCTATCGCCATGACGTTTTTTACCGCGCCACCGACTTCTACGCCAATCAGGTCCGAGTTGGTATAAGTCCGGAATCGCTCGCTATGCAGGATGTCGGCCAAATGATTGGCAAAGTCCGGTTGGGATGAAGCAATAGTAATGGCGGTCGGTAGCTCAGCCGCTACTTCTGCTGCAAAGCTGGGGCCTGAAAGCAAGGCTGCCGGCGTTTGCGGAGAGAATATGTCTGCTACGACTTCATGCAGTAAGGAGCCGTTATCGGGATTAAAACCTTTAGTAGCCCAAGCTATTTGTAAGCCATTGGATAGGTGTGTTTTAAGCTTGATCAACGTATCTTTAAAGGCGTGGCTAGGTACCGAGACTAGCACTAGATTGCAGAAAGCGCTGACGTCAGCCAAGTCGGAAGTAATGGTGAGGTTTTCAGGGAAAATCCAGCCGGGTAAATAGCGCTTGTTTTCATGATCCTGTGTAAGCAACGCCATGTGTTTAGGATTGTGGCCCCATAATAGCGTTTGGCAGCCATTTCTAGCTGCCAAAATTGCCAGAGCCGTTCCCCATGAGCCTGCGCCCAGAACGGCTATTTTTTTATTCATCAGACGAACTCTTCGATAAAGCTGAGTTGAGCGGCTTGTCCGCTCAAACGAAACTTATGCCCTTTGGGTATAAAGCTGAGTTGAGCAGCTTGCCTGCTCAAACGAAACTTATGCCCTGTGGGTATAAAGCTGAGTTGAGTAGCTTGTCTGTTCAAACGAAACCGGGTATAAGCGCGGACGGATTAATTAATCGTGTCTGTGCCGGGCGCTTGTTGTGCTTGCTGTAAATGTTGGGCGTATAAAGCGTCAAAATTTACCGGGGCTAACAGCATTTGCGGAAATCCGCCTTTTATAACGAGGTCGGAAATAGCTTCTCTTGCATAAGGAAACAAGATGTTTGGGCAAAAGCTGCCGATCATCGGCCCCATTTCCGCATCTGAGAAACCTTCTAAAAGGAAAATGCCGGCTTGATTGACTTCCGCAAGATAGGCCGTTGTGTTGCCGTTTTTTACAGTGATGGTCACCATAAGGGTGATTTCATACATTGCATTTTCTAAAGGCTGGACATTGGTGCCCAGGTTAAATTCGACAGAAGGCTCCCATTTTTCGATAAACACTTTAGGGGAGTTAGGCGTCTCAAAAGACATGTCTTTGGCATAAATTTTTTGTATCGAAAATTGTTTTTCTACTGCGTTGCTTTCTTCGGACATAATGAGTTTTTTATGAATAAGGTTTAAGTTTTCAACCGGGATTTAGTTTTTATGCTTGCTGGCCGATTTTATAGGTAACTTGTAGTCGTTTTCCCAAGCTTGCATGCCGCCGATAATAACGAAGACTTGCTCGAAACCGGCTTTGGTCAATATCTTTCCGGCCGACGCTGAACGGGTCCCTGTCTGGCAGGCGATAAGGACTGGCTTACTTCTATGAGCTCCCAGTTTAGATAGCTGGTCCGGCAGGCTGCCTAGCGGAATGCTGACTGCATTTTCTATATGGCTTTTAACAAACTCGTCCGGCTCGCGAACATCGATAACAATTGTATCACTATCGTTCATTTTGGCGACAGCCAGCAACGGTGAAATGTGCTTGAACTTTTTGAATGCGGTGTCGAAAAATTCCTGAATTAACAAATAGCTAACGACAGCCATAGCGAGAGATAATACGTAGTGATTTAAAATGAATTCTAGATAACGGTCCATGGATAAATGTGTAAAGTTAAGTAAATGGGGAAAGACGAATTAGTGACTGGAGCAGAAGACATCCCGCATCATTTTTATCAGCTGTAGCATACGGGCGTCGTCAATAAAATAATAAACACGGTTGGCTTGTTTTTTAGAACCGAGAATATTTTTTTCTTTCAGAATTGCCAGATGTTGGGAAATATTGCTTTGACTGGTGCCAACCTGATCGACAATTTGTTGTACGCAGATTGAGTCGCTGCCCAGAACGCATAAAATTTTTAAACGCAATGGATGTGACATCGCCTTCAGGCAGAGAGCAGCTTTGACTATTTCAGTATCGTTATATAAATCGTGCTGCGGATTTTCAACTTTCATTAGGTCGACTTAATATTTCCGGCTTCTTGAATTCGATTAAAAAGAACTCGTGAAGAATTATTTATACACAACTGTTGTCAACGTGTATTAATATAATGGTTATTTGATGCAGTTGGTATGTTACCAAAAAATATGAAAAACCAGTGAATCTGGCAAAATAATACATCACTACGGCCATTTTTGGTAATGAAGAATAAAATGGGGGACAAAGTCGCCTATTTTATAAGGTAGTAGTACAAATTTTTTTAGTATCCCGAGATAAATTTAAAGTGCTAAATCGACCAAAGCCACTGGCATTAGCGATCCTTGACGGGTTCGGTTACTTGTTGGACAAAGAAAGCAATGCCATTGCAAAGACTAACTGGGATGAGTTACAAAAAGATTGTTCCGTGACTTTCAGTTGTTCCGGTTCTGTCGTAGGATTACTCGGTAGAGAAATGGATAACCCGGAAGTTGGCGATTTTCATACCGATACGGTTCGTTACGATTCTCAAGATTTATCCAAAGTTAACAATGCAATGGTTGATATACGTAATTATGCTAATTGCGGTACGGTAGAGCATGCCGACATAATGGATGTAGCAATCTTGGCTGTGAAAGCGCTTGATGCTTCATTACTGCGTGTGCTTGAGGCTTTGTCGGTAGGCGTACAAATGTTGATAACTGCCGCTCATGGCAATATTGAGCAGATGGTTGATAAGGAAACAGGGAAGCCGCAAGCGGCGCATACTACGACTTCAGTTTCTTCGGTGTATGCGAGCGGCAGTTTGTTTACTTTGTTTTCAACTGTGCCGGCGATGTCAGGCGTTTCTCAACCCGTTGAAATGACTGGCCGGTCTCTCATTAGATCTGTCTAATTTTTGGATGAGAAAGAAGCTGGTTTTTTGTATTTTACTGAGTCTGTGTGTCTATAAAAGTAATGCGGAAGTCTCGGAAAACAACGAAGAGCTAACTGAAGTTCAATCGGGCATGGAAGCGGCCGATCAAAATATGCAGCGTATTCAGCTGCAAAAAAATACTTTAAATACGCAGCTAGGTGAAGTTGAGAAACTTTATGGAAGGACAGCCGCTTTATTAAGAACACTGCAAGGCCAGGTAGAGCAAAAACGGCAAAATTTGATTAGAATCCGGCAGGAAAAACAGAGTCTTCAGGATGAAGTCGCTAAACAGAACAAAGAACTTGCCGGTCAAATAAAAGCTGCCTACGCAATGGGGCAAAAGGAACAATTGAAGCTGCTGCTTAACCAGCAAGATCCTGCATTATCCAGCCGGATGGTTGTGTATTACGACTATCTTAATAAGGCCCGTCTGACAAAATTAGCCGGTATTTCCGAATCTATGCAGCGCCTTGACCGACTGGGTAAGCAGCAGCAGCAGGAAACCGAGCTTTTAGAGAAAAGCCTGGAGCAAAAAAAATCAGAACAGATAGCGGCAGATGGCGTTAGAAAACGAAGGGCCGAATTGCTGAAGCAATTAAAAAGCGGCTTTTCTTCAAATGAACAACAACTTATTCATTTGAGAGACAGTGAAAATAAGCTGAGAAATCTGGTATCTTCGCTGCAAAGATCGAACAATGACCTGAATCTTGAGGTTGAACGTTCAAAAATGCTTAGCAAGGCCGCCGAGGTTTCGCCTGAGCCAGTTAAGAATTCGCCCGATTCCGGGAATGGTTTTCCTAAGCTTGAAGGTGATTTTCCTTCACTTAAGGGCCGGTTACCTTGGCCTGTGAAAGGTCGGTTGACCAATAAGTTCGGCAGTGTGCGAGCCGAAAGTACTGAAAATATTTGGGATGGAGTGTTAATTGACGCGAGTGAGGGAACGGAGATTCATGCGATTACCAGCGGAAAAGTGGTTTTTTCCGATTGGCTACGTGGATATGGCTTATTGATTATTATCGATCACGGTCAAGGCTACATGACTCTTTACGCCTTTAATCAAAGTTTATATAGGCAGGCCGGTGAGTGGGTGGATGCAGGCGAAGTCGTTGCTTCAGTGGGGCAAAGCGGAGGTCGTAGCCGCTCCGGACTTTATTTTGGAATACGTAACAAAGGTAAGCCGGTTGATCCGCTTGAGTGGTGCCGAAAATAATCGGGATCAAGTTAGTTAGCTTGTTTAATGGCCATGTTTTAGGAAATCGAGTGTTGGAGTTTTAAGGTACATGTTAAAAAAGAAAAATATCTTCATTTTGTCCTTAGGGATTATGCTGGGCGTTTTTATGGGCATCTGCGGCAGTGTTCTCGCCGAGCGGGATAATGCCGATCCTGTTGCCGACACAACGGAGGCTTTGCCTTATGAGGAGCTACGCACGTTTACGGAAATTTTTGGCCGAATTAAAAGGGATTATGTAGAACCCGTTTCCGATAAAAAGCTATTGGAGGATGCCATTCGAGGCATGTTGAGCGGGCTCGATCCTCACTCCGCTTATTTGGCTGCCGATGAGTATCAGGAGCTTAAAGAAGGTACAACCGGCCAGTTCGGCGGTTTAGGTATTGAAGTTACGATGGAAAACGGCTTTGTTAAAGTCGTTTCCCCTATTGACGATACTCCCGCGCAAAGAGCAGGCATTAAAACCGGCGACTTGATTGTTAGGCTTGATGACCAGCCGGTGAAAGGCATGACTTTGGCGGATGCTGTCAAGTTGATGCGCGGCGAGCCGGGTAGCAAGATTTTGCTTACCGTTGTTCGCGAAGGGGTCGAAGCGCCTTTAAAAATAACCATAACCCGCGACATCATAAAAGTTAAAAGCGTGAAAAGCCGGATGCTGGAAAAAGGATACGGTTATGTACGGATCAGTAGTTTTCAATCAGGAACAGGAGAAAGCCTGAAAGAGGCTCTAGCTGCGCTGAAGAAGGAAAACGCTGCTAATTTAAGAGGCTTGGTGCTTGATTTAAGGAATAATCCGGGCGGAGTGTTAAACGCGGCAGTTGAAGTGAGCGACGCCTTCATAAAGAGCGGTCTGATCGTTTACACCGAAGGACGTATTGAAAATTCGGAGATGCGTTTTAATGCCGCTCCCGATGATCTGATTGACGGGGCTCCGATAGTTGTGTTGATTAATGCCGGATCGGCGTCGGCTTCCGAAATCGTGGCTGGAGCACTTCAGGACCAAAAGCGCGCCGTCATCATGGGTGAAAAATCATTCGGTAAAGGTTCGGTGCAAACTATATTGCCAACCAGTAACGGTGCGGCAGTTAAGCTGACCACAGCCCGCTACTATACGCCTTCAGGACGATCTATCCAGGCCGAGGGTATAGAGCCGGATATTACTTTGGGCCGCGTTAAGCTGGAGTCATTGGAAAAAACGGAATTCAAACCGGTTAAAGAAGTCGATTTGTCGCGCCATTTACAAAACAGCAAAGGCAAGGTTGAGTTGGAGGCTGTTCAGGAGAAAGAGAAAGAGACATTGGAGAAAGACTATCCTTTGTATCAGGCTCTGACTTTGTTGAAAGGCATTAGTATTATTAAAAAATAAGCTTTAGCTTGTAGCGACAATCAACACCCGGATTTTGGCAGATATAAATATTTGCCGAAATCCGGGTTTTTTCGTTTTGTATTTTGGGTCGTTAACACAGGTCCAGTCATTAAAATATCTGCCGAGCGATTTTCTTGCTACGCCAAAGCAAGAAGTCTTATGAATACCAATTTATACGGCCAGCATGTAAATCTTTTGTGCCAGAACAGGCCGTTTGCGCCGTCTAGGCTATTTACACTTTGCTTATTGTTGAAATTCAACGGTTTTCGATAAACCATTGCAATACGGACTTCCCCGCATAAAGATAGATGATTGCATTTGTTGTGACGCTATTCTTTGTAAGTAATTGATTAGTAACTATTAGAAGAATAGCCATTGTTGAGCGTTTGCATATTCGTCAGAATTTTTACATTGTTGCGACTGTCGCTCTGCGACCCCAAGCCGAACTTTATTCAACGCCATAAAGCGGCCAATTACGACCTGCATTCAATTACATCCACTGTTAAGCATACTGCGCTATTCCATTTCCGAAAGACCAATTTTCCTTTTTAACTTCAACCAAATTGATCATAACATCTTCCATTCGGACGCCGAGCTCCCTATGGAGCCGGTCGGCGATAGTGTTGAAGAGCGCTTTCTTTAACGAAGTAGTTCGTCCTTCATTCAGCGTTATTTGTATGATGATAATTCCATCGGTTCGTTTGATATCGAGATAAGTCGGATCATAGATCAGAGTATCGCTATCGTGTTCAGTTACGATCTGGAAATTGTCTTTCACCGGCACATTGATGGTATCGACCATAGCTTGGTAGATGATTGCGCCAACCTTTTTTCCAAAGCCATTCGGCCTGTTTTTCATTAACGAGATGCGAACTAAGGGCATTGTTATATTTCCTGATTTTATTAGCGAAGCAGTTTAACTGCGTGAAATAAGCTATGAACCGGCAATAAATTTATATTTCTTCCCGTATCTTCACGACAAGCCCGGTAGCCGCTAAGGCAAAAAGACCGGAGGTCATAAAGGCCAAGGTGTAGTTCCCGAACAAACCATGCAAATAACCAGCTCCGTAGCTGGCTAACGCGGCACCGATTTGATGGGCAAAACAGATCCAGCCGAAAACGACCCCGACATTTTGTTTGCCGAATAGATCCGCTGTAAGCGCTGAGGTTGCCGGAACCGTCGACAACCAATTCAGCCCGTAAACCACGGAAAAGGCCATCAATTGCCCGGTCGATTCCACATAAGGCAATAACATTAGTGAAATACCGCGAAGCGCATAATAAATCGCCAGCGGCCAGCGCTTGCCGAAGCGATCGCATAACCAACCGGAAAAAATGGTGCCGGCAATATCGGTTGCGCCCATAAGGCCTAAGGATACGGCCATGGTCATTTCCGGGAAACCGTGCTCGATGCCGTGAGAAATCAAGTGCGTCTGAAATAAGCCTGAGGTGGTAAAGCCGCAGATACCGAAGCTAAAAGCCAGCAACCAAAACTGTGGATTGGCCATTGCAGAACCCATCGGGCTTGGGTCAGGCGGCATCTCAGGCGCAGCATGCCCATTGTCGCCATAAGGCTGCAATCCTTTTAAGCCGGGATTATTAGCCATGAACATCATGACCAGAGGCAATACGACCAAACCCAGCATTAAAGCGATAAACAGCGTTACCGCCCGCCAACCTAAGTGAATGTTCAGGTTCATGATAATCGGCGTGAAAATAAGTTGGCCAGACGAAAAAGCCGCCCCCAAAATCCCCAAAGCCAGGCCGCGCCGTTGCCGAAACCAGCGATTAACCACGGCCGATCCCATCACGATTGAAGTTCCTCCCGAACCGGCGCCTATGATTACGCCCCAAAACAGGTACAGTTGCCAGGGTTCCTGCATCAAAACACTGCCGCCTGCACCTAAAGTCACCAGGGTGAGTGTTATCAGCGTGACGGCTTTGGTTCCGTACAAATCCATCAGCCTGCCTAAAAAAGGACCGGCAAGCCCGAATAACAGCAGATTGACCGAAACGGCGCCGCTGACTGTTTCCCGGCTCCAGTTAAATTCATGTTCCAGCGACAGCATAATGATGCCCGGAACGGATCGGAGCGCCGATGCCGCAAACAAACAGGTGAAAGTAACGGCGAGTACGGCCCAGGCATAATGAATGCCGGCAGGTTTAGTGGTTGTCATGATTGGCGGCGCATCCGAAAGGGTTAAAGTAAATGATCTCGTTCCCACGCAACGCGTGAGAATGAGGAACTCCGCTATCTACAAATCACGGCGCGTCTTCCAGACCATCAAGCAACTCAATCAAGCGAGTCACGCCCTGAAGCAATATCCCGCCGACACCCAACGCAAACCAAACGCCAATCACAAACCCCCAATGAATCGGCGCAGCGAAAAATTCCTCCCTGAACCAGAAAGTATGACCCCATTCATTGAAGCCGACACTGACCAGGATCATAAACGGCCCGAATACCGCCAGCGTCAACGGCAGCGAAATACCCTTCGCATACAGCGGCAAGCGGGTGCGGGCATAAACCCAGGCGCTTCCGCCTAAGATGACGTACAGCGGAAAATTGAAATAAAACTCGATAATATGATTGGCCGTAAACGGCGTGTCGCGAATCGCCACCTGATGCCAGGAATTATCCTGTTCGGCAAAATAACTGCCGGCCCAGTAGACCGCAAAGGTGTAAACGCTAATCCACATGGTCAACGTGAAATAGCGGCGAATTTCCTCTTTAGGGGCGATCGAATCCAGGTTGCGATCCCGTGAAAGCCATAAATAGCCCCATAAACCCGTCGTAAATAGCGTAATAATTACCAGCTCGATATAAAACAAACGCATCCAGTATTGCTCGAAGGCGGGTTCATAGGAATCCAGTCCGGCGGAAACGGCAAACTCGCCTTGATACAAACGTAAGCCAATGTAGATCACAGTGAGCATGCCGAAAGCTTTTAGGTAAGTGGGCAAATCTTTTAAATACCAGGGCGCGTTCTCCAGTTTTTCAAGCGGGGCTTTTAATTGCCCAGGCAGCGCGGCCTTTAATTGTTCGGATGATAGTGCCATGATGTTCTCCTGATGAGGTTAATTGAATTTTGGAATGACGGCGGCGGTAATGCTCGATATATAGCGTTTGCCTGTAAGATCGTAGAGAAACAGCAGGCCGCCGATTCGGCTATCCGCATCGCGAATCAAACCGTCCAGTTTTTCGGATTCCCATAAGCCGTCTTTGACAACCATCGTCAGGGTGCGCTGCTCGCCCGGTTTGATCGCGTCGTTATTATCCAAACTCATGCCTTCCTCGGAAACGCTCGAACTATCCGAAAGATCTTGATGCGCTACCGGCAACTCTTTGTTCAAAAAATACGCGTTGGCTGTCGAAAATTCGCCGATATGAAGAGGAGCATTGCTTTGGTTATCGATTTTCAAGTCAAACCTCATCGCCCGTTCCGCTACGCGGTATTCGGCTTTTAACGTATCGACATTGACGATACCGGCATTAACCTTAGCAGGGAGCGGTAAAATCTGGTCTAAAGACGCTTGTAGAGGAATCGTGTTGGGAAGGTTATTATTCGCCATCGCATTAAAGGCCAATACCATGACCGGTACGGCGACCATCGCCGATTTGGCTATCAGCTTATCTTGCGGCGTGATCAACTCATCTTCCATACCGGCTTCCAGCATGCGATAACGGGGTATAAACAAGGGTCTGCGCACCCACCATAATAGCCAGGCTGTTGCCAATATGCCCCAGAACGCATGCCACCAAACCCCGTTGGTAAAACCATAGCTCTCCATATCGATGACTTCGCCGTTTATGATTTTGGCCGGATTGGTAAAGTCCGACGGATCGCCGGCTATATCAAGCCACACGCCAGGCCCCATCACTTGTCCGGCATCCTTCAAGTTAAAGAATGGATGGATATGATAGCGGCCGGGCAAACGCCCCTTCAGCACGACCTTGAAATCGTAATCGCCGCCCGGTTCCAAAGCCACTGAATTAGTCCAGGGTTTGCCGTTCAGGTAACGTTCGGTCCTGATTAACACCGGCCCCGGTGTCGATATGTTTAAAAATGAGGCTTCCGGTTTCGGTACGCCGATAGGCCAATCCTCGGCGACATGAAATTTACCGCTGACACTGATTTCTTCATTGACGTTGAAAGCTTGTTTCGACCAATGCACGTCATACCATTGGATGGTGCGCATTCTGATGAAAGGCTCCAAGGCTTTCTCACCATGGGCCATGGCAGTCCGGACATCCATCAAGTACACGGAAAAAACAAGGCAGAACGACATTAAGGTTTTGGCTAAGATCATTTTCATAAACCCTCCCTTTAGATTTTGTTAAGGTAACGAGTTGTCGAGAACCACTTGCCGATATACCACCATAAGGTGTACATTAGCGTGCATAACAGCGCCGAACAAAATGCCGACAGCGGCGTCGCATATTGGCCGTAGGTTCGCAAAGTGCCTCGTTCGATGATGCGTAAATATTCCGGCATGCCGGTGCGGATGTATTGGAAACCGAACAGATCGGCGACGGTCACTTGCCCGTTACCCTGCTCAACAGGCACATGGAACATGCCGAAGATGGGCCAGTTGCTGGGGTAAAACAGCAACGCAAACGCTGCACCGCCAAAAATGGCCGTTACCGTCAGGCTATTGCTCAGCATCAGGATAAAGTCCAGAACCAATGCGCCCGGCAACATCGTGGCCGGTAAAACCATGTTGATCGGAAAAAAGTTCCAATAATGATAAGCGAAGATGCGGGTAACCCAAGTACCTATCAATAACGCTGCAACGCACAACGTAGCGCCCATCGGCAGACGAAATTTATTCCACATGACATACTGAACAGCAGCCGGAAAAGTGATCCCCATCAACGGTGTCACCAACGGCCAGTATTGTCTGTCCTTCCAGTCCACCCAGAAATCCCAGTCGCCGACAGTCAGCGCAAAATGAAGATGAAAGGCTCCGATAAACAGGAAAAGAGCCAATACCAGGATCAGGTAATCGTAAGCGCGGCTAATCCGCGCCTTTTCTCCGGTATACGGCCGAAAAGACCGGTTTGAAATAGTTGCTGACATAATTGTTTCTCCTATCAATAGCAATAGATAAGGCTGGCTCGCCTATCCAAAAAGTCAGCGTGTTGTAAATTTTGTCGACCAACCATTGAGGGGGAACTGGACCGGCTCAAGCTAAACAACACGCTTGAGTGATACAGTAAGTTGAAAACAGAGCCGTGTTAAATGTATAAATTTCATTGCATCATCGACACAATTCATGGCCGGCGCAGACTGCGTTTTTGTTATGCTAATCGTTGTCAAACCAACTCTGAAAGATCTCCGAATGTCTAATTTAAGAACTTTTGACCTGAATTTATTGGTGGCTTTCGACGTACTAATGCAGGAGTTGAACGTGACCCGCGCTGCGGAACACATGTTCATTACGCAATCGGCGATGAGCCATATTTTGCAAAGGCTGCGGCAACAATTGGACGATCCTCTGCTGGTTAAAACGCCGACAGGAATGAAGCCGACCGAAAGAGCGCTGGCCTTGATCGAACCGGTCAGAAGCTTATTAACTGAGGTGGAGCAACTGATCCAGCCGCCATTGGAATTCGAAGCAGGAACCAGCCAACGGCGATTCGTACTTGCGGCCACGGATTACATGGAACTGCTGTTAATGCCGGCGTTATCGGGATTGATCGATCAAATTGCCCCCGGCGTTGATCTTCACGTTAAACGCACCGAATCGTCGTTTCCGGTCGCACAGTTGGAAAACGGCAGCCTCGATGTCGTGCTCGGTTTTGAATCGGTGTTAAAGCCGCCCGCTCATTTACACTGCGAGCATTTATTCAACGACCAAATGGCCTGCGTGGTCAGGCAGGATCATCCGCTGCTAACACAACCGCCGTCGTTGGAAGAGTACCTGGCCGCGTCCCACATGTTGATTTCCAGGACCGGCAGCAATGTCGGCTTAATCGATCAAAAATTGGCGGAACTAGGCTTGGAGCGGCGCATCAAATTAATCGTCCCGCACTTTCTTTCCGCACCGCTGATCGTTGCCGAAACCGATATGATCTTGTCGCTGCCTTACCGGATTGCCGAGCAGTTTAAAAAATTTGCGCCGCTGGAAATTTTTCCGGTGCCTGTTGAACTTCCCAGTTACGAGCTAGTGATGATTTGGCATCCGTTACAGGATAAAGATCCGGCCCATCTTTGGCTGCGTGACAAAATCGTAGAGATAGGCCGGAACATGAATGGCTCATGAGTTTTAAAGCTGAGTTGAGCGGCTGGCCCGCTCAAACGAAACTTATGGCCTTTGGCTATAAAGCTGAGTTGAGCAGCTTGTCCGCTCAAACGAAACTTATGCCCTATGGGTATAAAGAACTAATATTAGGCATTGTCCACGAAATACACGAAAAAATATTAGTCGTCAGTTTCTAGCCGGCAGTGTCATATCCGGCATTTCGAGGTGGTTTCACTCTTTTCGTGTCCCTCGTGGCGAATAAAAAATTTGTGATTAAAGAGAAAATGTTGATTATCGTCCCGGCAATCCGCCAGCCAAGGCTTTTATCTGTAACAAATAATACGGCGGTTTCGATGCCGATACGCCGCCGTTCAGCATTGCCGACCGATGCAGTCGATTGACCACCGCAAACAATTGCCCATCAGGTCCGAAGCTGAACGAATCCACCCATGACAAGCGCGGACACTGTGCCAGCCGTTGGTATTTTTTATCGGCCGAAATCACGCCAATCGCATTGGCCGCCAGCTCGCCCAAATAGATATTGTTATCCTTGTCGATGGTGATGCCGTCCGAAATCGGTTTATCGCTGTAGCGTTCAACGCGGTCTGCCAACATTTTCGCATCCAGGTTTTCGTTGACCAGATCGTCCGCTTTTATCCGGTATAAACTCAGTCCATGCATCGGACCGAAATAAACCCATTCGTTGTTCATGTCTTCCGTAATCGGATTGACTCCAATATGAGGCCGAAGCAATTTCCCGGCTTTATCTTTCACTTGGACCGGTACATTATCGATGACCAAATCGACCGGCTCAGGAATAACGCTGTGATGGGCTTCAAGCACGCGTCTTGCCGTTCCTGTGCTTAGGTTGACGACAATCAGCGCGGCATTGGCGCCACCGGCCGGGTCGCTGATAAAAATATGCCGGTGTTTGGTGTCGATTGCAAAATCGTTAACAAAAGCATCCTTCGGCGCTATCGGTGCCGGCAAATGGATGACCTGATGCAGCTTATTGCTGCGAGTGTCCCAACCGACCAGCTTAGGGGTGACGCCGTTACGCATGCCGTTATCCAGCATCCAGACAATGCCATCGGCATCCGATCGAATGCCGAGCACGGAATCCAGTTTCAGGTTCGATATTGAATCCGAATCCGACAGTTCTTTATTAGGAAACGGCATCAATGCATTATCTTTATATTCAACCACTACATATTTAGGCTGATAAAACTGATGCATGCTGATGATGATACGGCCGTTATCGGTAACGGTGACATTACCCGGACCGGCATCAAGGTTGGCGATGATGTTGAATTTTGACTCGGGGCTTGCTGCCGCTTCGGCTTCAAATGCGCACAGCAATAAAAGTGCTGTGACTTTAACGAGGGTGTTCATAAATAACTCCAATTGAACAAGATTCATTGAAAACATTACTCTGCCGGGTTAAGTCTGTTAAATGATCTTTATTCATGGCGGTATTTATAAATTTTGTGAGGTTGGAGACGAGAGTGGATATTTAAATAAAATTAGGCTTAGCATATTGCCGAACTTCATTTGGCCATATTCATCGCCATAAAGCAGCCAGTCGCGACCGGCAGAAAATGGCCGAATTCTGGCATTCAAAACCTGGCTGGGGTCGTATCGGAACAAGTGGCTGTTTGCCGCTTGAAATCAGTGGTGGACTTCATCGGAATACACAACGGTTAAGCGGACAGTTTTAATAAGCTCCTGTTCATCATATTGTAATAAAAGTGATTTATCGTTAGTTATGCCCAGAGGGCATAAGTTTAATACCTATCAGTTTATTCAATACGTCATTCCGGCAGTTTATGCCGGTATGACGTGCTATTTAAGCAAAGTGATAGGTGAAGGGACATAAGTTTTGTTTGAGTAGGCAAGCTGCTCAACTCAGCTTTATACCCAAAGGGCATAAGTTTCGTTGAGCAGACAAGCTGCTCAACTCAGCTTTAATTTTCAGCGCAAAGGCAAATTAATGTTAGATCAATCTTTGTTAAACCAATCGAGAGCAGGCCTGTCCGAAATTGAGGCGGAGTATATTGCCAGCAGTCTTCTAAGAATTTGTCCCCCTGTGTCGCCTCAGCAAACTAACTTGGAAGTTACCAATCTGCTGAATGAGCATCCCGACCTGATTTCAGTTGCCGTGATAGAAGATAACAAGCCGATTGGCTTGATCACCCGTAATATTTTCATGGAAGGTTTGGCGAAACCTTTTCACCATGATTTATTCGACCGCAAAAGCTGCATTGCTTTCATGGACAAAGATCCGCTTATTGTTGACAACAATATGAGTATTCAAGAACTCAGCTTTAAAGTGTTGGGTTCCGGCCGGAAAACGCTGAACGACGGATTTATTATCATCGATGAAAATGGCGATTACCTAGGGCTGGGCAGCGGCGAAGATTTGGTTAAAGTCGTATCTTTTTTACAAGCGGAAAAAAACCGGCTCGTTACCGAAAGCATTAATTACGCAAGCGTCATCCAAAAGTCTTTCCTGCGTTCGTCAAGAGAAGACATGAGTGCGGTATTGCAGGACTATTTCATGCATTGGGAGCCGCGCGATAAAGTGGGCGGCGATTATTATTTCTGCAAGAAATTCGACGACGGATTTTTTCTCGCATTAATCGATTGTACCGGCCATGGCGTTCCCGGCGCATTTATGACATTGATCATGGCCTCGTTTCTCGACCATATCCTGGTCGAAGATAATCGTCACGATCCTGCCGGTGCGCTAGCGATAATGAATAAAAAGGTCAAATTGGCGCTTGGTCAAATAAGTCAGCCGGCTGCCGAGGGTTTTGATAGCGACAGGTTTTCCGCAAAGCGGAACGGTCAATCCGACGATGGCATGGACACGGCTTTCTGCTGGGTTAATACGCAAAACAACACACTGACTTATGCGGGCGCTAAAACTCCATTGTTTTATATAGACAGCACATCATCGAACATGCAGTTAATGGAGCCCGATCGCAAAGGGGTAGGGTATGTTGATACGCCGATGGATTACGAATGGACAAACCAGGAACTTTTGTTGGACAAGGGGATGTGCATTTATCTGACTACCGACGGTCTTGTCGATCAGATTGGCGGACCAAAGAAAATCGCTTTTGGTAAAAAACGCTTCTCGGCCTTGCTTCAGGACAATTACCTCAAGCCCATGCAGGAGCAGGAGGTCATTGTCATGCAAGCTTATTACGACTATCAGGGCAAGCAGAAGCGGCGCGACGACGTCTGCCTGATGGGATTCAGATATTAATTAACCGGAAAATTTTATGCTTATCGATCTGTTTACCGTATTCCGCGAAGAAGCCGATGCTAACGGTATTGTTTTTTATTACAGCGGCATCCTTTCGCAGAATGTTATCACCACCATGAGTGACTCGTTAAAACAAAAACTGCAAATTCAGGATGAAAAGGGAGCCAGGTCCCGCAAGTTATTCTCAACATTCATAGAAATGATACAAAATGCGCTGCATTACTCGCCCCGTGCGCCTGGTTCCGATGATACCAAGGAAGGCTCGATTATTGTCGGAAAGAAAGACGATAAATATTTTGTTATCTGTGCGAATTTTATTCAAAAACAGCATGAAGCACGTATACGCGAGAAGATTGATCCTATTCTGGAAATGAGCGCCGACGAAATCAGGCAAGCTTACCGTACGCAATTAAAAAATGATCGGCACAGCAGCGACACAATCAGCAAAGGTGCGGGTCTTGGATTCTTAACATTGGCAAGAGATTCAGTCGAACCTATCCAATACGCCATTAGAGAGGCGGTAGGTTTTGAAAATGAATTGTCTTGTTTTTATCTCAAAGCGACTATCTGAGGAGCTATCATGACTGACATATATATCCCGGCGACTTCCGATACACCGGAAATCAATTTTAAATTTTCAAGCAATACGCTGAGCATGTCCGGCGAAGCTTATCCTGAAAATGGCGTCGAATTTTTCCGGCCTATTCTTCGGCAACTGCAAAGCCATTTAAAATCATTGAACGGCGATGCTGTTGAATTTAATTTCAAACTTACGTATTTCAACAGTGTCAGTACAAAAGTCTTTTACAGCATGTTTGAATTATTGAACGAATATGCCAAAGCTCATCCAAACAGTGTTTTGTTGAATTGGCATCACGATGAAGACGATGACACGATTTTGGAATTGGGTCAGGATGTTCAGGAAGACTTTACCTGGATTGATTTTAATGCGGTAGTCTTGGCATAGTCATGTTTTCAAGCTGAATAGCTAACGAATCTATGAGCAATGCCAGTCATTGAACAGGTTTGCCGACAGGCAATCCTGTTTATGGTTCCCTAAAGAGCGGTGTTTCTGTGATATAAAAAAGGGAAGCTGTCAGGCTTCCCTTTATAGTGCATTCAGCGGTTCGATCATTACGCTTTATATTTGTCCATGGCTTCCAGTTTTGCTATGGCCTCTTTTATTTTGGCTTCAGTCTCGGCATTCAACTGACTGGCTGTATAGATCTTCTCCAACAATCCCTCTTCAACCAGGGCGTCTTTTATCCAGCGCTTAGTAAATCGATAATTGCCATAAGTCGTCGCAACTTCGCCTGTCTTCGGGTTTTTTAATCCGTTAGCCTTCGGAGTTGCTGCGGTGGTTTTTTTAGCGGCAGCAGCTTTGGTAGCGGCGGTTTTAGCCGTAGAAGTCTTGACCGTTCCTTTCGGGGCGGTTGTTTTAGTCGCTGCCGCTTTGGTTGTTACTGATTTTGTTGCTGCAGCCTTAGGGACAACGGTTTTTGTTTCGGCCGGTTTTTCTTTTATAACCGCAGTTTCCGGTTTTGGCTGCTCTATAGCGGTTGCTTTCGCTTCGGGTTTTGCCGTTGGCGCATTGGATTTAGTCGTTGCTTTTTGTTCGTCTATAACTACATAAACAACATAGGCGACAAAGATGGTAGTTAATATAAACAACCCTTCAGTCATAATGGCTCTCCTCCTCTTAAAAGTTAATTTTTCTTTTTATAGTTTTAAAATTAAACATCGCTGGGCAGCAGGTAAAGCAAGCTTTATATAATACAAGCAGGAGCCGTACAGCGAGTGCCGGAATATACCAGAAGCCAGAGGGTAGGGAAAACTCTAATTCGAAAAAACTGCAAATCTGTCCGATACTTAGCGCTAAGTCCGGCGGCTACCAGGCTATCTGTTTTTTTGCCAGTTTCGGTAAGTCGGCACGCAGGCCCATCGCGTAATGGTTGAAATAAGACTTTAACCAGGCCGTATTATTAATTGTATCCATTCCTATCGAGCGCAGGTTAGCGAAGGGCTGTGCGCTCATAGCGTAGGTTTTGTTCAGTACATCCATGCTCGACATCATGAGTAGATTGTCGCCTTTACGCCAGCGTTCATAACGGCGAAGAAAACGCGAACCGGATAACGGCCTTTTTTCTTGTTTGGTTTGGATGATCAGTTCCGCAATTGCGGCGGCGTCCAACAAACCGGCATTGACGCCTTGCCCGGCTAGAGGGTGCATTGCATGAGCAGCATCGCCGCAGAGAGCGAAGCGCTGATCGATATAGCGGTTTGCGTATTGAAAGCGTAAAGGAAATGCCGCGCGCGGGCCTACGTCGAGCATCTTGCCCAAGATTCCAGCGGAAGCTTGTTCAAGAACTTGCAGGAAATCTTGATCGGCAAGCGCCAGATGATTTTTTGCCGTTTCCGAACTTAAAGTCCAGACAATCGAAGACTGCCCGTTTTTTAGCGGTAAAAAAGCCAGCGGGCCTTCATCCAGAAAGCGTTGCCAGGCGGTGAATTGATGGCTTTTTTCGGTGCTTACCGTAGCGACCAGGCCATCCTGGTGATATTCCCAGCCGGTGACCTCAATGCCGGCCATCTTTCTTAAGACGGAATCGCGTCCGTCGGCGGCGATCACCAAGTCGGCGGCAAGAATCCGGCCGTCTTCCAGCCGTAATTGCCGGCCGTTTTCATCAACTTGCATATCGACAACTTTAGCGGGCGTGATGCACGTGGCCGAAGGCAAGGTATCCAGCATATCCCAAAGGGCTGCAACGGTGACTCTGTTTTCAACCAGATGGCCTAATTCGGAGAATGCGGTATCGGCACAATCGAAATGCAATTCGCCGCCGCCACGGGCATCCCAAACCCGCATGTCCCGGTAGGCGCAAACACCGCGCTGCACCATGCCCGGCCAAGCCCCCAGCATTTCCAGTATATTCCGGGAGGCTTGGGTTAGGGCCGAGACGCGGATATCGATAGGTTCCGGCGGCCATTGCCGGTCCGGGTTAAAACGCTCCAACAGCGCGACATTGATGCCGCCGTGTGCGAGGGCGCAGGCCGTTGCCGCCCCGACCATGCCGCCGCCGCAGACTATCACTTCATAACGATCGGTCATTGCACTCTCTCCTGTTGCATTGGGTTATATAAGGCGGGGCAAGCGCCCTGCCAAGCCCATTGCGTGGCGGGCGAGCCATGTTTTGGCGGCGGGAATATGGTCCAGTATCGCCAGGCCGACGTTTCTGGCCGCAGCCAATGCCAGCCAGTCGTTGGAAAAAATTTGCACCACGCTATTGGTAAAGCCGATAGTTCGGTCATGATCTTTCTGTCTGGAGTCGGCGTAAGCCTTTAGAAAATCTGCGGCGCCGATGTCTTGATTCGCCTGATATTGTTTAATGATCATTTCGGCTAGCTGCATAACGTCGCGAAGGCCCAGGTTAAATCCCTGGCCGGCAACCGGATGCAGTTGATGCACCGCATTGCCGATAACCACGGTTCTATCGGCGGTCATTTTTTCCGCACGTATCAGTGACAACGGAAAGGCCCGCCGAGGCGCGGTCAAGCCAAGCCGGCCCAGTCTATAACCGAAGCATTGTTGAAGCGCGGCCAGAAAGTCCGTTTCGCTACCGGACATTAGCCTGTCGGCATCTTCGCTGGAACGTGTCCAGACCACGGCGCAATGATGAGTACCTATCGGCAACAAGGCTAAGGGCCCGGAAGCGGTAAAGCGCTCGTATGCGACATTGTTGTGGGCTAGCGATGATTTTACCGTCGTAACCAACGCAGTTTGCCCGTATTCGATAACGTGCTGGGATATTTCCAGCAAATTACGGACCGAGGAGTTGCCGCCATCGGCGCCGACCAGCAGCTTGGCGGTTAAAGCCAACGACTCGTCTTCTCTTTTCAGGCTGACATTGACTGAATCATTACCCGCCATCAGCCCGATCAGCCGGGCAGGGCAAATCAGCTCTATATCGGCCTCACTAACCAGTTGGGCGACATGGGTTTCAATATCCCGCGCAGTGATGACATAACCCAATGCCTCCACATTTTCTTTTCGCGCCGAAAGCCTGACTTTGCCGAAGTGCCCGCGATCGGAAACATGAATATCTTTGATCGCGGTGGCGGCCCGACTGACGCCTTGCCAGATATCCAGCGTTTCAAGCATTTTTACGGTGCCGGCAGCCAAGGCCAAAGCCCTGTCGCCTGCCGGAGAGCTGCGATGCTGTTCGCGGGTGTTTGCTTCAACTATCGCAATCGATAAGCCGCTGTTTTTTAACGCCAAGGCTAGGCAGTTGCCTGCCAAGCCGCCGCCGACAATCAATAAATCATAATCATGTTGCATCAGCTCGCCTGCATTAAGCTTTCAATTTCCGCAATGGTTTTAGGGACGCCGCCGGTTAATATTTCATGCCCGTCGGCGGTGACCAGCACATCGTCTTCGATACGTATGCCTATGCCGCGCCATTGCTCGTCAACGGTCTGGCAATCTTCGGGGATATATAATCCCGGTTCGATGGTCAGCACCATGCCGGGCTCCAGCAAGCGCCATTCCTTGTCCAGTTTATAGTCGCCGACGTCATGCACGTCCATACCCAGCCAGTGACCGATCCTGTGCATGTAAAACTGTTTGTATTTTTCATCCTTGATTAGCTTTGACACTTTGCCTTTGAGCAGCCCCAGCGAGACCAAGCCTTTGGTCAGTACCTCAACCGAGGCGTCGTGCGCCAGATGCCATGGAGAGCCGGGTTTGATCTGTTCGATTGCCGCCGCTTGGGCATCCAAGACCAGTTGGTAAAGCTGTTTTTGCGGTTCGCTAAAGCTTCCGGAAACCGGGAACGTGCGGGTGATGTCGGCGGCGTAATGATCGCATTCGGCGCCGGCGTCGATTAGCAGTAAATCGCCGCTTTGTAATTTATCGGCATTTTCAGTGTAATGCAGTACGCAGGCATTTTTTCCGCCGGCGACAATCGACGGGTAAGCAACCGCACGCAAACCGCCCTGAATAAAGTGATAAATGATTTCCGCCTCTATCTGGTATTCATACATGCCGGGTTTGCATTTTTGCATCGCTTTGACATGAGCGTTGGCGGAAACTTCAGCGGCGCGGCGCATCAGCTTCAGCTCTTCGGGGCTCTTGAATAGCCGCATCTCGTGAAGGATGTGCTCCAGCGAAGCCAGCTCTCCCGGCGCGGTAACGCCGGTTCTGGACTGGCTGCGGATATGATTTATCCAGACCAGTAAGTTGTGGTCAAGGTCGGAATCGCGGCCAATCGGATAATAGACCTTGCCTTTGTCTTCGAGCATGCCGGGTAAAATATCGTCCAGATCGTCGATCGGAAAAGAATCGTCGGCCTTATAATGCGTGGTAGCGCCCTCGAGGCCTGCATGGGCGCCTTCCCACAGGGCTTTTTTCTCATCGAATTCGCGGCAAAACAAAATATATTCGCCCTGCTTGCGGCCGGGAATAAAAACAGCCAGGGAATCGGGTTCATTAAAACCGGTCAAATAATAGAAGTCGCTATCTTGACGGAACGGGTAATTCACGTCCCGGTTGCGAGTCCTAACCGACGCGCTGCCTATCAATGCAATATTGCCTTTGCCGATATGCTGCATCAACAGCTTGCGGCGTTTTTTAAATTCGCTTTGTTTCATTTTTAAATTCAGGTTAAAGGTCTAAGGTTCAAGATAAAAGACAAAATTTTGAAAAATTCTTATCTTGGATCTTTTGCCCTGAGCCTTTCACCTCCGTCATTCAACTCACTGCGCAGCAGCAGAACAGCCGACCTCATGTATTCGGTAATTTCCATGAAATCGCTCTCGTCATCTTCGCCTTCAGCCTCAATGTCCAGTTTGGTGAATTCGACAATATCTTTTAATATTTCTCTTGCTTCCTCGGACAGGTCGGAAGTGGCATGAGTAAAACCTACTCCCCATAAAAAGCCTTGGCACCAGTAAACCAGCGCTTCGACCTGCTCGCTCAATGAGGCTTCATCGCCGGGCAAAAGTAAGTCAAACTCAAAATCATCGCTCGCTAATAAGCTTCGCGTTTCCTCGAATAAACCAACCAGGACCGCTTTGTCTTCATCGGCCACAGGCGCCGCATCGCGGAATAGTTCGGTTAACCATTCAGCGCTTTGAGCCTGCCCATTGGCGCATAACATGCCTGAGGCCATGCCGTGCGCTTGCGCCGCCGAGAGTCCGGCGTCGCTACGTACAACTATTGTATTAATTATCGAGTAAGTCATAAATTCCACATAATAATTCTATCGCGGACTAAAAATATCGCTTATGCTACCATGATCGTTAACTTGGATAATATTTGTTAATCTTGAATCGCCCGGTAATGCGTATGTTTTTACGCGTTTCCCTGCAACAACCCAGTATCACCATGACAGAATCGAATCAATCTTTAGAGTTAAAAAAGCTTGAAGAAAAGCTGGATCAGCTTATTGAGCAATATGCTCATGTAAAAAACGAAAACAGTTCGCTAAAAATCAAACAGGACTCATTAGTCCGGGAAAAGGCCAAGCTTCTGGAAAAAACCACGCTGGCCAGAACCCGCGTTGAAGCGATGATTACCCGATTGAAAGCCATGGAGAATGGATCATGAATAAAAGGCCCCAGTCCGTACTGCTGACTATCATGGGTAAAGAATATAAAATTGCCTGTGATCCGGACGAACAAAGCGACTTGATTCAGTCGGCCCAACAGCTCGATGCGCAAATGCGTCAAATGAGGGATTCGGGCAAAGTGGCCGGCGCCGACAGAATTGCGGTGATGGCGGCGCTTAATTTGGCTCATGAGTTACAACTGATGAAAAGCCAGAATGAGATGCTGAACCGGACGTTGGGCGAATGTCTGGCGAAAATGGCTCAGAAGATAGAAAACGTTTTAGAAAATCAGTAAACACGCTAAAATAGCGTCCTGCATCTCCTGCGGCGTTCGAGAGTGTGCTGGGTGTTTCCTGAACCTGTTTTAACCCCGGGGGCGGATACCAGTATTGGTGAGCATGCCCGTTTTGTACGGGAAGCCTGATGTGCCGGCCATGTCCCCACTTGAACCTCCGGTTCAAGGACGAAAGCACATTACGGCGCAGGCGGGAGATGCACCATAAAATAACCGCTTCCGATAAATAAATCCCCATGAACTACTGGCTAATGAAATCCGAACCCGATACGTTCGGCATTAATGATTTATACAATAAGCCTAACCGGACCGAGCATTGGGACGGCGTACGTAATTATCAGGCCAGGAATATGATGCGGGATGACATGAAATTGGGCGACCAAGTCTTCTTCTATCATTCCAACTGCGATGTGCCGGGCATAGTCGGCATCATGGAAATAGTTAAAGAAGGCTATCCCGATTTTTCCGCTTTCGATCCGGATGACAAGCATTTCGATTCGAAAAGCGATCCTGAACATCCCCGCTGGATCATGGTTGACGTTAAATATGTCAAGACCTTGTCCCGCACGATCACGCTGAAAGAATTAAAAGATCGTCAGGAGTTGTCGGGTCTTGCACTGGTAAGGCGCGGCAACCGATTATCGATAATGCCTGTTAGCGAAGACCAGTGGAAGTTTATTCTTGCGTTAGAGTAAAAACATGGTTGGGGCTAACGCCTCAATAACACATATCCCAGGCTAAAAGCTGGTTTGCTTGTAGAACCATTGAATAATAAATAGGGCTCGGAGCAGAGTCCGCTTAATATTAAAAGGCAATTAATAAGAGGTGTTTTAGTGAGTCAAGTAGTTCGGTCGGCCTTGTCCTTGATAATTTCTTTACAGATAATACCTCTATTATTTTCGCTTCATTACGCTGCTTTTACATCGCCCCATGCCTGATAAGATGAGGGGTAACAGCTATGCCGTTATTCTTGCCGGAGGTAGCGGCAGCCGCCTTTGGCCGCTTTCGCGTACATTACGTCCAAAGCAATTGCTCCCGCTCAACGGCGATCAAACCTTATTGCAGCAAACCGCATCGCGCGTGCTGAATCATGTCGATGCCGGCCGTTTGTTGACGGTAACCCATCAAGACCACAAGTTCGAAGTCAAAGGCCAACTGGCCGAACTCGATGCCGCGCTGCCGGCTTCGGTACTGGCCGAGCCTTGCGCGCGCAACACGCTGCCCGCAATCGCCTGGGCGGTTTGGGAAATATTCAAGCAGGACCCGGACGCATTGATCGGCGTGTTTCCGTCCGACCATGCGATTAGCGACGAACACAGCTTTCTTTCCGCCTGGCGGTCGGCCGAACTCGCGGCCAAACAAGGCTACTTGGTATTGCTCGGCATCACGCCGACCGAGCCGGCGACCGGCTACGGTTATATCCATCCGGGCGCGTCGTTAAATCTCGACGGCGCGGCCAACCGGGTGTTGAACGTATCCCGCTTCGTCGAAAAACCCGACTTCGATAACGCCAAGCGTTTCGTAGCCGACGGCTATTTGTGGAACAGCGGCATGTTCGTATTCCGCGCCGGTGATTTCATGCGGATGCTGGCGCAACATCAGCCGGCGATCCACCAGGCGATTACAGCAATGTCCGGAGCGTCCGACGTCAAAGCCTGTTACGGCGACCTTCCTAACCTGTCCATCGATTACGGTTTGGCCGAAAAAGCTGGCAAAGTAGCGGTCGTGCCGGTGGCGATGGGCTGGAACGACCTTGGCAGTTGGGAGTCGATTTACCTGCATCGCGGTAAGGACGAGGCCGGCAATATGACCCAGGGCGACGTATTGACGCTGGATACGCAAAACAGCCTGTTGTGGACGTCCCACGGTTTGCTGGCGACGCTGGGCCTCAACAATATCGCCGTGATCCAGACCGCCGACGCGACGCTGGTTTGCGATCGCAGCCGTTCGGAAGACATCAGGCAAATCGTGGCCGAGGTGCAGAAAAACCATCCGCACTTGACCGAAACGCACTTGACGGTACACCGTCCGTGGGGCGTTTATACGATTCTTGAAGAAGGTCCTAATTTCAAAATCAAATGCATTGTCGTCAATCCCGGCGCGAAGCTGTCGATGCAAATGCACAAACACCGCTCCGAGCATTGGGTGGTTGTGTCCGGCATTGCCAAGATTACTAACGGCACGCAGGAAATCCAACTGGAGCCGAACCAATCCACTTATATTCCCAAGACGCACAGGCATCGCCTGGAAAATCCGGGCAGCTTCCCGTTGCAAATCATCGAGGTGCAATGCGGCGACTACGTCGGCGAAGACGATATCGTGCGTTTCGACGATACCTACGACAGGGCTTTAAGCCAATGACTAAAATAGCATTAATTACCGGCGTGACCGGGCAGGACGGCGCCTACCTGGCCGAATTGCTGTTGGACAAGGGCTATGAAGTCCACGGCATCAAACGCCGCAGTTCGCTGTTCAACACCGCGCGTATCGACCATTTGTTCCAAGATCCGCACGAGCAGGGCAAGCCGTTCTATTTGCACCACGGCGACATGACCGATTCGTCCAGCCTGACCCATATCATCCAGAAAGTGCAGCCGGACGAAATCTACAACCTGGCTGCGCAAAGCCACGTCGCGGTTTCGTTCGAGGAGCCGGAATACACCGCCAACTCAGACGCGTTGGGCGCGTTGCGCATCCTGGAAGCAATCCGTATTCTGGGTTTGCAAAATAAGACCCGTTTTTACCAGGCGTCCACGTCCGAGTTGTACGGTTTGGTCCAGGAAATCCCGCAAAAAGAAACCACGCCGTTTTATCCGCGTAGCCCTTACGCAGTCGCCAAGCTGTACGCCTACTGGATCACGGTCAATTACCGCGAAGCCTACGGCATCTACGCCTGCAACGGCATTTTGTTCAACCACGAATCGCCGATACGCGGCGAAACGTTCGTCACGCGCAAAATCACTCGCGCACTGGCCCGGATCAAGCTGGGCCTGCAAGAATGCCTGTACCTCGGCAACATGAACGCATTGCGCGATTGGGGCCACGCCAAGGATTACGTCGAGATGCAATGGCTGATGCTGCAACAGGAGCAGCCGGAAGATTTCGTCATTGCCACCGGCGTGCAATACAGCGTGCGCGACTTCGTCAATGCGGCGGCCAAAGAGTTGGGCATGGCGATTACCTGGCGCGGCGAAGGCGTCGATGAAAAAGGCTACGACGCATCCGGCAAATGCATCGTCGCGGTCGATCCGCGCTATTTCCGTCCGACCGAAGTGGAAACCTTGCTCGGCGATGCAACCAAAGCCCGAACCAGACTCGGTTGGACGCCTAAAATCAGTTTCGACGAACTGGTCGGCGAAATGGTTCGCGCCGATCTGGAATCGGCCGAGCGCGACGAGCTGGTCAAGAAGCACGGCTACAACGTGCCGAACTATAACGAATAATCGCGAAGATCAGCATGAGCAAGATGCGGATATTATTGACGGGCGGCGGCGGCATGGTCGGGCGGAATTTGCTCGAACATTCGGAAATCGGCGAGTTCGAGATGCTCGCGCCGAACAGCCGCGAGCTGGACTTGCGCGACTTCGGCGCTGTGCAAAGCTATTTGCAAACGCACCGGCCCGACATGGTCATCCATGCGGCCGGCAAAGTCGGCGGCATCCAGGCCAACATGCGCGAGCCGGTCGGCTTTTTGCTAGACAACCTCGACATGGGCCGCAATATCGTCGGTGCATCGCGGCAGGCAGGCGTCAAGCGCCTGATCAACCTCGGCAGTTCCTGCATGTATCCGCGCAATCATTCCGAAGCGTTGGGCGAGGACATGGTGCTGAAAGGCGAGCTGGAACCGACCAACGAAGGCTACGCGCTGGCCAAAGTGGTCACTGCCAGGCTGTGTGAATATATTATGCGCGAAGACGCGGCCTACCGATACAAGACGCTGATTCCGTGCAATCTGTACGGGCGCCACGACAAATTCGACCCGGCGCATTCGCACCTGGTGCCGGCGATCATCCATAAAGTCTACCAGGCCAAGCAATGCGGGCAGCGTAGCGTCGAAATCTGGGGCGACGGCAGCGCCCGGCGCGAGTTTTTATATGCAGGCGATCTGGCCGATGCGATCGTGCGCGCGATCACGCAGTTTGATGCGCTGCCGGACGTGATGAACGTCGGCCTGGGTTTCGATTACACGATCAACGAATACTACCGGGCCGCGGCCGAAGTCATGGGCTACGACGGCGAGTTCGTGCACGATCTTAGCAAGCCCGTCGGCATGGCGCGCAAACTGACAAGTATCGAGCGGCAACAAGCCTGGGGCTGGTCGGCGCGCCACGATTTGCAAAGCGGCATCGAACAAACCTACCAATTTTATTTGCAAGTATGTCGGTAGTGAGTTTCAAATTTCCGTTAGCCACCGCTTCCTGGGATAAGGAAGAGCTGGACGCGATGCAGCGCGTCATCGCTTCCGGCTTGTTTACGATGGGCGAGAATGTGCGGGCTTTCGAGCGCGACTTCGCCGGCTATACCGGCAGCCGGCATTGCGTGATGGTCAATTCCGGATCGTCGGCCAATCTGCTGATGGTCGCGGCATTGTTCTATACCAAGAACCCGGCGCTGAAACTGCAACGCGGCGACGAAGTGATCGTACCGGCGGTGTCCTGGAGCACGACCTATTACCCGCTGTACCAATACGGCCTGAAGATCAAATTCGTCGATATTGACCTGGACACGTTGAACTACGACCTGGAGCAATTGGAACAGGCCGTCACCGATAAAACCCGCGCAATCATGGCCGTGAACCTGCTCGGCAATCCGAACGATTTCGGCCGCATCGACCGCATCATCGGCGGGCGCGACATCGTGCTGATCGAAGACAACTGCGAGTCGATGGGCGCGAAATTCAACGGCAAGCACACCGGCACGTTCGGCGTGATGGGCAGTTTCAGCTCTTTTTTCAGTCACCATATTTCGACGATGGAAGGCGGTTTGATCGTCACCGACGACGACGAACTGTACCAAATCCTGCTGTCGCTCAGGGCGCACGGCTGGACGCGCAACCTGCCCAAGCACAACCTGGTTTGCGCCGACAAAAGCGACGATCCGTTCGAGGAATCGTTCCGCTTCGTGCTGCCCGGCTACAACGTGCGCCCGCTGGAACTGGAAGGCGCGTTGGGCGTCGCGCAATTGAAGCGTTTGCCGGAAATGGTCGAGGAGCGCCGCAACAACGGCAAACTGTTGCAAGCGGCGTTAAGCGATCATCCTGAACTCCTTATCCAACGCGAAATTGGCGAAAGCAGCTGGTTCGGCTTCAGCCTGGTGATCCGTCCGGGTAGCGTATTGACGCGCAAGGAGTTGGTCGCCGAATTGAACGAATTGGGTTTCGAATGCCGGCCTATCGTCGCCGGCAACTTCGCCAAAAACGAAGTCGTGCAATATTTCGACTCGGAAGTGTACGGCACGCTGAAAAACGCCGAGCATATCGACCGCAACGGCCTGTTCGTCGGCAACCATCACTACCCTATACCGGAAGCCTTTACAGCGCTGGCCGCACTGCGCATGGGAGTCCAATGAAAGCGGTCATTCTTGCCGGCGGATTAGGCACACGCATCAGCGAGGAAACCACGGTCAGGCCCAAGCCGATGGTCGAAATCGGCGGCCGGCCGGTGCTTTGGCACATCATGAAAATCTATTCCGAGCACGGCATTAACGAATTCATCGTCTGCTGCGGCTACAAAGGTTACGTGATCAAAGAATACTTCGCGAACTACTTCCTGCATATGTCCGACGTGACTTTCGACATGCAACATAACAACATGGAAGTGCACCAGCGCAATGCCGAGCCGTGGCGGGTCACGCTGGTCGATACCGGCGAGGACACGATGACCGGCGGCCGCATCAAGCGCGTCGCCGATTACCTGGACGGCGAGGATTTTTGCTGCACTTACGGCGACGGCATCGGCGACGTGGACATCACCGCGCTGGTCGAATTCCACAAACAACACGGCAAGCTGGCGACGCTGACCGCGATGCAGCCGCCGGGCCGGTTCGGCGCGCTCAACCTGGACGGCAGCAGCGTTACCGGTTTTCAGGAAAAACCGCAAGGCGACGGCAATTGGGTCAACGGCGGTTTTTTCGTGCTGTCCGCGAAAGTGCTCGATTATATCCACGGCGACGATACGGTCTGGGAGCGCGAACCAATGGAGCGGCTGGCCCAAGAAGGGCAAATGGCGGCTTTTTTTCATTCCGGCTTCTGGCAACCGATGGATACGCTGCGCGATAAAACTTATCTTGAAGCCTTATGGGCAAGCGGGCAGGCGCCGTGGAAAATATGGTAGATCCGTCATTCTGGGCCGGTAAAACCGTGCTGCTGACCGGCCATACCGGCTTCAAGGGTGGCTGGCTTTCACTATGGCTGCAAGAGATGGGGGCGAAAGTGACCGGTTATGCGCTACCGGCGCCGACCGAGCCGAGCCTGTTTGAGGTCGCCGACGTCGCCGACGGCATGATCAGCATCGAAGCCGACATCCGCGACTTCGCGGCGCTGTCCGGCGCATTTGCAAAATACCGACCCGAAATCGTCATTCATATGGCGGCGCAACCGCTGGTGCGCTATTCCTACGCCAATCCAATCGAAACCTACTCGACCAACGTAATGGGCACCGTGCACGTGCTGGAAGCGGCCCGATTGACCGACAGCGTGCGCGCGATCGTCAACGTGACCAGCGACAAATGCTACGAAAACCGCGAATGGGCCTGGGGCTACCGGGAAAACGAAGCGATGGGCGGCTACGATCCCTACAGCAACAGCAAAGGCTGCGCCGAGCTGGTCGCGGCCGCATATCGCAGTTCTTATTTCAATCCCGGCAATTTTCCCGAGCACGGCGTCGCGCTGGCTTCGGCCCGGGCCGGCAACGTGATCGGCGGCGGCGACTGGGCCGGGGACCGGCTGATCCCCGACATCATGCGCGCGATCATGCAAGGCCAGCCGGTGCCTATCCGCAATCCGCATGCGATCCGTCCGTGGCAGCACGTGCTGGAGCCGTTGTCCGGCTATTTGCTGTTGGCGCAGAAACTGTACTCCGACGGCGCGGCCTACGCCGAAGCCTGGAATTTCGGTCCGAACAGCGAAGACGCAAAACCCGTGCAGTGGATAGTCGAAAACCTGACCGCTTCCTGGGGCGAGGGCGCCGGCTGGGTGCTGGATCAAGGCCTACACCCGCACGAGGCGCATTACCTGAAGCTGGATTGCTCGAAAGCCAAAGCCCATTTGGATTGGCAGCCGAGATGGAACCTGGATTGCGCGCTCGATAAAATAGTCGCTTGGTACAAGGCCTATCAACAAAACCTGAATATGCGCGAGATAACCTTGGCGCAGATTGCGGATTATCAAACCCATAAAGGAGCTTAACCATGCAAGCTATCAAAGCGATTTACAAAGAAGGCAACATTCAGTTGCTTTCGCCGTTAGTCGGAGTCGGCAGCGAGGCTGAGCTGTTTGTCGTTGTACTCGATAAGAACGACCAGGCGAGCGGCATGGCCGAATCGCTGCGCGCCGCTGCCGACAAGCCCGAACAGGAATTCCAGGCAATCGGCCTGGCGAGTTTTTTCGATACCGAAGACGATAACAACGTCGATTGGGAGGAGCTGTTCGATGCCAAAGCTCGGTGATATTGTCCTGCTGAGTTTCCCTTATTCCGATCAGGCCGGCGGCAAAGTCAGGCCGGGCTTGGTTATCGGTTCTAACCGGCGCAGCAAAAGCGACGATGTGAACGTGGCCTATATCACCACCGAAGTCGACGCTTACGCTGCCGATGCCGCGGCTGTTCTGATTACGGCCGGCGACTTGGCCGAGGGGGCGCTAAAACGCGATAGCCTCGTGCGCGTCGATAAAGCCATCACTGTACAAAGACGGATTTGCCGCAAAGTCGCCAGCGTCAACAGCAAAAAACTCGACGAAGTGTTGCGGGCGGCGACCGCGTTTAACGTGGAAAATTTCGCCGAACATAAATACAAGTCCTCGGACTTTGAACCGGGCTTCAGCGTAATCCCGCCGTCCGGCAAAGTGCTGGGCGCCGGCGAGTTGATCAACATGGTCGACGCCTCGCTGGACGGTTGGCTGACGACCGGGCGCTTCAACAAAGCGTTCGAACAGCGTTTCGCCGAATTCGTCGGCGTGCCGTACGCATTGACGACCACGTCAGGATCGGCGGCCAACCTGCTGGCGTTTACCGCGCTGACCTCGGACAAACTGGGCGAGCGCGCGTTGCAGCCGGGCGACGAAGTCATTACCGTCGCGGCCGGTTTTCCGACCACCGTCAACCCGATTTTGCAGAACGGCATGGTGCCGGTGTTCGTCGACGTCGATATTCCGACTTACAACATCGACGCCGAAAAAATCGAGGCGGCGCTAACCGATCGTACCCGCGCGATCATGATTGCGCATACGCTGGGCAACCCGTATAACCTCGATGCAGTGATGGCGGTTGCCGAGCGGCATAAGCTATGGGTCATAGAGGATTGCTGCGACGCGCTGGGTTCGCTGTACCAAGGCCGGCATGTCGGCACGTTCGGCCATATCGCGACGTGCAGCTTCTATCCGGCCCACCATATCACGATGGGCGAAGGCGGCATCGTTTTCACCAAAGACCGCAAGCTGAAAAAAATTGTCGAATCGTTCCGCGATTGGGGCCGCGATTGTTATTGCGCGCCCGGTTGCGACGACACCTGCCGCCGGCGTTTCGGTTGGCAACTCGGCGACCTGCCTAAGGGCTACGATCACAAATACACCTACTCGCATTTGGGTTACAACCTGAACATCAGCGACATGCAGGCCGCTTGCGCGCTGGCGCAGATGGACCGTTTGCCGGACTTTATCGTTGCGCGCAAACGCAATTTCGACTACCTGAAAACACGGCTGCAATCCTGCGCGGACAAGCTGGTCCTGCCCGAAGCTACCGCCGGTAGCGAGCCGTCCTGGTTCGGCTTCCCGATTACGATCAAGGCGTCAGCCGGCATCGAGCGCGTCGAGCTGTTGAAACACCTGGACCGGCACAAAATCGGCACGCGCTTGCTGTTCGCCGGCAACCTGACCCGCCAGCCGTATTTCAAAGGCCGTAATTACCGCATCAGCGGCGACTTGACCCGCACCGACGACATCATGAACAACACGTTCTGGATCGGCGTCTACCCCGGCTTGAGCGAGCAAATGCTGGATTACGCGGCCGGGCAAATCGAAGCGTTCCTGGGCGTAAAATCGTAACCGGCGGGATTTGATTTGAAAGCTTCCGACGCGCTCGCCAGATTTTTGACCGCCCACCGGGTCCGGACTTGTTTCGAACTCGTCGGCGGCATGATCACCCATATGTTGGACAGCTTCGCCGAATCCGGGCAGTTCGACATCGTTTCGATGCATCACGAGCAAGCGGCGGCGTTCGCGGCCGAAGGCGTGGCCCGGCACAGCAAAGGCAAGACCGTCGCGCTGGCGATGGGAACCAGCGGTCCTGGAGCTACGAACCTGCTGACCGGCATCGGCAGCTGTTGGTTCGATTCGGTGCCCTGCCTGTTCATCACCGGCCAAGTCAATACCCATGAGCTCCGGGGCGAGCTGGCGATCCGGCAGCAGGGTTTCCAGGAGCTGGATATCGTCGAACTGGCGCGGTCGCTGACCAAATATGCGGCGCGCGTCGATAGTCCCGAAGATTTACTGTCGCAACTGCACAAAGCGTTGTCGCTGGCGTTGAGCGGCCGTCAAGGCCCGGTATTGCTGGATATTCCGAATAACGTGCAACGCGTCGATATTCCGGATGCGTTGGTCGGGAACTGGCTGAATGTGCCGCTGGACATCGACGCAGGGACGGAAGCGTCCTCGGACGAGCTGGAACGCCTGCAAGCGCTGTGCCTGGAGGCGCAGCGGCCGCTGCTGTGTATCGGCGGCGGCGCGCGCTGGGCCGATGCGATGGCGCCGTGGCTGGCCGCAGCCGATGCGCTGGACATTCCGTACGTATCGACGCTGATGGGCCACGAACGGGTTGTCGCCGGCAAAAATTACTTCAACATGATAGGCAGTTACGGCAACCGCGAAGCCAATTGGGCCGTGCAGAACTGCGACCTGCTGATCGTCGTCGGCGCGCGGCTGGACGTGCGCCAGACCGGTGCCGACACCGGCGATTTCGCCCGCAACGCGGCTATCGTCCAGATCGACATCGACCCGGCGCAATTGAATAACCGGGTTCGCGCCGATCTAAATATCTGCGCATCGGCGGATAGTTTTTTCCGCGCGTTTCCGTTGCAATTGGGCACATTCCCGGCGCTGGACAAATGCTGGCCGGCCGAACTGGCGGCGCAACGCGAAAAGGCGCAAATTAACGAATATGCGGACTGGACTATCAGCCCCAGCGAAGTGGTCAAGCAGTTGAACCGGGTTTTGGCCGGGCGCCCGGTCGATTACGTTTGCGACGTCGGCAACCACCAGATGTGGGCCGCGCAAAGCTTGCGCCTGTCGCCGGGACAGGCGGTCCATTACAGCGGCGGCATGGGAGCAATGGGGTTTGCGTTGCCGGCCGCGTTGGGCATCGCCCTGCAATCGCGGCATAAAGCGGTCGTGATTACCGGCGACGGCAGCCTGCAAATCAATATCCAGGAGCTGGACACGCTGAAGCGCATGGATTTGGATTTGACGATCATCGTCATGAACAATTCGGTGCTGGGCATGGTCAAAAATTTCCAGGACATGTACTTCGACGGCCGCAACCAGTCTACGCAAAAAGGCTACAGCAGCCCGTCGTTCACCGATATTGCCAGGGCTTACGGCATCGAGGCCCTCCGCGCCGAAAACGCCGAAGAAACCGAGCGCGCGCTGAACCTGATCCCCGAACGCAACGGCCCGCTGTTGATCGAAATTATCATGGACGGTGCGACCGAATGCAGGCCGCGGCTGGCGTTTGGTTCGAAACTGGACAAACAGTTTCCGCCATTGGACGCTTGAGCGCATGACCCGGATCGCCATTCTCGGAGCAACCAGCCAGATCGCCAGGGACTTAATTGTCGCTTTCTCGGTGGAGCAGGACAGGCAACTGCATTTGTTCGCGCGCCGCCCGGCCGAGGTTTTGAGCTGGCTGCTGATGCAAGGTTTGCCGGGACGCTATCCGGTAGACGATTTCGGCGCATTTGCCGGCCACGACTTCGATGTCGTCATCAACTTCGTCGGCGTCGGCAATCCGGCGCAGGCGCAGGCGCTGGGCAATGCGATCTTCGACATCACTTGGCGTTTCGATCAGCTGGTGCTGGATTATTTGCAAACCCATCCTCAATGCCGCTACCTGTTTTTGAGCAGCGGCGCGGCTTACGGCACCGGTTTCAACGAACCGGCGACTAAGGACACACAGGCCGTCGTCGCGATCAACGGCCTGGAGCCGCAGGCATGGTACGGCGTCGCCAAGCTGCACGCCGAATGCCGGCACCGCGCGTTGCCCGAACGGGCTATTGTCGATATTCGCGTGTTCAATTATTTCAGCCGCAGCCAGGATCTGTCGGCGCGCTTCCTGATAACCGATATGTTGCGTTCGATCCGCGACGACGCCGTGCTGCAAATTTCAGCCGATTACATTGTCCGCGATTACCTGCATCCGGCCGATTTCCACCGGCTGGTTTCGGCGCTGATAGCCGCGCCCGCCGCCAACGCGGCCGTCGATTGCTATACGCTGGCGCCGGTCGATAAGCCGGCGTTGCTGGCGGTGATGCAGCAGGAGTTCGGGCTGCGCTACCGAACAATCGAAGCAAGCGCCGGCGTCAACGCGACCGGCGGCAAGCCGCATTATTATTCGTTGAACACCCGTGCCGCCGATTTCGGCTACCGGCCCGGGCTGTCGTCGATAGACGGCATCGTCCGGGAGGCGGCCGCAATATTGCAACAGCTGTCGTTATCGTTGCCAAAGCCTGCGCCGGTTCCGGTCAATTCCGCCGGAAAGTAGATGAAAGACGCCGTTCTCAGTGCCGTGGCCAGGATGCTGGTCATATTGCTCCAGTTGGTCAACGTCAAGCTGTATACCAATTACTTGGCCGCCGAGCAGTTGGGCGTCTATTTTTTCCTGCTGACAGTGTCTTATTCAGCCAACGCGATAGTATTTGTCCCGGTGGATTATTATCAGCAAGCCAATCTGGCTAAGGTCAGGGACGCATCCGGAAGCGCCCGGCCGCTGTTGAGGTTTAACGGCAGATTGGTCGCGCTTTATTTATGTTTTTCGCTGCCGGCCATTGCAATATGTGCGGCCGTTAAACCGGGCTATGTCGTTTACGCGGCGCTTGTCTCGGCTTTGGCTGTTGCTTTGTATGTGCTGCAAGCGCTAAGGAACACCTTGAACAACCTGGAGCACAGGAATTGCGTGTCGGTCAGCTTCGTTCAAGAAGCGGTCTTGAAGGTGCTGTTGTTTTATGTGCTGGTCCGGTATTTTGACGCGGATGAAGCGCTGTTGATCGAGGCCTGGTTAATTGCGCTGGGCTTGTCTTGCGGTTATTTATTCTACAAAGCCTATAAGTACCGGGTATTTATTGCTGCTTCGGATTATCGGATACGTGCTAAAGAAGTTTTCGATTTTTCCTATCCTTTTTCTATCGGCGCGGTTTGCAATTGGCTTCAGCTGCAAGGGTATCGGCTGATTTTAGTGCCGTTAGGGTTTGCCGAAGAAGTCGGCGCGTTCGCAACGATAGCGAATATCGGCAGCGCCGCGATTGGCGCCGCTTCGCTTGTTTACAGCCAGCAATTCACGCCGTTGATTTACAAAACTTCGGGTCAATACACGTCCAAATATTTAAAAGGGGCGATTGCGGTGATAGTGGGCGTAATGCTGGTTTCTGCCGCGTTCGGCGAGTTTGCGGTGCGGTTATTGACTAATCCCGGCTTTGCGCAACACTGGATTCTGCTATTGTTTGGCGTGGTGACGGACGGGGGTAATTTGATTATCGGCGCATTGATGGTTCATATCACTTTGATTGGCAATACGAAAAAAATACTCGCTTCTTCGCTGGTCGGTGTTTTATCAATGCTGGCCTGTTTCGGCGGCTTGTATTGGTCGTCAAGAATTTCGATCCTGACCATTGGCGCGCCGTTGCTTATTTCCCAATGGGCCGTGGTGTATTATATGTACGTTCTCTACCTAAGGACTGCACGAGCCGTTTCTCACTAGCCCCTACAACGACCTATTTATGCAGAAATCAAATGTCACCGTTTTCCTGGAAGTCTTCAACGAAGAAGCGCGTATTGAGTCGTGCTTAAAAAATTTCTCTTGGGCGGAGGAACTGATTGTATTCGACAAACACTCGACAGACCGTACGCGCGAGATTGCCGAAAAATATGCGACTCAAGTTGTCACAGTCCCGTTTACCCAGGCCAGCGAGAATATCGTCCAAAACTATTCAACTCACGGGACTTGCGAGTGGGTGCTGTTCCCGACCGCGTCGACGCTGATCCATCCGCGCCTAGCCGAGGAAATAACCAAGCTCACGTCGGACAGCGGTTTTGAATACGATGTGATCGGCATGCCTTACGGGATATATTCGTTGGGCATAAGAAGCCGCAAATCGCCTTGGATGGCGGTGCGTAAATATACGCTGATCAGAAAGTCCGCTTTGAAGTTAAGCACGAAGCTGCATCATGAGATCGGTTATAACAGCGATAAAATCTACGACATGCCTTTTTTAGACGAGGATGAGCTGCTGTATCACTGCACCAACAGGGATGCGGATGATTTTATCAACCGGACAATCCGCTATACGCGCTATGAAGCCGAACATGACGAATCGATTGATCGCAACCAAGCTTTAAGACGTTCGTTTATTGACGTATTGAAATCGATTTTTACCGTCGTTTTCCGTCGCCGCACCTTGCTTTTAGGTTGGGATGGCGTTGGCTTGGCGTTGGCTTATATTTGCTATTTCATGCTGAAGTTTATTTACGTATGGGACAGGCATCATGTTAACGGCAATACGGTTTATCCGGAATTGCGCAAGAAGCTTGACGATCTCTGGGATCAAACAAACGCCGGTTAATTCGGGATTCTCCTGATAATAGTATTCGTAAACAATGACACAAGAAGACGCCCCGCTAATATCTATCATCATCGCTGTTTTTAACGGTGCCAAAACGCTGCAGCATTGTATCGATAGCGTCGCGCAGCAAACCTATGCCAATAAAGAGCTGATTATTATCGACGGCGGCTCTAAAGACGGAACTGTCGATCTGCTGGAGGCCAATCGCGAGCGGATCGGCTATTGGGTCTCCGAGCCGGACCGCGGCATCTATAATGCCTGGAACAAAGGTCTGGCGCAGGCAAAAGGCGAATGGATGTGCTTTTTCGGCGCGGATGACTTTTTTTGGGATAACCAAGTACTGGAGCGAATGGCTTCGCAATTAACGACGATTCCTTCCGACATTCGCATCGCCTATGGGCAAATCATGCTGCTTAACAATGAGGGGGAAGAACTGTATCCGATCGGCGAGCCGTGGCAAGATGCAAAACGGCGTTTTAAACAGGTCATGAGCATTCCGCATCCCGGTTTAATGCATCGGCGCAGTTTATTTGAGCAGCACGGAAATTTTGATGAGTCGTTCCGCATCGGCGGCGATTACGAATTATTGTTGCGCGAGCTGAAGGAAGCCGATGCGCTGTTTGTTCCCGGTATTATAGTGGGAATGCGCCAGGGCGGGCTCAGCAGCAGCCCAGCAAATTCTATCGAGTCGATGTGGGACATCAGGCGCGCCCAGAAAATGCACGGCCTGTATTTGCCCGGATTCTCCTGGATGACGGCGATGATAAGAGTTTATCTGCGCTTGATATTATGGAACGTGATCGGGGAAGGAGCGACTCGCAAGCTGATTGACCTGGGCCGGCGCATCAAGGGCTTGCCGCCGTACTGGACAAAAACGTAACCGATATTTCATCATCAAGCAGCAAGATCGCTCGTCAAGCGCGATTCAACTTTTTATACCCAAAGGGCATAAGTTTCGTTTGAGCAGACAGGCTGCTCAACTCAGCTTTATACCCAAAGGGCATAAGTAGGGTTTGAGCGGACAAGCCGCTCAACTCAGTTTTATGTCGTATTACGTTCTTGTCGAAAGCAAGTATGCCAAATAAAGTGTTTATTCATGCAACGAATGTCCATCAAGGCGGTGGACGGTCTTTACTCGAAGCGCTGCTACAAGCGATTCATGGCAAAGCGGAGTTTGTGCTGTTCTTGGATCAGCGCATGCCTATTCCGGAAAATGGGTTGCACGATGCGCAAATCAAACGCATAAAGCCGTCGATTTTACAGCGCTGGCGTGCCGAGAAAGAGCTGAGCGTTACTGTCGCGGCAGGCGATACTGTTTTATGTTTCGGTAATTTACCGCCGTTATTCAGGTTACCGGGGCGCACAGTGGTTTTTGTCCAGAATCGTTATCTGATCGATGATGTCAAATTAAGCGGGTTTCCGCTTCGGGTACGGTTAAGGCTTGCGATAGAGCGGTTGTGGTTGGACAAAAAGATGTCAAATGTCAGTGAGTTTGTCGTACAAACGCCGACCATGAAACGGTTGCTGGAGTTTAAGACGCAAGGCTCGGTACCGGTGCGAGTGCTTCCTTTCGCGGCCGGGAGCGATGGCGATGCATCCAATATGCAGTCATTGCCTGCTCAAACGAAACTTATGCCCAAATACGACTTCATCTATATAGCCTCCGGGGAACCGCATAAAAACCATCGGCGGTTAATTGAAGCTTGGCGCCTTCTGGCTGAGGACGGGGTATTTCCTTCTCTGTGTTTGACCTTGGATCGGTCTCGCTTTGCTGAGTTATATACGGAGATAGAAGTCATGCGGCAACGGTATGGGCTAAAAATCATCAATGCCGGAGAATTTTCACACGAGCGTATTTTTGCGCTCTATGGCAACGCGGGCGCATTAATTTATCCTTCGACGTTTGAATCGTTTGGCCTGCCGCTGATCGAGGCTCGCCAGGCCGGACTGGCGGTGCTGGCGGCTGAGCTGGATTATGTGCGCGACGTGTTGGCTCCGGAACAGACGTTCGATCCGTATTCGCCGATTTCAATCGCTCGCGCCGTGAAACGTCATCTTGGCGTTGCCGACAGGCCTTTACAGATATTGGATGCGGCAAGCTTTTTAGATAGGCTGGTAAGCGGCGGTTCTCGAACAGGCGTTTAACTTCGGCAGCGTAGCGCTAATTCTTATTTTGGGAGGAAAGCTTTTTTTCTTTTCAGGATTTTTAGCCCAATAACAGCGGCGCGCGTAATCATAAAAAATTGCTTTTCTTCCCCAGCCATAAGGTAAAATGCCGGCTTTCCGGTTTAGGCTGGGTACTGTTCGCCAACAGGCGAAGCAGTAGGTGGATTGATAAAAGTTTTGGTGTTTTTTTCATAAAAATCAAATGCACCCGTCAGCGTTATCACTGGGGGAAGCAGGTACTTCGAGCATATTCAATGATTTTAGTAACAGGCGGTGCCGGGTTTATCGGTGCAAATTTTGTATTGGACTGGGTGGCGCAATCCGACGAAGCGGTCATTAATCTTGATGCACTGACTTATGCGGGTAATCGCGAGAATCTTGTCTCATTGGCCGGCGATGAACGGCATTTGTTTGTGCAAGGCGAAATCGGTGATTCCGCGTTGGTAGCCCGTCTTCTCGCCCAGCACCAGCCGCGCGCAATTATCAATTTTGCCGCTGAAAGTCATGTGGATCGTTCCATTCATGGGCCGGAAGATTTCATTCAAACCAACATCGTCGGTACTTTTCGGTTATTGGAAGCGGTTCGCGCTTATTGGAACGGCCTACAAGGCGAAGATAAACCAAGCTTTCGCTTCTTGCACGTTTCTACCGACGAGGTTTATGGATCGCTGAGTAAAGATGAGCCAGCTTTTTCCGAAACCAACCGCTACGAGCCTAACAGCCCTTATTCGGCCAGCAAGGCGGCCAGCGACCATCTCGTGCGTGCTTATCACCATACTTACGGGCTGCCGGTATTAACCACCAACTGTTCCAACAACTACGGCCCCTATCATTTCCCGGAGAAACTGATCCCGTTGATGATTGTTAACGCGCTTGCCGGTAAGTCCTTGCCGGTATATGGCGATGGCCGCCAAATTCGCGACTGGCTTTATGTTAAAGATCATTGCAGTGCGATTCGCCGCGTGCTGGAAGCCGGGAACGCCGGCGAGGTGTATAACGTTGGCGGCTGGAACGAAAAAGCCAACATCGACATCGTTCATACTGTATGTGCGTTGCTTGACGAACTTCGCCCTCGGGAGGACGCTAAAAAGTACTGCGAACAAATCGCTTATGTAACGGATCGTCCCGGCCATGACCGCCGCTATGCGATTGACGCGAGCAAGATCGAACGCGAACTCGGCTGGAAACCGGCTGAGACTTTCGATACGGGTATTCGTAAAACCGTCCAGTGGTATTTGGAGAACCAAAGCTGGGTGGCGAATGTGCAATCCGGCGCCTATCGGGAATGGGTCGAAAAGAACTATACAGGACGCGTCGCATGACAAGCCTGTCAAGAGCGGGCTTGCGTCGTTCAGTCGTCATAGGAAATAGAGCCATATGAAAATTCTGCTGTTCGGTAAAAACGGTCAAGTCGGTTGGGAGTTACAGCGTAGTCTTGCGCCGTTGGGGGAGCTAGTGGCGTTAAGCACCAGCAGCCGGACATTGTGCGGCGATTTCACAAATCCGGACGGTATCGCTGAAACCGTTCGAACTGTCGCTCCGGATATTATTGTCAATGCCGCTGCCTATACGGCGGTCGATAAGGCCGAGAGCGAGATAGAGCTGTCTCGAACCATCAATGCAACGGCACCCGGCGTTTTGGCTCAAGAAGCCAGGCGTAGCGGGGCATGGCTTATTCACTACTCTACCGATTATGTATTCGATGGCAGCGGTGACAGGCCATGGCTGGAAACCGATTCCACCGGGCCATTGAATGTCTACGGCAAAACCAAACTGGAAGGAGAGCAGGCTATTCTCGCCAGCGGATGCAAACATCTGATCTTTCGCACCAGTTGGGTTTATGCGGCACGCGGCAGCAATTTTGCCAAAACCATGTTGCGTTTGGCGCAAGAGCGCGACCGGCTTTCAGTTATCGATGATCAGATTGGCGCGCCCACTGGGGCCGATCTACTGGCGGACATTACTGCCTATGCTGTTCGCACGGCTCTACAGCGCCCGGATATTGGAGGGTTATATCATTTAGCGGCAGGAGGCCGGACTTCATGGCATGGCTATGCCAGCTTTGTGATTGATTTCGCTCGTCAATTCGGTCTCGATATTCATGTTGCGCCGGAGGCGATCCAGCCGGTGCCTACCAGCGCGTTTCCTTTGCCCGCCGCGCGGCCTAAAAACTCACGTTTGGACACACGCAAATTACAGGACGTCTTCGGCCTGAATCCGCCCCATTGGCAATACGGCATTACCCGTATGCTTACCGAAATTCTTGAGAAACAATTATGACCCAACGTAAAGGTATTATTTTGGCCGGCGGTTCCGGCACCAGGCTTTATCCGGTGACTAAAGTCGTCTCTAAACAGTTGCTGCCGATTTACGATAAGCCGATGATTTATTATCCGCTCAGTACCTTGATGTTGGCGGGTATTCGCGACATCCTGATTATTTCCACTCCGCAAGATATAACGCGCTTTGAGCAACTGCTCGGCGATGGCAGCGATTGGGGTCTTAGCCTGCAATACGCGGTACAGCCGAGTCCGGACGGCCTTGCCCAAGCTTTCATTATCGGCAAAAATTTTATCGGCAACGCCCCGTCTGCGTTAGTGTTGGGAGACAACATTTTTTATGGCCACGATTTGCCGGCTCGGCTTGAGCGGGCTACGACGCGTAATCAGGGCGCAACAGTCTTTGCCTATCATGTTCAAGATCCCGAACGCTACGGCGTGGTGGCTTTTGATACGCAAGGCCGGGCAACTAGTCTTGAAGAGAAGCCCGCGATTCCGAAGAGTAACTACGCGGTTACGGGTTTGTATTTTTATGATAACCAAGTTACCGATATCGCAGCCGGCCTGAAGCCATCCGCTCGGGGCGAGCTGGAAATTACCGACTTGAACCTTATTTATCTTGAGCGCGATCAGCTCAACGTGGAAATCATGGGGCGGGGTTATGCTTGGCTCGATACCGGCACTCACGAGAGCCTGATCGAAGCCAGCAATTTTATTGAAACGATTGAGCACAGGCAGGGCTTAAAAGTCGCTTGTCCGGAGGAAATCGCTTATCGCAAAGGTTTTATCGATGCAGAGCAATTGGGGAAACTGGCCCTGCCGCTTGCTAAAAATGGTTACGGCCAATATTTACAAAGGTTATTGAAAGAAGATCGGCAGCCATGAAAGCTATTCCAACCGCTATTCACGAAGTGTTCGTTATCGAGCCCAAAGTATTCGGTGACGAGAGAGGCTTCTTTTTTGAAAGCTTCAATCGCCGCCGGTTTTGCGAATTAATTGGGCGTGACGTGGATTTTGTACAGGATAACCACTCGCGTTCAGTTAAAAACGTATTGCGAGGCCTGCATTATCAAATCCAACAGCCGCAGGGCAAATTGGTGCGAGTCATACAAGGCTCGGTCTTTGATGTGGCTGTTGATATTCGCGAAAGTTCTCCCACATTTGGACAGCATGTTGGATTGGAAATTTCCGCCGAAAACAAACGTATGTTCTGGGTGCCTGAAGGTTTTGCGCACGGTTTTGTCGTGCTTTCGGAGACTGCGGAGTTTCTTTACAAAACCACGGATTATTGGGCTTCGGAATTCGAGCGCAGTATTGCCTGGAACGATCCATCCATTAATATTCAATGGCCCATTCAGGACGCCCCCATTTTATCTGCAAAAGACCAACAAGCTGAACTGTTGGCGGAAGCGGAGCTTTTTGCATAATTGTTAACTTTGCCCAATCGGTTTTCTTCTTGATTGGGCTGCAGCTTTCGGCGCGTAGCCGCCAACTTATCGCGTTAATAATGGGGGAAACGATAGCTTAATCGAATCCTTGAGATTCGGTTGGATAATTGCGGGCGCATTCTCATAGCAAAAGTAAATATATGTAAAAGTCAAAGAGAGGGTTTAATTAAAAGGAAGGTTGGTAACTTATTGATTTTATAGATTATATTTGGCGGGTCGAGATAGGGCTTGAGCTATTTTATATTCGGCTATTGAAAAAGCTTCTCTATCAATCCAACCTTAAATATGCAAAAATATATTGATTTCCAAACTGTTGTTGTCTAGGTAATGAAAGTAAGTAATAAGTCTGATTTAGAAGAAGCGTTGAAACTTTGTAAAGGCGCTTTCTTATCCGCAGCTGGTTTCAGTTTGCTCATCAACTTCTTGATGATCGTTCCGTCCATCTACATGTTGCAGGTCTATGACCGCGTAGTTGCTACCGGCAATTTATCGACTTTATTGATGCTGACGCTGATAGTGGTAATACTGTTTATCACGATGGCCGCCCTGGAATGGGTACGTTCGCAAATTTTAGTTAAAGTCAGTACCCGCTTGGAAATGCTGTTAAACCAGCGCTTATTTAGAATTGCTTTTAAGCAATCGCTATATTCCGGCGGGCAACAAGCAACAACGCAACCGCTGGACGACTTAACCGGTTTGCGTCAGTTTTTGACCGGTAACGGTCTGTTTGCGTTCTTCGATGCACCGTGGATGCCTGTATATTTTGCATTACTGTTCTTGTTTCATCCATGGTTTGGCTGGTATTCAATATTTACCGGGATATTGTTGTGTATTGTCGCGGCAATTACAGAAAAGGCGACTACCAAAATAATAGGCGAAGCCAATAATGTGGCTATGGTAACGAGAGCCGCTCTTGGCAAGAGTCTGAGGAATGCCGAAGTTATCGAATCGATGGGCATGCTTGAAAAAATAAGGCTGCGCTGGATGGTTGGTGCGATGAAGGTTTTGGATTTACAAGCGGTCGCCAGCTCGCGAGCCGGTTTGTTATCGGCATTGTCTAAAGTTATCCGTATGTCTTCGCAATCGTTAATCTTGGGATTGGGCGCTTATTTAGTGATCGAGCGCGAAATTTCGGGAGGATTGATGATTGCGGGTTCCATTCTGATGGGACGGGCTTTGGCGCCAATCGATCTTATTATCGGGACGTGGAAAGGGTTTATCAGCGCCCGTGGTCAATATAATCGTCTTAACGACATTTTGAGACAAATCCCCGCCGATAAAGAGCGTATGTTGCTTCCCGATCCGGAAGGCCGCATTCAATTGGAAAATGCGGTGGTTGTTCCGCCGGGTAGCAAGTTACCGGTAATCAAAGGCCTAAATCTAGTCATTGAAAAAGGCGACATTGTCGGCGTCATAGGGCCTAGCGGTGCCGGTAAATCGACCTTGGCGCGGGCGGTGCTGGGTATTTGGCCCACTGTCAATGGAGCTATCCGTTTGGATGGCGCCGAAGTTTTTAATTGGGAGCGTGAGCATCTCGGTAAATTTATCGGTTATTTGCCGCAAGATATTGAACTGTTTGAAGGAACCATTAGCGAAAATATTGCCCGTTTCGGCGATGTAGATCCGGAACAGGTTGTCGACGCCGCCAAAATGGCCGATGTGCACGAACTTATTTTACGATTCCCCGAAGGTTACGATACCGTTATTGGCGCTACCGGCGGCAATCTGTCGGGCGGACAACGGCAACGTATCGGATTGGCCAGAGCGCTTTACGGTAATCCGGTTTTGGTTGTGCTTGACGAACCAAACTCCAATCTTGATGAGCAAGGCGAAGCCGCTTTGGAAAAAGCGCTTTTACAACTCAAACAAAAACAGTCTACTGTGCTGATTATCACTCACCGCAATAGCGTATTGTCGAAAGTCGATAAGCTGTTGATTCTTAATGATGGCGCATTAGCCGTTTATGGGCCGAGGGATCAAGTTATCGCCCACTTGCAACAGCAGCAACAACAAGCGGCGGCTATGCCTGCTTCACAACCGGCTTAACTTAAGAAGTATTATGTCAGAAAAATCCCTATCGAATATTGTCGACCCTACCGCTTTGCAGACTAATGACCAGTCGATTCGCAACATCGGCGCAGCAATCGTTCTTGCAACTTTTGGCGTTTTTGGCGTCTGGTCGTTTTGGGCGCCTATGGATAGTTCAGCCCTTGCCCCCGGCGTCGTTGTTGTAAAATCCCATAGAAAAACAGTGCAACACCTTGATGGCGGCATTGTTGCCAAGATATTAGTTAAAGACGGCGACTTAGTGACGGAAGGCCAGCCGCTACTGATTTTGGACGACACACAACTTAAAGCGCAGCTAGGCATAGCGCGCGCTCAAAATATTACGCTTGCAGCTCAGGTCGCTAGGCTGCGAGCTGAAAGAGATCATCTTAAACAAGTTGATTATCCCGAAATACTCGACGATCCCAGCGATCCCAGAACTACTGAAGCTAAGTTAGCCGAAAATAATGTTTTTAGGTCAAGAATAAGCTCTCATGAAGGACAAATTGCCGTTCTTAAACAACGTATCAGTCAAGTTTCCAGCAAAATAAGCGGCTTGCAAGGCCAAGTGGACAGCAAAAAACAATTGATTGCCTCCTTTGCCGAAGAAATTCACGATCAGAAAGAATTGCTGGCCGAAGGTTTTGCCGACAAGCAACGTCTGCGCGACGTGGAACGCAACCATGCCTTGCAAACTGGTGAAATTGCCCAGCTCAATGGCGAAATAGCTACCAACCAAATGTTGATCAGCGAAACACGCCTGCAAATTTTGCAATTGGAAAAGCAGTTCCAAGAAGAAGTCACAGGCAAGCTTAGCGAGGCCCAAGCGCAGTTGAACGACGCCGAAGAACGGGTTGCGGCCAATCAAGACAAGCTTAACCGCATTGTGATCAAGGCACCGGCAAGCGGCATGGTGCTTGGGATGAGCGTCCACAACGAAAACAGTGTTATACCGCCGGGACGTTCTATTCTTGAAATTGTTCCTCAAGACGCGGAATTGATCATTGAAGCCCAGGTATCGCCAATGGATATTGACCGGGTTACCGTTGGCCTGCAAGCCGAAGTACGCTTTAGTGCATTCAAGCAGTCGAAGACGCCTAAAATGGACGGCAAGGTTATTCATTTATCTCCCGACCGTTTTACCGACGAGAGAACAGGCGCGCCGTACTATCAAGCTCGGGTTGAACTGACTCCGGAAAGCCGCAAAGATCTCGGCAATTTACAATTATTGCCCGGCATGCCGGCAGAGGTCTTGATTAACACCGGTGAAAGAACCTTGTTTGAATATCTGGCTCAGCCCGCGACTAATTTCTTTGCCCGTTCATTTACAGAAGACTAAGCGCCCATGAAGATATCTAAATATTGGCTGATGGTCGTTATTTCTGCGTGCGTGCAAACGGCCGTGGCCGAGGATTTAATCACCGTTTACAGACAAGCATTGGAAGCCGATCCCCAGCTTAAAAGCGCAGAAGTTAAAGTCGAAATCGGTTCGGCGCAAAAAGGCCAGGCTTTCGGGCAAATGTTGCCGCAAGTTAATGCCAGCGGTAACTGGTCGGCAAACAAGTACACTCAAAGAGGGCAGAGAGGATATACAAGCAATTACAACGGTACCCGCTACTATGTGTCCCTTAATCAGACCCTGGTGGACTTTGCCAAATTCTGGGAATGGCGGCGCGCGTCGAAAGTAGAAGATCAATATGCTGCCGAAGCGATTGAAGCCCACAATCAATTGATGTTCGATGTGGTTGATCGCTATTTCAGCGTTCTGGAAGCAGACGACCAAGTTAACTTTGCCAAAACGGAAAAACAGGCTGCTGAAAAACAGCTTGAACAAATAAAGAAGCAATATGCGAAGCAAGTAGTCAAAGTTACCGATCTTTATGCAATGGAAGCAAGATTGGACCAAATCATTGCCGCCGAGATTTTAGCCGAAAGCCGCCGCGTAACAGCCCAAGAGAAACTTCGTGAGTTGACAGGCGCGACTCTGCCAGCTACGCTCAATAAGCTTCGGGAGGGTGTGGATTACCAGGAAATTCAGGGTGATCTTCAGCAATGGGTTGAAATGGCGCAAAGTCAGAACCCGGCTGTTTCAGCAAAGCAGATTGCTATACAAGCGGCAGAAAATAATGTCGCGACTCAAAAATCCAAACATTTGCCGGTCTTAGATTTCCAGCTGAATTTCTACGATACCAACACCGGTTACCAAAGCCAACAATTAATTTCAGATACGCAAACCGAAGTTGCGGCAATTAATCTCAACGTTCCCATCTTTTCAGGCGGTACGACTACACACCAAGTCTATGAAGCCCAGCATCGCCTGCAGCTGAGTAAAAACGACAACGAAGCCTACATGCGCGCTATCACCAAAGAAACCAGCGACGCATTTTTAAGTTCTAATGCCAATGCGCGGCGTATCAGAGCCGCACAAAAAGCGCTGGAATCGACGAAGAAGTCGCGGGAAGCGATGGAGCGCGGCTATCACTATGGCGTAGTGACTATCAGCGATGTTATCAAAGCGCAACAGGATGAATTTTCGGCTGAAAATGATTTTGCGCAAGCCAAATACGAATACATCAAGAATCGCATACGTTTTATGCACGCTATCGGTTCGATATCCGAGGAAAACCTGGAAGAAGTTAATGGTTGGCTGGAAGCGATCAATCATTAAATTGTTGCACAGTATTTTTGTTAGCGATTTTCTAGAAAAATGGGTAAGAATTTATTGGGATTAGGCGTGTTATGCAATTTTTGGAGTAAAAATGAAAACTAGCGTGTTACAGTATTTGCGTAAAAAAGGAATTATTGAGTACATTCGCGACGATGCTAAAGATAAGCTAATAAAAACTAATGCGTTGCAGTATTTGCGTGAAAAAGGAGTTATTGGCTACATTACCGATGAATTTACCAACACTAAAGGTGAGTCATTGCCTAATAGCTGGTTAAATATAAATAATTCGGATCATATGGCTGCTTGGAAACAGCGCTGCCATTCAAATGATTTAATAAGATCGGAATTGCTTACACCTGCGGTGGTCTTTCCCTCCATACCGGAAGAGTTTTCGTTTCTGCAACGCCCCGCTCGGCTATCAAGTAATGAAATAGAGGCTGAGTTAAAAAGTTTGGCTCCTTGGTGTTATCACGTAAGTGATTTGACTCTCCCATTAGGAACTTATAACGAAGAAACTATTTTGTTTCATCGGTTTCGCAATGCCCTTATTTGTAAAGCAATTGAGTGCCTTTTACCTATTGCGGACACTACTTTTTTAGACATTGGTTGTAATTGTGGTTTTTTCTCACTTGAAATGGCAAGTCGAGGTGCCAAGCAGTGCCTTGGCATCGATTTACGAGACAAAAATATTGCGCAAGCGAATTTTCTTAAATCACTTTACGGTATTAACCATGTAGAATTCAAAGCAACTAATGTTAAAAGTTTGGGAGCTGAACAGTTTGATGTCGTTTTCAATCTTGGGTTAATGTACCACCTTTCTACTCCGCTTGAGGTTCTACAATCATGCTTCAATATAACAAAACAAGTTTGCGTAATTGATTCTATTTGTCACACCGAACCTTTTAGCGGCTATCACGTTGTAACACAAAAAAATATCGATAGTCCTATTGAAGGAGATTTGAGTTTCGAGCTTCAACCAACCTATAGGGGATTGCTTGATACAATTCATGCGGCGGGTTTCACTCATATTGTTGAACTTATCGGTCTTGCTTCAGAAAATATTGAGTTATATAACGATTTGTCCCGGAGGTGTTTTTTAGCATTCAAGGACCCCCCCAATCTAGCCGCTCTTAAAAAAATTGCGGAATAACACGTTTTTAAGATTGTTCTAAGTCACTTATATATCATACTACAATAATAAAACTGGGCAGTTTGTTAGCCAAAGCGGCCCAGCCTAGTCGTTTAGATAACTTTATAAGCGCTACGTTGCTGTTGGGTTTAATGATGAAACGGTTTGACGACCGACAGCAACTTGTGTTTTGGGTGAAGATTTACCCTCTTTGAATAGGAATTGAGATGCTTGCTCGTTTCAAGCAGGCATAATTCAAAGTCTATGTTTCGAGGAAAATCTCTTGATGTTTCCGCGTTGGGAAAATTGCAGTACCAGAAGCCCTACGCGTGATCATATCCATTCCAAATGGTTCGTTAAGAACTGTTGCGTAGCCTTGTTCATATCACTTGTTTTATCGAGCCGTGGGACGTATTGCTCAGTTATTGTCCCGGATATCGTAATAAAATCTCCCAAATGAGAGTTTTCCTTTCATTTTCAAAGCCGGTTTTTCAATTGAGTGCCATGATACGGCGGCAAGAATAATCGTTATAACCGAAGATATGATAAATAAATTTATGGGGTGTATTTGCGGCATTAAATAGGCGACTAATTGTTGCGTAGGAAATGCATAAATATACAGCCCATAGGAAATATCCCCCCAGTCGTCTATAGACGGCAAACGTAATTTTGGATGTAATGCCAATAAAAGAGTGAAATAGGAAAAAAGTATCGATTTTATGAACAATGAAAAGGGATAGTGCAATGTCATGTAAACGGAAAGTATCAAGGCGGCAAAGCAGGCAAAATTTAAATAGATGGTATCCCTGTTAACATAAAAAAACGAACCTAACATGAAGAGAAAGGCTAACTGTGCAGTTCTTGGCTCATGCGCGATAAAAAAATTATTGCCAGAAGACTGTGCATACATCAGACATAAGACAATAAAAAACAAATTAAACGATTTTTTGTCTTTAAGCAGAGATAGATAGCCAAGCACGGCAACCCAAACATACATCAAAATTTCGATCGGAAGTGTCCACAATGAGCCGTTGACAGACAGCGGATATGGATTATTTAAAAAGACGCCCGGCAAGTCGAACTGAATACCGTTAACTAGAAATATATTATGTTTCAAATAGCTCCATGTAGCGGGCGATAAAAAATAGTTCAATTTGGGTTCTGTTGTTACTAGATAACCGGCAAAAACACAAAAAAACACCGCAAACACAAGCCCTGGGAATATTCTCAATATCCTGGCTTCAATAAACTCGAATAAATTTTCTCGTTGAATATAACTTGCGGTAACTAAGAAGCCGCTGGTGACAAAGAACAAATCGACAGCTAAGCTGGGTAGGCTTTCTCCGGTAAATTTAATTAAGAAAGTGCTGATAGGATCTTCTGAGCCGTTTAAGCCTAGCGATAGTGGCCAAGAGTGACCAAACAGGACAGCCATCGCTGCCAGTAATCTTAAAAGTGTGAAATTGTTTTCACGATCTTTTAATGTGTCTTGTATAGGCATGGTTTATTCCCTTGCATGAGATTTAATAATGTCATGTATCGGACGACGAGATAGAAGGCGTTTAATTGATCGTAGAATATCGTAAGGAATAACGCGGCTCATCCAGCGCATGGAGGGACGCGTATATAGATGCCAGAGAATAGACAGGACGGTTTCCCTCCAGCCATGCTTAATCTCAACGGATATTTGAGTGTTCCTTAATACGGCATTGGGAATCGAGAGTATGGTTTGGTTCTCAGGTTCGCTCACAATCAAGTCACGTTTGACAATTTCTAAATACGCTTGATCATAATAATCATGTTTGGATTCATCTTCTTCAAATCGAGGTGCTGAAATATTCGCGTCTGCTCCCAATTCGTCAATAAAGGCAATGAAATGCTCAATCAATTCACTGGCGCTAGTGAGATGATTAAAAAGCAAGGTATTCGCGCGGCAGCTTAATCGTTCGGCAAATGCTCCAAGATTGGGGGCAATAATAGGTAGGCCGGAGTCCAGAGCATAGCTTAAGGTGTAACTATAGGTTTCCGGCCATTGCGCCGGAAAGAAAATAACGTCCAACTCATGCTGTTTAATTAAATTGCTTAGTTCATTTGAAGCATACGGTCCTGTGGTTTCGATTGTTTTAAGCGGCCGATAGGCATAACCAAGCAATTTGAATTTAAAAGGCAAGTCTCTGCTTCTTGCTATCAGGCTAAGTTCTTCCAGTAAATCGGCCCCTTTCTCCAGACTAAGAGCTCCAAGTACTCCGATCGTATAGCCGGCTTTCTTGGTAAAGCCAATCGGAGGCCTGTTTACGTTACGAACAATCTCGGGGTGTGGGGCAACAACCGAGTTTTTCAACGGGACTACTCCGGTAAAAATTAATTTAGTTGCAGTTGATGGAAAAATAACGCTAGCCGCATTATTAAAAAGTTTGCTGAGCGACGCGCGGAAATCCTCAGGCGTCAGTCCTTCGGGGGAAGGATATAAAGGATTATGCAATTTGTCGGAATAGAAACCGGGATATTGGCCGTTTTCGTTGGTTAATGTTGGATTGCCGCTAAGCCAGTAAAAATCATGAACGGTAAGAAGATGGGCTACGCCAAGGTCGTGCGGTAGGTCCAGCATTTTTGAGTGAAGGCCGATTGTGTGGTGAAAATGAACGGCGCTAACTCCCAGGGCTTTCAATAGCTCAAGCAAATCGGCATACTCGGATGGTATGTCATAAACTAATTTATCCGCATGGCGGTCCATGCCAAGACTGATACAAATCCTGTTATTGTCGCCGTGCGGAGCAAGAAGAACATGCGCTACGTGCGGACCGAAATATTGAACTAATTCATCGACATGCTGGCCGACACCTCCGCCAATCGCATGGGATACGTGAAGCACTTTCGGGATTGCCGTCGCAGACAAGAGCTGGATATATCGTGCGACTCGTGCCGTTTTTAAGGGATCGGCTTTAATGAATCTTTGCACGTCGGCATGATAATTCGGATGTAATTCGTCAATTACCTGCATTGCGCGATCGACAAGCGCCTGCTTGTCCGACGAAAAACTCACATTTCCCTCATGGAATGCATAAAGATTAGGAGAAATTAAATTCAACCAGCCGGCCGCCAATGCTCGTTGGCATAAATCGTTTTCTTCGCCGTAACCCCTGCCGAATTTCTCTTCATTCAGATAGCCTATCTGATCAAGGCATGATCGGCGGATATACATACAAAAGCCAACACCGGTCGGCGCTTCTACACAAGGAAGCTTTGTATGTCTAAAAACTATGTCGATAGCATCAACTTCAAGGTTAAAAGGTTGGGCATTTTGCTGCAGAAAGTTAGGGAAGCTGCATATCGTGGCGTTGTTAGATAAAGGGGTCAGCGTAGCGATATTGGGTTTTGAGTAGGCCTCATCGGCCAGCCTGCCAAGCCAATCCTTAGGCACGATCACATCGCTATTTAGAAGGACAACATCGTGTCGGCCAAAATAGGCAAGACCGCGATTAACCGTTTTGACAAATCCCAGATTATGGTCATTTTTTAATACCGAGCAGCGATCCGGCCATTGGCTAGCCAAGTCTTCAAGCATCGTCTGCATGCCGGCATCCGGGCTGGCATCGTTAATAAGCAGAAGCCGCGCATTGGCAACAGCCAAAATGCCGGGCATTGCTGTACAAATGCAACGTTTGGTCATCTCCACATCCCGGTAAGCCGGCAGGATAACCGCTATAGGTTGATTTGAGCCTTTAGGCGATACGGAGGTAGCTGTTCCGCTTTCAGCTGTTGCAGTGGCCTGATCGACAGGATTAATTGTATCGGCTTTATTCATTTGGCAAGTCTCGAATAGATGCGCCACATTAAAGTGGACTTGAGTTTTTGCAATTCGGAATTTTTTTCAGCAAGTTGTGCATCGCGTTGTTGAACAATCTGTTGCGCATAGTCAAGCTGGGCGTCCCGTTGTTGAACAATCTGTTGCGCATAGCTGTGTTGATTGCCGATTTCGTTCAGGCGTTGGTAGTTGATTTGTTGCAAGGCAGCGATCGAGTCGTCATGCCATTGATGCGTTTTTTCCAGTAAAGCGATAAAGTCTTCCGCTGTAAAAGCGGATAGCCATTTTTTATAAATATGCAAGTACGGGTCTCGATTAGCTTGCTGGTGAACGCCTGAGCTATGGCTATGTAGCCGATAGATGGCCGTTATAGTTGGACAATGTAAAAAATCGGTCTTTCGGCTTAATTGCAACCAAAAATCCCAGTCTTCAAAAAAATCAAAATCGGTATCGAAGCAAGTATTGTCAGCGATTAATTCACGCCGAAAAAGTACGCTGTGGATAGGAATGAAGTTTTCGTACAGAAGGTGTGAGGCGCTAAACGAAGTGCTATAAACAGTTATGTCGTGGTTATTGCCGTCGGCATCGACGCTAATGACGCGGGTGGCGGAATAGACCGTTTGGGCAGCGTGGTGTTGAGCGAACCTAATCAACTCTTCAACGTGATTGGGCTCTAATAAATCATCGTCGTCTAAAAAACCGATGAATTCACCGTTAGCTGCCGATAGTCCCTGATTTGCCGCACCGCTACGGCCTAAACTAGCGGTTAATTGTACTAACTGAATCGCCGATACTTGGTTCGTAAAGCTATCGGCAACGCCGCTAACGTCTTCCCCGCCGTCGTTGACAATAACAATCTCGATATTCGGATAAGTTTGCCGGCAAATGGATTGCAAGGCTTCTTGTAGAAAGCATGGACGGTTTTTAGTTCGAACAATTAAGCTAGTGAGCGGCTCCGCCGTACTGTTTTTATTAAAATCGGGTTGAGTCATAATTATTAAATAGTAACGGCGACGGAATGCTGCCGATGTTAATTAAATAGAAGTTGTTTAAAATAAATATTTATATTCAATGCGTTGGCTATTATGGAACCGCCTAAGCAGCTTGCTCTGGACATGCTTTCTAGCGTGCCGGGCGGTATTTATCCTTGGGGCTCTTTTACTAATAGAGGCGCTAGCAAGAAGAAGTTTTTATCCCCAAAGGGCATAAGTTTCGTTGAGCAGACAAGCTGCTTAACCCAGCTTTATGTGCAAACATGTAGACCAAAACGCCCGACGTTCCAAGATAACGTCTTCGCATTCATGCATATCAGAAACACTATAGCGTTTTGGCTTAGTAGTTTATTGGCTTAATAGCCCAATAAGCTCTTCCCGGGTTAAGCCGTTCAGCCTGTTTTCCCGCCAGATATATTCATCCTGAATAATCAAGCCATTTTCCTTATAGAAACTTCTAAGGCTGGTTATCATTTTCAGCGGGTCATAGCGGTCATTCACATAACGATCTTTCATATCTATATTTTTACGATAAACCATATGTTCATGCCACACCCATGAACCGGGGCAGTTAACGAGGCGTTTGCCTTCTCTTCTCAAGGCCATGGAAACGCCGGCATCTTCAAATACGTTGGGATAACCGTCGTGTAAAAATAACGCCGGATTGACTGTGAACAATGTGGCGCCGATTGGACACCAGTCGCATTCTCTGAATTGGGCGGTTTCTAAATCGTAGGTATTCTTGCCTTTGTCATAAAGGTCTAAAAGAATCAGTTGATCGTCGAGATGCCTGATATTTCCTCCGCTAAACTGCAAGCTCTCGTCCGGGAAAATCACTTTACAACAAACCGCGCCAATATTTTGATCGGATGAAGCTCTGACCAATAACTCTTCTATCCAACCGGGCTCAGCGATTTCATCGTTATCAAAGATAATAAACCAGTCTCCCGACGCGTGCTGCAACGCCTCTCTTCGGCCGGCAGCAGGTCCGAGATTAGTGTCGTTATAAAAAACTTTTAAATTATCAAAGCGGCCTTCAATATTATGTTTAATAAAATCGACTGTTTCTTGCGCGGAGCCGTTATCAAACAGAATAATTTCATGAGGAATGTTGACGGTTTTTTCCAGGCTTAATAAGGCTTCTAAAGTTTGCTCTTTTTTACCGTACGACAGCATGATGATGGAAATAAAGTGCGAAAATTTTCCATTCCTTATTTCTTGCCGGGCCGTTGCTTCTTTTTGAATCAGTTGCGTATTGGCAAGCTGCTTATCATTCATTGATACCGTGGTTTGCTTTTTATGCAGACGGTGGAAATACAGCTTATCGGGAATATGGACAAATGCCTGCGTCGGATAATGAAATGCAATTCTCATCAGCATGTCATAGTCCTGGGCGGAATCGAAGCGAGGATCGAATAAGCCAACTTTTGCAAACGCATCCCGATGAATTATTTTCAGATGTGTTGCGAACATTCTATCCAGGTTTTCCAAGAAATAATCTTGCCTTGGCAGGTGCTCGAATGAAATCCTGTTAACTTCTGCGCCGTCTTCATCGATATTAATACGGCCTGTATGCAGATAAACCGTATCGTCTTGCCAAGCGCTCAACGCAATCTCGATCGCGTCGCCGGCTAAGTAATCGTCACAATCCAGAAAAGCAATCACATCGCCTGTTGAGGCGATCAATAATTGATTTTGCGTGGCTGATATACCGTTGTTTTTATCCGAATATAAAATTTTTATTTTTGGCTGGTCGAGATATTGATCAAGAATTTTTCTCACTTCACTATCCGGCGACGCATCGTCGCAAATTACGACTTCCAAATTGCCGTAGGTCTGCTTTAACGCACTGTCAATGCATTCCCGCAGATGCTTGGAATGGTTATAGACAGGAATAATAATGCTGACTTTGAGATTCTTAGGATCTCTTACTCGTTTTCTATCTTGAGCTCGCGGGATAAATAGCGTCTTTAAACTATGTTTTAAATTGAAAGGTATGAGCCGGATTAACGGCTGTAGATATTGATTTTGGTAAGCCCTAATAAGTATTGACCAGACAGCTTGTTTCAGAGTGAATATTTTTTCAGGATTTATCGTCAGGGTACGCCGTAACGCTCTTAAAGGCTTAGTTATCCGCCATGAAAGAGAGTTTAATAATAGGTCATTAGCCTGTTTGATATTGTCTATTTCTTGATTGGCAATCGATAGCTGAAGCATTAATTGCTGTTTATCCAGATCTAACTGAGACCGTAGCAACTCGGTCTTGTCTAAAAGCTTGGCAAGCAGCCTTGCGTGGGCAATTATTTCAATAATATCGTCCGTCGACCATTTATGCCGCCATTTATCGATAACGGCATGCAATGCATCAATCGCTCTCGATTCATCAGCAATTACGCCTTCGCCGGATGAGCCGTTTACAATCCTGTAGTTTGCGGTGATTTCCTGGCTCCGGATAAAGTTGCCCTGGGCTTGCAGTTGCAGCCAGAAGTCCCAATCCTCGAATAAATCAAACGTCTCGTCAAAACGGCAAGATGCAGGACCATCAATAACGTTTCGGCGGAAAAGTGCAGCGTGAACAGGTATATAGTTCTCCAGTTTTAGCGCCGCAGGATTATAAGGTTGATTAAACAGTTTGATTGTATTGCCCGTTTCCTGATCTATACATCTGACGCCGGCATAGGCCGCAACACAATCGGCATGTGACGGATTCTCCAATAATTCCAACAGTTGTTGAACATGCTCCGGTTCCAACCAGTCGTCGTCGTCCAGAAAGGCGATGTATTTACCGCTAGCCTTGTCGAGTCCGGCGTTGGCGGCCTTTGAACGGCCGATGCCGGTAGCAAATTGCAATGGAATAATAGTGATAGCGTCGTCTTTGAATAAGCCGATTATTTCATCAATATCGTCCCCTCCATCATTGACAACAATGATTTCAATATTGAGGTAAGTCTGTCCGGTAATAGACTGTAGCGCTTCCGTTAGTAATGCCGGACGGTTTTTAGTGCGGACAATCAAGCTGACCAACGGTAAATTTTCGATCTTATCCATGGAGGAATCGTTATCTTTCTGCATAGGTATAAATTATTAGAATAAGCGAATGCTGAATAAAAGAATCAATGGTTCAATAGTTTTTCAAGATAAATGCGCAAACACAGCATTCTTTCCGGGATGCCGTTCCAAGTTCCGCTGTTTTCGGCCTCGACAAAAGCCTCCGCGAATTTGGAATGCCCGCTTCCCGACAAATAAAGTCCGCGATAGGCGGCCAAGCCGATACTGGCGGAAAGATAATCGCAATGTGCCAGCGGTAGTTGATAGTGACTAATCGCTTGCCGTTTAAGCTCAATTACGCTGCTGATGTCAACGACATGAGTAGCGGGAACCGGACTCCATATTTCATAGAAAAATAACCGCTTGGCCGTTTTGTGTCGTTGCCAAAGAGAAGCCAGCGTTTGTCCTATCGCGACGTGATCGCGGTGGTAGTCGAGTACCGACGGTGAAAATATCCAGTCGGCTTGGAATTGTTCCATGATCTCCAGAACGTGATGTTCAAATTTGGGATGGCTGCGAAAACTGCCGTCCGGCTCGTCCATGAATAACCAGTCTTGAATACCTAATGCCGTTAAGGCGGCTTTGGCTTCCTGTTGGCGGATCGCGATTGAGCCTTCCGGTAAACTGCCTGCCCCTCCGCCATCCGTGACAAAGACGACTTTGACGTTACATCCGTTTTGTTGCAGTAGTGCCAGCGTGCCGCCGCAGCCGAGCGTTTCATCGTCAGGGTGAGGCGCAAAAACCAGTACCTTGCCTTGATCGAGCAATGCTAAAGATCTGGGCAAAGGGCATGGCTTTAGTGCCGCTATCCGGCTTTGCCGGCGGCTATGGATGAAATTGTTGATAAAGTTTTTCATATTGATCGGCAATGGTTTCGATATTTGGCCACGATTGGGCTCTTTGTTGCCCGAGTTTGGCAATCGCTCGTCTTGCGTCTTTGTCAGTGATTAAGCGTTGAAGTTCAGTTGTAACGGCATTCAGGTCAGACTCAACCAATACGCCGCCGGTTGCGACAATTTCCGGTACGGCGCCGACTGCTGTACAAAGTACCGGGATACCGGCAGTTATCGCTTCCAGGTTCGCAAGACCGAACGATTCTGATGCCGAAGTGCTGACATATAAATCGGCAGCGCTCAAATATAAGCCGATGTCGTCAGTGCGGCTGAATTCAATGCTTCGCTTGAGTTGGAATTGTTCGCCAAGTTTTTGTAGTGGTTCATAGTCGCCTTCGCCCAGAATGACTAATTGAATAGGCATAGCGTGAGTGACTTTGGCCAAGGCTTCAATCAGCAGCGGAAATTGTTTGACGGGGGCTATTCGGCCGACGCTCAGTACGTAAAATACTTGATCTTTCCAGTTAAGTTGCCGGCGGGCTTCTTGTTTGTGGTAAATATTAACCTCAGGGCAGGCATGATAAATCACATGCCAGCTATTGGGCACCAATGGATAGCCGAGATCCTTGATCAGCTGTGCCGCGGCGCTATGGCTGGGTACAGTCACCCAGTCGGCCTTTGCCAATGTACGGGCTTCCCAGCGGCACAGTAATGATAGAACGTAAGATCCCAAGCGTACGCCGTCAGCATAAATGGCATGGGTATAACTGCCGAAGCCGTGCTCGGTCAAGCCCCAGCGGGCTTTAGAAGACGGTGAAAAGAGTGAAAAAAAACGGTAACCCGCGGCTATTATCGGGTCATGGCAATGAATATGGCTGTAACGATTTACAGAGCAAACTTTAGCGGCAAGCCGGCCCATATTGAAACGTTCGATTAAAACCCAAAGTAGCGTAGCAAAGTCGGTTTGGCAGTTCAGCTTGCCGAATAAACGGTAAGCCAATCGCTGCAATTTGTGTTGCGATGACAATGCCCGCGCACCTAAATCGGCTTGGCAGATGTAGTCGGCGGCTATGCCTCTGTGCTTAAACTCGGCAATTAACGGCGCCAAGCTTCTGCCCAGTCCGTAGCGTTTGTCGGCTTGCGTTTCACGGGTGACCATGAGAATCCGCATTATTTAGTAATCCTCTAGTTAGTGGTGCGATCAGGAGTCCTGCCTGGTTTTAACAGTATCTCTAAATAGCAGTAATTAAGCGCGTGTGTGAATTGTGGCTTCATATACTGTCAGCGAAAATCCGTATCCCCGCCCATCAGCCACCAGCGGTCGAGCAACTCGCTCGCAGGCATGCCCGGTGTCCAGTTGTTATGCGGAATGATAATGCCGGTTGGTGCTATCTCGCCCACATGGCCGGCCAATAGTTTTGCGTTTTGCGAAGTAACCCAAGCATAAGCTAAAGGTTTATTGAAATGCCAAGTCAGCCTCTGTAGACAGAGTACCAGTGTGCTAATGCGGTCAGGAGGGACAATGATGTCGAGCAGTTCGACGGCATCGTCCAGAATGCGTATGACGATGATGCCGATAGGCGTTCCTGTCAGCCTGGAAGAGATAAGGTAGAGCTGGTAAGTTAGCGTCGGGTGCTGTAAATAGCGGTGTTGCAGGTAGGGCCAATCCCGGACGCCGATAATTTGGTTTTGCAAGGCCTCAGCCATTTCCTGCCATAATCGGGTAGCCGCTGCACCGTCTTCAAGACTCAAAGGGCGAATGCGAACTTTATAGCTGGGACGGGCTTGTAGGGCTGGCCAGGAAACGCGCACCAGTTCGCCAACTTTGTCGTAAAGCCCCAGGCGAGTTGCCAGACGGTAAGGTCTTTCCGAGGGAAAGCCGAAAGCTATTGGAAACGCGCGGTCCTGTCCGACAAAGCGTTCGAGAAAACTTGCTGCCGCTTGAAAGAAAGGGCCTTTGCGTGTCAGGGTTCCGCGCTCTTTGGGATGGACCATCACATCGCCTATTTGCACTGCCGTTGCCGGAGCGCCTAATAAGCGGATAGTACGAGGCATTGCCCCATAAAAAGCGATGGCCCGGCCATTGCGGCGCAATACTGCTCCCAAGGTTTCAAGATTCCGGTATTTCCAGCGCCAAAGCTCGGGCTGCATCTGATGCCCGAAAGCGCTCCGGAACAAGTCCAGTAGTTCGGATTCATTGGACGGATGGGCCCAATCTATGTATTCGTTTTGGTTGATATTTTGAGTTTGTCGGGCAGGCGCTATTGCCACGTCCGGTTTCGATGCCGGGTTTGGTATTTCCCAGGTAAAGAGGCTTTTTTCTCCATTTGGAGCAGTGATTCTTGCCCAGTAACGCGCGGGGCCCAGTAAGTTCCAAATCGATGATGGAATAGTATCGGGAGCGACGGGGCTGCTGTGGTATGCCGCTGGAATTAACAGAGGATGGGGGCTCAGTTCGAGCAGCCAAGTTCCGTTTTGATCTGACGGAAGATCAAAAGTTGGTGCGGATTTACAAATGCCAAGATCATGGAACTGGCCGATTTTTAACGGAAACCGCTGCTCAAATTTTTGCCGTAGTTTGTCCGTAAGCCAAATACTTGGGAAATGCTTGCACAGGTAATGCAAGCGCGAACCTGAAACATGTTCCGATTTTGCAGGGTCGTTCCGCCATTCATGCACGGCCCTGGCTTCCGGGATCAGCATTAGTTCAAAACCGGCCTTGGCAATGCGGCGGCATAGATCCGTATCTTCGTAGTACATAAAAAAAGCCGGATCGAAAAGCCCTCCGATAGCATCAATGACTGAGCGGCGCAAAAGCATATGTCCGCCCGATAGCATGCGCTGGCGTATTGGCTGGGAAGCATATAAACATTGGAGTGCATAGGCTCTAAAACGCATTGACAGCCACAGTCCGAAAGCCGGAAACCTGAGCCCGATTGCAAGCAGCCATTCCCATGTTGGATTTTGCATTTGTCCCGGCGGCAGTAAAAAAGTTCCGGCTTCGTCCCATTGAACAATCGGCGATGCGGCTCCGGCTTCGGGGTGATTCTGTAAAGCGCTAAGCAACTTTTGCAGGCAGCCCGGCAGGATGAAGGCGTCGGGATTAAGCAGCATTATCCATTCGCCTGCCGCTCGCTCAAACGCCAGATTACAGGCGCGTCCGAATCCCAGATTTATTGGGCTAATCACTAATTCGGCCTTGCCGGGCAGAGATTTGCGTAAATTCTCCGCTTCGTCCCGATCATTGCTGTTGTCGACGACAATAACCTGGGCCGAGGGATCGTCTGCCAGTACGCTGCCGGCTGCACGGGCAGTCAGTTCGTGGCAAAAGTAGTTGACGATTAAAACCGAGATCATAGGTTAGACAGGATTTAGTCGATTGCGCGCGTATGCCAGCAATGCGCCAGTTTGACTAAACCGGGCTCAGGCAGCGGATCTTCGATATGCAGGGTCGCTACGGTCTGCGCGCTGTCATAAACGAGTACGGTATCTTCGCTGCACAGATAGACGGTCACATGGAATTCGCCTTTGCGCAAGGGAAGGGCGGGAAAATCGATGATCACTTCACCTTTGCCGAATTCGCTACGTTTGATCGGCACATTTTCAGAATGGCTCAATACAGAGGCCACCGTCATCAATGAGCCGTAATTGATAGTCACGCCAACAGTAGGGGCCGGTAGTTGAGGATCGGATTCGAATTGCACGCGAATGGACAGGTCGTTTTCGCCGGGACGTCCCTTTAACTCGCGCCCGGTCGCGCCGTCAAGGCTGACGGCAACATGACTGAGGCGGGCATGGCCTTGCGTTGCAGAAACCGCTTGCGGGTTTGCCGATATTAATGCTGATGTTTTGGCGTCGCCGAGCAAAAATTTACTGTAGCGTTGTACGACTTTTTGCGGTTCATCAAAATGCATGAGCTGGCCATGATCCAGCCACAGCGCGCGGTCGCAGAAGGCTTCCACCTGGTATAGAGAATGCGAACAGAACAAAATAGTTTTGCCTGCTTCCTTCATGCTGCGGATACGGTCGAAGGATTTACGGGCGAATTCTCCGTCTCCAACCGACAAAGCTTCGTCGACTATCAGAATATCGGGGTCAACGCTGGTCGCGACCGAGAAAGCCAGGCGCACATACATGCCGCTGGAGTAGGTTTTGACCGGCTGGTCCAGAAACTCGCGGATGCCGGAAAACTCGACAATCTCTTCAAAGCGTTCGTCAATTTCCTGTTTGGACAGCCCCAGAATAGAAGCGGAGAGATAGACGTTTTCCCTTCCTGTAAACTCCGGATTGAAGCCGGCGCCGAGCTCCAGTAAAGCCGTAATGCGGCCGCCGACCTCAACATGCCCGGAGCTGGGCGTCAGGGTGCCGCAGAGTAATTGCAACAACGTGGATTTGCCGGCGCCGTTGCGTCCGATGATGCCCAATACTTCGCCTTTGGCAACCTCGAAATTAACGTCTTTTAGCGCCCAAAACTCACGAAAATATTGACGTCTGCCGCCCCATAAAAACTGCTTTAATCGATCATGCGGTTGATTGTAAAGCTGATAACACTTGCTCAGGTGTTTGACATCGATGGCGACAGCAGTATCCGTATTTGCCGAGACTGGTTCTTGCGGCAATTCAATTTGCTTCATTCTGTCGGCCTCTAACTTGATTTGGGGAGAGGCAGTTCTTCAGGTAGGTTCCCCTCGTTATATTTCATTCGTGTTATTGCATCTTGGCGTAAACGATTGAAAGTTTCTATTAGCATCAAACTGTATTCTTTCGCTAACGCCAAGTCCTCGATAAATTTTACAGGATCGGTCATATACTCATGCACCAGGCGATTGCGAAGATTGCGCGCTTGGAGCCATTGTTCTGTGCTAAGCAGTATGCCCAATCGTTCGGTGCGATTGAGTGTTTCGATTTGACTGCCGGGAATTTCAGCGAGTGCAAGTAACCAGCGTGGAAATAATTTATCAGCCATTGTATCTTGCATTCTACCGAACCGTGATACGAATGCCTCCAGTTGCTCCGCGCGGCCGGGATTTTGTTCCAGATTGATAACCCATTCAAGATCAATAACTTGATTGGATAGACTATTCCAACTATAAGACAAATGTTTGCCTTCTTTTGCGACTATTCCTAGCGTATGCAGAAAACGCAATGCCGGTAATTCCAAAGATGCATTCATAATTTTATTCCAGTCATGGCGGCTTGCTCGTGTATCGGTTGTCTAGGTGTTGATGGATCAAGTACCAGCACGTCAATAGGTTGGTCGCCGATGCGTAATTGAAGTCTGGCCGTAAGCAGCATGGTTTTACGTTCGATTTCCGCAACGTTTGATGGCAGCTCAACAAGCAAGTCAATATCACCGCCTCGTGCATTATCGTTTATTCGTGATCCAAAAAGTTTTACATTGGCCTCAACGCCGAAAATCTCTTGGACTGTATTTCGAATAATTTGCTGTGTTTGTTCAGAGAGTCTCATCGATTAATTATCATCGAACACGTCTTCTATTGGCGCCGATACCGGAAAGTGTATTTTGAAAAGTGGGATTAAAGAACATCGGCAAACCCTTTTCTGGTCTTTTCAAACCAAAGAAGTCCAAACCAAGCGATAAAAATAGAGATAGCGGTGTAAACGGCTAGGTAGCTCCAATGGGGTTGTTGCCCCCATATTAAGATATTGCGTACTTGATCAACAACCAAGGTGAGGGGATTTAGGAATAGATAATGGCTCACGGAGTCCGGCAGGGCGCTCAAAGGGTAGAAAATAGGACTCATGAACATGAGTACCGTCAGCGCCATGCCGACAATTTGCCCGACATCGCGAATAAAAACACCCACAGAGGCCAGTAGCCATGACAAGCCCATAATTAGTAACGCAAACGGTAATAAGATCATTGGCAGCCATAGCATAGTCCAGGAAAAATCATGGCCAAGTACAGCCAAAAAAACAAACAGCACGCCCAAGCTGATGCCCGCATGAAACAGGGCTGATCCCAATGCCACCCAAGGCAGAACTTCAAGGGGAAAGATGACCTTTTTGACGTAATTGACATTAGCCAATATTAGTCCCGGAGCACGCGAAATACATTCAGAGAATAGGTTAAACACGATTAACCCGGTAAACAGCACCAGCGCAAATTCGTATTTGTCGGTATTGTCCTGTCCCCATCGTGCCTTAAATACAAAACCGAATACAAAAGTATAAATCGTCAGCATTAAAACAGGATTGACAAACGACCATAGTAGACCCAGAAACGAGCCCCGATAACGGCCGATAACTTCGCGTTTGACCATCTGCTGGATTAGGAGGCGATTTTTCTGCAAGCTGATGAATATATTTAAAAAACAGGATGTTGTTGAGTTCAAGATAGAATCGGGAAAGTATTAAAAATTTATTATCGCAAATATAAATTATCTGCGCGATAGGTGTTTTTACTGATAGTCGGAGAGAAAGCCGGTAAATGGCTTGCTGAGAAATAAGTGCATATTTTAATGCCGGCTGGCTGAATTATTCTTCCTGTTCTCCGCTGGCGATATGGTTTAAGTAATTAATATCCTTGATTTCCAAGGCGTTGCCGTTTCGCGCAATAACGCCGTTTGTTTGCAATTTTTGAAACACGCGGGTGACGGTTTCTCGAGTGACATTGATCATAATTGCAATTTCCTGGTGCGTTGGGGCGAAAGTAATGACTTGTTCGCCGGAAGGATTCCTTATTGTTAACTGAATGAGTTGCGCGCAGACGCGTTGCAGCGGCGAGGGCATGGTTAACAGCGTCCGTTGCGCAAGCGTTTCGCGCAAGCGGCGAGCCAGGCGGGCATTAATAATGGCGGCTACCTGAGGGACCTCGTTAATAAGTTGCAAAATGATCTTGGCCGGCACAGTAACAAAACGCGAGGGCGCCAAAGAGATTACAAATTCATGAGTAGGTAGCTGGTCGACAACGGCAAGCTCGCCAAAGAAATCATACGGTTCCACGAAGTAAAGCCCGGCTTCGCGGCCATCGAGAGTCATATCCACTCCCTGTAGCCGTCCGTCCAGCAATAGGCCAAGAGAGTGGGCGTGTTGATTTTTCTCCATGACGACTTTACGCCGAGGGACCTCTACCAGTTGTGCATATTGGCTAAGGGGACGAATAATGGTATCGGGAATCGGCTTGAAAAGATCAAACTGTTTAAGAATCAGCGGGTCAACCGACATGAGGGTACAGATTTGTTCTCAAAAACTAAGGAATCCTTTGTATGCGATGAAGAATTTTAGGCGTCAGAGTTAGAGTCCGGTACTGAAGGCTACGCTTTTTTTATTATAGGGCACTCATAGCTTGATCGCTACTATTTTGGCTTATCCTCTGCATTTAACTTTTCTAAAGATCGGCCGAATATAACGTAGCGCTTTGCGGTTACGAGCAGTGTTCCTGTGCCGAAGCCCGTTTGTCGCCAGTAAGCTATAATTATTTGAGATGACTTCAATGTGAATTAAGAGCTGAATAGAAGCCAGTTCACAGTTGGGCTAGACTATTGGAAAAGACACGACTCCTCCCAATTCTCTAGGCCCCCCCCATGAACTGGCAAGACCAATTAATAACAATTTACCTGTATGTCTGCAAGCACTATCAAAATAACCTTTGGGTTTATAGTCAGCGC
>NZ_RYFG02000109.1 GCF_003994235.2 Candidatus Methylobacter oryzae
GGTTATCGCCACGTTCATCACCGGCTTTATGCCGGGCAAAGACCAGCTCAATCCACAATATTAACCAGCGGTCAATGCGTAACTTCTATATTAATAAAACTGGCGTAATAGTGTTGGCGAATGAACAAGCGGCGTTTATTAGTTTCGGTCGTTTTGCTTTGCCCGACCTTGAATATATTGCGGATGAGCTTGAAGTCGTGGGCAAGAGTTGGAACGAAGCATCAAAGACCGGCGTATTATGGTTATGCGCAGGCCCAACAAACGCCTGAATTAAAACCAGAGTTTGAACCTTAAAATAGATTGGAAAACGCTATTGAAAGTCCTATTCATTTTTACCAAATTAAACGGATTTAAAGCATGAAAGTTAATTTCATCAATCCGGTTCTTAAGTCAACGTTGATTGTGTTTTCGACGATGGCGCATATTGAACCCCAAGTTGGTTCTCCAGAGGTAAAAAAAAATTTACAGTCTGTTCAAGGGAAAAATATTACCGGTTTAATGGACATGGTTGGGGCAAAAGGAAAAGCATCCATTGCGTTAACTTTTTCTGAGTCTGCCATTTTACTGGTTGCAAAAAATATGATGCCTCCTGACAGCGTAGGGACTGCCATTGACGGCATGGTGATTGACTTGGTTGGAGAGCTCGCCAATATGGTTCTCGGCGGCGCAAAAAGCGAGCTTGAAAATGAAGGTTATCTTTTCAAATTATCGCTGCCAACAATTATCTTTGGAAGTGATTATTTGATCACCCATAAAACAAATACCCCCATCATTAGACTGCCCTTTACCATGCCTGTAGGTGAGTTTTTCCTTGAGGCAGGTTACGAAGAAACCAACAGTCAAAAAGAATAAAGGGCATATTGGCAGGCATCGCGCCTCCAAACGGGACTGGATTTGCAAGCTTGTCCCTAACCTTTGTTTTCCCTCCACACTGATACACAAGCTACCCCCGTTTTCAAGCATTTTTGCGATGTTTGAGCAAGGCAACGCAGCTCGTTCGGCTTATAAGCAAATAGTCTGGATGGAACTTACGGATTCAGGGCTTCGAGGCGTTGATCAGCCTGCATTCCGCTACGCTGCATACGGGCTACGTTAATCATATGCTTTCCCCGAATGATACCGTGGTTCTATTAGACTACAATAGACAACCGATTTATTCGATAAAATCGATAAAACCGATTGACAGTTGTTGTCTTTGAGTTTTAAATCTCCGCTGACGTCTTTAACTAAAGGGTGGGGAAATACAATGATGAACAACACATTGATTACCAGAATCATGGGGATATCCAAATCCGCCATAGCAGACGTAAAGTTTAATTATCCCAGTCAATTGAAATATGCTAAATCGCCGGAAGGCGGAATTATGATTACAGGCGACAGCAGCACACTTGCCGACGTTTTAGCATGGCTCGAAGACAATCATCATATGCATAGTGTTCGGAGACTCGGCAGTCTGGAATTTTGCGAACGCTTGCTTTTGGCGTTACGGGCAGGCCAGTTTTTAACCTGCCATGCCAATGAGTTGCAACAGTAGGAAAAAATGGACCCAAGCTTTGAGGTTTTGTATTGTGCGGTTTTTTCAAACAAACTTGATTAGGCACAGTGCAAGGCCTCCTTTTTTCTTATAAATTGATGTTACGCACTGTCCACGAAAAGCACGAAAAATATGTCTTTAATTACCTGGAACGACCAACTTACAGTTGGAGTGGAAGAAATCGACCAACAACATCAAAAGCTTGTCCAGCTTATTAATGGTTTGCATAACCATATGCTGGCCGGCGATGCCAGCGAGATAATGAATAAGGTTCTCGATAGGGTTATCGAATATACGGGCTTTCATTTTCAAACCGAAGAGCAATTAATGCTGGAGTATGATTATCCGGACTCGGAAACTCATCGGCAGGAGCACAAAGATCTTGTGAATACCGCAGTCGATTTGCAGAAAAAACTGAAAAGCGGGCACGCTCACATCACCATGGAAACCATGCATTTTTTACAAGATTGGCTGCAACATCATATTCTCGGGTCAGACAAGAAATTTGCCGGGCATCTTAGAGCCAAGGGGCTTAAATAAATATAAACACTCCTGCATGATGTATTGGGTTGCAGAAAATGCAACCCAATACAATTGCTTGCAAAAGCAGTGCGCCATTTTTCAAAATCAAAGTAACCGTTCCGGCAAGAACCCTCGCGGTTCTGTTCGGCGGGGAATTATTGTGCTCCGGGGACGGTGTTATAACTGTTCAAGATGAACAAAAATGGATTGGAGTTTGGCACCAACGTCAATTCGGCACTGACTTGATTTTGGCTAGCGCCATTTTGCATCAGCTGAACAACAGGAATAGTCATTTGCCCGGTTGTCGGGAAAAAATTCGCAGCATTTCCCGAAGAGTCTGTGGTTGGTTGGGCGGTCTCCAACACAAAGCCAATGCCTGTCGGGCTGCTGTTGATGGTGTTTAGTCTAAGCGTAGCGTTGTACGTTTGACTGCCGACATTAACGACAGGCAATGTCAGCATGTTATTGTCGTAGGAATAATTGGCAATGCCCGAGGTAGTGGCTGCTCTTGGGTAGCCATTTCTTTGCCAAGCGAGCATGGCCGCACTCTGCTCCTGGTTAAGTACAGGGATACCGTCGTTAAAAGAGGGCATGGGGTCTGTCGCTCTTGCGACAGCGCGAGCGGCATTCTGTAATGTTGCTTCATAAGTATCCCAGTTAAATGAATCCGGGGCGCCGTTTCGAGCCGAACCGGCCAGGTTGGACGAATGGCAGCCCAAGCAATGAGGGACGAATATTTGCTCGCGAATGCCGTTCGCACCTTCGTAAAAGGGGTCGGTAGCGAAAGCATTACCGGCGGTGAAAAAAAGAGATAATATGACTAACGTGCTTTTTGTATTCATTAAAGTGTTCCTTTTATATGTATACGGGAATTAAGGACGTTTCTAAATATCAGTTTTTTCATAAAATAAATTACACAAGTGATTGCGTTGATAGTGCTCCTTTATACCCGGAGGGCATAAGTTTCGTTTGAGCAGGCAAGCTGCTCAACTCAGCTTTAATTCAAGTTATATGGCATAAAATGGATTTATGATGGTGAGGGCAATTCGGCAGTAATCGTAAAAATTCCGTCCTGGAATGTTGTTCTCAGCCGAAATGATCGGCTAATGCTGTTTTGTTACCGCCTTCCAATTCCATAGACCTCGTTCAGCTCAGACAATACAGGAAAATTCCCTGTAAATTCATTATGCTAGAAAAGCAGCATTGTTCAATACGTATGATTACCTTAGTTAAACCTCATGCTGCTGAAATTATCTAATACGGGAGGCGGGGACTTGCATTTGATCAAGATGTGTCGTGTTCAGGAGCGGATTCGGGCGATAATGCCTTTTTAAACCCAGAGGGCATAAGTAGGGTTTGAGCAGACAAGCTGCTCAACTCAGCTTTATATAAAACAGGTGTGTTTCAAATTTAAGGAATAAGCTTTTATGAAATCCAGAGATAGACGCCGGGGCTTGGTTTTAGTCAATACCGGTTCGGGCAAGGGGAAATCTTCCAGCGCGTTGGGCATGGTTTTTCGTGCCGCCGGTTGGAATATGAAGGTCTGCGTGATCCAATATATTAAAGGACAATGGCAAACCGGCGAACAAAAAGCCGCCGAACGCTTTGAGAATATCGAATGGCATGCGCTGGGCGACGGATTTACTTGGGATACCAAGAATCCCGAGCAGGATATTAAAACCAGCCGGGAAATTTGGGAGTTCAGTAAAGCTAAGATTCTGTCTGAAGAATTCGATCTGGTGTTGCTGGATGAGATCAATTACTGTTGTGGCTATAATTGGATCTCCGGCCGGGAAATAGCCGATTTTATCCGCAATGAAAAGCCTGCCTGGATGCATTTAGTTTTGACCGGTCGCAATGCAGCCTCCGAAGTCATGGAAATTGCCGATACCGTTACCGAGATGACGAAGATAAAGCACGCTTATGAGCAGGGCATCAAGGCTGAGCAAGGGATTGAGTTTTAATATTGATCGATAAGAACAGGAATTGGGACTGGTATGTTATAAGTTGCCGGGCGACAGGCGGCTATAGAATTTTAAGGTAAATACGCCGGGCAAGCTGTAGAATGCCGGGGGATTATCACAACGAGGAGAAGAAAAATGTCAGAAGTACAAAAAATTATGATAGCGGTTGCTTCAGTTTTTATAATGGGTTTTATTCTGGTTGGCCTAAGCAAAGAAGAGCAGACGCCAGAGCAAATGGAAGCGGCGGCAAAGATTAGAGGCATGGCGGCAATGCAAGCGATGGCAAACAACAAATGTCCTCAGAAAATCAAGGAAGTAACCGGAGAGCAAGTGTTTCTCACTTCTGAAACCGAGAGCGATAAAGAGACTTACCTGACGTTGAAATGGGTAGGCGAAAACGCGAATAACGGCGGCTTCAAACATGCATCGTGCACGCTGCATGCTGCGTTGGGCGGGATTTCCGAACTGATTATTGATGATAAGGTCATCATAAAGAAAAAAATATAGGTTAATGGAATTCCGGTTGGATCGGCCATTTTGATGCGCTTCGTTTATCCAACCGGAAAACAGCTTTAGAACTTGGACACCACAAAACTCGTATCCCGTAGTCTACATTGATGTAGCCGGGGTTAAGATAACAAAGAAGAAATTTTTATTTTTATGACAAAAACAGTGATTAGAGGAGTTTTAAAAACATGGAAAGAAGATCGGGGGTTTGGTTTTATTAGCCCTGATGGTGGTGGAAAAGATATTTTTATACATATCTCTGCGCTCAAGGGAGCGAGTCGCCGCCCGGTAACCGGCGATATTATTTATTACCAGCCTGCAAGAGATAATCAAGGAAAGTTCAAAGCGGTTAATGCGCGTATTGAAGGCGTAGAAATTATCGAAGAAAAAGCCGCCCCGGCCTTTTTTAAGACCAAAGAGAGCATTGTTCTGATAGCGCTAGCCTTAGTCGCTATTGCTGCTGCGGTTGTCGCACTCAATTTGGCGCCTTAATCGTAGAAAATTATTTACCAGCCGACGACGATAGGCGGCGTATCGGCTGGTAAATTATCGTTAATTACACGGCAGCTAATGAACGGTACTAATCCACTTAAACTATAAATTAAGGATTTGTAAATGACCGATTCACAAAAATGGTTGGCCTTGGTTTTTATCTCGGGTTTAGCCTGGCTGGTTTATCTGTTGGCGCCGGTGTTGATGCCGTTTGCATTTGCCGCGATGCTGGCTTATTTAGGCGATCCGTTGACCGACAGATTGGAAACGTATCAATTATCCAGGACCAAGGCCGTGCTGGTGGTTTTCTCCGGGATGACGCTGGTTTTTGTATTGTTTTTATTGCTGTTTGTCCCTCTTTTGGAATACCAGGTCGAGCATTTTGTCGGCAGTCTGCCCGCCTATGTGACGTGGCTGAACGAGACCGTCATACCTTGGACGCAGCGTCGATTTCATCTAGGCATCAGGCCGATTAACCTCAACCAAATCATTAATCTTGTTAAGAGCCACTGGGAACAGGCCGGCGGTATTGCCGCGTCTATCATGAGTTCGGTTTCCCATTCCGGCGGGGTCATAGCCGAATGGATGATGAATCTGCTGTTAATTCCTGTCGTTACTTTTTATTTATTGCGCGATTGGGATGAACTGATCGTCAAAATCCATGATTTATTGCCCCGGCGCGTGACTTCTACCGCGTCCAAGCTGGCGCGAGAAGTCGATACCGTGTTGTCTGCATTCGTTAGAGGCCAGCTCTACGTGATGTTGGCCCTGGGTTGTATTTACAGTATCGGGCTGTGGATGACCGGCCTCGATTTGGCGTTGCTAATAGGCATGTTGGCCGGCCTGGTCAGTTTCGTGCCTTATCTGGGCTCGATTGTCGGCATCGTTACGGCCTGTATAGCCACCTTGGTGCAATTTCACGACCTGATAGAACTGGTGCCGGTCGCCATCGTTTTTATCGTTGGGCAATCCCTCGAAGGCATGGTGTTAACGCCGATGCTGGTAGGCGATAAAATCGGTTTGCATCCGGTTGCGGTGATGTTTGCGGTATTGGCCGGCGGCCAGCTATTCGGTTTTCTAGGCATTTTGCTGGCATTGCCTGTCGCTTCGGTCATTATGGTGCTGCTGCGGCATGTGCATGATATATACCGGTACAGCGATTTTTACGGCCGCGAATGAGATTTACGCCGGTCGTTTTTACGCTCTGTTTTGCGTATTTGCTTGGCTCTGTCTGTTGGGCTAGCGATGAAAAGCGGGAAGCCGATTTTGCCGATGGCATCGGCAAGACGTTGACTGTCGGCAAGACGGTTTGGCTGGAGTCAGAAGGAAGAAAGTTTCTCGGTCTTTATACGGAAACTGAAAAAGTGTCCGGCAATGGCGCTGCAATTATTCTGCACGATATCGATGGACATCCCGACCAGCAGCAACTGGTCAATCGTTTAAGAGTCCTTTTACCCGAACATAACTGGTCAACACTGTCGCTGCAAATGCCGCTTAGGGAGGCCGGCGCTGAACAGGAAGAATATTACGCTTTGCTTCCTGAGGCGGCGGCGCGGATTCAGGCGGGAATTAGTTATGTCAACGGCAATGGCGCAACCAATGTCGTAGTGATCGGTTATGGTATCGGCGGCTTGATGGGCATTTACGCGCTGTCTGAGCGAGGGGCTAATATCAAAGCATTGGTAGCCATTAGCTTGCCGGTGCCGGCGACTGACAACAAAATGGCGCAAACACTCGATTTCATCAAGAAGATCAAGATTCCGATGCTGGATATTTACGGCTCACTGGACATAGCCGATGTGGCTGGAAGCGCCAGGGAGCGGCGTTTGGCGGCAAAAGAAAATAGCGGTTACCGGCAGGTTAAAATCGATGATGAAGGCCATGCTTATTTGCACGATGAAGGGCTGTTGGTTAAGCGCGTCTACAGCTGGTTAGGGGCGGTCGCTGCCGCTGCCGCTCAATAATTGATCGAGGTCGAGATCCTCGGTTAATCAAGACCTTATACCCAGAGGGCATAAGTAGGGTTTGAGCAGGCAAGCTGCTCAACTCAGCTTTATAGCCAAAGGCCATAAGTTTCGTTTGAGCAGGCGGGCTGCTCAACTCAGCTTTATACTCAAAGGGCATAAGTTTCGTTTGAGCAGACAAGCTGCTCAACTCAGCTTTATACCGCGCAATTATCTTGTTGCGTCATGCGGCCCGGATTGCTGATATTGTAGTCTCGTTGGGCAATACGTCCCGGATTGCCGAGCACCAAGCAGTGTTGGGGGATGTCCACGGAGATGACAGCGCCGGCGCCTATGGTGACATCGTCGCCGACACTGACGTCTCCGCATATCCGTGCATGGGCGCCGATATACACGCCTTCGCCAATCACCGGTCCGTTGCCGGCCGTTTTATTGTCCCGTCCCACTTTGACTTGCTGATGAATCACACAGTTCGGTCCGATGCGGCAGTTTCTGATTTCAATGCCGCCGAAGTGTCCGATGCAGAAGCCGGGGCCAATATCCGCACTTTGATCCAAATCGATACCGTAGGCGTTACGCACACATATGGACAATACCCGGTAAACCGGGGCGAGAGACGTTGCAATCAGCCAACCGCAGCGGTATTTGCGCAGATGGCCCAACCAGCGTCCAAAGCGGTATATCATCAGCGCCTGAAGTCCGTAATTTACCCAAAGCGAGCCCAGCACATCAATCGGGCGGGCCGTGCCGGTCCAGCGATGTACGTGCATAATATCTATACGAATATTCTCGAACATTTAATCTTCTTGTCCCGTATTCACATAGTGCGTGGCATCCAAATCGCAATGCTCCCGCAATTGGGAATTATCAAAACCCCTCGCCACTAATCGGGGAGGATTGCCTTGCATCATAACGCCGGGCGGGACGCTTCTGCTGAGCACTGTGCCCGGCAGTAGCGTAGCCCCGTCGCCGATAGTGATGGCGCCGTAGATCACGCAATCCGAACCGATCCAGACATTGCGGCCAATCTTCGGCCGCCCTCTATCGGTATGGTTCATGCCGACGGTGACGCGCGTGCCGATCACAGTTCCGGAGCCGGTTCTTCGGGCTCCGAAAATGATATTGCCCTGATCGGAAAAGAGCACGTCCTGTTCAATCTCACAGTCGTTGGCAATGTCGCTTTTGGCGTTCATCCTCATCATCGTCAGCTTCATCAGTGCAATCGGAATCAGCATGACCCGCCAAAGCCATTTGCGTGCGCTGTTATTTTTACGTTTTAAATATAACCAGTGATCGATGCGGTGTATCAGTATCAGCCGTAAGCCCGGAGAAACCGCCAGTAATTGTGAACGTGAGATTAAGTTGGCAGGACGATCCGGCCAGCGTCGACAATGAGCGTTGTCGATGTCGCTGCTGATCCGGTCGTCTATGGGCCAAGGAGAAGGGGTTATTTTATAAACAGTCTGACGAACAGCATCTGCCTGTGTTTGTTGAGGGGCAGGAGAAGCCTCAACGTCCTGGGCTAAGCGGTTCATTTTGCTACCTGCTCGGTAGATAGTGAGCTGGCAAAATTTAAAAAGGCCGTGGCAACGAGTTCTTGCCCGCGTTCGTTCAGGTGGCCGCCATCGTTTGTCAGCTCAGGGCACAGTGCCTCGACTATTTGCCCATTGACGCTTGCTTGGCAGGACTTGCCGCCCGATTCAGCTTCGGCCCGCGCAAGATCGAACAGGCGTCCTGTTGCAAGATAGCGTTTGCGCAGTAGCGTATTGAATTCCGCACGCTTAAGATTGTCTACATAACCGCCAGGCTGCTTGCCTATCAGCCCTTTAAGCCAGGCCTTCGGTCCGGTTTGTACGGCCATCAACGGCGCGGTGACTGCGACAAAGTTTGTTTTGGGATGCCGCTTAGCCAATGAGTCGAGATTGGCAATATAACTGTTCGCCAGTTGCTGGGCATCGGTAGCGGCGTTGAAATCGATATAGCAGAGCTTCATTAACGCCACATCTGCGTTTTGGGCGGCGCCGGCATCGATGGCGGCTGCAAAATCCTCTATTTTAGATAGCGGGTCGCCGTTGTTGCCGATCGCGAAATGACTGATTCCGTGTGTCTTAGGCGCTGTCCGTTGCTCGCGAATAGTCAGATTGCCGCCGTTCCTGGTGTTTAGCAGTTCTACGCCGTTGAGGATATTCCAGCCCACCGATTGGTGTCCGAAAACTACCCGCATTTTTTCCAGCACCCGCCATTCCGGCCTGTTGATTTGCGTTGCTATTGCCATCGATGTTTCCTCGCGTTTGGATTGATTACAGCCCGGTAGTATTAATAGGGTTGCCGCAATCAACCACCATCCACACTTATTTCTCATCGTCATACCCTTGCCTCCGCTCAGTATTGCTCAATGGTTTTTCGTTCAGATAAGCATCGGCGGTTTTGTGATCGGGCCGATCACCGCTTCCATCGGAATTCCAGGCCAATGCAATGCGGCAGTGGTTTTTCGCTTGGCTTGGATGTCGCGGTAGATGAATTTCGCCTGGTCCAGGTGAATACCCAACTCCAGCGCCAACTGCGAGGCCGGTTCGCCATTGTTGTAAGCCAGCAAGGCAATATCCATTTTGTCGTAAGGCAGGGCGTAATAAAATTCGTCCTGTCCTTGCGCCATGCTGTAGGTATCGGTGGTGGGCTGGGCGTTGCAGACGGCTTCAGGCAGCTCCAGATAACGAGCCAACGCATAAACTTGAGTCTTATATAAGTGGGCAATCGGCTTTATGTCGGCCGAGCCGTCGCCGTTTTTGACAAAAAAACCCTGGTCGTATTCCAGGCGGTTAGGTGTGCCAATGACGGCATAGTGCATACGATCCGCATGAAAGTACTCAACAGTTTTGCGCACCCGTTGCTTGAAATTGGTCGCGGCGACAATTTGCAGATAATTCTTCGAGTCCAGCCTCTCCTCGAACAATTGCCCATCCGGAGATTGCACGACCAGTTTGAAATAGTTGACACCACCTGTTTGTCCGCCGGCAATCGTAATTTTGCTTTTCCAATCGGAGCTATAGGTTGGGAAGACTGCTCGAATGGCATCGTCCCGCCAGTCGTAACAGCCCAAAGCTTCCAATACCGGGGCAATATCGAACTCCTCGTAAGCGATGCCGAGCTGATCCGCGACTAGGCGGCCGCGGATAGAGCTTTCGGAGGCAGAGTCGCGCTCAGGCAGCAATAAACCAAATACGCGCTCTTGCCCAACTGCGCGAACGGCGAGTGCGGCGCAGACGGCACTGTCTATGCCGCCGGAAATCGCGACAATCAAGCCGCGCCGATGCAGATGGCTGCGCAACAGTTCGCGTATGCGTTCGGTAATTTTAGTGGTTTCAGCGGCTTCATCCAGCTTGAGCCCGGCTGTAATATTTTCAAATGACTCGTCCAGCTTGAGTCCTATATTAAGCTTTGTAGACATAAACAAACTCCTCAATAATGGATTATTTTAATTTTGCGAGTGATGCGGCGTGCTGTTCTATCGTTAGCTTCCGTGATAACTTGCCGCTGGCTGTGTGCGGCAGTTTCGGGAGTAACAGGACGTGTTTAGGCACCATGTAGTTTTCCAGCCGTTCATTGCAAATATGTTTAATCTGCTGCACGCTCAGGCTTTCACCTTCGCGCACAGCCACAAAGGCGCATACGGCCTCACCTAGCAGAGGATCGGGGACGCCCGCCACTACGACTTCCTGCACGGCCGGAAGACTATAGATGGCATTTTCAACCTCGGCTGGGCTGACTTTTTCTCCGCGGCTTTTGATGATTTCGTCGCTACGTGCGACGAAACATAAATCGCCGTCAGCGTCCTGCCGGAATAAATCGCCGCTTTTCAATAAAAACTCGCCCGGTAGCGGACCGGGCACCAGTACCTCGGCAGTTTTTTCCGGCAGGTTCCAGTACCCTTGCATGATATGAGGGCCGCGAATGTGCAGATTGCCGATTTCACCTTGCGCTACTGTGTGCCCGTCTTTATTCAGCAACAGTAGTTCGGTGCCGGGTATCGCGGACCCGACCGATTCCGGTTTGAGCTCGGCCAAGGCCGGGTCCAGGTAGGCGCAACGGATGCACTCGGTCTGGCCGTACATTTTGTATAAGCCGGCCTCAGGAAATATCCGCCGGATGCCGGGAATAAAGTCAGCCGGCAGCGCTGCGGCAGCGTTAGTCACTATGCGCACGCTGGGAAAGCGTAGCGCTTGCTTGGCATCGTGCGCCAACATCATCGCAAAGACTGTCGGGACGCCGGCAAAGCTGGTGACCGCTTCGTCATGCATGCGCTTGAATACCTGCGCCGGAAAGATAAAAGAGCGCTCCTGGACCAATGTTGCTCCGGCATGCACTGCGGAAAGCCATTGGAAAAGGCCGTAGCCGAAATTGAGCGGTAATGCGGAAAATAATCGGTCATTGGCTGAAAAGCTCAGATATTCATTGATGCTGTTCAATACAAATAACAGCGATCGGTGAGTATGCATTACGCCTTTAGGAACGCCGGTAGTGCCGGAGGTGTAGATCAGCGCAGCCAAGTCCAAGGTTATAGCCGGTTGCGGCGGCGGCGTGACAGGCATGTCGGCCAATATCTCGTCGGTATTTTCAACGCCGGCCGGTAATGCCTTGGCGTTGGCAGTGCACAATATCTTCAGCGCCGGCATTTGCCTGGCCAGCGGGGCAAACACGCGCGCAAGATTGGGCTCGCTGAGCAATACGCGGCTGCCTGAATCGTTCAGGATAAATGCCAGCTTGTCGCGTTTGGTTTGGGCGCTAATCGCGACAAACACGCCGCCGGCCAGTAATATGCCATAGACGGACAACGCGCATTGCCGGCTGTTGTCCATGAAAATGGCGACACGGTCGCCGCGGCTGATGCCGAGAGAGCGTAAGGCATGAGCCAAACGGCATGCATAATCGATTACTTCGCGGTAGTTCATCCGTACATCGCCTGCGACCAGAGCCGTGTAATCCGGATAGCGTTCAGCAGTCGTGATTAAGGTATCCTGTAATAATCGAGGCATAACGTCATCTTTGCTGATAACAGTAATTAGCAAATTCCGGCATCGGTGCAATATCCGATGTCGCGTGGAAGATGTCGCATTGCGTTAGATGCTGTGCATGGACTCGTGTGTTCAGACGCTGGCGGCCCCTCGAACTTGAGAACCGTAGTCATACGGATAGACATAGTAAACTCCTCAATAATGCTGACTTCAATTTGGCAAATAAGAGAATTACTGCAAAGGTTATTTTCGAGCCAATATCACCCGTATATTTCCCGAATCGTCAGAGATCGATTCAATATGGCTGTAAAGTCCGCTTCTTTGGCACAACCGTGAAGCGAAGCGACCCTGTCCAACCCCGACTTCAAAAATCAACGCGCCTGATTTTGTTAAAAATCGCGGTGCTTCAAGGATTAATTTCTGGATCAGGCTAATACCCATAACGCCGCCGTCAAAGGCCAAAACCGGTTCATGAGCCAATATCTCAGTGTTCATTTTGGGAAGACTGGCGCTGGGTATATAAGGCGGGTTACAAACGATCAGGTCTATTTTTTCAAAGTAGTCTTCCGTTTCAAAAGCCGATAATAAATCTCCTTGTCTGACATTTATCCGGTCACCCAGATTTAGGAATGAGATATTTTCCTGCGTGAGTTCAACGGCTTCCGCAGAAAGGTCGGTGGCATAAACATAGGCTTGAGCATTGTGGCTGACGATGGCTAAACCTAGATTCCCTGAACCGCAGCAGACGTCGATAATGTTCGCTCTTTGTTTTTCTTTGGCAATTTCCTGAGAAAGGCCAAGCGCTTTGTATCCTAGAATTTCAGTTTCTTTTCTTGGAATAAGGGCTCTTTCATCGCATAAGAACTCAATCCCCATAAAGCTTTGCCGGCCTGTTATATGGGCAAGAGGCGTACTGTCCAGCCTTTGATTGAGAAGCTCGAAGAGCCTGTTTTTATGCTCCTCCGTTAATTCCGGAAAAGGCAGTTTTGCAGCTGTTTCGGCCGATTTACAAAGGCCTAAAGCCGCAAATCCTAAGGCTTTTAAAGTGGAGTCAATGTTTTCTTCCGGCTTGTCCTTAAGTAAATTGAGTTTGTTTTCTAAATCGGGTCTTACCAAATTGTATAGATTTTCATTACCTAGAAACATAATCCTTTATTCCTTAATTAGTAGCGTTTAGAGCATGGCGGCGAGCGCCTTTTTGTCGGTTTTGTTGTTCGCGCTTCTGGGCAGTTCAGGCAGAATCGTCACATACTTGGGCACCATGAAACTTTCCAGTTTATCGCAGCACAATTTCTTGATCCGGCCTTCGGTCAGAGTGCTGTTTTCCATTACGCTGACAAAGGCCATCACGGCCTGCCCTAGCAAAATATCCGGAATGCCGAGCACGACGGCTTCGCGAATGCCGGGGATAGCGTAGAGAACGGCTTCAATTTCCAGCGGGCTAATCTTTTCGCCGCGACTTTTGATAATGTCGTCAGTGCGGCCGACGAAGTAGAGGTAGCCATCTTCGTCAACACTGAATAAATCGTGAGTGCAGAGCATGAGTTCGCCCGGAAGAGCGCCTGGTTTAAGCATGTGAGCGGTTTTTTCCGGCTGGTTCCAGTAACCGAGCATCACGTGAGGACCACGGACGTAAAGTGTGCCTACTTCGCCAGGTTTGACCGGTTGGCCGGCATCGTCCAATACCATGACTTCCGTGCCGGGGATAGCGATACCTACGGACTCCGGTTTTTGCTCGATTTGCTCCGGAGGCAAGTAGCTCACGCGTTTACATTCGGTCAGGCCGTACATGCGATAGATGTCGGCATTGGGAAAAACTTCCCGCAGCCGGGTATTAAAGTTGGCCGGCAATGAGGCAGCCGTATTGGTAACACGCCGTACTTTCGGGAAGCTCAGCGCTTGGCGCTCATGGGCGGCTAACAGCATTGCAAAAATAGTCGGCACGCCGGGAAAAACGGTAACACCTTCAGTCTCTACGACGCTGAGCACTTGGGCCGGATAAGTGAATGAACGCTCAAGCACTAAAGTAGCGCCGGTGTAGACCGCCATCAGCCATTGATATAAACCATAATCGAAGGCTAACGGTAGTACGCATAATAACCGGTCGGTCTTTTCCAAACGCAGGTATTCAACCAGGCTTTTTAAAGCAAACAGCATGGATTGATGGGTATGCATCACGCCTTTAGGTTCGCCGGTGCTGCCGGAGGTGTAGATCAGCGCGGCCAGGTCCAAGGTGATGGCCGATTGCGGCGGCAGTGCGGCAGGCATGTCGGCCAATATCTCGTCGATATTTTCAACGCCGGCCGGTAATGTTTTGGAGGTGGCAGTCGACAGTATTTTGACTGCCGGCAGTTGCTCGATCAGCGGAGCGAATACGCGTGAGAGATTCGCTTCGCTAAGCAGTGCTTGGCTACCCGAGTCGCGCAGGATGAAGGCCAGTTTATCTTGTTTGGTTTGAGCATTAACGATGACGAACACGCCGCCGGCTAATAGTACGCCATAGATTGACAACGCACATTGCCAGGTGTTGTCCATGAAAATGGCGACACGGTCGCCACGGCTGACACCGCGCGAGCGCAAGGCATGAGCCAAGCGGCACGCATAATCCATCACTTCGCGATAGCTGGCGCGTACATCGCCTGCAATCAGCGCTGTATCATCCGGATGGCATGCTGCGGTAGTGAGCAAGCTGTCTTGCAATAGTCGAGACATAGCGCTTGCCTTTTCTTAGGCAGCAACAGCTTGGGCTTGCTTAAGCTGCACGAAATTAGTCAGGTTATCTACGGAGTCGAGATTAGCCGGGAGCATTTCGTTGTCATTGACCTTGATGCCAAAGGTTTCTTCAATGAAAAGTATTATTTCCAGAACGCCGGTAGAATCTATAATGCCTGTGTCAAGGAAGGAATCGTTATCCTGTAAAGCCGATTCGTCTTCGGTGAAAAGGAAACTTTCCAAAATATATTGTCTAATAGTCTTTTTCATAGGTATGGCTCTAAGTTAGCGTTAAATTAAGAAGAGTAAGAGTTGTCCGTTTTGCGGACAGATTGAGAAAATTGTTCAATAAAAAAATAATGGCACAACTGTGTAGAAAGGACGCCTACCAAAGCCATGTTGTCTTTGTAGGCAATTGAGTTGCCGCGGCTGGCTTTTTTAAGCAGAAAACCGACTTTTTGGGCATCGAAATAACCATAGCGTTTGAGCTTTTCTTCGCTTAGCAGATCATTCACATAGGCTGGAGGATGGCTGGAAAAGAAGGCAGGAATATCAGGCGCACGATACGGTTGTTTGTGACGCTGAAGAATTTGCCGGGGCAAATGGCTTTTCATGGCTTGTTTGAATAGATATTTTTCGTTCAGTACGCGCATCTTCAGGCGCGGGTTCAGGCGATTGGCGAACTCAATAACACGATGATCCAGGAACGGAAAACGTCCTTCTACCGAATTGGCCATCAGCATACGGTCGCCCTGGGAGCATAATAAATAACTGCCCATCAGCGTCTTTGCTTCCAGATATTGCGCCCGGTTGAATGAATGCCAGTTGCCGAAAGCGGCCGGCAACTGCTCGCTTAGCCGGTCGGCGGCATTTTCCCGTAATTTGGCGTTGAGTTCCGGCGAGAAAAAGATTTTGCACTGGGACGTAGTGAACCACCGGGTAAGATGGCTGAATCCCGGTTGATTGGGCGTTTCCAGACCGATGCTGTAGTAATTGTTCAAGTAAGTTTTAGCCTGGGAGCCGGAGGTTTCCAGATAAGGATATAGCGCTTTGAGCAGTAACGGCCGCCATTCGGATTGAGGATGACGGGCCCAGAATTGGCGGATTTTGGCTTCCTTGAATAGATCGTAACCTCCCAATGTTTCGTCAGCCCCTTCTCCGGTAAGAACGACTTTATAACCCGAGGCGCGCACCAAGCCGGACAGTTGCCGCATAGGCGTCGGAGCCGTGCGTAAGATCGCGGTTTCGGCATGGAAAATTGTGTCCGGGAAGTTATCGGCAATGTCGTTGTTTTGACAGGATATTCGGCTGTTTTCCACGCCAAGGTGTTCGATCATTTGTTTCTGGAAAGCTGATTCGTCAAGCGACTGATCTTCAAATCCGATAGAGAAGGTCTTCAGCGGCGCATCCGAGTGGCGGCGGATTAATGCTACCAGCGCAGAGGAGTCGAGTCCTCCTGAAAGGTAGGCGCCAACCGGGACATCGGCGCGCAAACGAATGGATGTTGCATCGGCTAATAATTCATACAACTGCTCGGCCAGGTCGGCGTCCGAACCTTCGTGATAGTCGCTTTGTTCGGGAAAGCGCCAATCCCAATAAACGGATTCATGCAAACTACCGTTTTCCAATACCAGCATGTGCCCTGGCGACACTTCAAAAATATCTTCAAAGAGGGTATTAGGGCTGCGAGGCGCCCAGAATGTGAATATTTGGTCTAACGCGGCTGCGGATATGCGCGGTGCTTCCGATAGTTGGGGTAAGAGCGCTTTGATTTCCGAAGCAAATAATAGCCGATCGCCTTGGCGTGTGTAGAAAAACGGCAGAATACCGACTCGATCCCGCACTAACAATAATCGTTGGCGGCGGCTATCCCAAAGAGCGATGGCAAATTGGCCGTTCAAGTGTTGCACAAAAGCGTCGCCGTATTGTTCATAGGCATGGACAATGACTTCGGTATCGCTGTGCGTATAAAAGTAGTGCCCCTTTTTAATCAGGGTTTGGCGCAGCTCTATATAATTAAATATCTCGCCGTTGAAAGTGATCCATACGGTCCGGTCCTCGTTATGCATCGGCTGAACGCCACCGGTAAGGTCGATGATGCTGAGCCGGGTGTGACCCAAGCCGACCCGCTGGTTGGGATCAATGTAGACGCCTCTTCCGTCCGGTCCACGGTGGTGCAGGGAGGGCAGCATGCTGTACACGTCCGTTTCATTAATTTTGGTTTGCATCGAGAGCGCTGCGATACCGCTAATTCCACACATGTAAATTCCTTGGCGTCCTGTTTGAACTTAAGTGTTACTCTTTGAATATCATATGAAAAACGACAACGTTTGATTTATTCTAAATAGAAACGATGAGAAAGAATATAAGTGCAAATACTAGGAAAACCGGGGAATTTAATGGAAAGTTAATTTAACTGTAATAGGATTGTTTTGATGATGTTGAATTAAAACAATCTCTTAAGTTGTCCGGAATCTAATAGGCATTGTATAAAGGCAATAATAGCTATGGGCGGGTAAGCGTATTTCCGATATGGATGAGCAGGTCTTTTGCTGATGGTGCGTATCAAATACTCGGGTGATATAGATGGCAGGCTTGCATCGTGCAACGGAGCGGGTTACTTGCCGGATTGGCAAGAAGCGATTTTTTAAGCTTTGTCTTATTCGTTTAAATGAAGAATAACTGTGTCTGAATGCCATGCCGCGCAATATTTTCAGGGATGAAAAGCCGGTAAATAACAAGGTTATTTTAGCAGTGCTATTGCCTGAGTAATCGGGTAGGAATATAATGGAATATTGAGAGGGTATTAATCGTCTCTTCACTAAACAATAAAGGGTCTGTAAATCGTTATTTAGTGTTAATGGGTGTGATTTCGAATCCTTCCGTTCACGCAGTCCCATTCATAATTAAGAGTTAGCGATGATCATTAACTCTTCAGTTCTTTTGAGCCGTTTACCGGTATTCTATAGAAATTCTTATTTAAATTTTAGTTGAGGTAAAGAAATGCAAGTTTCTGTCGAAAAGACATCAGAATTAAGCCGAAAAATGACTGTTAGCGTGCCTGAAGAAGTTGTTCAGGAAAAAATGGCGGCACGTTTAAAGTCGTTAGCGCGCGAAGTTAAAATTGATGGCTTTCGTCCGGGTAAAGTGCCACAGCATGTCATTAAGAAAATGTATGGAGATCGGGTTCGCGGCGAAATAGCGGGGGATCTGGTTGAAACCACTTATTATAAAGCGCTGGAGGAAAACGATTTAAGACCTGCCGGTTATCCCCACATTCATCCATCCGATGAAGGCGAAGGCTTCAAATATACCGCTGAGTTTGAGGTCTATCCTGAAATATCATTGGAAGGCGTTGAGAAACTTGAAGTGTCGCGGCCTGTCGCCGTGGTTCAAGATGTTGACGTCGACGACATGATTGAAAAACTAAGAGCGCAAAAGAAAACATGGGCAGTTGTTGAACGTGCATCCCAAGAACAGGATCGAGTGACGATTAGTTTTTCAGGCGAATCCGAGGGCGAGAATTTTACGGATGGAAAAGTAGAAAATTATAAGGTTGAAATCGGCGCAAAACAAATGATTCCAGGCTTTGAAGACAACCTAATCGGTCTTAAAGCAGGCGACAGTAAAAGCTTTGAAGTATCTTTTCCTGAAGAATACGGCAATGAGAAATTAGCCGGCAAAGCGGCTAAGTTTGATGTTGAAATGACTAGTGTTGAAGAATCTACTCTGCCGGAAATCGATGAGGCTTTTATTAAGGCATACGGTATTGAAGGCTCGACGGATACTTTCCGCGAAGATATTCGCAGCAATCTTGAAAGTGAGCTGGAACAGGCATTACGCAACAAGTTGAAAAACTCAGTGATGAATGCGCTATATGAAAAAATTCAGATTACTGTTCCGAATGCATTAGTTGACTTGGAAATTGAAAGTATGATGAAACCGTACATCGAGACAGCCAAAAGACAGAAAATGAAGCTGGAAGACTTAAAGCTGCCTAGAGATGCATTTGAAGAGCAGGCAAAGCGCCGCGTGGCTTTGGGATTGATCTTAAGCGAGATTATTCATAAAAACGAAATTAAAGTGGACGATAACAAAGTGCGTTCTACTATTGAAGACATGGCGAAAAGCTACGAGCGTCCCAGCGACGTTGTTGAGTGGTATTATTCCGATAAGACTCGGTTAAACGATGTAAAACAGATGGTTTTGGAAAATCAAACCATTGAGTGGCTGGTCGAGCGGGCCAAAGTGTCTGACGAGACTGTAAGTTTTAGCGATGCTATGAATAAGCAAGGGTAACAAGGGGTTTAAATGTATAACCAGTACATAAGAAATCAAATGATGGCGCCGGAAGCAGCAGGCGGTTTGGTGCCTATCGTTATTGAACAAACTGCTCGCGGTGAGCGTTCTTTCGATATTTATTCCAGATTATTAAAGGAGCGGGTCATCTTTTTAGTGGGGCAAGTTGAAGATTACATGGCCAATCTGGTTGTTGCTCAATTGCTCTTTCTGGAATCGGAAAATCCTGATAAAGACATCCATTTATATATCAATTCGCCGGGTGGTTCAGTGACGGCAGGTATGTCAATCTATGACACTATGCAGTTTATTAAGCCCGATGTCAGTACTATGTGCATCGGCCAAGCAGCCAGTATGGGGGCGTTGCTTCTAACTGGCGGCGCCAAAGGCAAGCGTTATTGTTTACCCCATTCAAGAATGATGATTCATCAGCCTTTGGGCGGTTTTCAAGGGCAGGCTTCCGATATTGATATTCATGCCAGAGAAATTCTGTCCATAAGGGAAAAACTAAATAAAATTCTTTCCGATCATACCGGTCAGCCGATAGAAAAGGTTCAGCAAGACACAGACAGAGACAATTTTTTAAGCGCAAATGACGCTGTTAGTTACGGTCTAATTGATCAAGTGTTGTCGAGTCGAACAACTGTTGCTAATAAATAACGGTTGGTATTTTTTTGTATTTCGATATATTCTTTGCTCAATCGAAAGTAAAAACATCATCTTTGGATGTTTGGGGGAGTCCAATTTATGAGTAATGACAAAAACAGCAAAGATGACGATAAACTACTTTATTGTTCTTTTTGTGGCAAAAGTCAGCATGAGGTCAGAAAGCTTATTGCTGGGCCATCAGTTTATGTCTGTGATGAGTGTGTAGATCTTTGTAACGATATTATTAAAGATGAGTTACAGGATGACTCTTCTTCTTTCGGTGGTGAATTGCCCAAGCCGAAAGAGATAAAAGAAGAGCTTGATAGCTATGTTATCGGCCAGGAAAATGCGAAAAAGATTTTGGCTGTTGCGGTTTATAATCACTATAAACGTCTGCGCAGCAAGTCCAAAAAAGATACGGTTGAATTAGCCAAGAGCAATATTTTATTGATCGGACCTACCGGTTCAGGAAAAACCTTGCTGGCTGAGACATTGGCGCGCTTATTGGATGTACCTTTTACTATTGCTGATGCAACTACGCTGACAGAGGCTGGCTATGTCGGAGAGGATGTAGAGAATATCATCCAGAAGATTCTGCAGAAATGTGATTATGATGTAGAGAAGGCTGAGACCGGTATTGTCTATATTGATGAGATCGATAAGATTTCCAGGAAATCCGATAATCCGTCAATTACACGGGATGTTTCGGGGGAAGGGGTTCAGCAGGCTTTATTGAAACTGATTGAAGGAACCATCGCCTCGGTTCCGCCTCAAGGCGGGCGCAAACATCCTCAGCAGGAGTTTTTGCAAGTTAATACGGCTAATATCCTGTTTATCGTTGGAGGCGCTTTTGCAGGCTTGGATCGGGTTATCAAAGACCGTTCGGAGAAAGGTGGAATCGGTTTTTCTGCCGATATAAAAACCAAAGATGAATCAAAAAACATCGGTCAGCTATTTGCTGAAGTCGAGGCTGAGGATTTGATCAAATATGGATTAATTCCTGAATTTGTCGGCCGCCTTCCGGTTGTTGCTACATTAGAAGAGCTGGATGAAAATGCTTTGGTTCAAATATTGACAGAACCTAAAAATGCGCTGGTCAAACAATATAAGCATTTGTTTGAGATGGAAGGAGCGGAACTTGAGTTCCGGGAAGATTCATTGGTAGCGATTGCCCGTAAAGCTATGGAAAGAAAAACCGGAGCAAGAGGTCTAAGAACAATTGTTGAAAATGTTCTGTTAAACACTATGTATGAATTGCCGTCTGCAGATAATATTTGCAAGGTGGTCGTTGACGGTAGTGTTATCTTGGGTGAGTCAGAACCTATTCTGGTGTATGAGACCGAAAAGAAAAAAGCTTTTGCTGAATCTTAAATTTTAAAACATACGGTTGGATGATAAAAAAGGGAGCTTTTTAATTTAAAGCTCCCTTTTTTTGTGCTGGAGGTACTATCTTGAGCAGGTATCCTTGCTATTTTAATTAACGCCCCAATAATCTTCTTTTTAAGAAATAGATAGATTATTCCGTTTATGGAAACGCACAAAATGACAGATTTACAACAAATAAATACACTGATTCCGGTATTACCGCTCAGAGATGTAGTGGTTTACCCACACATGGTTATCCCCTTGTTTGTCGGTCGGGAAAGGTCGATTGATGCTTTGGATGCTGCGATGAAAGACAATAAACAGATTCTGTTGGTCGCGCAAAAGGAAGCGGAAATTGATGAGCCGGATATTACTGATCTTTATGAGGTTGGTACTCTGGCTAACATCCTGCAGATGTTGAAATTGCCTGATGGCACGGTCAAGGTGTTGGTTGAAGGCATTCAACGCAGTAAAGTATTGCACTATAAAGAGACAGAGAAATATTTTTCCGCAATGGTGACGGAGATTTTTGATGTTTTGAAATTAACCGAGCAAGAACAGGATGTATTGCAACGCACGGTTATTAGTTCATTCGATCAATACGTTAAGCTGAATAATAAGATTCCTCCCGAGGTTTTGAATTCGCTGTCAGGTATTGATGATCCAAGCCGGCTTGCCGATACCATGGCGGCCCATATGACTTTAAAAGTCAATGAAAAGCAGACCATTTTAGAAACAGCCGATATAGAAAAGCGCCTTGAAGGCTTAATGACCTTGATGGAAGGAGAGGTTGACCTTTTAGAGATGGAGAAGAGAATTCGTGTGCGTGTTAAGCAGCAAATGGAGAAAAATCAAAGGGAATACTATCTGAATGAACAGATGAAGGCGATTCAAAAAGAATTGGGCGATATGGATGATGTGCCCAATGAAATTGAAGAATTGACAAAGAAAATAGAAAGTGCAGGCATGACCAAAGAAGCTAAAGCGAAAGCCGATGCTGAGCTTAGTAAGCTTAAACAGATGTCGCCTATGTCGGCCGAAGCAACCGTGGTGCGCAATTATATTGATTGGATGGTCAATGTACCGTGGAAGAAAAAGACCAAGGTTCGGCATGATTTAAAGCTTGCAGAGCAGGTTTTGGAAGCTGAACATTATGGTTTGGATAAGGTTAAAGAGCGTATTCTTGAATATCTTGCTGTTCAGCAGCGGGTTAGGCAGCTCAAAGGGCCAATTCTATGCTTGGTCGGTCCTCCGGGTGTAGGAAAAACTTCTTTGGGTGAATCGATTGCCAGGGCAACCAACCGTAAATATGTACGTATGGCTTTGGGCGGTGTGCGTGATGAGGCTGAAATTCGAGGCCATCGTCGAACTTATATCGGATCTATGCCTGGTAAAATTTTACAGAATTTGTCTAAGATCAAAACGCGTAACCCAATGTTTTTACTTGATGAAATCGACAAAATGGCTGCGGATTTTCGAGGAGATCCTGCGTCGGCTTTACTGGAAGTGCTGGATCCCGAGCAGAACCATACTTTTTCGGATCATTATCTGGAGGTGGATTTTGATTTATCCGATGTGATGTTTGTGGCGACAGCGAACACCATGAATATTCCTCCTGCATTGTTGGACAGAATGGAAGTCATACGTATCGCGGGTTATACAGAAGATGAAAAAATCAATATTGCAATCCGCTATTTGATTCCCAAACAAGTCAAAAATAACGGCCTTAAAGAGCAGGAGATTCATATTACCGAAGAGGCTGTTAGAGACATAATTCGGTATTATTCTCGAGAGGCCGGAGTTCGAAGTCTTGAGCGGGAAATATCGAAAATTTGCCGCAAAGTGGTTAAAGATTTGTTATTGAAAACGGATCAAGTTAAGGTTGTAGTTAATCCTGCAAACTTGGATAAATATCTGGGCGTTAAGCGTTTCCATTATGGTCTTGCGGAAGAGAAAGATCAGATTGGGCAGGTTACCGGTTTGGCTTGGACTGAAGTCGGAGGCGAGCTGTTAACTATTGAGACGGCAGTAATTCCCGGAAAAGGCAAGCAATCGTCAACCGGTAAACTCGGCGATGTTATGAAGGAGTCGATTGAAGCGGCGATGACTGTCGTCAGGAGCCGGTCCGGAATTTTGGGCATTGATAATGAATTGTTCCAGAAGAATGACATTCACATTCATGTTCCAGAGGGAGCAACGCCAAAAGATGGGCCAAGTGCCGGTATAGGGATGTGTACCGCCATTATCTCGGCTTTGACTAAAATACCGGTTCGAGCTTCTGTCGCTATGACAGGAGAGATTACTTTGCGCGGCGAAGTATTGCCTATCGGCGGTTTAAAGGAAAAGCTTCTGGCCGCTCATCGTGGAGGAATAACAACAGTTGTAATTCCTGCAGAAAATGAAAAGGATCTGGCTGAGATACCGGAAAACATCAAACAAAACCTGGAAATAAAACCGGTTCATTGGATAGATGAAGTATTGGAGATTGCTTTGCAGCATATGCCGATTCCTTTCGAAAAAATAGAAGAGCAGGGAAAAACCGAGGCCGAAGCAATTAAAGTGATAAAACAGAGCCCAACCGCACATTAATTGCGTTTGCGGTTTTGTCGGTTAAGTTGGCAAAACCGCAAAAATCAGGGCTTGCAGGGTGGTTAGTGCTTGACACTGCGTGAGTGCAGTTGCTATAAAGGCTAGCGTTTTTGTGCTACTGAGGATTAGGCATGGGAATCATCACGCAGATCTTCAAGAATATAACTTTAAAAATAACTTCCTAAGGGGGAATAATGAATAAATCGGAACTTATTGATGCTATAGCAGAGTCTGCTGAATTAACAAAAGTGGACGCCGGTCGTGCATTGGATGGCTTTATCGCAGCAGTTACAAAAGCATTGAGCGCTGGTGATTCTGTCGCTTTAGTTGGATTTGGAACCTATGCAGTAAAAGAAAGAGCTGAGCGTAAAGGACGTAATCCGCAAACTGGGGCAGAGATTGTTATTAAAGCAGCAAAAATTCCTTCATTTAAAGCTGGCAAATCTTTAAAAGATGCTGTAAACTAGTATTTCTTTAGTCGGGTGCTTAGCTCAGCCGGGAGAGCATCGCCCTTACAAGGCGAGGGTCGGGGGTTCGAACCCCTCAGCACCCACCAGACTTTGGAGTGGTAGTTCAGTTGGTTAGAATACCGGCCTGTCACGCCGGTGGTCGCGGGTTCGAGCCCCGTCCACTCCGCCAAAAAATCAAAAAGCTCCGGATCGATTGGTTCGGGGCTTTTTTTTTGATTAAAATTTAAGTTGTTTCCTTAGGACAGAACTATGCTGACAAAGATTAGAGAAAAAGCACAAGGTGCTTTTGCATGGGGTATTTTGATAATAATTTGTGTGCCTTTCGCTTTATGGGGTATTCAGAATTATCTGGATACCGGCGAAGAAGCTCCTGTCGCTTCCGTTGGCGATAAAGATTTTTTTCAGCGCGATGTTAACAGAGCTTATGAGCAATACGCCCAGAATCTTCAAGGAATGACCATAGATGAACAAAGTTTGAAAGCTCAAGCACTGCAAAAGCTAATAAAAGATGAAGTTTTACTTCAGTATGTACACGCTAAAGGCTTGGTTACAACTGATGATAGCGCCCGTGAGTTCATAAAATCCTTAACTTATTTTCAAGTTGACGGTAAGTTTGATGAAAAACGTTATAAGACAATGCTCAACTCCCAAAAAATGTCTTCTAACGAATTTGTAAGCAGGATTAAAAATGCACTGATCATGGAGCAGTTTCAGCGCAGCATCATAGATAGCAGTTTCGCGACGAAATATGATGTCGAGAGTTTTTTCAAGATTCAAAACCAACAACGCAATGTAGATTACGTTAATGTTGCGTTGCAAAAGCCGGCAGAGCAGCCCTCAGAAGAAGAAATAACAACCTACTATCAGCAACATCAGGATGCTTATCAAACGCCCGAGCAAGTTTCTGTAGAGTACGTAGAGCTATCGCTTGAAGACATAGCAAAAACAATAGCAGTAACCGATGATAAGTTGAAGACTTTCTATGAAGAGCAAAAAGATCAATTTACCACTCCTGAGCGGAGAAAAATCAGCCATATCCTATTCGCAATCAACGATAAAACCGACGAAAAAACCGCGTTGGAAAAAGCCCTAAAAGCAAAACAGGAACTGGCGAATAAAGATTTTTCCGCTTTAGCGGCGGAAGTCTCCGACGATAAGTTAACCGCTAAAACAGGCGGCGATTTAGGTCTTTTTAATGTGGGCGTCATGGAGAAGTCATTTGAAGACGCGGCAAGCTCTTTGAAATTAGGTGAGGTTTCAAATCCGGTTAAATCGGCGTTTGGTTATCATTTGATTAAAGTAACAGAGCTGGCACCGGGTGAAGTTAAACCGTTCGACGCAGTTAAAAATGAAGTCACCAAGGCTTATCAAAAAGCTCAGGCAGAAAATGCCTTTTATCAAGCGGGCGAAACTTTAACTGAAATGAGCTATGAACACCCTGATAATCTGAAAACAGTGGCGGATGCTTTGGGCATTACCATTAAGAAATCGGAGACGTTTACCAGAGATAAAGGTGAAAGCATTGCTGCCGATGAAAAGGTGCGTAATACAGCCTTCACTGAAGAAGTTCTGCAGGGCAATAATAGTACGCCTATTGAGCTGGGAACCGATCGCTTGGTTGTATTAAGAATGCAGGAGCATAAGCCGGCAGCAGCGAAAGAATTAAAAGATGTAAAACAGGAGATAGCCAGCACCTTATTGACGGATAAGGCCAAGCAACAAGCTATTGATACCGCCAAAAAAATTAAGGCCAGATTGCAGGTAGGAGAAGCCATTCAAACTGTTGCTGCTGAATACAAACTGCCAGTAAAAACAGTGGCTGGGTTAACGCGCACTAAAGAAGACGTGCCGTTGCCACTGGCCCAGGCTATTTTTAAGGCCGCCAAACCTGTTGGCGGTAAACCGACTGTCTTTATTGCCGAATTACCGGCAGGTGAACAAGTGGTTGTAAGTTTGTCGAAGGTAACGGAAGGTGCAATGACTGAAAATGACAAAAAGCAGATGGAACTGGCGACCAAGAATATTGCCAGAGCTTTCGGTCAGGCTGAATTCAATGCATTGATAAACAGCTTAGAGGCAGAAGCCGACGTGTCGGTCAGACAGCCTAAGTAAAACCGCTGAAGTAGAAATAAAAAAGGGAGCTTTTAAGCTCCCTTTTTTGTGCCGGTATTTTTTGTATTAAGACGCAGCTAAACCGGCAATGTTATAGCCGCAATCGACAAACGTGACTTCGCCGGTAACACCCGAAGCCAGGTCCGAACACATAAATGCCGCGACATTACCGACTTCTTCAATGGTGACGTTTCTTCTTAAAGGCGCAGTATCGGCTGCCTTGCTGAGCATCGCTTTAAAGTTATTGATGCCGGATGCGGCTAAAGTCCTGATCGGGCCTGCGGAAATAGCATTGACCCGGGTTCCTTCAGCGCCCAAGGCTGCCGCCATATAGCGGACATTGGCTTCCAGGCTGGCTTTAGCGACGCCCATCACGTTATAGTTAGGAATAGCCCGGTCGGCACCTAAATAACTCAGCGTTAATAATGAACCGTTACGCCCTTGCATCATCGAACGTCCGGCTTTTGCCAGTGCGGTAAAGCTGTAGGAGCTGATGTCGTGGGCAATCTGGAAGTTTTCTCTGGTTGTCGCATTGACGTAATCGCCATCCAGCGCGTCGCGTGGAGCAAAAGCCACGGAATGTACGATGCAGTCCAAACCGTCCCAGTGTTCACCCAGTTTTTTAAATACGTTGTCGATATGTTCGTCGCTGCTGACATCGCATTCAATAGTAATGTTGGAATTGCATTGTTCAGCCATTTCCTCGACGCGACTTTGCAGCTTATCATTCTGAAAGGTAAAAGCTAATTCAGCTCCTTCGCGGTGCATCGCTTGGGCAATACCCCATGCAATTGAACGGTTACTGGCTAAACCCACGATCAAGACGCGTTTGCCCTGCATAAAACCCATTATCATCTCCCAATGTTTTTGTTGTTACAATAGAGCTTCAAGTATCTATGACCCTTTTATTGATGTCCAGTCTTTTGTCTATGATGATGCAAACCTATAAAACGCATACGTTAATTCCGATATGGCTGGCGATATTTCTAGCTGTCTCGCCGTTATGCACGGCACCGGCATCGGCACAACTGAACAATCCTTATACTGAAGACGAGGGCAAACAAGCTGTTTTGTATGAATCATTTTCAGGACGTCCCAAGCATATGGATCCCGCTGTCGCTTACAGTTCCGATGAATATGCCTTTATCTCGCAGATTTACGAGCCTCCGTTTCAATACCATTACTTGAAAAGACCTTACCAAGTGGTGCCGCTAACCGCTACCCATATGCCGGAAGTAATTTATCTGGACCGGAAAGGTGAAAAGCTAGGTCAGGGTGTAAATGCCGGCGATATCGCATTTACAGATTATGTGATTGAAATCCAGCCGGGCATTCGCTACCAGCCGCATCCTGCGCTGGCTCAAAATGCCCAAGGTGAGTATCAATATCACCAGTTGAATGAGGCACAAATTGGCTCAGCTACATCGCTGAACGATTTTAAAGCCACCGGCTCGCGCGAACTTACTGCCGAAGACTATGTTTACCAAATCAAGCGTCTGGCGCATCCCAAAATCCAGTCGCCGATTGCTGAAATCATGAAGAACTATATTGTCGGTTTTGACGATTTTTCGAAACAGGTCAAAGATAAACCCAAGACCGCAATTAAGGATTTGGCGATGGATAGTGCGACATCACTAAGCCGCTATCGATACCGTATCCGCATTAAAGGCAAATATCCGCAGTTTATCTATTGGCTGGCCATGCCGTTCTTTTCGCCGATGCCGTGGGAAGCGGATGTGTTTTATGACCAGCCGGGACTTGCAGACAAAAACATCACGCTGGACTGGTTCCCGATCGGTACCGGGCCTTATTTGCTGGCGGAGAATAACCCGAACAGGCGCATGATCCTGACTAAAAATCCGTTATTCAATCATGAAACTTATCCGAGCGAAGGCGAGCCGGAAGACAGGCAAAAAGGCCTGCTGGCCGATGCCGGAAAACCGCTGCCGTTTATCGACAAAGTGGTTTTCATGCTGGAAAAAGAAACCATTCCCTATTGGACCAAGTTCCTGCAGGGCTATTACGACGCGTCGGGCATCGCCTCGGACAGCTTCGATCAGGCTGTACAATTCACCGGTAGCGGCGGCGTCGCGCTGACGCCGTCCTTGCTGGAAAAAGGCATCCAACTGCAAACGTCGGTAACGACCTCCAATTTTTATATGGGTTTTAACATGCTGGACGCGACCGTTGGCGGTGCTTCCGAGCAGGCTCGGAAGTTGCGTCAGGCGATTTCTATCGCGGTCGATTATGAAGAGTTTATCTCCATCTTCATGAACGGACGCGGTGTTGCGGCACAAGGCGCTTTGCCGCCCGGCATCTACGGATTTGCCGAAGGTAAAGAAGGGATCAACCCGTATGTTTACGAGTGGCAAGCCGAGAAGGCGCAACGCAAAAAAATCGAAGCCGCGCGGCAATTGATGGTCGAAGCCGGTTATGCCAACGGCATCGATCCGAAAACCAAAGAGGCGCTGATTCTGTACTTCGACACCACTGCCACTAGCGTTGACGACCGCCCCAGAATGAACTGGTATCGCAAGCAATTCGAGAAACTGGGCATCAAACTGGTAATCCGCTCGACCGATTACAATCGTTTCCAGGAAAAGATGCGCACCGGCAACGCCCAGCTATTTTTCTGGGGTTGGAATGCCGATTATCCCGATCCCGAGAACTTCTTTTTCCTATTGTACGGCCCTAATGCCAAGGTGCAATACGGCGGCGAAAATGCCTCAAATTACCGGAATCCTGAGTTCGACCGCTTATTCGAGCAAATGCGCAACATGGATGACGGCGAGCAACGCTACCGGATTATCCAGCAGATGCAGGAAATAGTGCGCCGTGACGCGCCGTGGATTTTCGGCTTTCATCCTAAGAACTTTTCGCTGTTCCACGGCTGGTATAAAAACCTGAAACCGAACCTGATGGCAAATAACCAACTTAAATATACCCGGTTGGATTCGGCGCTCAGGAACGAAAAAAGGCAGCAATGGAATCAACCGGTGTTTTGGCCTTTAGTGTTGGGCATTGTGGTATTTATCGCAATGTTAATCCCGGCGATTAACGCCTATCGCCGACGTAGCAAGGAAACCATTCAATGACCCAATATATTATCCGGCGACTTTTATATAGCTTGCCCTTACTGATGGGCGTTAATATTTTAACTTTCGTGTTGTTTTTCGTCGTTAACAGTCCGGACGATATGGCGAGGATGCAACTGGGACAAAAACACGTCACCGAGCAAGCCATTGCAAACTGGAAGCACCAGCACGGCTACGATATGCCGTTGCTTTGGAATAGCGATGAGCCGGCCGAGAAAAAAATTACCGAAACGATTTTTTACCAAAAATCGGTCGGCTTGTTCTTGTTCCGCTTTGGCGTATCCGATAGCGGCAGGAACATCGGCGCCGATATTAAAGAACGTGCCTGGCCCAGTCTGGCCGTGGCGCTGCCGACTTTGCTGGCCGGCTTGTTCGTGAACATCTGTTTTGCATTGATGATGGTACTGTTCCGCAATTCTTACCTGGAACATGGAGGTATCGTGTCGTGCGTGATTTTGATGTCGATTTCGTCGCTGTTTTATATCATCGGCGGGCAGTTTTTGATCGGTAAGTTATTAAGACTGGTGCCTATTTCGGGATACGACGGCGGTTTCGCAGCGGTTAAGTTCCTGATCTTGCCGGTGCTGATCGGCGTATTTTCGGGTATCGGTTCCGGCGTTCGTTGGTACCGGACCTTATTTTTAGAAGAAGTCGAAAAAGATTATGTCCGTACCGCCAGAGCCAAGGGCTTAAGCGAAACTCAAGCTCTATTCCGGCACGTGTTGCCGAATGCGATGATCCCGATTTTGACCGGAGTCGTCGTGGTGTTGCCGCTGCTGTTCATGGGCAGCCTGATCATGGAATCGTTTTTCAGTATTCCCGGCTTGGGCAGCTATACCATCGATGCGATCAACAGCCAGGATTTCGCGATTGTCCGGGCAATGGTTTTCCTCGGTTCGGTGCTATACGTGATCGGGCTGTTGCTGACCGATATTTCCTATACATTGGTCGATCCGCGCGTGAGGTTAGCGTAATGGCCGTATTATGGACAGATGCACTAATCTACTTACTGATGGCCGTGATACTGGCATTGGGATTGTACCTGCGCGGCAAGGAACACGTTCAACGCCCGTTGCGGCAAATTGGGCGCAGCAAAATCGGCATGGTCTCGCTGGTGGTGCTGCTGTTTTTTTTGGCGGTCGGTTTGCTCGACTCTCTGCATTTTAGAAAAAATAACGAGATTGTCAGTTTATTGGATGTTTGGGCTGCGCCGTTACGGGAGCATGGCGAGAAAACCTACTCCGCGCCTTTTGCAACCAAGCTGTATAGCAAGGAAATGATGACTCAGGCAGACGGAACAATGCAATGGGATTATCCGAGGCTGGAGTTCGGCGGCAAACATTTAGCTAATCCCGAGACCGAAAAAATCCCCGACATTTTACAAAAAGCAGTGTACGGATTATTTCAAGGCGCCAGCCTGATCGGTTTTTTCCTGTTTATGGTTTGGCTTTTATATCCGTCGAAGTTCCAGCGCCTGATGCGCAATGCGACATTAAAGGCCGTGTTGGCCGTCGTGCTGGTCATCGTCTCGTTGAGCTATGCGTTAATTTATCTATCCGGTTATTACCACGTGTTCGGCACCGACAAAGTCGGCGAGGACGTGTTTTACCAGACGATAAAAAGCATACGCACCGGCCTGGTCATCGGCACGTTGACGACATTAATCATGCTGCCGATGGCGATTATCTTCGGCATCTTGGCCGGTTATTTTCGCGGCTGGGTCGACGACGTGATCCAGTACGTTTACACGACGCTGAACTCGATTCCCGGCGTGTTGCTGATCGCGGCCTCGATTTTGATGGTGCAAGTGTATATGGCCAATCATGAATCCGCGTTTACCAGCGTGATCGCCAGGGCCGATATGCGCTTATTGTTTTTATGCATGATCCTGGGCGTGACCAGTTGGACCGGTTTGTGCCGCTTGCTCCGGGCCGAAACGCTAAAACTCAGGGAGATGGAATACGTGCAGGCGGCGCAGGCCTTGGGCGTCAAACAGGGAACGATCCTGATGCGCCATATCCTGCCTAACGTGATGCATATCGTATTGATTTCCGTCGTATTGGATTTCAGCTCATTGGTGCTGGCTGAAGCGGTGCTGTCGTATATCAACATCGGCGTCGACCCGACCACGCATAGCTGGGGCAATATGATTAACGGTGCGCGGCTGGAGATGGCGCGCGATCCTGTGGTTTGGTGGTCGCTGGCGGCCGCTTTTGTGTTTATGTTCGCGCTGGTGCTGGCGGCCAATTTGTTTGCCGATGTGGTGCAAGATGCGTTCGATCCGAGACGGAGCGGCAATGAATAACCCGGTATTGGCTGTCGAACAGCTTCGCGTTACGTTCAATCACCGCCAGACGGTGGTTGACGGTATCAGTTTTGACATTCATGCCGGCGAAACGTTTGCGCTGGTCGGCGAGTCGGGGTCCGGTAAATCGATGACCGCATTGTCGGTGCTCAGACTGCTGCCGAATAATGCCCGGATTAATGCCGATGCCATCAAGCTGCATGGTGAAAACCTGCTGAAGCATTCCGAGTTTGAGCTTTGCAAAATTCGCGGCCGGCGTATCGGTTTGATTTTCCAGGACCCGATGTCCTCGCTGAATCCGGTCATGACGATAGGCAGCCAGATTGAAGAGGTCGTCAAGCTGCATTTCAATTTGTCTAAGCCCGAACTGAAACAACGGGCGCTGGAACTGTTACGGCAAGTCGAAATACCGGCCCCCGAACAACGCGTTAAAGATTACCCGCACCAGTTGTCCGGCGGCCAGCGCCAGCGGGTGATGATCGCGATAGCTCTGGCGGGTCAGCCTGACTTGCTGATTGCCGACGAACCAACCACATCGCTGGACGTGACGATTCAGGCGCAAATCCTGTCATTGCTGAAAACTATCCAGCAAAAAACCGGCATGGCGTTATGGCTGATCAGCCATGACTTGGCGCTGGTGTCCAGCATCGCAGACCGGGTAGCGGTCATGCAGCAGGGCAAAATTGTCGAAACCGGCGCTACGGCCGAGTTTTTCGCTAATCCGCAGCATCCTTACACGCAAAAGTTATTGGGCGCATTGCCGTCGATGAGCAGTTGCGCCAACCGTGCCGCCGATGACAAGCCGCCGCTGTTGCAAGTCAGCGATTTTTACTGCCATTACCCGATACGAAAAGGCATCTTTAAGCGGATTGTCGATTACGTGCGGGCCGTCGATGGCGTCAGCTTTACTATACAGCAAGGCAAAACGCTGGCCTTGGTCGGCGAGTCCGGTTGCGGCAAAACTACGTTGGGCAAGAGTTTGTTAGGACTGATACCCGGCAGTGGGCGCGTTGTGATCAACGGCATTGAATTGAATGCGTTAAGCGGCGAAGCATTACGGCAACAGCGTGCGAATATCCAGATCGTGTTCCAGGACCCGTTTTCGTCGATGAATCCGCGCATGTTGGTCGGCGACATCATCGCCGAAGGTATTAAAGCATTGCACCCGAACATCCGAGCCGAACAGCGCAAAACCAGGGTGCGGGAACTGTTACAGCAAGTCGGCTTGCCGGAAGATTCGGCGTTGCGCTATCCGCATGAGTTTTCCGGCGGCCAGCGCCAGCGCATCTGCATCGCCCGTGCATTGGCGGTCGATCCTAAATTGATTGTCTGCGACGAGCCGACCAGCGCGCTGGATGTATCGGTGCAGGCGCAGATTATCGAATTGCTGAAAGCCTTGCAGCGGGAAAAAGGCGTCAGCTATTTGTTTATTACTCACGATCTTGCGGTTGTTGGCGAAATCGCCGATGACGTCGCGGTAATGTATAAGGGCAAGATTATCGAGCAGGGCAGTGCGGCGGAAGTGTTGACGCAGCCCAAGCAGGCGTATACAAAAAAATTGCTGGCGGCCGTGCCGGTGCTGGACAAGCCTTTACAAAACACCTACGGCACGGCGTAAATGCAGTGCGGCTAATGCGCCATCGTAACTGGCATTATTGAAGTTATCATGCGTAGTGGTCCGCAAATCCTCGGCTTTAAGCACGTCGGTATTGGTAGACAAGCCCTGTTGGTAGCGGTCCATGGTCACTTTTAAATTCTCGTCGGCTTGCGCTATCGCTTGCTGGGTGACGGCAATGCGCTTTTGCGTTTCTTGAATATCCAGCCAGGCTTGGCGTACCTGCAACGCGATCATGCTCGATAAATCGTCCCGTTGTTCTTTTAACGCCATTGCTTGCCGGGTTAGCGCATCGCTACGATGACCGGAACTGCCGTCAAACAGTTTCCAGTCCATGCCGACGTTAGCCATCCACATCCCTTCAAAAGCCTGGTAGCGGTTTTCCTGGTATTGGTAGCCGCCGTTGACCGCGACCTGCGGCAGCAAACCGGCTTTTACGCTCTGCGCTTGTTGGCCTAGCGATTCGATTTGCTGTGCCAACGTGACCAGCTCCGGGCGCTGTTTTAATGCATTGCTGCTTAGCTCGTCCAACGCTCCTGGTGGGGTTTCGGGAACTTGATGAGCCAGCTTAACCTCATCGGCAAGATTCCGGTCCAGCAACTGGTTATAGCGCGCCTTGGCAATATCCAGTTGGTTATTGGTCAGCGTGACCCGCTGTTGGGCGTTAGCCAATTCAACATTGGCCGCCAGTACGTCATTGCGCGCAACCATGCCTTGCTCGAACAGGCTATTCACATCCTTCATGTGCTGCTCTAACGTGCCGACATGGCTAAGGGCAACCTGCAATAAGCTTTCGATACGCAATACCGCGATGTAGGCTTCCGCCACCTGCATTTTGATATTTAATACCGACGTCATTTCGTTGGACTGCACGGCCTGTAGCGATGCTTCAGCGGCATTGATATTGTGACTGATGCGGCCGCTGGTAAAAATCGGTACCGACGCAATCGCCTGGGCTTTGACGCTGCCGGCCTGGGCGGTGCTGAATTGCGCGGTCTGGCCGGCGATTTGCGTTTTCGCGGCCGGCGTTTCGCTGTATTGGGTATAGCCGCTGCTGACGTTCAAATCGGGCAGGCGTTGCCCTTGCGCCGATTGTAATTGCTGTTCTGACGCGCTGGTGTCGGCTTTTGCCGATTTGATCTGATGGTTGTTATTGAGCGCGCTGTTCCAGGCGTCTTCCAGTGTTTCCGCGCAAACGTTTGTAGCCGTGCAGAACAGCAGTGCGGCGATTAAATGATTAGTACGATTACGCATCGATCATTCCCCGCATGTAAAAAGCAATGACTTGCTCGATCAGACGATTTTTCTGTTCGGCAGACGGCCGTACGGCTTTCGTTAACAGGCAACGCAAATGCAGGTCGCCTTTCAGCATGCTGAAAAATACGTCGGCCGCGAATACCGGATCGGCAATATTGCAGCGGCCCTCGGCATCCAGGCGGCGAAAGTAAGCTTCCAATTGCGCTAATACCGGTTGCGGCCCGCTCTGGTAAAACAACCGGCCCAGTTCCGGAAAATCCGGGCTTTCGGCAATGATTAGCCGGTAAATCGCCAATGAGTCTTCCGCATAGATCAAATCCACTGCGGAAGTCGCGATTTGGGTCAGGTTGCTGGCGACGTCATCCGAGTCAATCGTTGCATGGTTCATGGTTTGCAGCAACAACGTGCAGCGCTCGGCAATGACCGCCGCAAGCAGCGCGCTTTTGCTGTCGAAATGGTTGTACAGCGTCGCTTTGGAAACCGGTGCGGACTGGGCGATTTTTTCCATGCTGGTATTGCGGTAGCCGTGCGCCAGGAACATGCGGGTTGCGCCGTCTATAATGGCTTGGCGCTTGGGGTCGATAGGTTCTGAAATCATTTGTTTGTTGATGCGGATATTAAAAAACTCACCACAAAGACGCGAAGAGCACGAAGCTTTTAAGCATTTGCACCGGCTACATGATTGATCCGTCGCTTTCTGCTGCACATCAACAGACTTATGCCACGCTAGGCAAGAATCTGACTTACGATGCTTTTCAATCTTCGTGCTCTTCGCGTCTTCGTGGTGATCTATAACTTTTTGCCTAAAATGAATTGATGAGTTAGACTAAACTAAACCGTTTAGTTTATCAAGGTCATTTCATGCCCCGCTTTAGTCCCATTTTATTGATTCTTTTGATTGGTATTCCTTTGCTCTCAGCTATCGGTTATTGGCTATTGGAACGCCAGCATTACGAAACCACCGACAATGCTTACCTGCGCAGCAACATCGTCCTGATCAGTCCGAAAGTCGAAGGTTATGTAACAAAAATAGCCATCAGCGATAACCAGGCCGTCAAACAAAACGATGTGCTGGTGACGATAGACGACCGCGATTACCAGGCCAAAGTGATCCAGGCCCAGGCCGACGTCAATGAGGAGCTAGCCCATATCGAACGGCTGCGGGCAATGAAAACTTCGCAACGAGCCCATATCGAGACGGCCGGGGCAAATATCGCGGCCGTGCAAGCCCGGCGCGAACAAATCCAGAAAGATTTACAGCGTTTTAATAATTTGATCGATCGCGGTTCGGCGGCGCGGCAGGCACTGGATAAAATCCAGGCCGAGTCCAAGCAGGCGCAGGCCGAGTTGAGAGGTTCACAGGCGTCAGCCAGCGCCGAACACAACCAGTTGGCAGCGCTCGATAGTGAAATTACCGAAACCGAAGCGCGCCTGCAAAATGCCCAGGCAGCGTTGGAGCTGGCGAAAATCGACCTGGAGCATACCCAAATCAAGGCGCCGGTCGACGGTATTATCGGCAATCGCGGCGTGCAACTGGGGCAATTGGTTCAACCCGGCGTCGCGCTGGCGTCCTTGGTGCAGGACAGCAAGATTTGGGTGGTCGCGAATTTCAAGGAAACCCAGTTGGAGCATATGCGTCCCGGACAACAGGTCACGATTGAAGTGGACGCCTATCCCGAGCTTAAGCTGACCGGTACGGTGGACAGTTTCTCTCCGGCCAGCGGTTCTGAGTTCAGCCTCCTGCCGGAGGAAAACGCAACCGGCAATTTCACCAAAATCGTGCGCCGGGTGCCGGTCAAAATCGTTTTCGATACGGGGGCGGATACCAAACTGCTGAAACCGGGACTGTCGGTCACTGCCAGAGTCCATGTGCAGTGAACTTAAAAACAGCCGTTATCCACGAAAAGACACGAAAGACACTAAACAAGACGCCGTGTTGCGTCGATTTTAGTGGCTAACTGTATGGTGCGGTGTGCAAAGCCGCACTTGAACGGTTTGGCGGAAAAGGCCTGCTTTGTATTCCGTGAACTTCGCCTTTGGAATTTGATAACGCATTGAAAATTTCGTGCTTTTCGTGTCTTTCGTGGACGAAATGATTTTCTAGGATAATAGATGACTGAACAACAAACGGAAAAAACGCTGACGACGGGCCAGTGGGTCGGCTTTTTTAGTATGGCAATCGGCGTGTTCATGGCGGTGCTGGACATCCAGATCGTTGCCAGTTCGTTGCAAAAAATCCAGGCCGGGTTGTCCGCTACGCAAGATGAAATTGCCTGGGTGCAAACGTCTTACCTGATTGCCGAAGTCATCATTATTCCGTTGTCCGGCTGGCTGGGCAGGCTCCTTTCAACACGCTATTTATATGTAATATCGGCAGGCGGGTTCACTTTGACCAGCCTGCTTTGCGCATTCGCCTGGAACTTGCCGTCGATGATCGTATTCCGCTGTTTGCAGGGGTTTATCGGCGGCGCGATGATTCCGATGACGTTTACTGTGATCTTTATTATGTTCCCGCCGCGCTTGCAGCCGGTGATGAGCATCGTGCTCGGCTTGATTGTGACAATAGCCCCGACCGCGGGGCCTGTACTGGGCGGCTACTTGTCCGAAACCTATAATTGGGAATTGTTGTTTCTGATCAACATCATTCCCGGCATTTTGGTCTGCGTGCTGGTCTGGCGATTTGTCGATATCGACCAGCCCGACTGGTCGCTGTTGAAGCAAATCGATTTTACCGGCATCGCCTTGATTGCTATTTTCTTGGGTTCGATGCAGTTCGTACTCGAGGAAGGCGCACGCGAGCAATGGCTTGAAGACGATCGGATCGTCGCGCTGACGATTGTCGCCATCGTCAGCGGCATCTCGATGTTTGTTTGGGAATTAAAAACCAAGCACCCGATTATCGATCTCTACGCATTCCGCAATGTCAATTTTGCGGTGGGATGTGGCTACAGCTTTGTGCTGGGCATCGGGCTTTATACGATTATTTATTTAACGCCGGTTTATCTTGCCGGCGTTAAAGGACTTAATAGCCTGCAAATCGGCTATTACCTGATGGTGGTCGGCCTGTTTCAATTGCTGTCGGCGTTTATCGCCGGGCCTTTGGAGAAAAAAATAGATTTGCGTTGGATGCTGTGCCTGGGGCTCAGCTTGTTCGCCCTGGGCTCGTGGCTGAACGGCAATTTGACTGCCGAATCCGGCTATTGGGAATTCTTCTGGCCGCAAGCTATCCGCGGCAGCGCATTGATGCTGTGCTTCTTGCCTATCAATACGTTATCTTTAGGATTGTTGCCGGTCGAAGAAGTCAAAAACGCCAGCGGACTTTATAACTTGATGCGCAATTTGGGGGGCGCGATCGGCCTTGCGGTTGCCAATACGCAAATGATTTATTCAACCAAAGCCCATTACGCGGCGCTACGCGAGTCGGTGACAGCGACCAGCTATCAAGCCCGGCTAACGTTGCAGGGCTTGACGGCCGCAATGCAGCAAAAGCATTTATCAAGCCCGGACCTGGCGGCATTAAAACAAGTCGCCGGATTGGCGATGCGGGAAGCCGAAGTGATGACCTTCAATATGTTGTTCCACACTATCGCCGTGATGTTTGTGGCTTCACTTGTTGTTGCGCCTTTTTTAAAGAAGGTGGATAAACAAAAGGCGGCTACAATTCACGAATGACGTTATGCCGTTGAGGGTAATTTAAGCTTGCACGGCATTACCAGCAGGTACATTTGATGGTAGATTATTTTCATTGCGGAATGAATATGAACGCAATGAAAAACGTTTGCGGCGCGAACGCCTCCACGACTATCAAACGATCCGGTTTTGGCGTGGGTAAATATGCGCCGACCCTTGCCGATGACGTCAACGTCGTGCTTCAAGTTAAAGCAATCAAAGAATAATCGGCTTTGTTCGTTAATACTGCCCAGAGGAAAATGCCATGAAACTTTATTACAGCAAAGGGGCTTGTTCATTATCCCCTCATATCGCCGCTTGCGAAGCGGAACTGCCGCTTGAATTGGTTGAAGTGGATTTGCAAAGTAAGCGCACCAAAGCCGGAGAGGATTTCCGGCTGGTGAATCCCAATGGTTACGTGCCGGTGTTGGTCCTTGACGACGGCAATCGGTTAACGGAAGGACCGGCTATTGTTCAGTATTTGGCCGATCGGGCGCCGGATAAAAAGTTAGCTCCGGCAGCTGGTACGTTCGAGCGTTATCAACTACAGCAATGGCTGAACTTTATTTCGACCGAGATTCACAAGGGAGGATTTGGGCTTTGGTTTAATCCCTCCATGCCTGAAGCCGCCAAACGGGTGGCGATTGCATCGTTGATTTCGCGCTTGGAAACTGTTTCGGATCATCTTTCGAGCCGGGCATTCTTGCTGGGCGAGCATTTTACGGTGGCCGATGGCTACTTGTTTGTAACCTTGCGTTGGGGCGTTTATGTCAATGTCGACATAGGTCGTTGGCCTGTGCTCGCGAACTATGCCGCTAAAATCGGTGCGCGTCCCGCAGTGCAAAAAGCGTTGAGGGAAGAAGGACTGGTTTGAGTTTTGCCGGAGCCAATAACTAAATTTGAACGTTAAGAAAAGGCGGTTTTTTGGCATATCCGATTAGCCAAACAGGGTGAGTATCGTGTACCTTATGAACTCCTAAGTTAAGTTGATGAGGCCGTAAAATTGACGTTCAAGCAGAGTAAATCATGTTTGATCTTTGCCCACCGCGGCGGCAACAGGGAGGCGAAAGACGTCGCCGAAAATACTCGCGCCGCGTTTAATTATGCGCTTTCGCATGCGGTTGACGGCATTGAAACGGATGTGCAATTAAGTCTGGACGAAGTTCCTGTGCTTTGGCACGATGGGTTTTTGGATAAACTGGGGCATCCTGGAAAATGCATCGACGATTTTGATTTCGCGCAGCTTGAACAAATGGATTTTGCCGGGTATTGCTCGCCCGAGGCGGAATCGGAAGGCGCTTTGAGCTTTAAGGAGTTTATCGACACTTATCAAGGACGTTGTGGCCTGGATATTGAGCTTAAAAGCCGCGATGGGGAATCGCAACAACGGTTGGAAAGCAAGATACGGAAAATGCTGGCTATCATCGGGCCGTCGGCCGCCGACGGCGTGTTTATTTCTTCGTTCAACCTGCCCGCTCTGGTGCTTATCCATCAATACGCACCGGATTTGCCGCTTTATTATCTTTTGACCGGTCGCCACACTCAGGCCGACATTGAACAGTTCCTTAAGGATTACAGCTTTCTTGCCGGTTTTTGCCTACCCATCGATATTCATAACGCGTCCATAGCAGAGCTTTTGCGAGAGCGGGGGAGAAGCGTCGGGGTTTATACCTGTAACAGTGAAAAGGACATTCAAAAGGCGCTGGATCTTAAAGTTGATATCCTGATTACCGATTACCCGCAGTTGGCATTGCGGATGCGGGATGCGTGAATGCATAGCTTGCGGATTGGCATTTTGATGTGTTAGTTCGCAACGGCATTTATGGCGAATGGCCTGCGTACGGTATGCTTCCCGTAAATTAAAGAAACAAGCGTTAGTAAAATATGAACTTCGGATAATCCGATTCAATATTTTTTATCCTTATTTCTGTAAGGATATAAGTCCTATTTTTTTCAAATCAGTAAATCCCATTCTTCCGTTACGCAAGAAATTTGTATATTAAATCCCGTCTGCGATAATGTTTTCCTAACTTGCATTATTTGTGGGCAGGTTGTTTTTCTTTTTGTCCATCCGGGTCAGTAATTTCATATGTTTTAATGAAATTTGTAATTGACTTCAGGGTGTTTAACTATATTAGCAATGTATTAAGGAAAGTTTAATGTTGGTTCTCGGCTTAAGTGGTGGTTGTGATTCGGTATTTGATCGGAATTTTAAATTGTTTGAAGACGCTCATCACGATACTGCGGCGGTGTTAATGGAAGATGGCAAAGTCGTTGCCGGAATAGAAGAAGAGAGATTAATCCGCATTAAACATACCGGTAAGATATGGAGATTTGCAGTGTTGTTTTGTTTGCAACAAGCAAACAAAACATTGGAAGATATCGATTATATTGCAATCTATTCTAATGAAGATATTTTAAATAAAGTATTAAAAAAATATCAGATATGTAATCCCTTGCTTGCTGAAATTGGAGATGCGCGAAAGCTTTACCGTTATCTGTTTCAGAGTGAGTTTGGTTTTTGCTTAAGAGATGAACAGCTTGTATTTGTAGATCACCATATTAGTCATGCCGCCACCGCTTATTATATGTCGGGTTTTAATGACAGTTTGATACTGACTATCGACGCGCTTGGCGATACTTTATCGACCAATGTGATCGATGCGCGCAACAAGCGTTTCGATAATCTGCTGAGCAAGTCGGAATCCGATTCTATAGGTATCTTATATTTAGATGTAATACGTTTTCTTGGCTATCGTATTTTTGATGAATATAAAGTTATGGGATTGGCGCCTTATGGTTGTAGTGAGACTTATAAAGAACAATTGCGGCGCTTATATACTTTATTGCCGAACGGCGATTATACGTTGCATCGAGAACGCGTAATTGAATTGTTTAGCATAACCAATCCTCGGAAAAAGGATGCGCCGTTTACCCAAGTTCATACGGATATTGCGGCAGCATTGCAAGAAGCGATAGAAGAGATCGTTTTTCATATTCTTAGCCATTTTCAGCAAGTGACCGGCCACACGCGTCTGGTGATCAGCGGCGGTGTCGGGCAAAGCAGCAGCATGAACGGAAAAATCCTTCGCTCAGGTTTATTTAAAGATGTTTTTGTGCCTTCTTTCGCCGGTGATTCGGGCTGTGCTTATGGAGCAGCAGCTTACGCGGCCCACCAAATGCAACCGGAATTACCGTTTGCCCGAGCAAGTCACGCCTATTGGGGAACCCAGATTCATGACGATGAAATCGGTGAAACTCTCGATGCATGGCGTCCGTTCTTGCATATTGAAAAAATGGACAACCGGTCGGAGCAGGTATCCGACTTGATGATTGATGGAGCGGTAATCGGTTGGGTGCAAGGACGCTCCGAATTCGGGCCCAGGTCTTTGGGTAATCGTAGTATTTTGGCCGATCCGCGCGTTGCCACGCATAAGGAAACGATCAACGCTATGATCAAAATGCGTGAAAGTTACCGCCCGTTTGCGCCGTCTGTCCTGGAAGAACGCGTCCTGGATTTCTTTGAAGTACCGGGAGAAAATGCCGAATTTCCGTTTATGTCGTTCGTGTTGAATGTCAAGCCGGAATGGCGCGAGCAATTACCCGCTATCACGCATATAGACGGCAGCGCCCGGTTGCAAACTGTAAGCCGGACCAGCAACCCGCGCTATTGGGAGTTAATCGACGCATTTGGCCGTAAAACCGGCATTCCGGTTTTATTGAATACTTCATTTAATAATCATGCCGAGCCTATTGTCGACAGTATAAATGACGCGGTAGTGTGTTATTTGACATCCGGCCTGGACTATCTGGTTGTAGGCGATTATTTAGCCCGTAAAAAAGATTGGCAGCCTAGCGATATGAGCGGCTTAATCGTTAGCTTGCCAAAAGCGGCACTCTTATTAAGAGAAGATTACTACGTCAATCATAGTGAACGCGGCTTCACTTACTCATTAGCTTGGAATTACGATACTGCGCGCGACCATGACTACGACCCTACACGGCGGCCTCATGCATTGTCGGAACCATGGTACAAGATTTTGCAAGCGGCTGACGGAAAGCAATCTGTAAGACAACTTATGTTTATATTAGGTTTCTCAAACGAACAGCAAGCACAGGTTTTAGAGGAGTTGCCGGGATTATGGTCGGATCGATTGGTGGTGTTGAGGCCCGGTTCCGGCAATGATAATTTTTAGTTCATGGTTTGGTGGTTAGCCGTTACAACAAGCATGTATCAGTATTAACAGTTGTTTTTATAGGAGAATGACTAAAAATAGCAGCAAATGTTCAGCGGGGAATAGAGATTTTATCTTTGTCTTTGGGCAGGGTTTGTAACATCCAAATGTGTCTATAAGTATTCATACGTATTTTTTCGATGCTTTATTTTTCTTTAACGGCTATCATTCCAATTCCCTACAATCCCAAAGAATATTAAATGATCACGCCACAACTTTCTTTTTTGGTATTTAGAGTGTTGTTTTAACAAAAGATACTGGAAATGAAACGCATCTTATCTGTTCTTTTTATCTTTTCTGTTTTTGTTACGGGAGCTTACCGGTCCGCGTATGCGGATGAAGGCCCGTTTATCTATTTTTACAATCCGGAAACGAACATCAATAATTTTGCGTCATTAAAAAGAGGCTTTGATGTTTATTTAGTGGATCATGGCGGTTATCTTTTTCAACCTTTTGATATAAAAGAGACTTTTGAATCCGCGATTCAAGGGAAAAAAGGCGATGTTTATTTATTATCCAATTGGCATTTAAAAGCGTTACAGCAAAAAAATATACCTCTGAAAATTGCGTTGGTCGGAACCTCAAAAGGCAACACGATGCAAAGGAAAGTGTTAAGTGCGAAAAAAGACATTACTGATGTCTCCATGCTTAAAAATACCGTAGTCGCAGGTGCGGGAAGTGAAGAGTACATCCAAAGCGTATTGAAGCAAATACTCGGCAAAGACCAAGAAGCATTGCTTAAAGACATCAAAATCCTGATCGTGCCCAAAGATATCGATGCCATTATGGCTGTGGGATTTGGAATGGCGACTGCCGCCATCTCGGCAGAAAGCAGTTTGGAAAAATTGGCGATGATTAACCCTAATCAACACCGGGAGTTACATAGTTTAGGGGTTAGCGAAAAAGATTATTTTCTAATCGCCGCGACACTGAAGAAACCGGACCAGAAAGAAGAACAATTGCTTGAGGTGTTACGCAAAATGCCGGATGCCGATGCCGGTGAAGAAAACTTAAGGATGTTAGGTATAGACGGTTGGAGGGCGTTGCAATGAAGTGTGTCAATAATCGCCGTGTATCCGATAAAGACTGGAAGCAATTATGAAAATAAGAAATTTTTGTAAGGTCTTAATACTGTTGACGGTGTTTTGGATCAGCGCCGGTTTTGCCCAGCCGAGCAAAATATTGATCGTCAATAGCGACAATAGTGTTTATCGGTATCAAACAATTGCTACGGAATTTAAGAAAATCATCCAGCAAAATGCCTATCAAGTGGCAGAATTGAACTTAAACAGCCATGCCGACGCCGAAACTGAACTAAAGCAGCTTATTCAGCAAGAAAATCCTGGACTCATCTATACCATAGGTACCAAAGCTTATTTATTAGCGCGCGACTATACCCATAACAGAAAGTTGTTATTTTCAGCGGCTATTAACTGGAGAAGGTTGGATATTGCTGAAGGAACTTATGGCGTAGCTAATGAATTGGCATCGGCACAAGAAATATCGTTGCTACGCTATTTCTTGCCCTCAATTAAAACTATCGGTTTGCTTTACAGCGATAAATTCAGTCGCGAGTACGTGGAAAGCATCAAAAAAGATGCTTTGTCCGTAGGTATAAATGTCGTTACCAAAGCCATTAATGAAGACAAAGAGATCGGCGACGCGCTTAACGGATTGTTGCCGAAAATAGAGTTGTTCTGGATTATTTCCGATCCGGTTGTTTTAAGTAATAAAGAATCGGTAAAGACAATCTTCCAATCGGCCCAACAACAAAAGAAACCTGTCTATGCATACAGCGACGTGTATATAGAACAGGGCGCGGTCTTGGCCGTTTCAGCGGATAGCGACACCATCGGGAGACAGTCGGCTAGTTTCGTCCTGATGATGGATAAAGATAAAGTGTCTGAAGGAACAGTGCAAAGTCCGGCGGGTTCAACGATCACTTTAAATAAATGCGTTCTCGATGCATTGCGGCTCAATTTCAATAAAGATGCCTTGGATTCGATCAATAAAGTCGTAGGGTGTGAGAAATGAACAAGTACGTATATAACCTACTGTTTGGCGTATTGATCTTGAATTCGAACGCTTCTGCGGAAACTTCGGCTGCGAATAATGATTTGGAAAAGGAATTGGCCTATCTTGCCGCGGAAAGACAAGTCGTGGTGACTGCCTCGAAAATGGAAGAGCATGTGGACAAAACGATTGCCACAACAACAGTGATTACCCAAGACGATATTGCGCATATCGGCGCGCGTAATTTATTGGATGTGTTGCGGTTGGTGCCGGGCATCGGTATTACTCAAACCCAGTTTGGCTGGCGTGAAATTGAAGTTCGCGGCGTTAAAACAGTACTGTCTGAAAAAGTGCAGATCATGTTGAACGGCCATCCGTTGGATCATAACCTGCAAAATGCCGGCAGTGCTTGGGTTTACGATGATTTACCGGTCGATACGATCAAGCGCGTGGAAGTCGTGCGCGGCCCGGGGTCGGCTTTATACGGCGCTAATGCTTTTCTTGCCGTTATTAATATCATTACCCAGAATGCCAAGGATTTGAATGGCGTGCAAACGTCGGCCGGCTGGGGCAGCTTTGATACCCAGCAATACCGGGCGTCTTGGGGAAAGCAATTTGATAATACCGCTGAAGCAGCGTTACATTTTAATTTTACCGATACCAACGGTATTAATTCGCCGATTCCGGCTGATAGTTCAAGCATACAAGGTTTAAGCTCTTCAGCTCCTGGTAAAAGCCAGCTTACAGAGGGCCGTTATGACTTGGAATGGCAGTTGGGTTATCAAGATTTTAAACTGGACGGGCGGTACATTAATAAAAAGATGGGGACGTTTTTTGGAGCGGCAACTATTCTTAGCGATGACAGGACTCAACAGGACTATAATGATTATTTCTTGCGTTTGAGTCGAGCGTGGAAAATTAAAGATGATTTCACGATAGATACTCAAATATTTCATGATTTCTATAGTGCTGATAATAGATGGCAACTTGCACAGAATCAGTTTACTCGTAGTGGCTTTCAAGACATGCGCACTGGTGGTGAAATCCAAGCTAATTATCATATCAGCGATGCTCAAGCCGTGATCGCTGGGTTCTCATATGCAAAAGAACAGCAGGGTAATCTTATTGATGAATTGGGTCCCGATCCTGAACATTTGATACCCGCACCGTCTATTACCGAGGAAAGAACACGTAAACATTGGGGCCTTTATATCGAAGATGTGTGGGATCCATTAAAAAATTTACGCTTGACTCTGGGTGCACGCTATGACCGATATAACGATTTTGGCGGTACATTTAATCCCAGGATGGGGTTTAATTGGGAGTTTATTAGAAATTATTCATTGAAGTTTTCTTATGGTACCGCTTATCGAGCACCTGCTTTTGGTGAGCTCGGCCTTGTCAACAACCCTGTATTATTAGGTAACTCATCACTTAAGCCGGAAGAAGTTAAAACCTTTGAAACAGGTATTGTTGCCCATCCTGTGGCGAGCTTGACGACCCAGGCTATATATTATCACTCAGCAATCAATCAAATTATCTCACAGGTTCCCATTCAAACGGCGATTTCGCGTTACGATAATAGTGGCAGTGTCATTGCCGAGGGAGTTGAGTTAGAAGCGCGTTACGATTTTGAAGGGAGTTTACAAGGTTCTTATCTGAGTGCCAATCATGTTTTACAGCATAGCGTCCAGCTTGGCCAACAGTTAGCGGACGTGCCACGGCATCGCACTAACCTGACAGCCAATTTGGCTTTCGATAACACCTGGAGTAGTTTTGCCCATGTCCTTATTAAAGGCAATACATTACGTAGTTTAAGCGACGCGCGTAACGAGGTACCCGGATATGCCTTGCTCGATGTCGGCTTGTTGGGGAAAAATATGTTCGGTAGGAAAGTTGATATCAGTTTTAATGTTTATAACTTATTTGACAAACGCTATTACGATCCAGCTCCGACCAGTTTGAGTTTTATAGGTGATTACCAAATGCCGGGAAGAGCTTTTTTTGGGCATGTCAGCTTGAGGTTTTAATTAGGAAAGTGCATATGGAGAAGGTGGACTGCCTTCCGGTGAGTCCACCTACAGGTTACGATCTTAATAGAAATAGAACATCTCGCCTCTCTTTCAATGAAATTATCTAAAGAAACTTTTAAGGTTATGAGCATCGTTTGTTGCACTTCATTAACAACGCAATCAGGAGAAGGACGATCCTGAGTGCTGTATAAATACTTATTTATTATATTTTATAATCCGACATTAAAGCTGACAGGGCAATATAGCTATTGGGGGCAGGTATACGATCCTCAGGAAATGCAGCCAAAATTTCTTCAATATTTGATAAAAACAAGTCTATAAGTTCAGTATGTTGCAGCTTTTCAATAGCACATAGTCCGATAATGCCGATTTCTGTTCCTAACGGTATATGTTTGGGGTTTTTTTTCGGGTCACTATTTATATCGGCATTCGATAAAGGTTGAGCGTCTTTTTTGGCAAGGAAGCTTATTGAATCAGGTCCCATAGCAACATAGCTTTTCTTTGTTGCATTCCATGCCAATAGACTTTCATTTTTATAATAGATAAAAAACGTTTCATCTTGATTTGAGACAGTAATTTTTCCTGCATCAAAACCGCTTATTTCTCTCTCTTCTTTGTTGGTGATTATGCCTTCAAATAACATATAGCTGGTAACTGAAAAGCTACTCAACAACTCCAGAAATTTATTGTAGCTTCTGGATTCAATCATATTTCGTCCTAGATTCCATGCAAGTCCCACTGTCCATTGGTTAAATTTAGTCCAGTTTTTATCGGATAAAATTGAGCAATTCAAGTCAGCTCCTTGCATTGGATAGCATGCCAAACCTGCTGTACTATTGTTTGATTTGGCAAAATGCCGAGCTTGGTTTTCTGCATCTATCGCACCGTTCACCTGTACGACTGTTTTTTGATAGTGCCCTAATTCGTCTGTATCTGAAGTCAAGATAACAGGATTTATGGGTAATTTATTGATATTAAAGAGTGTCATGCTCAATTCCGGCATTGCTCTGCCACAAGGGTCTCCATTAATTACCTCAATTCCCTTTCTGGCTGAAATTATAAAGGGGACTAATGTATTAATTGCCCCCATTTCAACCGGGATTAAATAGCCTAACGGGTCTTGGCCGGAGTGAGTTAGATATTTATCCATTTCTAAGAAGGCATTTAATGAAGCGGTTTGTCCGAAGCCTTCAAACACCTTATCCGGTGAACCTAAACCCGCGACAAAAGCTATGTTTTTATTTGCTTTAAGGTTATCGGGATTTACATAGTGCATAACATTGGTGTCATTTATCATTTTATCCATAAAAAGCAAAGCTAGCCCAATTGATCCGCCGCCGCCCGATGCTAAAAAGCAAGCGCCATGCACAATATAGCTAATGTCTTTTTTCGTTAATTGATAATTGTCAGAACCGAAGTTTATTATTCTGTAGTCATTCGGATAGATTTTTTTTATCTGCTTTTCTTTATAAATAGATGATTCTTCTATTGAAAGATCATTAAGCATGAAGAAATATTCCTTAAAATTAAATAAATTGGTTTTGTGTCGGTTGAGGGTTATCTTTGTTAAATATAGAAAAATCTGTTGGTTTAACTTAGATAAAATATTTTTAACAGGATAGAGATGATATTGTAAGCTATAACGTTAACAATATGGGGCAAAAAACTGACATAATTTAACTACTGACATTTTCAGTAAATATAGATAATGCGATTTAACATTTATCCTACCGAAAAAATACTCAATTATATAGAGATATTTGCTTATGCAACTGGACCTTCAATCTCCCGAATTTATAGCAAACCCTTACCCGACTTATGCCAGATTGCGCGAACAAGCTCCGATCTATCCTTTAGAATCAGGAGCATGGCTCATAACCCGCTACCACGATGTTGAATACTTGTTGAAAAGCCCGCTTTTAGATAAAGATGTTTCTTCCATATATGTTCAACTTTATGGACGCGATATGAACGATGAACCAGCTTATCGTATTCATAATAATTTCTGGGCGTCAATGAGTTCACTCGGCCGACGTAAACTGGTCGTTAAAGCACTTAATGCCGGCAGAGTTAGTGAGGTGCGTGCGCTGGTGCAAAAAAGTGCGGATCAGTTAATCGATAAATGGATAGAGCTTGGACAGGCTGATTTAATGAATGTTTTTGCGTATCCGCTACCCGTGCAAGTTATCTGCAATATGCTGAACATTGAGCTGGAACAGAGCCTTGATTTTTTTGCGGAAACTAAGCTCATGTCGAGAGCTGCCGAACCGCATCCTCTTAACGCTGCGGAATTAAATGAAGCTAATACCGGAGCATTGCGTTTAGAGATGTTTTTCCGTGAAATTTGCCGCCAAAGGGGTGAACAGCTTGGGGAAGATTTAGTTTCTCAGTTACTGATAGCTGAAGAAGGGGGCGAACGTCTAACCGAAGACGAAATTATCTCCAACCTTATCGTATTGTTTGTTGCGGGGTACGGAACTACCGCCAATGCATTGTGCAATACCTTGCGACTGTTGTTTCTTTATCCCGAACAAAGAGAATTGTTGATTGCCAAGCCGGAACTTTTGTCCAATGCAGTAGATGAAGCGTTGCGTTTTAATTCTTCAGCGCCTATTACTTTTCGTACCGCCATGGAATCGTTTGAATTTAACGGTGTTCAAATTGGCGCTGGGGATGGAATTTTTCTGGCTCTTGATTCGGCAAACCACGATCAGGAGATATTTGTTGAACCCGATCGTTTTTGGATAGAGAGACCTCTAACTGTAAAAAAACCACTTACTTTTGGACTGGGTAGCCATTATTGTCTGGGAGCTAAGTTGGGAACCGTCGAAGTAGAAGTTGCAGTGGAAACATTATTTCGCCGCTTACCGAATCTAATTATCGATAATATCGATCAATTAAAGTGGCAGCCAACATGGATATTCAGGGGCTTGGAATCTTTACCTGTAAGATGGTAAAAATAAAAACTTTTTCTCATTCTTTCGTAATGCACTCATCGTTATAAGCCGATGTGTCCCTAAGCCGTCCCGCCAATTTTTGCCGGGACGGCGCGAGCTTTAAAATCCCCGCAGTGCGTCTTTACGTTTCACTTAACAGCAATGACGCACTGCGTGGGAATAAGGGCGTCAAAATATTCCCAAGAAGAGCAGGCAACCACCTGCAAATAATTCGTGCCGCCACCTGTACAGCCAGTGCTGCACGTAATAAAAATGACCAAATTGGCGTGCGGGGTGGTAAAAATTCCAATACATAGGTTGTTATGCGAGTTATATGAAAAACGTATATTAGGCATAATGGCGGTTTTCTACATTAGACAATGAAGGTGGTATGAATAAAGCACCTTACCAGGATGATTGGCCTGATATAGATACCAAGCTCTATAATCGCTCGGTCAAGTTGTTTAATGCGGTCAAAAATATATTGAGCGTCAGGCTCGATTTGCATACCGATCCTCAGGTTGTGTTGGAAGGCGACATCTTTCTATTCAACCACTTTTCCCGGTTTGAAACGTTCATCCCGCAGTTTCTTATTTACGAAAAAACCGGGGCTTACAGCTGCTCGATCGCCTCTGGGGAGTTCTTTAAAGAAGACAATGTGCTGTCACGGTATTTAAAGCGTGTCGGTGTTTTTCCTCATAGTCATGAACGCTTATTTCCATTGCTGGCCGGGCAGATTTTACGCGGCCGCAAAGTCATCATTTTTCCCGAAGGCGGCATGGTGAAAGACCGGCGGGTGATCGATAAGCACGGCCATTACAGTATTTTCTCCCGTATCACCGGCAACCGGCGCAAGCATCACACCGGCCCGGCGGTTTTAAGCCAAGGCGTGGAAACCTTTAAAGCTGCTGTTCGCCACGCTCATAGCAAAAACGATATTGCGCTGTTGCGGCAATGGAAAGATGTGCTGCATATCGACAGTATCGACCAATTGATTGCCGTCGCGAATAAACCGACGCTGATGGTTCCCGCCAATATTACGTTCTATCCGATCCGTTCCTCCGAAAATCTGTTGTTTAAAAGCGTTGAGCTGTTTTCCGACGGCCTGAGCTTACGCCAGTCCGAGGAGTTGCTGATTGAAGGCAATATTATGCTGGAGAACACCGATATGGATATACGCATGGGCACGCCTGTTAATCCTTGCAGCGTATGGAATTGGCGCAGCCATTACCTGGTCGGCAAAGTTGCTCTGGAAATAAATACGATAGACGATGTTTTTACGTTGAACTCCAGGCCGCAGAATTGGCGGCAGCGTTTATTAGGGGCTGATTTCATAAACAACGCGCAAATATTGCGCGATCGCTACATGGAAGGCATGTATGCGAACGTTACCGTCAATTTAAGCCATTTGGCTGCGACGCTGATCATGTATTATGTCGGCCAAGGACAATCGCATATCGAGAAAGGCAAGTTTTACAGGATTCTGTACATTGCTATCAAATCGTTGCAATCCAGCACAGTCATTCATTTGCACCGAAGCCTGCTGAATCCCGACGATTACAGCGATCTGTTTAAAGCCACGAATAAGCGCTTCGAGCATTTCATCTCTGCCGCAAAAGAAGCCGGACTGATCAACGAAGACGAAAACAATTACCAGTTTTTACCCAAACTGTGCGTTGAGTCCGACTTTGACAGCATTCGCCTGGAAAATCCAATAGTCGTCTACAACAACGAAGCCGCACCGTTGCATACGGTTCGCGATACCCTGATCGATGCGATAGCCGAATGTTCTGTTGCGGATAAAGCTGAGTTGAGCGGCTTGTCCGCTCAAACGAAACTTATGCCCGTTGGGTGTAAAAATAAATTGGCCGCCTGGCATTTTGAAGACGAATGCCGGACTCTGGCTTGGGAAAAGCAAGCTTATTCGAAACCGGTATTTGTCGACATCAATGGCCATGAAATTGCTGTTGCCGATCCCACGCCTTTTTTCGTCCAGCCTAAAGTTGCCAATGGCATAGGCGTATTGCTTGTTCACGGGTTGCTGGCCAGTCCCGCAGAATTACGAGCTTATGGCGATTATCTGGTTCAGCAGGGTTATATGGTCATAGGCGTTCGCTTAAAAGGTCACGGTACATCCCCTTATGCTTTGCGCGACCAGACGTGGGAGGATTGGTACGGGTGCGTGCAACGAGGCTTCGATATTCTTAAGGCGCATTGTTCGCGTATCTTTGCTGTCGGTTTTTCCACGGGCGGCGCGTTGGCGTTAAAGTTGGCTGCTGAACAGCCTCCCGAAATATTAGGCGTGACGGCTATTTCAGTGCCGCTAAGATTCGTTAATCCCGCTTATATGCTGGTGCCGTTACTACATGGCACCAACACGCTGGTCGGCTGGGTTTCGGCTTATGAGGGCGTAAAGCCTTTCATTGAGAATGAACCGGAGCATCCGAACATCAATTATCACAATATACCGGTCAGGGCGCTTTACGAGTTGAGGCGGCTAATCGCGCATATTGATGAACTGTTGCCGAAGATTAGCCTGCCTATCTTGATTTTGTATGGCGATCAGGACCCGATTGTCTCACCCAAAAGCGCACCGATTATTATGGAAAGATTAGGTTCGGCATATAAGCAAATTCAAGCTATTAAATCCCAACGGCACGGTATCTTGATGGAAAACATCGATGGTACTTGGCGGGTGATTGATAAGTTTTTTAATGAGTTAAAGCTGAGTTGAGCAGCTCGTCTGCTCAATGAAATTTATGCTCTTTGAGTGTAAGAAGATGATAGCGCATTGTCCACGAAAAGCACGAAAGACACGAAAAAATATCGGCCGTATCCGCTCTTAAATTAAAGGTGCTGTCTGTTCAGGACTGTGCCGGTTAGACCTTCCAGATTTTACGACTGCCATGGATGGCGGAAGTGTCGCAATCGGTAGGGAACCGATGCGACCGACTGCCATGGATGGCGGCCGAGACTGCTCCCGGCAGTCCTCGGCATTTCCTCCATCCATGGAAGTCAGAAGTACTGGAGTTGCCGGGAGCGACTCCAGTAAAAACCTGGAAGATCTGCCTAGTGCTAGGCTTTCTGCCTAACGTTAGGTTGGATGGTTTTCATGATGAGAGCGGTCTATAACGATGAGCTCAAGAGCGAGGGAACGATGAGGTTTAACTATTTTCGTGCTTTTCGTGGACAGAATCAGATAGAGGAGATGATGAAATGAAAAATGTAGTTATCGCAGGATATTGCAGGTCGCCTTTCACGCCGGCGCAAAAAGGCCAGTTGGCTAAAGTCAGGGCGGATGATCTTGCCGCGCAGGTTGTCAAAGGCTTAATCGACAAAACCGGCGTTGCCCCGCAGGATATTGAAGATTTAATTTTAGGTTGCGCATTTCCTGAAGGCGAACAGGGTATGAATCTGGCGCGTATTGTCGGTCATCTTGTCGGGTTGCCTGTTCGCGTAGCCGGCACCACCGTTAACCGATTTTGCGGGTCCTCAATGCAGGCCATTCATAATGCGGCCGGCATGATCAGGATGAACGCCGGCGAAGTCTTTATCTGTGCCGGCGTCGAATCGATGAGCCGGGTGCCGATGGGCGGTTTTAATTTTCTGCCCAATCCCGATCTTTATAAAGCCTATCCGCAAGTCTATATGAGCATGGGCGAGACTGCGGAAAACCTGGCCGCGCAATATCATATCGATCGCCAGGCCCAGGATGCGTTCGGCTTGGCCAGCCAGCAAAAAACTGCCGCGGCCCAGCAAAGAGGCGCATTTACCGATGAAATCATTCCGATTAAGCGGCCCGACGGCGAGATTGTTAAGCTCGACGGCTGTGTCAGGGGGAATTCTACATTAGAGGGGCTCGCCGAACTGCAACCGGCGTTTCTTAAAAACGGTACCGTGACAGCCGGAACGTCCTCGCCGATAACCGATGGCGCGGCGGCCGTGCTGGTATGCAGCGAAGAGTATGCAGACGCCCACGGCCTGGAAAAACTTGCCGGAATCAAGTCCATTGCGGTATCGGGTTGTGCGCCGGAAATCATGGGCATAGGGCCGGTTGGCGCAACGCATAAAGTTTTGCAACGTGCCGGTTTGATGTTGCAGGACATCGACATCGTCGAACTGAACGAAGCTTTTGCCGCGCAATCGTTGTCGGTGCTTAAAGATTTGCCGATACCGCCGGAAAAATTGAACTTGGACGGCGGCGCAATCGCTTTAGGTCATCCGTTGGGCGCATCCGGTGCCAGAATTACCGGCAAAGCCGCGAGCCTATTGAAAAGGGAAAACAAGCGTTTTGCCCTTGCGACCATGTGTATTGGCGGCGGTCAAGGCATTGCGACTATTTTGGAGGCTATCTAATGGACATCAAAAAAGTTGCAGTCATCGGGGCTGGTGTTATGGGTTCCGCTATCGCCGCTCATGTCGCCAATGCCGGCATTCCGGTAAGGTTATTGGATATTGTCCCAAAGGACAGCGCTAACCGGAACGTCATTGCCGAATCGGCGATTGCCAAAATGCTCAAAGCCGATCCCGCGCCGTTCATGCATAAAAATAACGCCCGGCTGGTCACGCCGGGCAATATCGAAGACCATCTGACATGGCTCGGCGATGTCGATTGGGTGCTTGAAGCAGTCATTGAAGATCCTGGCATCAAGCAGGCGCTATACCGGAAGCTCGATAATGCCTGCCGCCCGGATACCTTGATTTCATCGAATACCTCGACCTTGCCGTTGAAGCTGCTAACCCACGATATGCCGGACAGCTTCAAGCAGCGCTTCATGATCAGCCATTTTTTTAATCCGCCCCGCTATATGCGGCTGCTGGAACTGATTCCAGGGCCGCAACCCCGGCCCGAATTGGTCGACGCGCTCAGCCGTTTTGCCGATACGCATCTGGGTAAAGCCAGCGTTACCTGCAAGGATACGCCGGGTTTTATCGGTAACCGTATCGGTATTTACTGGCTGCAGTACGGATTGCTGGAGGCGCTCAAGATGGGTTTGACCGTGGAGCAAGCCGATGCGGTGATGACGGTTTTCGGTATACCGAAAACCGGCGTGTTCGGCCTGCTGGATCTGGTCGGGCTCGATTTGATTCCGCATATACTGGGCGGAATGAAATTGGCCTTGCCGAAAGCGGATGCGTTTCATCAGGTCAACCAATTGCCGGAGCTGGTCCAAAAGATGATAGACGGCGGTTACACCGGCAGGAAAGGCAAGGGCGGTTTTTACCGGTTGAATGAAGCCGGCGGCAAGCGCGTTAAAGAGTCGATCAACCTGCAAACCGGCGATTACCGGGCTAGCGAGAAGTTTGCGCTGCCGGAGCCGCCGAAAACGCAAGATGAGCTAAGGGCATTTTTGTTGGGGAACGATGCAATCAGTCAATACGCCTGGAAAGTGTTGTCCGGTACGTTGGCTTATAGCGCCAGCCTGATTCCCGAGATTGCCGATGACATCGTCGCCGTCGATACCGCGATGCGGCTCGGTTATAACTGGAAATACGGCCCGTTCGAGCTGCTGGATCGGATCGGCGTGGATTGGTTTGTCGACCGGCTGGCGGCTGAGAATCGCGATGTGCCGCCATTGTTGGCAAATCGGCATAGTTTATACAAGGTCGATTCCGGCAAACGCTTTTATGCCGGTTTAGCCGGTAATTATCAGCCCGTCCGCAGGAATCACGGTATTTTGCTGCTAACCGACATTAAATTGCAGGCTCCGGCAGTACTTCAAAACCCGTCTGCCAGCCTCTGGGATATTGGCGACGGCGTTGCCTGCCTGGAGTTCCACAGCAAAATGAATACGCTGGATATGGACAGCCTGACGATGGTTCGGCAAAGCGTCGACAAGGTTAAAACCGATTTTTCGGCATTGGTTATTCATAACGATGCGGACAATTTTTCAGCCGGGGCTAATTTGACGTTGCTGGTGCAAGCCATCCACAACCGGAACTGGCCTGAGGTAGAACAATTAATCAAACAGGGGCAACAGACTTACCGGGCTTTGAAGTACGCACCGTTTCCGGTGATTGGCGCGCCTTCGGGACTGGCTTTGGGTGGTGGTTGCGAAGTTTTATTGCATTGCGATGCGATTCAGGCTCATGCGGAGCTATATATCGGACTGGTTGAAGTGGGCGTGGGGCTGGTTCCGGGCTGGGGCGGTTGCAAGGAATATTTGCGCCGTTGGCTGGCATTTTCGAGACGGCCGGGCGGTCCGATGCCGGCTATTGCCCAGGCATTCGAAACAATCGGCATGGCAAAGGTTTCCAAATCGGCGGCCGAAGCCAAAGAGATGTTGTTCTTGTCCACGACCGATGGCATTACGATGAACAAAGACCGCGTGTTGGCCGATGCCAAAGCTAAGGCGTTGAAGTTGGTGCAGGATTATACGCAGCCTGAACCTGCCGTTTTTCAGTTGCCCGGCGCTAGTGCAGTGGCGGCAATGGACGCGGCAATTCACAACCTGAAATTGGCCGGCAAGATCACGGATTATGACGTAGAAATTTCCCGGCAACTGGCGGATGTTTTAAGCGGCGGGCTTTGCGACATTACCGAGCCTCTGGCTGAGGACGATTTGTTGAATCTGGAGCTGAAAGCATTTTTGCATTTGGTCCGGCAGCCGGGCACTTTGGCGAGGTTGGAGCATCTGTTGAAAACAGGCAAGCCGTTGCGTAATTGATTTTTGTCCACGAAAAGCACGAAAGACACGAAAAATGGACGGGTAAAGTTTAATTCGGTTGATTAAGAATGGTGCGTGTTAGACCTTCCAGGTTTTTAAAACCTGGAAGGTCTGCGTACCGATGGTTTCTCACGTAACAAAGAACTTTCGTGCTTTTCGCGTCTTTCGTGGACAAAAGTAATTGATTTAAGGAGTCTTCCATGACCTGGCTAATCTTATTGCTCATTATCCTCAGCGTTCTGGCTTATATCAGCGCGTCGATTCATTTGGCTACATTAGTCATAGCCGGATGGTTGGGAGTTTATTCCTTGTCTGTTGAAAGTGGCATCCTCGTATTTTTGCTTTGGGTGATTTTCGACATCGTTTTTATCCCGCTGAATTTTCCGGCTATCCGCAAACTGTTATTCAGCCGTCCGATTTTCAAGTTGATGAAGCCGATGCTGCCGCAAATGTCGCAAACCGAACGCGAAGCGTTGGAAGCGGGCAATACCTGGTGGGATGCAGAGCTATTTTCCGGAAATCCCGATTGGAAGGTATTGCTGGATCTGCCCGCGCCGAAATTGAGCGCCGAAGAACAAGCCTTCCTCAATGGCCCGGTCGAGACGTTATGCGGCATGCTGGACGATTGGGACATTACCCGCAATCGCTTCGATTTGCCGGGTGAAGTATGGGACTTTATCAAACAGCATAAATTCTGCGGCATGATCATACCGAAGCGCTACGGCGGCCTGGAGTTCAGCGACTATGCGCATTCCGAAGCGGTGATGAAAATCTCCAGCCGCTGCGCTACCGCTGCCGTTACCGTGATGGTGCCCAATTCGTTGGGACCGGCCAAATTATTGCTGTTATACGGCACCGAGCAGCAGAAAAATCATTATCTGCCGCGTTTGGCAACAGGCGAGGAAATACCGGCGTTTGCATTAACCGGCCCCCATGCGGGCAGCGATGCCGGAGCGATGCCCGATACCGGCATCGTCTGTTACGGCAAATTCGAAGGCAAAGACAACGTGCTGGGCATCCGGCTCAATTGGGAAAAGCGCTATATCACTTTAGGGCCGGTTGCCACGGTGCTGGGTTTGGCATTCAAGCTCTACGATCCGAATCATTTGCTCGGCGACAACGAAAACATCGGCATTACCGTTGCGCTGATTCCGACCAATACCCCTGGTGTTTCAATAGGCAGACGCCACTTTCCGCTGGATTCGGCGTTCCAGAACGGCCCGAATTGGGGCAAGGACGTATTTATCCCGATGGACTGGATTATCGGCGGCAAACAGCAGGTCGGCAACGGCTGGCGGATGCTGATGCAATGTTTGGCGACCGGCAGGGCCGTATCGTTGCCGGCTCTTAGCGCCGGCGCGTCGAAAATGCTCAGCCGTAATTGCGGCGCTTATGCCCGGATACGCAAGCAGTTCAACTTGCCGATAGGCGAGTTCGAAGGCATTGAAGAGCCGCTGTCGCGCATGGCAGGCCAGACTTATATTATCGACGCCGCGCGCAAAGTGACCGCCGCCGCGCTGGATGACGGGCAAAAACCGTCGGTTATTTCGGCGATTATCAAATACGAACTGACCGAAAGGATGCGCCGCGTCGTTAACGACGGCATGGACATTCAAGGCGGCTCCGGCATTTGCCTGGGGCCTAAAAACTATCTTGGCCGGATGTACCAGGTGATTCCGGTCAGCATTACCGTCGAAGGCGCGAATATCCTGACCCGCAGCATGATGATTTTCGGCCAGGGCGCGATTCGTTGCCATCCTTACATCCAACGGGAAATGGAAGCTCTGGGCCTGGAGAATCCCGAGTTGGCTTTACAGCAATTCGATGAGGTGCTGTTTAAGCATATCGGTTCCCTATTGCATAATCTGGCCGCAGGTATCTGGCTGGGCTTAAGCGCTGCCCGTTTTATTAACGCGCCCGGCGATCAACATACGCAACGTTATTTCCGTCAGCTTGCGAGGCTTAGCGTCGGTTTTGCGCTGGCTGCGGATTTTGCATTGCTGACGCTGGGCAACTCGCTTAAGCGTAAGGAAAGAATCTCCGGGCGCTTTGCCGACGTGTTGAGTAACCTGTATTTATGCTCTTGCGTGCTGAAACATTACCGGGATCAAGGCAGTCCGCCGGACGATTTGCCGCTGCTGCATTGGGCCTGCCGGCAAACCCTGTATCGCGCCCAGCAATCGTTACTAGCGATTTTTCATATCCTGCCGATGCGGCTTCCGGCTTATCTGTTACGAGCCGCGCTATTCCCCACCGGCAAAGCCTGTGCGCCGCCGGCCGATCATTTGGTTCACCGGACTGCGGCGCTGCTGCTGAACGATTCCGCTACTCGCGACCGTTTAACTCAAGGCATTTATATTAACGATAAGCCCGACGATGCGACCGGTAGGATTGAAGTCGCTTTCCGGGCCGTGCTTGCGGCAATGCCGGTTGAAGCCAAAATCCACGCCGCGCAAAAGCAAAAACAACTTCCGAAAGGCGCGGTTCTGGATCTGCTTCAGATCGCAATCGCCAAGGCTATTATTAGCAACGAAGAGGCTGAATTGATAGTGGCCGCCGAAAAGGCCCGCTTTGCAGCGATTAGCGTCGATGATTTTAGTGCCGGGCAATTTGGCAGGATGGGAGGAACGCAGTAACTCACCGTATTAACAAAAGTCAGGCGGTTTTCTCCGTCATTGCTGCAGCATCCGTGCCCAGCCAGCGTGCTATGCTATTATGCCGGCAGGCAAGCTTGCTGTATGAGTTTCATGCCGCTTCAACATTTTTTCTTGGAGAACCTTGAATGCGTCCATCAATAGCGCTGCAAATTCACCGCGACGCGATCCGCGAAATCGCCTTGCGCCATCGGGTCAAAAACGTGCGCGTATTCGGGTCGGTGCTGCGCGGCGACGATACCGAAGACAGCGATCTGGACTTGCTGGTCGATCCTACGCCGGAAACCACACTAATGGATATTGCCAAGATTCAAGTCGAAGTTGCCCGCATGCTTAATGTTACGGTTGATGTGTTGACGCCCCGAGCATTGCCCGACAAATTCCGCGATCAAGTGATAAAAGAGGCCCAGCCGGTATGAGTAAAAAAGATGCCCTGCGTATTCCCGATTACCTTGGGCATATCATCGAAGCAATTGAGCGTATTCATCGTTATGTCGAAGATTTAGATGAGGTTGCGTTTTTGCAGGATGAAAAAACTCAAGATGCGGTGGTCAGGAACTTTGAGATTATTGGCGAGGCCTCGCGCAACATTGAACGTTATCATCCGGCTTATGCCCAAGCCCATCCTGAAATACCCTGGATATTTATGTACACTATGCGTAACCGTATTGCTCACGGGTATTTTAAAGTGGATTTTGAATTGGTTTGGAAAACCATCCGCGGCGATTTACCCGAACTGTACGAACAAGTCCGGCGCTTGATCGGCCCATTGGCCTAAGTGCGTTATCGGCGCGGACGATTTTAGAGCTCAGCAATTAAGCAACTCCACTGTAAAAGCGTTAGTGTAAAATAACAGCTAATCGATTAGTGATTGACACTAACAGGGCAGCTTTCGACTACCCTTTATTTTATTTTTCAGGTAACAACTTCAAATGGGCGCAAACGCATTGTTTTCAAAGTCGCGGTTCACTATTGTCTTACTGTTTTTATTAATTAATTTAAGTACTTTTGCTTTGCTAAGGGTGGCTTTACTGGTTAAACAACTGGCCGACATCGATTCGCCTGTTTACCAGATCGCGCTGGCTTTTGTGATTGGCTTCGTCCATGACCTGGCTTTTTTCAGCTACTTGCTGATCCCTTTCGTCCTGTATCTGCTGGTGCTGCCGAGCCGTTTTTATCAAAGCAAGATTCATAAAATAATCAGCTTTAGCGTATTTTTTATCTGTTTATACGTGTTGTTTTTTATCGAATTGTCGGAATGGACTTTTTGGGATGAATTTGGGGTCAGGTTTAATTTTATTGCTGTCGATTACCTGATTTATACCCATGAGGTGGTCAGTAACATCATTGAATCCTATCCTTTGGGCTGGTTGTTGTCGGCTATCCTGGTCGTTACCGTGCTATGTTTTTTATCGGTAAGGAAAGCGCTGTCGCGTACCTTTAATGCGGATGAACCGTTTTTGTCGCGATTGAAAATTAGCGGCGCTTTACTGTTGTTGCCGGTAATCAGCTACGCTGTTGTCGGCTCCACTTGGTACCAGTTCTCAACGAATACCTATCTTAATGAGTTGGCCGCCAACGGTCCTTATCAGTTCTTTTCGGCATTTAGAAATAACGAGCTGGATTACCGGCATTTTTACAAGGTAGGCGATGATCAACAATTATCCAGCGTAATCAAGAAACAACTGGGCGCTGAGGACGAATCCGGGAGTTTATATAACATCAAACGCGTGGTTAAACCGGCAGGCGAAGAAAAACGCCTGAATGTCATTTTGATTACTGTCGAGAGCTTAAGCGCCGATTTCTTGGCGACTTTCGGCAATAAAGAGAATATTACGCCGTATATGGATGAGTGGTTTAAAGAGGGTTTGCTGTTTACCAATTTCTATGCAACCGGCACCCGCACCATCAGGGGGCTTGAGTCGTTAACGCTATCCATCCCGCCTACACCCGGCCAAGCCATTGTCAAACGGCCCGATAACGGCAACTTGTTCAGCTTTGGCAGGGTGTTGCAGCAAAAAGGCTACGATACTGCATTTTTATACGGAGGCCGGGGTTATTTTGACAATATGAACGCCTTTTATTCCGGCAACGGTTATCGCATCGTTGATCAAACCGATTTTACCGAGGAAGAAATGACGTTCTCCAATGCCTGGGGCGTTTCGGACGACATTATTTTTAACCGTACTTTAAAAGAAGCCGATAAGGATTTTCAAAATAATAAGCCGTTCTTCTTTCAGATCATGACGACCAGTAATCATCGGCCTTACACTTATCCTGACGGTAAGATCGACTTGCCGCAAGGCAGCCGGCAAGGCGCGGTTAAATATACCGACTTTGCGATACATCAATTCATCGAACAGGCCAAAGCCAAGCCTTGGTTCGATAATACCGTGTTTGTGATGGTAGCCGACCATTGCGCCGGCAGCGCGCGCAAAACAGAGTTGCCCGTCGATAAATACCATATCCCGCTGTTTATCTATTCGCCGAAGCATGTGCCGGCAGTAAGAAACGATACCGTGTCTAGTCAGATTGACGTTGCTCCGACTGTGCTTGGGTTTCTAAATATTAGCTATGAAAGCCAGTTTTATGGGCACGATATTATGCGGATGCGTAAAGAAGAAGGCCGGGCGCTGGTCAGTAATTACCAGAAGCTGGGGCTGTTTAAAGATAATAAGCTGGTGTATTTATCGCCTCAGCAAAAAGTCGATGTAGTCGACGATCCTTTGGGCGCGCACAAGCCGTTGGATATGAGCGCCGCCGATTCGCTGGTAACCGAGAATATGGCTTACTATCAGTCGGCGGATTATATTTGGGCGCATCGTTTGAGCCGGTACCAGCCGTAATACGATAGATAACTAAGCGGATGAAACTCTTGGATAAACGACGAGCCGGGCAAGTGCCGAGGTTGTACGAATAAAGGGCATCTGTCACAATAACAGTAATGTAGTGACTAACAAAAGGACAGCTCTATGGCTGAGATAACTGAAGTACCTAGCCCTTTTTGCGGTATAGGCACCGATGACCTGACTATTCAGGTTAACGGCGTATCGCTAAAAGTGGTTGAAAACGGCTGTGCGGTTAATTCTCCCGCTTTTGAACAGGCTATTACCGATACCAGTGCCCGGGTCGATGGTAAAGAGGTCAGCCTGGAGGCGGCCGTCGCAAAGGCTGCGGCGTTGTTAAAGGATACTAACCAGCCTGTTATCGGCGGTTGTGCGACAGACGTGAACGGCATGCGGGCGTTGTTGGCTTTGGCCGACCGTAGCGGCGCAGTGGTCGATAATATGAATTTTACCGGGGCGCGCAATAATTTTCTCGCGTTGCAAGACTCCGGCTGGATGAATACGACGCTGGCGGAAGTGAAAAACCGCTGTGATTTATTACTAGTGGTCGGCGTCGATCTGGAAAGTTTCTCACCGCGATTTTTCGAGCGTTATCTATGGAATGAAGAATCCATGTTCCTGGACGATACCGGCAAGCGCGAAATTATCTACTTGGGTAAAGCGCCTTCCGGTAATGCATCGACCTCGCCTGGCGGCCGGAAAGCATCGGTTTTTGAATGCACCAACGGCGATTTGCCGGATGTTATCGCAGTCTTAAGAGCGCTGGTTAAAGGCAATCCGATTCGCGTCGATTCGGTCGGCGGTATTGCCGTGGCCGATTTGCAGGCAATTGCCGATAAACTGAAAGCGGCAAGCTATAGCGTAGTCACCTGGGCAGCCGGCGCGTTGGCGTATAGCCAAGCTGAACTGACAGTGCAGACGCTTTCCGAAATGATTAAAGATATTAATAATCTGGACACCCGTAGCTCCGGTTTGCCGTTAGGCGGTAAGGAAGGCGATCAGACAGCCAACCAGGTTTGCGGTTGGACGACCGGTTATCCGGCGCGTACACGCTTTTCCAGCGGCTTTCCCGAGTACGATCCTTATTTGAACGATACTAATTTTCTGTTGAACAATGGCGAGGCGGATGCGCTGGTTTGGGTTCAGGCATTCAATGCGAAGGCCGTGCCGCCGGTAACGGATTTGCCGACGATTGTCGTGGGGCGTTCCGGAATGACTTTTGCCAAAGAACCGGATGTGTTTATTCCAGTCGGTACGCCGGGCATCGACCATGCCGGCCACGCTTACCGTATGGATAACGTGGTTGCGATACGCTTGAAAAAGTTGCGCGAATCCGGCCTGCCCAGTACGTTCGACGTACTTCATGCCATTGAACAAGCATTGTAGGTAAGTAATATGTTGATTAAATTAACAGGCGGGGCTGTTTATGATCCTGCCAGCGGGATCGATGGCGTAAAACAGGATATTTACATTCAGGACGGACGCGTCGTCAATAAGCCGGTTGGCGATTTTAAAGTCGATAAGGAATACGATTTAAACGGCAAGATCGTAATGTCCGGCGCGATTGACATGCACACGCATATCGGCGGCGGTAAAGGCAATATTGCCCGGACGCTGCTGCCGGAAGACCATCGCCAGGATCCCGTTCACCGTACCGATATTTGCCGTTCCGGCTGCGGCCATGCGATGCCCAGCACCTTCGTGACCGGTTACCGTTATGCGGAAATGGGCTATACGGCCGGTTTCGAGCCCGCGGTATTGCCGGTCAACGCACGTCAGGCGCATATGGAAATGGCCGATATTCCGATTTTGGACAAAGGCGGCTATGTGTTATTGGGCAGCGACGATTATTTGCTGCGCATGTTGACGGCGAAAAAAGACCAGAAAGCGATTAACGATTATGTTGCTTTTACGATGCAGGCCGCTAAGGCGATTGGCGTTAAAGTCGTTAATCCCGGCGGCATTAATGCGTTTAAGTTTAACCAGCGCAAGCTGGATCTGGATGAACAAAATAGCCATTACGGCGTAACCCCGCGTGAAATTTTGCAAGTATTGGCGACGGCCATCAAAGAATTAGGCGTAAGCCATCCGCTGCACGTGCACGGTTGCAACCTGGGCGTGCCCGGCAATATGGATACCACGCTGAATACGATCCAGGGCATAGGCGGTCTGCCGATGCATTTGACTCATATCCAGTTCCATAGTTACGGCACCGAAGGGGATTTCAAGTTTTCGTCCGGTGCGGCGCAGATTGCCGAAGCCGTCAATAAAAACAAGAATATCACTATTGACGTCGGTCAGATTCTGTTTGGGCAAACCGTAACCGCGTCCGGCGATAACATGCGTCAACATGCCAATTATAAGCATGCCAGCCCGAATAAATGGGTGACGATGGATATTGAATGCGACGCGGGCTGCGGTGTGGTACCGTTTAAATACAAGGATCAAAACTTCGTCAATGCGCTGCAATGGGCGATTGGTTTGGAGACTTTCTTGTTGGTTGACGATCCTTGGCGTATTTTCCTGACCACGGACCATCCGAACGGTGCGCCGTTCACCAGCTACCCGCATTTGATCCGTTTGTTGATGGACAGAAGTTTCCGTAACGACGTATTGGCTACGATTCATCCTGAAGCGCAGAAGATGACGACGTTGGCGTCCATCGACCGCGAATACAGTTTGCAGGAAATTGCGATTATGACTCGCGCCGGTGCGGCCAGATTGATTGGTCTGCAAGACCGCGGCGGCTTGAGCGCCGGCAACTGGGCCGACATTACCGTTTATACCGATAACGCCGATCGGCAGAAGATGTTCGAAAAACCGGATTATGTGTTTAAAGACGGTGAATTGGTGGTGGTTGACGGCAAAGTGGTTCATACCAAGTGGGGCACAACTCACGTGGTTAAGCCGGATTATGATTTGTCGGTGGAAAAGGATTTGCAAGCCTATTTTGACCGCTTTCTGACTATGAAATTAGGCAACTTTAAAATCAGCGATGACGAGATAACAGAGGATGGACGCGGCAGTTTGACTGTGCATCCGCTTAAAGGAGATGTGGCATGATCATTAATGGCGTAGCTATAGATGCGACTTTCGCCGAAGCGTTTCCGATGAAAGCGACTCGCGCGATCATCACCGCGCAAAATGAAAAATGGGCGATGATTTCAGCCCAAGCGATGACCGGCTTTGCCACGTCGGTGATTGCCTGCGGTTGTGAGGCGGGAATTGAGCGGGTTCTCGATCCGTCCGAAACCCCTGACGGCCGTCCCGGTGTTTCGATCATGATTTTTGCGATGGGCGGGAAAGGATTGGCTAAACAACTTGAAACGCGGGCAGGGCAGTGTGTGTTGACATCGCCGACCTCGGCTTTGTTTGCAGGTATCGATGGCGGTACGCGAATAGCGTTGGGTAAAAACCTGCGTTATTTCGGCGACGGTTTTCAAGTGGCTAAATTGATCGACGGTAAGCGTTACTGGCGTATCCCGGTCATGGATGGCGAATTCTTGGCCGAAGCGACCACAGGACAAGTCGATGCTGTCGGCGGCGGTAATTTTCTGGTATTGGCCGAGTCGCAACCGCAAGCCTTGGCGGCCTGTGAGGCGGCCATTGAAGAAATGCGTAAAATTCCGAATGTGATTATGCCTTTTCCGGGGGGGGTGGTGCGCTCCGGTTCCAAGGTTGGGTCTAAATATAAGGCTTTGGGGGCGTCTACCAACGATGCGTTCTGTCCGACGTTAAAAGGCATGACCAAAACCGATCTTTCGCCGGAAGTCGAATCGGTTATGGAGATCGTGATTGACGGTTTAAGCAAAGAAGACATCGATAAAGCCATGCGTGTCGGTATTCAGGCGGTTTGCGATTTAGGTGCTGCGAACGGCATTAAACGCATTAGTGCGGGTAATTACGGTGGCAAGCTGGGACCGTTCCACTTTCACTTACAGGAGATTATGGCATGAGCGCTTTAACCTTTACGCTGAAATGTAAACCGGATCAGCGTGTTGATATGTCGCCGTTGGTCTGCCAAAAACTAGCCGATATGACGCTTGCTGAAATTGGCGCGCTTACTTTGCAAAATGGTAAACGCAAAGTGCGTGTCGATCAGTTGTTCGATGTTACCGGTAGCGATGCGCAAGATATTGTTATCAAAAACAGCTTTAGTAAGCTCGATTTTATCGGCAAAGAGCTGGAAGGCGGGCGCATAACGATTGAAGGCGATGCGGGGGCTTATCTTGGTTTGGGTATGAAGTCCGGCGAAATTGCTGTTTTGGGCGATGTTGGTCTTTATGCGGCCTGCGAAATGAAGAAAGGCTTTATAACCGTTAATGGTAATGCCGGAGACTTTTTGGGTGCGGCTTTGCCGGGCAATAAAATGGGTATGAAAGGCGGGACTATCCTGGTTAAAGGCAATGTCGGCGAACGTGCCGGCGATCATATGCGCCGCGGTAATATCCTGATTGAGGGCAGTGCAGGCGATTATTGCGGATCTCGAATGACTGCGGGTACTATCGCGGTCATGGGGCAAACCGGCAATTATTTGGGATATGCAATGCGCCGGGGCACGTTGCTGTTATGGAATCAGCCGCAAGCATCGGCAAGATTTAATGATTGCGGCGCGCATACCTTGGCGTTTTTGCCGATATTGTTTGCGTCGTTTAAAAAGCTTAATTCCAAATTTGCCGATAGTTCGGCGTCCTTTAACCGGGTGCGGCGTTATGCCGGCGATATGTCGGAAATGGGGCGCGGTGAGGTCTTGGTTAAAATAAGCTAAGCGGATGTTAGCCTGTTAGGGAGCAAAGAAAGCCTCAGTATAAAAGCTGGGGCTTTTTTTATTGGGGCAATATATTCCGTAGGTTTTCATAAAGAGAATTATGGCAGTATTAACAACAAGCAATCATAGCCGGGACATTGCCGGTTTAAAGTATGTCTATCCTGTACTTTCCAGGCGCGCGGGCGGTTTGTCTATCGGCATTAATTTTAATATCAATAATGCGTGCAACTGGCGCTGCATTTATTGCCAGGTGCCCGATTTAAAAGCCGGCGCCGCGCCGGATTTGGATTTTCAGTTGCTGGAAGACGAGTTGCGGTTTTTTCTTGACGATGTGCTATATGGAGATTTCTATCGTCGCTTCCAGGTGGATGAAGATAAGAGGGTAATTAAGGATATTGCTATCTCCGGTAACGGTGAATCAACCAGTGTAAGGGATTTTGATAAGGCTGTGGCTTTAATCGGCAGGGTGGCAACAGAAGCAGGGGTTTTTCCTCAAAGTAATTTTGTGTTGATCACGAATGGAAGCTTGGTTCATCGGCCAGGCGTCCAAAGTGGATTGAAAAAGTTAAACGAATATGGCGGAGAGGTATGGTTTAAGTTGGACAGCGCTACCGAAGAAGGCAGGGGTTTAATGAATAATGCGGGGCGGGGGCTTCAAGCAAGCGTCAAAAATTTATTGCTTTCTGCAAGGCTATGTCCGACAAGATTGCAAACATGTTTATTGGATTACGATAAGCGCGGCTTGTCTTTGCAAGAAAGAAATGCTTTTCTTGATTTGCTGAAAAGGCTTAAAACAGAAAGTTGTGTGTTAAAAGGGGTGATGCTGTATACGATTGCGCGGCCATCGCTCCAGCCGGAATCCGGTCGGCTGGAGAAGTTGCCGGTAGAGGTGCTGAATATGTTCGCCGAGGAGATCAGGCGCTTGGGCGTTGATGTTTTGGTATCTGGATGAGTGGTGTCTTAACCTTTTATATCCAGTAGGGACCCAATTGTCTTTTTATCGGCTTCAAGCAATTTGACTGCGGCAGAAGTTTCCAGTTCTGCATCTTTCAAGCTCAGTACCGGTTTAATAATATCGTTGGAATTGAACTCCGAACTGCCGACTTCGCCGTTTTGCATGGGCAATTTAGCGATTACTTGAGCCGAGTCCGCAGCTTTATGTTGTGCAGTGTTTATTAAATTAACTGCACTGGTGGTTGGTGAGATATTCATGTTCTACCCCCTTATACATTGAATTAGCTCAAAAGTAATACTACATCCAGTATGGATAATATGCAAAGACTGAATTTTAATTTTGTTGGAAAATTGTGAGTAAGTGGATGTTTTTTAAGTAATGATCTTTTAATTCTTTACGGGTTTTGAATTTATAACTTGCCGAGCTGATGTAATTGCAGATATAATTCTAAGTTCACTCAAAATGCGAATGTGGCGGAACTGGTAGACGCGCTGGATTTAGGTTCCAGTAGGTTATCCTGTGAGAGTTCGAGTCTCTCCATTCGTACCATCTTTTCTATATTGCAAAGCAACCGCGGCCTGTTTATTTTAAGTGGGTTCTTGCTGTGCGATATAAAAATTCAAAGTCTTTCTTCGGTTTGCCAATGCGTCGCGTCGAGTTATCGGGCGCTTTGCTGCTTTTCTCTATCTTTGAGTCAAGGGCCATCTTGTGGTCCAACTTGTAAGGTTATTGTATCGCCTACAGAAACTGATTCTTCTTTGCATCGAAAATACAATAGCTTTGCGATGACTCGACTGCTTCCTTAAGATTAAGTGGTGAAAGTAGGCTTCGAGTGGGCCTAAATCTGTTACAATATTCAGTTAACACAGGCGTGCAAATAGGGTAATGGTAAGCATTGTGGAGATGTTGCTTAGTATGGATGCGGAAAGCAGAGTGGCGCAGGGAGTGGTTTGCCAAGAGCTTGGCTTTTTATTGAGACATCTTCATTTATACTTAATTATTGGCAATGTTTGGCGCGATGCATTAATACTATTATAACAAGTTGAAATACAAGTGGATTTAAAACATATAAGAAATTTTTCCATTATCGCTCATATTGATCACGGTAAATCGACGCTTGCGGATCGGTTTATTCAAATTTGCGGTGGCTTAAGCGCTAGGGAGATGTCCGCGCAAGTACTTGATTCAATGGATATAGAAAAAGAGCGGGGTATTACGATTAAAGCCCAGAGTGTTACGCTGGATTTTAAAGCGAAAGACGGCGAAACTTATCAGCTTAATTTTATCGATACCCCTGGGCATGTGGATTTTTCTTATGAAGTTTCCAGGTCTTTAGCTGCTTGCGAAGGCGCGTTGCTGGTCGTTGATGCCGCGCAAGGCGTTGAGGCGCAAAGCGTTGCCAACTGTTATACGGCGATAGAACAAGGTTTGGAAGTTGTGCCGGTGCTGAATAAAATCGATTTGCCTTCTGCCGAACCTGCGCGGGTGCAGGCGGAAATTGAAGAGGTGATCGGTATTCCTGCCGACGAGGCGTTGATGATCAGCGCTAAAACGGGCTTGGGTGTTGAGGATGTGCTGGAGCAACTGGTAATTAAGATTCCTCCACCGAAAGGCGATATAGACGGGCCGTTGCAGGCGTTGATTATCGACTCCTGGTTTGATAGCTATCTGGGCGTGGTGTCGCTGGTCAGGATCGTGCATGGTAGTATCCGTAGAAAACAAAAGATCACTATCATGTCCACCGGTAAGTCGTTTATCGCTGAGAAGGTTGGGGTTTTTACGCCGAAACGTCTGGAAAAAGAAGTTTTAAACACCGGTGAAGTCGGGTTTGTCGTGGCCGGCATTAAAGATATTTTCGGTGCGCCGGTCGGCGATACCATTACCTGGACGGATAAGCCTGCTCCCGAGCAGCTTACTGGATTCCAACGGGTGCAACCGCGCGTTTTTGCCGGATTGTATCCGGTCAGTTCCGATCATTATGAAGATTTGCGCGAGGCTCTCAATAAGTTAAAGCTTAATGACGCGTCCTTAAACTTTGAACCGGAAACGTCCCAAGCATTGGGCTTTGGTTTTCGTTGCGGTTTTCTCGGCATGCTGCACATGGAGATTGTGCAGGAGCGATTGGAAAGAGAATACGATGTCGACCTGATTACGACAGCGCCTACCGTTGTCTATGAAGTCATTACCCAGAACGAGCAAGTTTTGATGATTGATAATCCGGCTAAACTGCCGGATATGGGAACTATCAAAGAAATCAGGGAGCCTATTATCCGGGCTAATATCCTTGTTCCTGAAACTTATCTGGGAGGTGTCATCACGTTGTGTATAGAAAAACGCGGTGTTCAGAAAGACATGCAGTACGTTGGCAGGCAGGTGTCGCTGCATTATGAAATGCCGCTCAGTGAAGTAGTGCTGGATTTCTTCGATCGATTGAAGTCCGTGAGTCGGGGGTTCGCATCGTTTGACTACGAGTTTTTGCGTTTCCAGCCGGCTGAGCTGGTCAAGTTGGACGTGCTGATTAACTCCGAGAAGGTTGATGCGCTGTCTATTATCGTGCATCGCGATCTCAGTCAAAACCGGGGGCGGGACTTGGTTGAGAAGATGAAAGATCTGATTCCGCGGCAAATGTATGAAGTGGCGATACAGGCTGCCATCGGTTCCAAGATTATTGCTCGATCCACCGTTAAAGCAATGCGGAAGAATGTGATTGCAAAATGTTACGGCGGCGATATTAGCCGTAAGAAAAAATTGCTCGAGAAGCAAAAAGCCGGAAAGAAACGAATGAAGCAGGTCGGCAATATTGAGATTCCTCAAGAAGCATTTCTAGCCGTTTTGCAGCTTAATAAAGAATAAAATCAGACGAAAGGCAAAAAGTATAAGGCGAAAAAACACCTTTCGTCTTTTATCTTTTATCTTTCGTTTTTTGCCTTAAACCTTTCACCCGAATATATAAACATGGACTATGATTTTTCCTTCTTTCTTGTCGTTGCCACATTGGTTACCGGTATCATTTGGGGCGGGTACTTGCTGGTGCTTAAATCAAGGGGAGAGGTTTTTGATGAAGAAAAAGAGCCTTGGTTTGTCGAGTATGCCCATTCTTTTTTTCCGGTGGTGCTGATTGTATTATTGTTGCGTTCATTTATAGCCGAACCTTTCCGCATACCTTCCGCGTCAATGATGCCTACCTTGCTGATAGGCGATTTTATTCTGGTTAATAAATTTGCTTATGGAATACGGTTGCCGGTTATCAATAAAAAAGTCATTGAGTTGAATGAGCCTAAGCGCGGGGATATTGTCGTTTTTCGCTATCCTAAAGACCCGGCTGTTGATTACATCAAGCGTGTGATTGGCCTGCCGGGAGACAGAGTTGCTTACTACGATAAAAAACTACATATCAATGGGGTTCCGATCAATCAAGTTTCCTTAGGGCGCTATCAAGGTGTGGGTCAAGGCGAGGATATGACCGGGAATGAGCATTTGTTGGAAGATTTGACCGGTGTTGAGCACAGTATTTTGATCAGGAATGGTGCGGCGTCAGCTGAAGGTGTTTATATCGTGCCGAAAGGCAGCTACTTTGTAATGGGGGATAACCGCGATAACAGTAACGATAGCCGTTATTGGGGTACGGTTCCTGAAGAAAACCTGGTTGGAAAAGCTTTTTTTATCTGGATGAGCTGGGACTGGCAGCACAAAGGTGTTGGCTTTGACCGTATTGGTACGGTGTTGAAATAACTGAACTATACTTATGATTTTATGTAAATCATTTGGAGAAAAAAATGAATTTATCGGCTACGCGTCAGCAGGGCTTGACCCTGATTTCACTCATTTTTGTTTTAGGGCTCATCGGTTTTTTCGTTTTGCTGACATTGAAGATAGTTCCAATCTACCTGGATCACGGTAAAGTAAAGAGTGCGTTGGAGGCGTTAAAAGCCACTCCTGAACTAGAAACGAAAAGCGAATATGAAATCAGGGATAGTTTAAACAAGCGCTTTAACATTAATTATGTTTACGATGTCAAACAAGATGACATCAAAGTTGTTAAGCATGGCAACTATTTAAAAGTGGATATCGAATATGAAACTGTCGTGAAATTGGTCGGTAATCTGAGTGCATTGGCCGAGTTTCATGACACTATTGAGGCAGGAGAAGAGTGATAAAAAAGCCTGAAGAACTATGTAAAAAGCTGGGTTTGGCGTTTAACAATCCCCAGCTTTTTATTACGGCTTTAACCCATCGGAGCGCAAGTTCGAACAACAACGAACGGTTGGAGTTTTTGGGTGATTCAATTTTGGGATTTGTTATTGCCCAGAAGCTATATGAGTTATTTCCCGATGCTTGTGAAGGTGTTCTAAGCCGTTTAAGAGCAAGCTTGGTCAATCAAGGCTCGCTCGCAGATCTCGCCAGGAAGCATCAATTGGGTGATTATTTATTGCTGGGTTCGGGAGAGTTGAAGAGTGGTGGTTTCCGTCGCGATTCCATTCTGTCCGATGCGGTGGAAGCAATTATAGGGGCGTTATATAACGATCAAGGTATGAGCGCTTGTCAGAAATGGATTGTCTTGTATTTATTTGCCGAGAAGCTGAAAAATCTATCTCTGGATAATTGGCAGAAAGATCCTAAAACTCAGCTACAGGAGTTAATGCAATCCAAGAAAATGGATTTGCCGGATTATACCTTGATAACTATGTCCGGCCTTGCGCATGAACAAACTTTTAAAGTTAAGTGTACGACTTCATTAATAGCAGAGTCTTGCATTGGTACTGGGAATTCCAGAAAAAAGGCCGAGCAGTCGGCGGCGGAGCTTATGCTCGAATTGTTAAATAAGGACACTAAATGAATTGTGGTTTTGTCGCCCTGATCGGGCGACCTAATGTCGGCAAATCAACATTGATGAATCATCTGCTGAAGCAGAAAATCAGCATTACCTCGCGCAAGCCTCAAACAACCCGGCATCAAATTCTCGGTATCAACACCACTGACGCAGGGCAGGCCATTTACATGGATACGCCGGGCATGCATAACAGTGAAAAGCGGGCGCTGAATCGTTATTTAAACCGGACTGCTGAAACAACCTTATTGGGCGTTGACGTGATCGTCTGGTTGATCGACGGCTTGTCTTGGCATGAGTATGATGAGGCTATCTTCAAGAAACTGAAACAGGCAGGTTTGCCGGTGATCCTTGCTGTTAACAAAGTTGATAAGGTGGCCGACAAGGAAGCGATTTTGACTTTTTTTAACGAAGCTCAACATCGTTTTCCGTTTAAACATTTAATACCGATCTCCGCGTTAAAAGGCACTAATCTTGATGAGTTGGAAAGCTTGATCATGCAGTTATTGCCTGAACGGGATTTAATCTATCCTGAGGATCAGGTAACCGACAGGTCCGAGCGCTTTCTGGCTGCTGAAATTGTCAGGGAAAAGTTAACCAGGCGCTTGGGTGCCGAACTTCCTTATGCGTTGACGGTAGAGATTGAGCGTTACGAAGAAAAGCCCCATATTACTAAAATATATGCCATCATCTGGGTGGAACGATTGACCCAGAAGAATATAGTAATCGGCAAAGACGGTGATATGCTAAAGAAAGTCGGCACCGATGCCCGGTTGGATATAGAAAAGCTAATCGGACAGAAGGTTTATCTGCAGCTTTGGGTTAAAGTTAAAAAAGGCTGGTCGGATAGCGAGCGAGCCTTGCAAAGCTTGGGATTCAATGACTGAACCGGCAGTTTATTTGCAACCCGCTTTTATTTTGCAGCATCGTAAATACCGGGAAACTAGCCTGATTATTGATGTATTGACCCGGGATTTCGGCCGGGTTTCTCTATTGGCTAAAGGTGTTAGAAAGGCCAAGTCAAAAACAGCGGGACTGCTGCAACCGTTTATTCCATTGCTCATTTCCTACTTTGGCAAGGCAGAGTTAAAAACGCTGACCGATGTTGAGCTTCAGCCAGCCAGCCCGATCCCTGGAGATAACCGCGCATGTTCCCGGCCTGCTTACGGTATACACTCCGTCCCTGGAGATATAATTCAGCCGCTTGGTGAGCTAAAAGGGCTTGCGTTGTATTGCGGTTTTTATGTTAATGAGCTGATCGGATATTTTTTGCACAAATATGATCCACATCCTGAGGTGTTTGATTATTACAGTAGATGTTTATCGCGTCTCTCGGATGGGGCTAATATAGAAGCGGCATTACGGGAATTTGAGCTTGATCTGTTGCAGGTTGTGGGTTATGGCTTGCCGTTGGAATACGATGTTAATGATCATCCCATTGGGTCTTTTAAAAAATATGACTTTAATGTCGGTCAAGGCGCGGTTGAGGCTTTGAATGGACAGTTTTCAGGTAAGGCTTTGCAAGCGCTTAACGCCAGGAAGTTGACCGATTCGCAAGTATTAGTCGAAGCGAAAATACTGATGCGTATGGTCATTGATGTATATCTGCAGGGCAAGCAGCTTAAAAGCCGGGCAGTTATCAATGAAATCATAAAGCACACTAGTGCCGAACGGGATTTATAATCTCGATCCTAACATTTAACCAGTCATAATAATCTCGAACGGAGTGGGCGGAGCTACAAGCTCTGGCCAGCGTGAAAAATGAACAGAAAAGACATTTTATTAGGCGTGAATATCGATCACGTCGCTACCTTGAGGCAAGCCAGAGGTACGCTTTATCCCGAAACGATCCAGGCGGCATTGGTTGCGGAGCAGGCCGGTGCTGACGGCATTACCGCGCATTTGCGAGAAGACCGTCGGCATATTCAGGACAGGGATATTTATCTATTAAAAGATATGCTCCATACCCGGTTGAATATGGAAATGGCCGTAACCGATGAAATGGTCGGCATAGCGATGAAAGTGCGGCCTTATGCTTGCTGTTTGGTGCCCGAAAAACGTGAGGAATTGACTACCGAAGGTGGGTTGGATGTCGCCGGCAACTTGCAGCGCCTGCAATGGGCGTGCGACAAATTGGCTGGGGCAGGTGTTGAGGTGTCCCTATTTATTGATCCGGATGAGTTGCAAATTGATGCGGCAGTAAAAGCCGGAGCGCCGGTTGTGGAATTGCATACCGGCTGTTACGCCGATGCGGATAATCCCCGGCAGCAAGCCGAAGAGTTGGCGCGGATCAGAAGAGCTGCTGTTTATGCGCATAGTGCCGGGTTACAAGTGAATGCCGGGCATGGTTTGAATTTTCATAATGTAGAGGCAATCTGTGCAATACCGGAAATAGTAGAGCTTAATATCGGCCACTCGATTATCGCACAGGCGGTATTTTCCGGGTTGGCTCAAACGGTTAAAGATTTGAAGCGCGTAATGCGCAACTCAAGAATGCAGCACAGCATGTGAAAATAGGGCGCATTAGCAGGCTAATCGGTATGAATGAGCAATGCTTTGTTTGTCGTTGCCGAATAGTTGGCCTAACACCGCCTTTTTCTGTCGAAGTTCGCAGCAGGCATAGTGGTGGAGCCTGAAATCATATCATTTTTTTTAGCAGTTATTGAATGATTGCAGGCTGGAAGGCTGAGGTTGGAGCATTAATGTAATTAGCGGTATTTAGGCGCTATGAAAGCGATAATGTACCGCTCAATGGATGTCGAACGTTAGTTTGCAAAGCCGTGCTTTTGCATGCGGTAAAGCAAAGTATCACGAGAAATACCCAATAGTTTTGCGGATTTGCTGCGATTGCCTTTAGTGCGATTCAAGGCTTGATATATTAAATCAGCTTCTAGCGTATCCAACTGTAGACCGTTTTCGGGCAGAGTAAAGTCGGTTGTTGCAGAGGCATTGCTGGTGTATTTGGTTGTGAATTCAGGCGGAAGATTTTCCGGTTCGATCACTTTGCCGGCTAATAAAATACTAAGCCTTTCGCATAAATTGCGTAATTCACGGATATTTCCCGGCCATGAGTAAGCTTTAAGCGTTTTTAAAGCTTGCTTGCTGAATTTTGGCGCAGTCAGCGCGTGTGTATTTTCAAACAAGGTTAGGAAATGCTTGATCAGCGATTCAATATCTTCAGTGCGTTGCGCCAATGGCGGTAACTCTAAAGGTATGACATTCAAGCGAAAATACAAGTCCGACCTGAATTGGCCGCTTTCTATTTGTTTGCTTAGGTCGGTGTTTGTTGCGGAAATAACGCGGACATCGACTTTATAAGGTTTGATTTCGCCGACTGCAAGACATTCGCCGGATTCAAGGAATCGCAATAACTTTGCCTGAATCGACAACGGTAAAGAATTAATCTCATCAAGGAATAGCGTGCCGCCATCCGCAGCCTGAAAAAGACCTTGCTTATCCGATGTTGCACCTGTGAAAGAGCCTTTTTTATGACCGAACAACTCCGATTCGATCAGGCTTTCAGGTAATGCTGCGCAATTTAAGGTGATAAAAGCCTTATTGGCACGAGTGCTGGCTTGTTGGATCGCGGTGGCGAGCACTTCTTTACCGGTACCTGTCTCGCCTTTCAGCAATACTGTAACATCGGTAGCGGCAACGATTTTGGCGCTACGGATTAACGAATCCAAAGCGGGAGATTGACCAATGATCGCGTTAAAATGATCCATAGATGCCTCTTAATGTAGTGCCATATTATGTGTTGTGATGGCCATAGGATTGAGCCAGGGCAAGGCCGCCAGTACAGCAAGCACAATCATGAATAAGCCTATTGCCTGCTTGAAGCGCTGCATTCTGGATAACCTTGTTAGAATGCCGGTCATTATACCGACTCCCATGACCGCTGGTAAAGTTCCCAATCCGAAAAACAGCATAGTCAGCGCGCTATGGTTAATGCTATCCGCCGTTGCAGCAAGGGCAAGAGCCGAATAAACCAAACCGCACGGCAGCCAGCCCCATACCATGCCGAAAAGATAAGCTTGTCTGCAGTTTTTAACCGGGATCAGTTTGCGGCCTAAAGGTTCAATCATTTTCCAGAAGCGCAAGCCGATTTTTTCAATGTAGGCAAAGCGGGGAAACCACCCTGCAATATAAAGCCCCGCCCCCGCCATGATGGTGGCTGACAATAATTGCAACAACCTATGCCCAGTGATTTCGCCCATCGGCATAGCGATTAATGCTTCAATAAGCCCCGCTAACGCGCCGGCCGCCGTGTAGCTGGTGATGCGGCCAATGTTGTAATTGAGCACAAAGGGAAATAGCCGGTTTTTTTGGTTTCGTATTTCCGGGCTCAGACTCAAAGTTAACGTGCCTATGATGGAGCCGCACATGCCGATACAGTGCATGCTGCTGAATAGACCCATCGTAAATGCGACCAGGTATGAGGTGGTAAAAGCGAGATCAAATTCCATAGTCACGGAGCATTATTATAAATAGAGAGGTAAAAGCGGCTTCGAACTTATTGGAACTGCGCAAGAATCTGCCCCTGAATCTTCTCTGCCATCGCCTTGCTGTTTTCAGCGTCGCGGATAGGTCTGCCGACGACGATATAATCGGCGCCGTTCTGGAAAGCCATTTCTACGCTAACGACGCGTTTTTGATCGTCTTCTTCCCGATTGTCGACAGGCCTGATGCCGGGGGTGATAACAAGCAGTTTATGGTCCAGCTCTTCTCTGAGCATCGCGACTTCAAGGCCCGACGAAACAATACCGTCGCAGCCGATTTGTAAGGCGCGTTTGGCGCGGGATAAAACCAGTTCGCGAACATCGCAGGCAAAGCCTAAGTCGTCAAGATCGCCGCGATCCAGGCTGGTTAACGCAGTTACGGCTAAGACTTTAAGGTCGCCTTTTTCCTTCGCGGCCGCTTCCATAATCGCATCGTTGCCGTGAATCGTGGCAAGGTCAACGCCCTTGCTGCTCAAGGCTCTAATGGCCCTGCCTACGGTGGCGGGAACATCAAAAAACTTCAGGTCGACAAAGATCTTTTTATTTTGCTGTTTTAACCATTCAATAAAACCGAAATAATCGCCCGACATAAACAATTCCATGCCAACTTTGTAAAAGATTACCGAGTCGCCGAGTTCTTCCACCAAAGCTTGCGCTTCGGGAATGCTGGGGACATCCAACGCCATAATTAAACGTTCGCGGACAGGGATGGATTTGGTTGAGATAAATGATTGAGACATAGTAGAGATAAGTAAAAAATAAAAAATTCTAGCGCATGGGCTGTGCCCATCGTTGCCGGCTTATTCAGTTACGAAGCCTTGTTGATGCCAAGCCTGTATTCCGCCGTTCAATAAAAAAACTTTGGAAAATCCTGCCGCTTTCAATGCCAGTTGCGCTTGTGCGGAGCGTAGGCCTGCTACGCATTGGGTGATAATCGGGCGGGTTTTATAAGGTTCAAGTTCAGGTAGCCGTTCACTAAGTTGGGATAGCGGTATGCGGATAGCGCCGTGAATGTGGTGTTCGTTCCAGTCGCTGTTTTCACGCACATCGATAATAACTGCCTGATTTTTAACGCGCATGGTTGCTGCTTCTTGCACCGAGACGACATCGGTTTCCGCGATTGCAAAAGGGCTGGTTATTAATAAAAAAACACCAAGTTGGCAATATCTTGAAAATAAACGCACTTAAACGCTCCCGAATAATAAGTCGGCATATATTACCGGAACTTGTTTTAACGGTGAATGTTAAAATTCACTATTGCCACAATAGACCTCGATTATGAATTCAACATTGATACAAATGACCTTACTGATGGCGTCCGGCGCAGTTTGGCGTTTTACCAAACCGGCGGGCTTGCCAGCCGAGCAAGCCCGGTTGGTGCTGACCTCGGTGGTCTATTACTTATTGCTGCCGGCCATGGTGCTGGAAGTCCTTTGGACGGCGGATATCGGCTTGCATTCGTTTCAATATACCTTGTTGGGCGTGAGTAGCATCGCTTTGGCAATGTTTTGTCTCTGGATAGTGGGAGCGTTATTTAAGTTTGAAGATCGGCGTATGGGGGCGATGATATTGGCGGCGGCATTTCCTAATGTCACTTATCTGGGTTTGCCGGTTTTAGAGCAAACGTTTGGCAGTTGGGCCAGGTCGGTGGCAATACAGATGGATTTGTTTGCAGCCACACCGTTATTGTTTACCCTCGGCGTGGTTGTGGCGCGGCATTACGGCGAAGAGAGCGTGGAAAAGCCCAGATCGTTATGGCTGTTTTTCAACGCACCGCCATTCTGGGCTGCGGCTGTTGCCGTTATACTGAATATTAACGGTCTGGTTGCCCCGGTATGGCTGATCGGCGTGTTGCAAAAGCTGTCTGCGGGTGTAGTGCCGTTGATGCTGTTTTCTTTAGGATTGGCGCTAAGCTGGCAAGCAGTCACTGCCCGCAACGTTCCCTATGTGATCCCTGTTATATTAATTAAAATGGCGCTGATGCCGTTATTTGCAATGATTCTTGTCGGTTATCTGTCTATTGGCAGCGAATATCGGGCGGCCGCAGTGCTTGATTTGTCGATGCCGAGCATGTTGTTGGGCATTGTTTTCTGTGACCGCTACCGGTTGGACAGCTCGCTGTATGCGATGGCGGTCACAGTGACGACGGCAATCAGCCTGATTGCGTTGCCGTTCTGGCATAACATATTAATGAACCTTAACTGACGGGCCTCAACATGAATCCAACGCTAGAGATTTTCTCGCAAGGCGAAGAAGTCGTTACCGGACAAACCGTCGACACTAATGCAGCCTGGTTGTCGGAACGAGTTGTTGCGATGGGCTTTAACGTAACCCGTCATACCGCCGTGGGCGACAAATTGGAGGATCTGGTAGCCTTGCTGCGGGAAATTTCAGTCCGTGCCGATTGCTGCATTTGCACCGGCGGGCTGGGGCCGACCAGCGACGATTTAACTGCCGAGGCCGTTGCTCAAGCATTCGATTTGCGGTTGGAGTTCGATGCGCTTGCTTTTGAACAGATTAAGCGCTTTTTTACGCTCAGGAATAGGAATATGCCCGAATCAAACCGCAAGCAGGCCATGTTTCCGAAAGGTGCGGAGCGTATCGACAATGCCTGGGGGACCGCGCCGGGTTTCGCTTTGCAGGCCGGCCGCTGCTGGTTTGCTTTTATGCCGGGCGTGCCTTTGGAAATGCGGCATTTGTTTTTGGAATTTGTCCAGCCGGCACTGGCAAGCCGTTTCATACTGAGGCCCGGCAAGTTAATCGCGATTAAAACCCTTGGTATGGGGGAGTCGGCTATTCAAGAAATCATCAGTACGATTGAAATTCCTGCCCAGGTACAGCTGGGCTTCCGGGCAAGTCCGGACGATGTACAAACCAAATTATTTTTTCCATACGATTACCCTGAAGCCGCTATCAGTTCGCTGGCATCCGCTATTGCGGCAGCGCTTGGCGATCATGTGTTTGCGGTTGACGGTTTAGGGCAGGCAAGCGGCGATCTGGTATTTACAGTGGATCAACTGATGACCGCCGGAAAATACACGCTGGCCGTAGCCGAAACTGCGAGTCAGGGCTTGTTGGCGGCGAAATGTGTAGGTTTGCCGTGGTTGCTGGAAACCCGCTATGAGCAATCTTTGCAAAAGCTCGGGCAAAAGCTGGGGATTACGATAAATACCGATAATTTGCAGGCAACCGCGCAAGCCGCCGCAAAAGAGATAAAAAGAACCGGCGATGCCGATTTTGTGCTGGTTCAGCTCTATGCCGGAGACGTTCAGACATTTCACGATAAAGACCAAGCCATTATTCTATATAATGTGCTGCTGGCCGGAGATGGATTTCATCAAGCGATTCATTCAGTGGCAGGCCCTATCAAACGCAAGCAAAACCAGGCCGCGTTACTGGCGCTGGATTTATTACGACGCTATTTACAACATAAAGAACTTTAAAATGCCCTTATTACGATTGTCTAACGTTTCCATTGCTTATGGAACTCATGCTTTATTGAACAATGCCGACTTTCAGTTGGATGCCGGGGAACGAGTAGGCTTGTTAGGCCGCAACGGCGAGGGTAAATCAACCTTAATGAAGATTATTGCCGGTAATATTCAACCCGATCACGGCGAAATCTGGCGTCAGCCGGGATTAAGGCTGGCATGGCTGGAACAGTCCCCGGAATTGCCGGACGGTGCAACTATTTACGATGCTGTGGCCGGCGGCTTGGGCGAGTTGGGTGAGTGGATTACCCGCTACCACGCCTTGTCGTTAACCATGGATTACAACGACAGCAATGCCTTGAACGAACTGGGCGATTTACAGCACAAACTCGAAGCGCATAACGGTTGGCATTTCCAACAGCGAGTCGAAACCACGTTAAGTAAACTCGATTTGCCCGGCGATTTGAAAATCAGCGGCCTGTCCGGCGGCTGGAAGCGGCGCGTGGCGCTGGCCAGGGCCTTGGTCATAGAGCCGGAAGTGTTGTTGCTCGACGAGCCGACCAACCATCTGGACTTTGAAAGCATTACTTGGCTGGAAGAACAAATCCTGAATTTTCAGGGAGCGGTATTATTTGTAACTCACGATCGCTCGTTCTTGCAGAAACTGGCGACCCGGATTATCGACCTGGATCGAGGCAATCTGGTGTCCTGGCAGGGTAATTACGACGACTTTTTAACCAGAAAAGCCGCAGCGCTGGAGGACGAAGCTAACCAGAATGCCGAATTCGACAAGAAGTTGGCTGAGGAAGAAGTTTGGATCAGACAGGGCATAAAAGCCAGGCGTACCCGTAATGAGGGCCGGGTCAGGGCGCTGGAAAAATTGCGTAATGAACGTGCTCAGCGCCGCAATACGCAAGGCACCAGCAAAATGACGCTGGAGCGCGGCGATGCCTCCGGCAAGAAAGTGATCGAAGTTAATGACATCTGTTTCGCTTATCAAGACCGGCAGATTATTAAGCATTTTTCCACACTGGTTCAGCGTGGTGACAAAATCGGCCTGATCGGCGCGAACGGTGCCGGCAAATCGACGCTATTAAAATTATTATTAAAGCAATTAGAGCCTACTAGCGGTTCAGTAGAGCAGGGCACGCGCCTCGAAATCGCCTATTTTGACCAGTTGCGCGACCAGCTCGATCCGGAAATGACCGTCTGCGACACCATCGCCGACGGCAACGATTTTGTCGAAATCGCCGGCACCAAGCGGCATGTAATGTCGTATCTGGGCGATTTCCTGTTTGCTCCGGCCAGGGCGCGTTCGCCGGTAAAAAGCTTGTCCGGAGGCGAAAAAAACCGCTTGCTGCTGGCGCGCTTGTTCACCAAGCCTGCCAACCTGATCGTCATGGACGAACCGACCAACGATCTGGATTTGGAAACTCTGGAGCTGCTCGAAGAAAAGTTGGTCGCGTTTGACGGTACCTTGTTGTTGGTCAGTCATGACCGGGCTTTTCTGGATAATGTGGTAACCAGCGTGTTCGTACTTGATGGATCGGGGGAGGTTGATGAATTTGTCGGCGGTTATACCGATTGGATGAATCACGTTAAGCAAGCTAAGCAGGTGGAGGCTGTGAAGGCTGTAAAACAAGAAAAACCGGCTGTACCGGCTCCTGTGCGTACGTCTGCAAAGAAGAAGTTAAGTTTCAAAGAGCAACAGGAATTGGCTAAATTGCCGGAACTGATCGATGAATTGGAAGCCAAACAAGCTGAATTAAACCGGCAAATCAGTGCGCCCGAGTTCTATAAAAAAGAACAAGTTGTCGTTACGAAGACTTTGGATGAATTGAAGCAGATTGATGAAGCATTAGAGCAAGGCTATAAACGCTGGGATGAGCTGGAAGCATTGGCCGAGGAAGGCGGTAATCAAAAGTAGCAATTTCTACGATAATATCATCCGGCTATGTGCTCGTAATCGATAAGAGCGTTGCACTAGGATGCAATATCGATTATCCTACCCGGCTTCTCACAGATCATGAGAAACAAGATAATAGGAGAGATGGCCGAGCGGTCGAAGGCGCACGCCTGGAAAGTGTGTATACGGCAACGTATCGAGGGTTCGAATCCCTCTCTCTCCGCCATGTAAATAACTGATTTTTATAATAGAAATATTTTTTAAATGTAAAAATTGGCGATAATTGGCGGTACATTATCTGCAAGAACCGCCATTTAAATTCAAAAAGCGTAATTTCAAATTCGAGTTCCTACTCGCTCAACATCAAGTATTTCTGCGCATCAGCGCGAATTTCTTATTTCAAAACTTATTTCAAAAAAAATTTTTTTTGCAAAAACACCGCGGGCGAGGAGGAGTGAAAATCGGGGCGGTCGGATCGGTTTGCGGGATGGCTGGCGGTGGTGGAAGAGGGCCTGTATTTGTCTGTAATGGTTGCTAATCGTTGGGCACAAAAAAACCGGGACTGGCCCGGTTTGATAATGATGGGCCGGGATTGCTCCCGGCTTAGTGTCGCTTAGTGCAGCGTTTCGGTTAGCTGGTTGATGAGGGCGTTTAGCAAGCAGTAGATCTGTATTGGCGTGATGGTGCCTTGTTCTACTGCTGCGCTGATGCCTTGGTTGGCTCCGTTAAGGGCGTGGATGATTTGTTGTTGTTCTTTTGTCAACCTGTCGAAACTGTTGGCTTGTACCGTGGACGTCGATCAATGGTCGGACTACAAGCCGGAAGCCGCGCGGCCGTTCGGCAATAAGCCGGTGGCGCTGGGTTACGATCCGAGCCGCACCCGAGACAATGCCAGCTTGGCCGCGTTGGGCATTCCGATCATTGCCGGCGAGGCGTGGCGAGTGCTGCGCACCGACAGCTATCACGGGCAGAATTTCCAGTTCCAGAGCAACCGGATCAAGGACGTTCGCAATAGCCATAACGTGCAGCACATCGGCATTGATATATTCAGCCAGACCAAGCGAGATACCCCCAATGCCACTTTCAGACACCACCTGTAAGAACGCCAAGTCCAAAGAAAAGCCTTATAAACTCGCTGATGAGAAAGGCATGTTCCTATTGGTTAATCCCAACGGTTCAAAGTATTTCCGGTTAAAGTATCGATTTGGGGGTACAGAAAAGACCTTAGCTTTGGGGGTATATCCTGAAACATCATTGAAGGATGCCAGAGAAAAACGAGACGCAGCCAGAAAACAAATTAATGACGGTATCGATCCAAGCATAACCCGGAAAATAGAAAAGGCCGGCAACATTGAAAACACCTTTACCTGCGCATCAACAGAAACTACGAGCGATGGTTCGGGCTTAGCGAGGAACAGATTCGTGGCCGCCATATGCGCGAGATTCTCGGCGAAGCGGCTTGGCAAGCTATCGAGTCCTATGTCAAGCAGGTCTTGGTTGGTGAGCAAATTGATTTCGAGCTCGAGGTGCAGTACATCGAGGATGGTCCGCGCTGGATTCATGCGACTTACTCTCCGGATTTTAACGCCGAAGGACAGGTGCGCGGCTTTGTGGTGCATGTGCTTGATATCAGCGAGCGGAAACAAGCTGAAAAGGCTTTGCGCGAGGCGGACCGGTGCAAGGATGAATTCCTCGCCATGCTGGCGCACGAGCTACGCAACCCTCTGGCGCCGATCAGTAATGCTGTGCATATCATGAAGTTGTCTAGTCTGGATGAAACACAGCTGGCTTGGTGCAGCGACGTCATTAGCCGCCAGGTTGAACATCTGGTTCGGTTGGTGGATGACTTGCTGGATGTTTCGCGCATCAGTCGCGGCAAGATCGAGCTGAAGAAGGAAGCGCTTGATATATCAACTATTGTGCAGCGGGCGGTTGAAACGAGTCAGCCGCTGATTAATACTCGCCGACATGAGTTTTCCGTAAGTCTGCCGACTGAGTCTGTATGCGTTGAAGGCGACTTAGTCCGATTGTCGCAAGTGGTATCGAATCTACTTAAATGTGAATTAAGAGCTGAATAGAAGCCAGTTCACAGTTGGGCTAGACTATTGGAAAAGACACGACTCCTCCCAATTCTCTAGGCCCCCCCATGAACTGGCAAGACCAATTAATAACAATTTACCTGTATGTCTGCAAGCACTATCAAAATAACCTTTGGGTTTATAGTCAGCGC
>NZ_RYFG02000110.1 GCF_003994235.2 Candidatus Methylobacter oryzae
AGCAAAGCATTCGTTCATATCGCCATGATTAATTTGATGCTGACCAGGCTGTCCTCGGGGAAGGTATCAAACTTTTAAAACACGCACTAAGATTTGTTCCGTTCGCTCTGAACTTGTCGAAAGGTGAGCGAAACAAGTCGTTTCTTAGGATTCCCACGTGGAGCGCTCGTTGTTATACACATCTCGACGTAGACCGGAAGTCTGTTGCTACGTTGAGCGTTGCGCGAGTTAGACTTTCCAGGTTTTTACTGGAGCCGCTCCCGGCGGTTCCAGTAAAAACCTGGAAGGTCTGCTATCCGCATGTTTTCCGCCTAACGCAGATAAGGAACAACATCTCGTGAAATATTTGTGTATAGCAACGAGAGATCCAACTTGGGAACTAGCAAAAATCTCGGTATTGGTGGGATGCGCTACGCTTATCCACCCTACAAATTTGTAACTTTTACGGTTATAAACTGAAAACCCGACCGTTTAAAGTGCCGTTGGGTAGAACGATAGCAACTCGTTAGAGCACGTAGTGCAACCCATCCTACTCTACTGAAACGTTAATCCGCCACGGCAGCAATCAATTCATGCGCCAGCAGATCATTGAAGAAAGCGATCAGATCGGCGCGGCAGGTCGCTTCATCCACTTCGAATTCCGTGCAAATCGTCCGGACAGCGTCTTCGAGAAAAACGGGCTGCTCAAGCAGCGCCCAAGCCCGCGAGCCAACGCCGCCAATGCCGAAATATTCCCCCCGCTCGATACTCATAGCGACCGTGTCGCCATCCATATCGGCGGAAACCAGGTCGGGGTTACGGATATAGCGGTTTGCAGGATCGAAATCGGACATCGTCATCACACTCGGAAATTATTGGAACGCTTTATAGTATCATATCCCGGTTCCGTTTTAACGTCGCATCCCATAAACCGCTTCTCGATAAATATGTCCCACTCACCCGGCAATATCATCCTGGATTTCTCCGGCCACATCCACAACCTTGGCGATTTGCAGACCCAACTCGGCCTCGCCGGCCATAATCTCCAAAGCACCCTGCAAGCCGCATGGCTGCGCTGGGGCACAAGTCTGGCGGAGCATTTGGTCGGAGACTATGCCCTAGCCATTCAAGATGAAACACAGCGTCTGACCTACCTTGCCCGCGACGCTCTCGGCGTTAAGCCCTTATATTATCGTATCGATAACGGCCGACTCAGCCACGGATTCAGCATTCCGGAATTGCGACGCTGCTGCCCGCTGCCGGTTACTGCCGACATGGACTGGGCCGCCGCCTATATGCTGAAACTCTCGTTTAGCCAGACGGAGACCGCCTACAAGGAAATCCATAAACTGGCGCCGGGACACTGGCTGACTTGCAACGCCGACGGTCATGTCCGCATCCAACGCTACCACGAGTGGCGCGACGATGCCCCGGCAGCTACCAAGCGCGATCCGCGCTGGATCGAGGCTTACCGCGAGGTCCTGGAGGAAGCGATCCGCTGCCGCATGGACCCGGACGCCCCGATGGGCACCGAAAACAGCGGCGGCATCGATTCGGCCACCATCACCGCCTATCTGGCCCATTTTCTCGGCGAACCGGGCGACCGCTTACACAGTTTCGGCTTTGCTTATTGCGAACAGGAACCCGCCTATATTCTGGAAACCAGCCAGGCCAGCCGCATTGTTCATAATTATATTCTCACCAGATGGATGGCCGATGACGAAGCCGTCTCGCTCGGGCTAAACACGCTGGGTTATCCGCAAGAACACCCCAACAGCACGGGACATATCTCATTCTATCGGGAATGCAAACTGCGCGGCATTCACGCGCTGTTTTCCGGGTTCGGCGGCGACGAGGTCGTCACCCACAGCGGCCATCACTTACGCAAGGAATTGCTCGACGGCGGGCATTACGCCGCATTATGGAATATCCTGCCGGGCGGCCCGTTCAAACGCAGCTTGCGTCTGCTGAAGACGGCCGCCCTCGGCCGCACTAACTCTGCTTATACCTCCGCATTCCTGAAAGCCTGCAAGCAACGCTGGCCGCACCAGTTGCTGCGCCCCGAAGTGGTGCTACGCCTGAATCTTTACGAGCGCTATATGGAAACGGCCCGCTATGACGCGCCTTACCGGCGCATTAACGATTTCATCCTTCAACACCACTTGCAGCGCATGGAACTCACAGCCCGCCTGGAAGACTGCACTTTAATGGCCTCAGCCTATGGCGTGGACTATCGTTGGCCGCTTTGGGATTCCCGCCTGGTGCAGCAATACCTGTCCACGCCCGGCATTGAAAAAGTGGGCCCCAAAGGCATCGGCCGCTATTTGCACCGGCGCGCCATTGATGGCATCGTGCCGAAGCGAATAACCTGGAAAACCGAAAAAGACATGGGTGAAAACTATCAGCTCAAAAACATAAACAGACACATTGCCCAAATAAGCGAACTGGGACGACAATTGGATGGCAATCTACATCCCGGTCTGGCGGAACTTATCGACCGGGACAAATTCCGTCAGCAAATCAAACAGACGGAGCTAATACCCGCAAACGATATCCGTCACCGTCTGTCCATGCGCAACATAAGTCATATCCACTGGCTAAACCGGTGGCTGCATCATAACGACAACATCTCAGGCTAGAATTCATGACATCCTCAATTCAAACGTTTGACCTAGTTCGCTATGGCATGGAGGGACTTATCCTGGCAATCTGGGGATTGACGTTCATCACCGCCCCCGGCGGGCGCTGGTTCGGGTTGCGCCCGTTCCGGCCACGCAGCTCGCATTGGCTCATTACGCTAATAACAACCGGAAGCATTGCAGCGGCAGCCGCGATGTTGATCTGGCCACACGCACCGGGACAGGAAGCAATATTGGGCATTATCGGCCTGCTGCTGCTCGGAGAGTTGTTCGAACGCCGTTTTCCTGTGCCGCCTGATGGGCTGGTCACATTGAAGGCGGAAAAACACCTCTTTACCTCGCGGCTATACCAGCCACACCACTACACCCTCTTTGAACCGCGCCCGAATATCCACTGCGAGAATGGTCTGGTGCATAATTGTTATGGCTTTCGCGACCGGCGCCTCTTGGAACCGAACCCAAACGCCATTCGGCTGGTGTTCATGGGCGGAACGACCGTCTACGGAATTACGATTGGGGACAACCGCCAGCTATTCACCCATCTGCTGGAAGAGCAGCTGAATGAGGCCTATCGCGACCGGCTCGAATCGCGGCATTTCGAGGTAATCAATGCCGGCATGGCCAACGCCACCTCCGCCGAGATGCTGTTACGGCTGATTTTTGCGGTGTCCGAAATTCGGCCGGCCTTGGTCGCTATCCAAGCCGGCATTTGCGATACCTGGCCCAGAGTCGCCAGTGACGATTATTTCGGCGATTTCCGGCAAATACGCAAACGCTACGGCCATGGTCCCCTGCTTCAGCCCCGCTTGTCGGTTGCGGATTCACTGGCGCGCGCCTTGATTTGGCGGAGCGCTTTATTGGAAGGCTGGCTTGGCAACTTGATCCCCGCCGAACCGCTGCTGGAAATGATCAACCATAACAATACCGGCCGGCGCGATCGCTTAGCTGTTCATCCGCCGCACTATTTCGAACGTAATCTGGAATATATGCTCGCCGTGAATAAAGCCATGGGCGCGCAATCGCTGCTGGTCGGCGATCCCGTTCCCCTGGGCCCCGATCCCAAGGGCTTGTACCAACGTGCGGTACCGGAACATCATGCCGTGATGGCGAACCTCGCGGCGCGCCGAGGCGTGCCGTATTTCGATTTGGCGTCCGCCCTGCCATTGAACGGGGATATCTGTGAACGGGATAAAAATCTGAATGCCGAGGGGCAGCGTCGGCTTGCTGAACGGCTTTTCGATTTCCTGCGACATGAAGAGCTGATTGAGGCCCTGTTAAGTCACAAGGCCCCTAGTGCTTAAAGCTCCGTAGGGCACGGGGCTGTGAAAGTATTGTCCAAATCAAGCTAAAAGCAGTATTCACCACGAAGAGCACGAAGTTTTCAATGTATTGAATTCAAATGATTATTTCTTCGTACCCTTCGTGGATATTTTTTATAAAAAATGAAGCTTTCACAGCCTCGTACGCATTTGAGGATTGAACCAACAGATAGCTTTGAAAAAGGTACTCGATGAGCTCATACCTGAGCTGATATTAACGAAAGACGACTCCAGTTGCTAAAATAGCTCTAAGCATGGGCATGCTTTCTACAATGCTCAAATCAGCTAGCATTCCCGTTTGTAGTCGCGGAACCATGCCATTCTGATGGCGTAGTGCTTGGTTTCGATCCCGTATGAGAGTTCACGGCCAAGGTGGTTAAGAAAGGTGGGCGATAAGGCAGGCGGTTAGAGGCAACTTGAGAACCCACCTGTGAGGATGGCAAGGCGAGCATATCTTCGGATAAAGGGGGGGTCATTGCGTTTCTCCTTGAATTTTCAAAAACAGTCAGAACCAAACGATGTCGGCTTCGCCTTGCTGGCGACAATCCGGGTTATATCGCCGGACGGCCTCATACCTGATTTCTATTGTTAAAATCGAATACCGGCAAGAATGGGTTGCGGCATCCTACCGTTCATTAATGAAAAAATCAAGCCTCCCTGTCTCGCTTGCGCGGTAGCCGTTCTCCAACCGAAATTGCCTTCCAGCAATACCGGCCCCGATGGTGTTAGCACCCAATCCCAGGCAATCGCACGAATATCCGGTAACCCGGCATGCGCCCGGCAGGACAATTCGGTCAAGCGGTTCCAATTCGGCAAGAGGCTAATAACTTGGGCGGCATATTGAACACTGAAAACGGCATCCCGAACCGCTTGCTCGGCGATCAAACTAAGTTCGGGCGGCATAAAGGCGCCGGTTTCAGGGTGAATGGGCAGAATCGCGTAGAAAGTGTCTCCGTTGGCGGTGCGGCCCGCAGGCACTTCCAGCGTAGCGCTAAGACAACGGCAGATCGAGAGGCCTTTGTCCGGATCGGCATCCCATTGGCTGATAAAACGCACCGTGATGGTTTCCTTGTTATAAGCCAACGGCGCGAGATCGGGATGATTCTCCAGATACGGCTGGATCAGCGCGCTATCTTCCGCCAATAACTGTCGCCATGCCACCTCGACCGCCACGGCATCCGGCAACGAAGCACCGCTAAAGGTTTGTCCAGCGATGCCGTCCGGCGTGCCCCAAGCCAAAAAAGCTCCTCGTCCTTGGTTACCGCTGTTGGCCTTACAGAACACGCGCCCGTGCTTTTTGACCAACATCTCGAGCCAAGGCGCTTCGCAGTATTCCCTTGCCATGGCGAACGTCGCTACCACCGGGATACCAATTTCGGCCAATTCATCCGCCAAGCGCAATTTATCTTGCAGCCGGCGGAGCGAGTCCGCTTTCAGCCCCAGCAGCTCGCTACGCCAAACATGATAGGCAAAGGTTTCCGCCTCGTAGACATAATCCAGCGCCGCATTGGGCACGCGGTAGAGGCGGTAACGGTAACTTTCCCGAGGCGGAATGCACCAGAAAAACGCCAACTTCAAGATGCGCAGCCCTTGAATTCGGCACGAGATACCTTCCTCCCGCTCCACGATGGACGCCTGCCGGCGTAGAATGCGCCGACAGGCGGGAACGGCATGCCAACAGACCCAGCGCAGCCATAGCCAACATTCGGCCGCCAGCCAAAGCGGCCGAGGCCACCGGTCTCCATGTTTCCACCACAGCGCACGGTGTATCTGCACCCTTTCGTCGGCGGACGGCCAAAGATAAGCAGGGCTGACCAAGCCATGCGGCAAGCGGCGTTGGATAAGCTCGCGCCGGAGCGCCCGGGATAAACGTTTAAGTTTGTCGCCTGTCATCACAGCGGCCTGCCGTCGGCATCCAGATAGCCGAAGCGGCGCATGACCTCGCCATGATCGGCGACGATGCGGGCGACTTGTTCGGGGGTGAGCCTGTCGCGCCAACTCCCGCTCTTGCCCTGGCGGAAGAAACGTTCGGCGCACGGAGGCCGTTCGTAGAAACCTTTTTCCGCCTCCTGCCTGGACAGCTCTCCGAAGTCGCTGAAACGGATGGCTTTCTCGATACGAACCGGATCGTCCGGCAGCCCGAGGAAACGCACCGCCCCGGTAAAAGCTGCCACGGGATCGGCCTGCATATCCTCGTAGCGAAGGATGTGGCGATTCAAAGCCGGAGCGTCGGCCCAACTCAGCACATGTCCGGACCAGCTTAGCAACTTCTGGCGAAGTTGAGCGGGCAACTTTTTGTGCGACTTGCATACGACATATTGATGATCTCCCATATAAGCGATTGTCTCATCGAGGCTCAAGCCGATATGGTTGGCGTAGGAAGGCGCGACATCCAGTGGATTGCGCAAAATGTACAGTGCGCCTAGGGTGGCTTCGCGACTGACCAAAGGTTCGCCGTCGACGGTGTAGGTGTAGGCATCGTGAATCTTATGGTAAGCCGTCTCGCCGTCGCGCGAAGACCAACGGTAAACCTCGGGCCGCAGCCGCTCAATCTCGTCAGTGTCAAGATCGGCGCTGTCGAAACCCAATACCTCGTCGATCCAACCACGATAACTGGCTAAACGGCCGGTAGCCAGCTCATTGATATCCACCGGCCTATCGCCATCCTCCAGCAGGTTTTGCAAAAAGGCGCGAAACCAGGTATTGCCGGATTTGAAATAGGACGCCAGCCAGTAAATGCCGCTCATGATCAGGGATTTTCGGTGATGTCCGCTAGCAGACGGTCGATTAATTGATCCAGCATAAAGCCGTTGTCAGGCTGCGCAACGCGAGCCAGATGAATTCTGCCCGCTAATTGCCCACACAGCCTCATGTGTTCGGGCTTCAGTCCCATGCCGTCGAGAAACCGTACCCGGTAAGTATTGTCGCGCAACGGCTGGAAACGTTGCAGCCCTTGGATGGATTCGATGCGAACTTCATCGAAAACAGTATTACGGTTCAAAATGTAAATCCATCGGATAGGCAAGGTGGGCGTATCGGCGGTCAGCGCAATTGGATAATTGAACTTTTCGAGATTCGGCCGGATCCTGCGCAGGTCGGTTGTATCGATATTTAAACGCTCGGCTACGTCCTGCCACAATTTGATGCGCGGAAAGCCCGGCACAGCACGGCAATCGTTATCGACCGGCACCACATCGTCGGCGAGCACCGTATATCCGCGCTGCAAAAATCCCGCCGCCAGTGTGGACTTGCCCGCACCGGAACGGCCGACGCAGACTAGGCACTGGTCGCCGATCCGAATGGCGTTGCCATGCAGGACAAGATGGCCGCGTTGGAGCAGCAAGGCGCCGAAGACCGAACCCAATAAAAATACCCGGATACTGTCCTCGTCGATGTCGGGTTCGGGATCGATGAGAATATCGTTGCCGTTGCTGATCAGGAATCGGGCGACTTGAGGCACTTGCAGCCACAGACTTTCCGGTGCCGCCCAGAGGAAAGGCCCTAATCGTTGGCCGTTCGTCAAGCCGCCGGGCGCTATCGATCCGAAACTGATTTTCACGTCTGCCGACTCGGTATTGCATGTTTGCACAGGTAACAATTCAGGCAGATCGATCTCGCTGTCTATGGACAGGTTATAAGCGGTGTAACGCATAGTGAAATAAAATGGATAAAATAAAGCGATGGGCCGTTTGTTACTGCTTGTTGCCCAACTGCAAATGGCGGCAATTCGCGTACCATTTTTACATTTAGGCCTTCCGATGTCCACCTTCATGCCGCTGTGTTCGTGACCTGCCAAGCTTCGTTCGCTTACATTTCCCTTTCCGGCTATAAGTATTCGTACAACTTATTGGCATTATCTCGCCTTTACTCTTTGCGCGATTTAGACCTTCCAGGTTTTTACTGGAGTCGCTCCCGGCGGCTCCAGCACTTCTGACCTCTATGGATGAAGGAAATGCCGAGAACTGCCGGGAGCAGTCTCGGCCGCCATCCATGACAGTCGTCTTACCTGGAAGGTCTGCTTATCGGCCTGTTTCTATCCCAAGTAAGGAATTGCCTACGCGTGGGAATGCAAGCAAGGGATACGTCACTCATGTTTAAGGTTGCGTAGATGCTTAATATTCTCCCACAGGAGAGACTTATTGTGCGACGCACTTAATCCAGTAAAGTTATCAAAATTACTAAACAATGCGTTGTTGGTTGCCAACTGACGATTCCGCCTAACTTTAAGCCTCATACCCTGCGGTTTTAAAAATTTCCGCCTGCTAAAAGATTCAATTTGCGGAAAATTAAAAAACAATGCTAACCTAGCCTACGCCGTAGCAAATCGGCCTCTCCAACCTTGGGCAGGCGCTAATCTGCGGTAAAAAAATAGTTAATACAGAATGATGGAAAACTAAGCCGCCTAAGCAGTAAATAAGGGGTACTTTAGATGTGCGCGGTTTTCAGCCGCTGTATTACACCATTTCAACTATCCCATACGTAAGGAGATGAAACCGTGTCAGATTATTTTTTAGGCGAAATTCGCATGTTTAGCTTTGCTTGGGCGCCGCAACACTGGGCGCTATGTCAAGGCCAATTGATGACGATCCAACAGAACAATGCCCTGTATGCCCTGTTAGGCACTACTTTCGGCGGTAACGCTACCACCAACTTCAATCTACCCGACCTGCGCGGCCGGGTACCGCTCTGCCAAGGCCAGTCGCCTATCAGCGGCACTATCTACCAACAAGGGAGCACCTATGCCGGCGGCGCCGAAACCGTAACACTCAACGCCACTCAAGTGCCGGCCCATACCCATACGGTCAAAGCCATGTCCGCGCAAGGCACGGCAGGACCAAACGACGGCATTATTTCCAGCCTTAAAACCACCGTAAATCCGACCGTTTACAGTACCGTCCCAGCCAGCGGAGCGACCTTTCAGCCGCTCAATGCCGGCACCGTTTCCTCAGTAGGCGGCGCGCCCCATAACAATATGCAGCCGTTCACGGTAGCCAATTTTTGCATCGCCACGTCGGGTATTTTCCCAGCGCGTAACTGAGCCGGCACCATCACCCGTTTTCAATATTTAATAAAGGAAATCAATCATGTCGCAATACTATGTCGGCGAAATTCGCTTATTCGCGGGAAATTACGCCCCGGAGGGGGACTGGATGAAATGCGAGGGCCAGTTACTGAACGTCAGCCAGTACCCCGCCCTGTTTTCCCTGATCGGCGTCACCTACGGAGGCAACGGCAGCACTACCTTCGCGCTGCCTGATTATCGCGGCCGTATCCCAGTCGGCCAGGGCACAGGCACCGGCCTCACCCCCCACACCCTGGGCCAGACCGGAGGCAGCGAAACCGTTACCCTGGACGCATCGCAATGGGCGGCCCACAACCACAGCTTCAATACCCTGAATGCCGACGCCACAGCCAGCGCTTTGCCGGCGGGCAGCAACAATATGGCTCATGCCAAAGGAATGAATGACGTCCGTATTTACCTAAACGATTCGGCGCCGTCGCCTACCGCCGTCACGCTAGATGCCGTGAGCTACGGCTCCGCCGGCGGCGGCCAGCCCCACAACAATATGATGCCGTCCCAGGCGATGACCTATATCATCGCCGTCAACGGCCTGTATCCGAGCCGCCCTTAACAACCCAAACACAGAGGAGACTTACCGTGGACGCATTTACCGGAGAAATCCGCATCCTTCCTTACACCTTCGCGCCCCAAGGCTGGGTAGCTTGCAACGGTCAGCAAGCAAATCTGCAGCAATACACGGCCTTATTTGCAACCATTGGCACCATCTACGGCCCTAGCGATCAAAGAACCTATTTCACTCTCCCAAACCTTCAGGGCCAAGTCCTTATGGGCACCGGCGCCGGACCGGGGCTTACCCCTCGTACTATTGGGCAAAAGGTGGGAGCCGAATCCGTAGCCCTGAATATCAATCAAATGGCTGCCCATACCCATACGGTGACCGCCAAAGTATCGACCACCACACCGGCAACCACCATGAGCGCCGCGCCAACCGCCACTTCTTGGTTGTCGCGAGCCGTTCAAATCTCGGGGACGACATCCTCACCTGTCAATGCTTATTCTCCTTCAGGAACCCCGGATGTAACCCTAGCCGGCCAAGTCTTCGGTTCGGCGGGCAACGTGACCCCGGCAGCCCACGAAAACCGGCAGCCCTATCTGCCGATGCGCTTCTGCATCTGCACCAACGGCCTTTTCGCGGTCAATCCGGGTTAAGGCATGGGTAAGACCGATTCTACGCAACGCTTTGCCCCGCCCGACGGTTTTGCGGAGCGGGGCTATGCGCTTCGCCCCGAGCGAGAGGAAAACCGGCCGTTTCTGGAAAACCTGTATATCTCGGTGCGCTGGCCGGAATTGGAACTCACCGGCTGGACGGAGGAAGCCAAACTGGGCTTTCTCCGCCAGCAGTATTTCTGTCAGGATAAGCACTATGCGGAAGCTTACTTCGATGGCGAGTTCCTGATCCTTGAGCAGCGAGGCGAACCGGTGGGCCGACTCTACCTGCACCGCAGTCAAAGGGAAATTCGCATTGTCGATATTTCACTGATGCCGAAAGTCCGCAATCAGGGTTTAGGTACTCTGCTGCTGCAAGGCGTGTTTGCCGAGGCCATAGGCGCGGGGCAGATCGTCAGCATTCATGTTGAGAAGTTCAACCCGGCGCAAAACCTGTACCGTAGATTGGGTTTTACGGAAGTCTCGGAAAACGGCCCTTACTGGTTAATGGAATGGACGCCGTCCGGCGTAGGCTTTGCCCGTTGCCCGGCTGAAGAACACGCGGAATCCGGATGAACATAGTGAGTGGATAAGCAAAGCCTATCCACTCGCTTAATGGACATATCGAGATTTAAGGCGGCTACTGAAAAAGCCCCCTCTTCTTACTGCACGAAATAACGACTCACACCCAAAGAAAACATGAACATCCTAACACTCGATTTTTTCGCCCCTCACGTCAATACCATCTTTACCGCCTTGCTCGACGGCGGACTGGAGTTTCCTCTGACTTTGGCGGAGGCAAACCCTTTAAAGTCATACCCTTTTCCGGGCCAGCTCCGGGAACCTTTCGACCTTCGCTTCCACGGCGAAAATTCCATCCTCCTGCACCAAATGATCCATCGCCTGCGCCATGAAGTGCTGGGCGATCTGGAGATTTTCCTGGTACCGATAGGCGAGGAAGCAGGACACTATATTTATCAAGCGGTTTTCAATTAGATTTCCACTAACACTCAACGATACTTTTTTCAAAACGGCTCCCCTCGCTCGGCAAAAGAGAGGGAGCAACAAGCCCAAACCCGAGGTGAAAGGATATTACCTTATCACTCGAATGGCGATTCGTACCTATCATCCCGATAGTCTGCATAGAGCCCATTACGTTCGACATAATGTAAAAAGACCTGCGAACAAGCACCAAACCGGTTCTTCTCGCGCCAATGTACCAATTCCCTACCTCTAAAAATCAGCGCATCGCCAGGGCTCAGTAGGAAGCTACAAGATACTTTTTCTCTATTTTCGACCCAAATCGGCCAAATATCGTTCTCATAGCCCAAAGCTAAGGTTGCAGTTATTTCGCAAGCCTCCCTATCCCGGTGCGGCTTCAGTTCATTGCCAATGCGGTAACGGCGCGCATAGCTGTAAGTTTTATATAAAGCCAAACCGGTATATTGTTCAATTTTAGGCAAAAGATGTTCGAGCAATTTTTCAAACAAAACTTCCTTATAAAAACCGGTCGATCCCGGCACTTGTGTCTCCTCAGAGTCTCCTCGCCCTAGAGAAACTATCTTTTCGAAAAAACGATCATATTCTGATGTATTGATGAGTCCAGGCACCAATAAAAAACCATTTTGTTGAAATTCATTCATTATTGCTATATCCAACACATACTTTTAGATTTCTTTCTATCGCATCATAACGAAAATAAAGCAGGCTCGCGAATTTGACTTTTAACGATATAATGATTTCGAATCATCAGTCTATAAATAGTGGAAACTCTTCTTTCTAAAAATAATTAGTCTTGTGCCATATAAAACCAAATACTGTCAACTCCCTTTCTCTTTCGACACCGGCCGTTTAAACAACGATCTTAAGCAAATCAGGGAAACCGACTGGCTGGATCATTTTAATGCTTCGGCCTATGACAACGTTTGGCGTTGCGTGCCTTTGCGCTCTGTGGACGGCAAACCGGACCATATTCAATCGCTATCCGATAAACACTACAAGGATACGGACATCCTCAAACGCTGCCCTTATTTTCAGGAAGTCATAGACAGTTTCGAATGCGAGAAAACGTCGGTACGCCTGATGGCCCTTGGTGCCGGCAGCCAAATTAAAATGCATACGGACAAAGGCACTTCGTTCGAGGACGGTATCGCACGGCTGCATATTCCGATTGTCACCAGGCCCGACATTTGCTTCACAATCGAAGATGAAGAGATTCATTTTTCAGCCGGCTTTACCTGGTATTTAAATGCCGGTTGTCTGCACGGCGTGCGCAATAAAAGCCTAACGCCCAGAATTCATTTAATGCTGGATTGCATTGTTAACTCTTGGCTGGAAAACGTTTTTCAGGAAGCCGGGTTTATACCAAGAGCAAAACCAAAATACGGCGATCCTTCGATTAACGATAAAAACGTAGGAACGATTATCGCGGGTTTAATCGCAATGAATAATGAGCCGGCAAAACAGATGGCTGAAAGATTGATTGCCATTCAAAAATCCGGAACAACCACATGAATGAAGATTTTTCCGCGAATGAACGCGCACTGCTCTGCAATCAGGATGTGCCGTTTGAACAGCTGGAATCTTTGTCAGGGTGGTATCCGGTTGTAGCCAGGAACGATCAACTGTGGTGGCGGTTCGTTGGTGAAAGACGTTTTACCGAGCCTTTTTTTTATGACAGCATTACCGGCATCGATCATGCCCAAAAGCGATGCCTACACACTTCTTTTCAAGCATTAGACGGATTTGAAGACACGCTTGCGCCAACGGCTTTCATTTTCCATACCTCGCGTTGCGGCTCGACGCTGCTGTCGCAATTATTAACCTTCCTGTCCAGCTGCGTCGTAATGTCGGAACCTACTATCATCGATTCCTATCTAAGCCTTTACCATGCCCAACCTGAACAAAGCGGCGCGGAAAAAGCATTGCGGCAGTTGATTGGGGCATTAGGACAAAGACGTTTTACCGAAGAACGCCATTTTTTCATCAAACTCGATAGCTGGCATATAAAAAGCCTTCCGCTGTTTCGTAAAGCTTTTCCCGATACGCCTTTTATTTTTATGTATCGAAAGCCGGAAGAGGTATTGGCGTCCCATCAACGGCAAAGAGGGCCGCAAATGGTGCCTGGCTTGGTGGACTCCGCCTTGATGGAACTGGATTCCGAACCGCTGGAGCCGGGCGAGTTGGACAAATATTCCGTGAAAGTACTGAGGCATTTTTTCAAGGCGGCCTGCGATCAGGCGGAAGAGTTGATCTTGCTAAACTATAACCAGTTGCCGCAAATCATCTGGACCGATCTGCTGGATTTATTTTCAATAGCGCTCTCTCCGGCAGAATTAGAGGCCATGAAGAACCGCTCCGGCTTGCATTCGAAAAATACGGCAAAATTCACCGGCGATCCGGAGCCGGCGGCATATGACGCAAACGTTGAATTATGCGCAACGGTCTATCCTTATTACGAGAAGCTGGAACGCTTGCGCTTGGATCACCTCTACAACCAAGCTTGTAAATCGGCAAACGCGGTGAAGTCGATTAACGCATCGGCCAAATCTTCCAATCGCACCGACGGCAATTCGGGCAATTGCTGTAAGAGGGGTTCAAGTTCGGGTTGAGCGGAGAACTTGCGCCGCAACTGGCGCGCCAATAAGACTAAAACTTCTAGCGTAATGGTAAAATTTAACTATTGACCATTCACGCTCTTTTTTGTTGTAAGATGAACTTACAATCATAATTCAAGGTTAACGCCATGCAGCTTACATTAGAAATTCCTGATAAATACATGCAAGGTCAAAATCAAAGCCAAACAACGCAGCAGATTAAGTTATACGCCGCCTTGCTGATGTTCCAATCCGGACAGTTGTCGCGTGGTGCCGCGTGCGAATTCGCTGGTGTCGATATTTTTGACTTTTTCTTGGCGTGTAAACAACATCGGATTAGCGCGATTAACATCTCGGCAGAATCCATCGAATCGGATGTATTGCGCTATCAGCAGAGGCACACACATTGATTGTTATTGCGGACAGCTCCGCGCTAGTAGCTTTATCTGTATGCGATAGCCTGTCACTTTTGGATGCATTATTCGGTCAAGTTAAAGTACCGCAAGCTGTTTATGATGAGATCTGTATTGCTAACAAAGCAGAGGCTCACGCATTGCACACCTATCTCACTGAAAAAGTGTGTAATGCCTCGACAATATTTGATATTGAAAGGCCTAATGGATTGGGCAAAGGCGAACTGGATGCGATTAATCTGTATAAACAACTCTCCGCTGATTTGTTATTGATTGATGACGCCAAGGCTAAAAAAGTGGCCTATCTTAACAACATTGAGGTTATGGGAAGTTTGGGTGTTTTACTTCTCGCTAAAAAGAAAGGATTGATTGTTGCGATTAAACCGTCACTCTCCAAACTGCGCTGTTCTGATATTTTCATTAGCAATGATTTATTGGATCAAGTGCTGGTGGTAGCTGGTGAAGAATAGGCCATCGGCGCCGATGAGTTCGCGCTGTTTGGCTAATTCCCGCGCTAATGGAACTGTCTGTTCATTAAAATCAGACGATTAATGGATACCTTCTACTTCAGGCTCAGACCCTTTTCTATTTTTCATACCCAACAACAATTTTCTACCCATCCTCTATCATGCCACTCTATATCGAAAGCCGGATTACGGAACGCCGTTCTTTTGAATTACACTCCAACCAAGCTTATAAATCGGCAAATGAAATAAAATCCCGGCCAAATTTACCGGCCAGCACCAAGCTCAGGCATTGAGCTATGCACAACGGTCTATCGCAACTTTTCATACCGTAGTTCAGGATGATTCCCAAGCTGGTAGTGAAACTGTAATTCATCTCCTTCTTCGATTTCGCCGCGAAGGCGCTTCGGCATTGTCAGGCTGCAATCGTAATCATCCAAGCAAGTTTCGCCGTAAACAGTGATTTTAGTCAAAAGATGCGGCCGGTATCGAGATTCGATGTGTGGCGGAATTTTCACTCTAGCCGCAGGAAGACGGTCGCCGTCGATTTTTTCCCAACTTATGATACTGGCGGCATCGAGTTCGAAGATTTTCCCAAGGTCAATCCTGTCCCGTTCAGGTTCTGGGAATTCTCCGACAAAATCCGCCGGCATGAAAACGTGCTCTTTCGCACCGTTCAGCAGGCAGGCTTGCACGCTGACCTGCTGCGGCACCATTTTCGCATCAGGGGCTTGAGCAAACAGGTTTCGGGCGATTGAGACTTGCGGCTCGTTGTGTAGGGTTACTGACATCGTCTCGCTGACGATGACGTCCGGCTTTTTATCCTCCGGGATTCGATACGTGGTGGCATCGACGCAAAAACACTCTTCCGCATGGCCGGAAAAACCGAATGAGTCGATCAGTTTCATTGCTTCATCGAGACATTCCTGATGTATATCCAGCAATGTAAAAACGGCCTGCTCTTTTGAAAATACTGTCATCAGCGGCACGGCCAGCGTGGCATAAGGGCCGCAACCGGCATAAAGTATGCGAACCGGCCGTTCGGGATTGATCGAATCCCGAATTGCATGCCCATGCCCCCGGATAAATGCTGATGTCCTGAATAATTCCCTGATGCACATAGCCGCAGTAGTCGGCGAAATGGCAAGTCCGCTCTCCAGCCGTGTCTCTCCTGCACCGATCCCTCCTTCGGGATTGATTTGGAAATTCGTCCGCCTTTCAAATAAATCCCGAAGGGCCAGGGCCTCGGGAACTAGGTCCTTGAGTTGTTTTTTGGGATCCAAAATTGCCAGGGCAATATTTCTGAGTGTATCTAAGTCGTTATTCATAGGTTTTATCTTCAGTTGCGTTATTTTTGTAATTTTTAGGCGCCGATGAAAATTACATTTTGAGCCGGTTTAGTAATCAGGTATTTGCGAACAAAGCCGCCAACCGGGGTGAAGCAAAGCATCCTACCACGGTAAACTGATCGAAGCTGTTGCCGCCCACAACGCTAACCCTACCCGCCGCTACCCAAGCATGAGCCGTGATTCCCGATATCTGCTGGTCACGCGTTAAGCCGAGAAACAGAGTATAAGGCACGCCGTACAATCCCAGTAGCAGTCGAGCGACCACAGCCTGCGGGAAACAATTTGATTCCCATGGCGTATAGCGCGCCGCAAGCCGGACAACGCGGCCAATATGCAAGGCCAATGCTTCTTCCCGCCGACCCAGCACCGGTACCCAAACACAAGCCTGTATATGCGCGCCAAGCCAAGGCGCTAGCCGGCGGAACGCAAATACAATAATCGCAAAGCGGCTCAAACCCAAAAGCATCCATACGGGCAGAAACCAAAGCTGTTCAAAATACGGCAAGCGTTTAAAACTTAGCGCCTTACGTAAAAGGAAAGATAATTTCATTCGATAAAAATCATCTTGTTTGACAGATTATTTTTCGACATTTCTGGACAATAGCTTATTTGTTACGCAGAGCCGACATTCTATGGCTATAATTTTTATGGATTTTTGGCTACACGCAGGAATAATGCGAGTAAGACCTTCCAGATTTTCGACTGCCATGGATGGCGGAAGTGCTGGAACTGCCGGGAGCAGCTCCAGTAAAAACCTGGAAGGTCTAATGTAACGGGAATTTATAAGAATCGACAACTTGTTCCTTCAAAAACAGCACACGTTAACTTTCCCGATGCATAGGCCCCGGTATCCAAACCAATGCGATTATGCCGAATTTCCGGCTCATCCGTGATGGAATGCCCGTGTACTATCACTTTGCCATGAAACACGTCGCTATTTAAGAACTCTTCGCGAATCCACAGCATGTCTTCGGGACGCTGGCGATGCAGTTTAATTTTAGGCCTGACGCCGGCATGCGCGAAAAAGTAGCCGCCTATTTCATAATATAAATGTAATCGCTCAAAAAACGCTAAATGCACGGCAGGCATTTTCTGCCTGAATTCCGCCCGTAATTGCTGTAAATCTCTTGCGGTGGGTATGCCGCGAACGGTAATTCCGTAACTTGCCAGCGTCGGCAATCCGCCAAACCTGAACCAATCAAGGGCAACCGAAAGATCTTTATTGTTTAAGAACTCCAACAATACTTGCTCGTGATTCCCCATTAAAAACACTGTCTTAAAATCAGGAAAATGATTTTCCAGTAAACAGTCGAGCACTTGCCTGGAGTGTATGCCCCGGTCGACATAATCGCCCAGGTAAACCAGTATTTTGACGCCGTCAAAAGCCAACGCATCACAGGCAATCTTTTGATGCACTTCCTGCAACAAATCCAAGCGACCGTGTATATCGCCGATACAATAAAGCCTGTGATTTTCCGGCAAACCGACCGGCGATGATTCGCTTTGCTTGCGGTTAAGGATTTTTTTGAATATAGCTTTCAAGGTCAACAGAGAATTTTTTCCGGTTGTCGGGAGAGTTTGCTAAGGCCTCTTCGACAAGAACTTTAGTTTCTAAATGCAACGCGACGAATTTAACCAGCTGTTCCGCCTGAAAAGCCCAAGCAACAGGAACTTGCTTTTGCCATAAGCGCTTCATTTCTTCATCAAACTGATGATAATAATTATAACCGAACGACAGTCGGGACATTAATAGGCCGGGTTCGACGCGCCCGGCATAAAAAGAGAGTTGCAACGCATTAATGATCTGCGGTGCGGGCAATTTTAACGCTTCGTCGACCGTTGCCAATCGGAACCAGGCATAAGGATCGATTGGCGATAATTTCAAGCCCTGAATAACCGATGCCTGGGCTTGTTTTAGCAGCTCTTGTTTTTGCGCAAGCGGCTGTGGCGATGCATTGAATAACTCTAAATAAAAAAACGCCTGTGTTTGCCAGTATTCAGGGCCTTCATACCAAGACAGGGCTTGCGTTAAATGGTCAATGCTTTTCTGATAAACGTCTAGCGGCAGCTTCGTATCGGCTTGCTTAAATGCGGCCTCGGGATAAAGCGCGTATAAACTGGCTATAAACCGCGGCACCGCCAGCATCAGCAAGCCGCAACAAACAACCATCCCAAATCCGGCAATAATCTGCTGACGACTCAAAACATTGATTTTCGGCACGGCTACTTAACCGCTGTAATACTGGTTGTAACGGCCGTAATGATAATAATATCCTGAATCGCCGTATCCGTAACGGCCGTATTGTTGCAGGTTAACTTTCTGCAAGACAATCCCGGCAATATTGCTATGGCCGTCTTTATTCAACAAGTGCAATGCGCTATGCACTACTTTTTTAGGTGTTGAGTCCCAATTTAATACAAAAATGGTTTTATCGACCAGACCGGCCAATATCCTGGTGTCGGGCACGGCCATGATCGGTGCCGAGTCCAGAATAACTAAATCGTACTGCTCCCGTAACTGCTCGACGATGATTTTCATTCTTTGCGAGGCAAATAAATCGACCGGATTAACAAAGGCCGATTTGCCTCGCGTCAGGATTTTCATGCCTGTATCCGGATCATCGACTAACACATCGTTAATCGACAAATCGTGATGCATTAATAAGTCCGTTAAGCCCAACGTACTCTCCTTGATCTTAAACATTTTGCCAACGGTCGGACGGCGTAAATCGGTATCGATCAATACCACCCGCTGGCCGGCACACGCGGAATGCCGAGCTATTAACACGGCTAATGTGCTTTTACCCTCGCCCGGCACCGAGGAGGTCACCAGCAACGACTTAACCTCGGCATCCGGGTTAAGCAAGCTGAGCGAAATACGCAGGGTATTCACGGCTTCCGCTAAAGCGGATTGCGGCTTGGCCAATAAATATTCATGCGGAACGATATTGGTCTCCATGACCTTAGGCACAATGCCCAAAGTAGACATATTAAACAATTCCTGGATCTGTTCAGGCGAACGTACGCCGGGATTCAGCATTTCCAGCACAAACACTAAGAACACCCCAACGAGCAGCGAGCCAACGATACTACTGACCAGTAATAATTTTTTCTTTGGATAGGAGGCTCCCAACGGGATTTCCGCAAATGAGATCACTCGAGCGTCGGCCTGCTCAATACCCTGTGTCGAAGCCGTCTCTTTAAACCGTCCTAAAAACGTTTCGAATAATGCCTTATTCGCGGTTGCTTCACGTTCCAAAGCGTGCAGTTCCACTTCAGCCTGATTATTACCCGTGGTTTTGGATTCCATCTGTCTTAAACTGGCAGTCAACGATCCTTCGCGCGCACGAGCAACATCCATATTATTATGCAAACCGGCTGCAATCTTTTTAACTTCGGAACGCACTTTCCCTTGAATATCTTCCAATTCGGCCTGCATTTGGATCATGCGCGGATGGCGCGGACCGAATTCGACCAGCATTTCCGAATATTTACGCTGAACTTCCGATTCTTGCTGGCGCAAGCTTGATATTAACGATGAATTTAATACTTCGGCAACACTATCGGTATCGCGTCCGCTTCTGGCAATCGCTTCAACCTGCTGGTATTTAGCCTCGGCTTCCGCCCGCTGAGCGCGGGCGATAATTAACTGGCTGTTCACCTCAGACATCTGCTGCTGCGAAAGCCCCACTTCTTTCTTAACTTCTATTAATTCATGGGTTTTGCGGTATTGCTCTACTGCGCGCTCTGAAGTCTCTACCTTTTTCTTTAACTCGCCAAGCTGATCGTTTAACCAATCGGTCGCTTTTTTAGTCGCATCGAACTTGGCTTGCAGTTGCCCAACAATATATTTATCGGCGACCTCATTGGCTATCTTTGCCGCTAATTTAGGATCTTCGGATTCAAATGCTACGTTAATAACCTGCGAGCGCTTGACTTGCGAAATTTTCAGTTTTCCGAGAAAAGCATTGGTTAATCCTGTTAAGCGCGCTTCTTCTTTTTCTTCGTCGGTACGGCTATCGATTTTCACAAGCCCTACCGCTTCTTGCCAAGACTCAGGCAATAAATTTTTAAGGCTGAATTGCGCTAAAAAACCGGGCTTTCTAAGCTTAGGATTAAATTCCTTGTATTGATCCAAATGCAGCGTATCGATAACTTTATGAGCCAACTCGCGAGATTTAAGAACTTCCATTTCACCAATAACTGCCGTATCGCCTTTCAGGTTACCGGACAGAACCTGTTCGATATCGACCACTTTCGCAGCGTTGATGCCAACCAAGAGTTGCGTCGTTGCCGTATAACGAGGCACCAACTGATAAATAATCAATATCGCCAATATACTGAGAGAAAACGTCACGCTGATCAATAATCGCTTTCTCAACCACAGGGTATGAAAAAAATTAATCAGTGCAGTTTCAGTATTGTCATTTTGCAGAAATTCGCTGGGCATTAAAGATTGTTCTTTAGAATCGTACACGTTTTTCTCAGTAGCGTTTAAACAAAGAGGAGATTTGAATGATGGAATACAGGCAACACGGACTTTGAAATGAATATTCTGGACGGAAGCTTCCTCATCCGTGTTTGCCTGGGAAGCAACAACTAAAAGAACCGCTCCTTGACGTGAATCACATCACCTGGCAACACTTTTTCATCCATATTCAGTGTCAACTCGCGTTTTTGCGGATCGTTCATACGAATAACCACGACGTGATCTTCTTTGGCGCGGTATGTATAGCCGCCGGCGATAGCGACGGCATTAAGATAAGTCATGCCGTCGACATAAGGATAAGACTTCGGCTCCTTAACTTCGCCCAAAATATAAAAAGGACGATAATTAAGTACTTGCACGCTGACGCGAGGATTAAGCAGGTAATCGGGTTTTAGTTTATCCGTAATGCCTTGCTCTAATTGTTTTGCTGTTAAATCTTTGGCATTAACATTACCGATCAACGGCAGTGAAATCTGGCCGGCCCCGTTAATAGTGTATTCACCGGATAAATCTTCCTGATTGAACACGATGATTTTCAATACGTCGCCCGAACCTAACTGATATTCTTGAGTCGATGAGGAAGCCAAATGCTGCTGACCCTTATTTTCTTCAGCAAACACGGCTGTCCAAAACAACATACTACACAGCAATAAAAGTTGTGAGAAAAATTTAATAGGATAATAAGTCATATTTTCACACAGAAATATCAATGTTTACGAAAGGTTGATATGCATAACATCCGTTTATACCCAAAGGGCATAAGTAGGGTTTGAGCAGATAAGCCGCTCAACTCAGCTTTATTTTAAAACTCCCCTCTCAAATTAAGCATGACTTGATGCACTTCATAATTGCTAAATAGATAGTTAACATCACGGTTTTGATAATTATATGACAGGGCGGCGGATAAATTTCTATTCAACAGATATTTAGCAGCCACATTACCGCCATAAACCTTATCGTTACGACTAACAAGATGAGGAGCTACAAAGCCTTGATAGTCGTTATTGGCAAAACTGCCGCCTGCGCTAAGAATAACATTACGCATCAATTCATGCTCAGCGCCCAGTTTTATAGCTGTTGATAAAACGCCCGCCACGCCTGCCTGCGTAGTTTCATTAATATCATGACTCAGTGTGCCGGTGAGAGTGGTTAACAATGTTGGCCGCCATTTTAAATTAACAAAACCATTAATCCCGGAAATACTCGATAAGCGGGAATCGTCATAATTACGCTGTAAATAACCGACAGATAGGTCGCCGGTAACCAGCGAAGTTAGCTCAAACGCCAACCCGCCTAACGCATTGAAGCCGGACGAATTACGGTTATAAGCGACGCCGGCCCCGTTAGATTTAACCAAGCTGTCATAATCGGCCTTTTTATAAGAGAATTTTACGTAAGCTTCATATTCCGGCTGGATTTCATAGCCCAAACGGATCGAGGGTACATATTCCCAATGGTTACGAGTGCTCATTGCTAACATGGTGTTCAGCGAAGTCGATACATCCTGATAATCATAGCGAATAGTGTCCAATCCGCCCTTGAACGATACCCTGTTTAGTTTATGCGTATAAAATGCATCTATTGCTTTAGTGTCATAAAAAGTTGGAGCCCTACCCGCAATCTGGTCAGGCGACCCCCGATCTTCATGCACGCTGTTATAGTTGAAACCCGCATCAAAGTGACTATCGCGTAAGACGTCCAATCTCCCGTCCAGACGGGTAAACAGGTCCTCGTAATTATTTTGATCTCCTTGGGTGGCGTACTGCGTTATATCGGAATCAAACATCAAGTTAAGCGCATGCCGATTCCAGTCCGAACGCAAATTTAATCCCGGTCTGAAATGCGCAACATAGCTATCTACCGGATTTAGACTTTTATCTTGCTTGTAAATATTAGTATCGTACTGGTTATCAACATCCAACTTGGGCGAAAGAACAAAAGAACTCATGTGTATGCCTTTGTGCGCATACTCGGAACTTTGACGCTCTTTATTTGCTTCCTCATCGTCTTTACTGTCATAAGCCAATGCAGGGACACAGTAGACAACACTTAACAAAGAAACGGCCAACAGGTTATTTTTTATGTTCATGATAAATATCTAGGTTTAAGCAAGGAAATATCTTTTGAGATTAGGTGGCGCAACTAACTTGGGCTGGCAAGTGTGTTTAGTTGGTTGACGAGGTTTTGCTGTAAATTAGAATCTTTAGGGCTATTCGATATGACTGTGTTGATGACCGCCCCGGCAAGTGAAGCTAAATCCGGGCTATTCCCGCCTTGTTTTACCGCGGTAACTGCAGCATTGATTTTACATTGGTTATCCGTGCATTCTTTTAGCGTATTTTCTAAAGCAGTGGTTATAACGTTTTGCTTTACGGAAGAATTAGCTGCCGTAGATTCCGATTGAGAAAAGTTGCGTTCCGCTGAATTATTAATCAAACCAACAACGGCAACGACAATAGCCGAGGCCGACTGAGGTACAACATTTACCGCTGCCGTCGTTATAGCCGAGGCCAAAGTAGGCGCGCCACTAACCGCGGCTTTGGTGATAACCGCTGCTGCGCTTGGTAATGCGCGGACAGCCGCTGAGGTAATAGTCACCGCTGAACTTGGAGCAGCGCTGACCGCAGCTTTAGCGATATCCCCCGCCGAACTTGGCGCCGCGCTGACCGCTGCGGCGGTAATAGCCGCCGCTGAACCCGGAGCGGCATTGACTGCCGCAGCAGTAATGCCCGCCGCGAACTTCGAATCCAACGTGACAATAGCTGCCGAAGTAATGGCGTCGGCATGATCAGGATTGGCTGCGACTAATGCGGCCACAAGATCTGCCGCATTTTTAGGATTCGCCGTTATTTGAGCCGCGATTTTACTTCCTAAATCCTTATCGACGCCTTTTAAGTTGAGCTGAGTCCAAGCTGTCGGATGCACCTCTAGTCTTTGGGATTCTTCGGACACTGCCGGCTGAGACATCGCCAGCATTACAATCGCAAATACAACTAATTTATTTTTTTTCATAAGTAGCCCCTGCATTACCGAACAAAATTTACAGCATTCGACGTATAAGCGCAATTTATTGCCTTCAAAACAGCATGACACTGACTTCCAAGTTTTTTATTTTCGCCTGATTATTAACTTATAAAAAGTAGCAATAACAAGTAATTGTTTCAAGGCTTACGTCCCTAAAGGCTCTATTTAACAACATGCAACAAAGTATTAATCGTCTCAAAAGTTCATGCATCGAATGCAAAGCATGAATCCAGTTGAAGCGCCAAGTTTAAGCGCGCAAACTTATGCGACGTTTTATACTACGCCTTAAATTAAGTAGTTATCGCAATTGTTTTTGATAGCTCCGTATGTAGGAACGTCTTCCGAATAAGATGGAGATATTTCTATTCGCGATCAACAAGGCCCCAGGTTGAGTTGGCATCCGTCCTTCTGTTTCCAATGTTGTTATTCTGGATTGTGAAGCGTGTTATCTATAGCGCCCGCATAGCTGAGCGATAATTCGGCCCTTTTATTTGTTGCCGTATACGATGGCTACCCTCTAGCGAATGGCAGCAGCATCCAAAACTCCACAAGTCTGTCATTACACAAAGACTGTTAAAAGCGAAGATTAAATATGCATAAATGGCGCGCCCGAGACGATTCGAACGTCCGACCACAGCCTTCGGAGGGCTGTACTCTATCCAGCTGAGCTACGGGCGCTTACCGCATATTCTAACCGATCGCCGCTGTAATTACGACAACATTGTTTTCAAATGCGCCAGACTGGCTTTGCCGCGCTCTTTGACAACTTCCGGGGCCAGCTGTTTTTTGTTGATCCATTCCAAATCATCTTCGGGCAACTCGCTTAAAAACCGGCTAGGTTCGCATTCGGCAATTTCGCCGTAACGCTTGCGATGAGTACAATAACTCAACGTACAAGTACGCTGGGCGCGGGTGATGCCAACGTAGGCCAATCGGCGTTCTTCTTCTATATTGTCGGTTTCGATGCTGTTTTGATGGGGCAGGATGTTTTCTTCGACGCCGATCAAAAACACATGTGGAAACTCCAGCCCTTTAGCCGCATGCAGCGTCATCAAACTAACTTGATCGCTAGCCTCTTCTTCCTGGTTGCGCTCCATAATATCCATCAGCATGATTTTCGAGACAATTTCCGCCAGCGTTTTTTGACCGTCAGTCTCCTTATCGGCAATGCGTTTTAGCCATTCGATCAGTTCGTAGACATTTTTCAGTTTGCGGTCGGCCGAGTCCTTAGTTTTGCTTTCTTCCTGCAAATGCTGCGGATAGCCGATTTGGTCGATAAATTGCTCTATGATTGCAAAAGTGTCGCCGCGCTCGATACGGTCAGCGGTATCGATAACCCAATCACGGAATTTTGTCAGCCGATGCATGGCTTTTTCGGACAGTCTTTGGCTCAAGCCAAACTCGGAGCTGGCCGCAAACAGGCTGATATGCCGCTCATTGGCATAAGCGCCGAGCTTTTCCAAAGTGCTCGGGCCGATTTCGCGTTTGGGCGTGTTGATCACGCGCAAAAACGCCGCATCGTCGTCCTGGTTAACAAACAGACGCAGATAGCCGAGGATGTCCTTGATTTCCGAATAGGCAAAAAACGACGTGCTGCCGCTGATGAAATACGGAATGTTGTTTTCCCGGAGGCCTTTTTCGAACAAGCGGGACTGATGGTTGCCGCGGTATAAAATCGCATAATCCTGGTAATTGCTGCCGGTCTTGAATTTGTGATGGATGATTTCGGACACGATCTGCTGGGCTTCCATCTGCTCGTCTTTATGGCTTAACACCCGTAGCGGATCGCCGTAACCCAGCTCGCTCCACAGCCGTTTTTCAAAGGTATGAGGGTTGTTCGCGATCAGCTGGTTGGCAACTTTCAGGATGCGCCCGGTGGAGCGGTAATTTTGCTCCAGCTTGATGACTTGCAGGCGGGTGTAGTCTTTTTGCAATTGTGCCAGGTTTTCCGGCTGCGCGCCGCGCCAGGCGTAAATGGACTGGTCGTCGTCACCAACCACGGTAAAGCGGCCCAAATTTCCGGCAATTAGGCGCACCAGCTGGTATTGGGTGATATTCGTGTCCTGGTATTCGTCGACCAGCAAGTAGCGGATTTTGTTTTGCCACTTTTCCAGAACAGCCGAATGCTGTTGAAACAGTAACACCGGCAATAGGATCAGGTCGTCGAAATCGACCGCATTGTAAGCTTTCAGGCTGCGGGTGTAATCGATGTACAGCTTGGTCGCCGGGTATTCGTTAGCTTTTGCAATGGTGACAGACTGCTCCGGCGTGACGAAAGCGTTTTTCCATTGCCCTATCTGCCGGGAATAGCTATCGATATTATCGATATCGCAATCTTTTGCGCCATGGCTGATCAGGTTGCGCAGCAGCGCGTATTTGTCTTGCTCGTCAAACAGCGTAATGCCGGCTTTATAGCCCAACGTTTTGGATTCCGCCCGCAATATATCCAAACCCAACGAATGGAAAGTCGAGACCCTGAGACCGCGTTGCTGCTTATCGTCGAGTAGTTTGGACACACGGCTTTTCATTTCCCGCGCGGCTTTGTTGGTGAACGTCACCGCCGCAATATGGCGAGCAGGCAGACCTTGCTTGACTAGGTAAGCAATTTTCTCGGTAATCACGCGCGTCTTGCCGCTGCCCGCGCCGGCCAGCACTAATAAGGGATAATCAATCGCTTTAACAGCGGCTTGTTGTTGGGGGTTTAGTTTGGACATTGACGTAATGTTGGATAAATGTAGCCATTAAACGCTGCGATCCAGCTTACGATAACTAATCGCTTCGCTTAAATGCACGGTTTCGATATTTTCCGATTGAGCAAGATCGGCAATGGTGCGCGCCAATTTCAAAATCCGGTGATAAGCTCGATGCGATAGGCCAAATTTGTCCATCGCCTGTTCCAAGATTTGATAACTGTGCTCGGACAGCACGCAAAGCTGTTTTACTTCCTTGGCCGTCAATGCCGAATTGGCTTTGCCGCTCCGCGCGACGGCCACGTTGCGGGCTGCAACTACGCGAGCCCTGATTTGCTCGCTGTTTTCCTCTCCGTCCGGCGAACCTTTGCGCAATACTTCATGCGAAATTCTCGGCACTTCCAGATGCATGTCGATACGATCCAGCAACGGACCGGACACCCTGGCCCGATAACGCGTCACTTGTTCGGATGTACAATGGCAACGGCCCGAGGCATCGCCCAAAAAACCGCACGGGCAAGGATTCATCGCTGCTATTAATTGAAAGCGGGCCGGGAAATCGACTTGCCTTGCAGCTCGGGAGATAGTGATATGCCCGGTTTCCAGCGGTTCTCTTAATACTTCCAGAACCTTGCGGTCGAATTCCGGCAGCTCATCCAAAAATAACGTGCCGTTATGAGCCAGAGAAATTTCACCGGGTCTTGGATTACTTCCCCCGCCGACCAACGCCGCAGCCGAGGCCGTATGATGAGGCGCACGGTACGGCGGCTTCAGCCAGTTGGCAACATCCAAGCCCTGATCGCTGATAGACGCAATCGCTGCGCTTTCCTGCGCCTGTTGCTCGGTCAGTTGCGGCAGGATAGTCGGCAAGCGCGACGCTATCATCGATTTGCCGGTGCCGGGCGGCCCCAGCATGATCAGGTTATGCGCGCCGGCTGCGGCAATCTCAAAAGCTCTTTTGACGTGATATTGCCCATGCACATCGGCAAAATCTATATCGGCCGCCGGCGCGGCCTGTCCTTCCTGCTGAAACTCGGCTTGTATCAGATGCTGCCCCGTCAGATGGGAACAAACTTCCAACAAATGCATGGCCGGAATGATTTCAATATCCTTGACCAACGCCGCTTCGGCGGTGTTTTCCTTAGGCAGTATCAGTTTTCTTCGATTGCTGCTGGCTTGTATCGCGATCGGCAGCACACCGTTGATAGCCCGTAATTCGCCGCCCAGCGACAGCTCGCCGACGCACTCATAATGATGAAGATAAGCCATCGGAATCTGGCCGGATGCGGCCAATATCCCTAGCGCAATAGCCAAATCGAACCGTCCGCCTTCCTTCGGCAAATCGGCAGGCGCCAGGTTGATGGTGATCCTCTGCATCGGGAACTCAAACTTGGAGTTCAAGATCGCGCCCCGCACCCGGTCCCGGCTTTCTTTGACCGCAGTTTCCGGCAAGCCGACGATATTCAGTGCCGGCAGGCCGTTGGAAATGTGAACTTCAACGGTGACTAAAGGTGCTTCTATGCCGGAACGGCCTCGGCTGTAGACAACCGCTAACGAGGACATAACAGCTTTATCCTAAAGCCTATAGGTCTTCTTTGTTTAACAGCTGCTGTTCCATCTCGGCGACGCGTTTTTCCAGATCTTCGAGTTTTGAGCGGGTTTTGGCTAACACCAGCTTCTGCACTTCGAACTCCTCGCGAGTCACCAAGTCCAGCTTGCCTAACGCACCTTGCAAAATAGCTTGGAAGCTTTTTTCAAGATCGTCTTTCAGGCTATTCAAGCCCGGAGGTATCGCGCCGGCCAAACGGCCGGCAATATCGTCAAGGGATTTAGGATCGAACATTATCGCAATCTCATATTTATCAGGTAAAAAATAGCACACGGACGACACTGATTAGGCGGATTTACACGGATTTTCAAAATCTTTATCCGTGCTTATTCGTCTAATCCGCGCCATCCGTGTTCCATTCAAAAGTAATACTTACAAATTAAACGCTTTCTTAACAAACTCAGGCTGCGCCAGAGCCGCTTTGTGTATATCGACGTTGTAATACACGGTATCGAACGGCTTGCTCGAACTATCCGCTTCCCTGAACTTGCTCAAGTCGCCTTTGCCGGCGATTGTTGCACTCCACCAGCCGGACGGATACAAACATTGCGGGAAAAATAAAGTCTGCAAATTACTCAACCCGGCATTGCTCATTGCGTCGCGCATTTCGCCGATCAGCTTTAGGTGATACAACGCCGACTCGCTTTGCTGCACGACCATGCCGTTTTCGGTCAGGCAAGCAAAACAGTCGCGGTAAAATTCTTCGCTGAACAAGCCCAAAGCCGGACCGACCGGATCGGTACTGTCGACGATGATAAGATCGACCGAATTCGGCTCGGCATCCTTTACCCACTTAATGCCGTCGATAAACTTCAAGTCCGCTCTGGGATCGTTATTGGATTCGCATAACTCGGGGAAATAAATTTCAGCCAAGCGCGTAACCCGCTCGTCGATGTCGATCTGCACGGCTTGCTCGACCGACGGATGCTTCAATACTTCGCGCAACGTGCCGCAGTCCCCGCCGCCGATGATCCAGACTCTTTTCGGATCGGGATGCGTGAACAACGCCGGATGACTCATCATTTCATGGTAAAAGAAGTTGTCGCGGGTTGAAACCATCGTGCAACCGTCGATTATCATCAGATTACCGAACGTTTCAGTCTCGTAAATTTCAAGGTGTTGAAACTCGGACTGCTCCTCGTGCAGCTTTTTTTTAATTTTTAATGAAAAAGCCGAGCCGGCGTCTGCGTGTTGTTCGGTAAACCATTCGGATGGATTCATAGTGTGTAAATTCCTGGGAAAATAAATACATTGAGATTCTTCCATTATATTAGAATTCGGCATCTTTTAGGCATAAAACGGAGCTAAATAGTGAATTTAAGTCACAGCAAACCCTGGACGATCGAGCAGTCCGCGCAAACTTATGCGATTGACAACTGGGGACAAGGCTATTTTTCGATCAACGCCGACGGGCATGTCTCGGTAAAACCTTGCTCCGACAAAGACGTGGTGTTGGATTTGTATGAAATCGCCCAATCGCTAAACGACAAACAACTATCCCTGCCGGTTCTGGTGCGCTTTACCGATATTTTAAAAGACCGCGTTAGCCAGCTATCCCGCGCATTCGAAAAAGCCTGCATCAATAACGATTATAACGGCAGCTACACGCCGGTTTACCCGATCAAAGTCAACCAACAACGCAAAGTCGTCGAAGGCATACTGGCCGCCGACAACATTGGACTCGAAGCCGGCAGCAAACCGGAACTGCTGGCGATCATGGCGCTATCGAATCAAGGCGTAGTCGTCTGCAACGGCTATAAGGATCGCGCTTACATCCGGCTGGCGCTGATCGGCCTGAAAATGGGCCTGAACCTGCATCTGGTCATTGAAAAACCGCTGGAGCTGGAATTGATCATTGAGGAAGCGGCGCGGCTGAACGTCAAGCCGCAATTGGGCGTCCGCGTCCGTCTGTCCAGCATCAGTGCCGGCAAATGGCAAAACAGCGGCGGCGAAAAATCCAAATTCGGCTTCCATGCCTACGAAGTGCTGCAACTGGTACAGCGCCTGAAACAAGTCGATATGCTCGATACCTTGAAGCTGATGCATTTCCATATGGGCTCGCAAATCGCCAACATTCACGACATCAAAGTCGCGTTGAGAGAAGCCGGGCAGTTTTACGTAGAACTGCACCGGCTGGGCGCTCAAATCAAAATCGTCGATGCCGGCGGCGGCTTGGGCGTCGATTACGACGGCAGCCATTCGCGCCGCGAATCGTCTATCAACTACAGCCTGGACGAATACGCGCAAAACATCGTGCGCAGCTTTGCCGACATTTGCGCCGAAAAACAGGTGCCGCAACCGGACATCATCACCGAGTCGGGCCGTGCACTGACCGCGCATCACGCGGTGCTGATTACCAACGTGACCGACATCGAATCAGTTTACACCAACCACGACGCACTGCAAGCGCTGCCCGAGCCGCATAATCCGGTCGAGCATTACCACGACGCGCAATTCGACCTGGCCGAAGCCCGCGCCCGCTTTGCTCAAGACAAACTAAGCCTGACCGAACTGGCCGAAGCGGAAAACAACTACGCGCTACTGTGCCGCCAACTCCAGGCCCGGCTAAATCCGAACAACCAAAGCGAAGCCGCGATCCTGAACGAGCTGAACGAAAAACTGGCCGACAAAGTGTTCTGCAATTTCTCGCTGTTCCAATCGATGCCCGACATTTGGGGCATCGACCAGATTTTCCCGATCATGCCGATTCACCGCCTCGGCGAACAACCCACGCGCCGTGCCGTAATCCAGGATTTGACCTGCGACTCCGACGGCCGCATCGACCAATACGTCGAAGGCCAGAACATCGAGCAAACGCTGCCGGTTCACGAAATCGACCGCGACCGGCCGTATTTGATCGGCTTTTTCATGCTCGGCGCGTATCAGGAAATATTGGGAGACATGCACAACCTGTTCGGCGACACCCATTCGATCAACATAGAACTCGACGACCAGGGTTACCATTTTTACGACCTGCATGAAGGCGAACATGTCTCCGATTTGCTCGATTACGTGCATATCAATTGCGAAGACTTGAAAGCCGCCTACCGGGAGAAATTGGCACGCAGCGATTTAAGCGGACAGCAACGGCAGGAATATGAACAGGAACTGCTTTCGGGGTTGACGTCTTATACTTATTTGGAAAAATAACATTAGTTTTTACCACAGCCAGTTCAACTGTAAAGGAGAAAACCTATGACCACTTCCTATGTATTCGACACCTACGCCAAAACCGCCGAAGGCCGGAAAATACACTTCAACGTCGTGCTGGACGAGCAGGACCATCAAAAAGCGATAGCCTATGCCCAACACTGGCTGGCCGGCATTGATTTGGCCGATGCAGTGGTTACGCCGGAAAATTGTTTTTTCTACCACAGCCTCGAAGTCCCGGCCGATATGCGCGCCGAGATCGACAAGAACGGCTATGCGATTTATAAAATGGAAGGCTGTCCGAAATAATAATAATCAAGCAAAGCAAGGAAACAACATGAAAACAGGTATGATCGGCCTAGGCGCGATGGGCATCGGCATGGCCCGGAATATCGCCAAAGCCGGATATTTAACCGGTATTTACAACCGCACCGCAGCAAAGGCGCAAAGTCTGGCCGAAGAATTGAATGTGACCGCGTTCGATAGCCCGGCGCAGTTAGCTGCGAACGTCGACATCGTGCTGCTTTGCGTTTCCGCCGACCGGGACGTGCTGGAAGTCGTTAGCGCGATAGCCGAAGCCGTCAAGCCCGGCACTATCGTTGTCGACATGTCGACGGTCGGCAGCGATACCGCCAAGCAAGCGGCCGCTATCTTAGCCAGAAAACACGCGGCTTTTCTCGATGCGCCGGTATCCGGCGGCGTTGAGGGCGCCAAGAACGGCACGCTGGCGATGATGGTCGGCGGTAGTTTGGCAGTGCTGGAGCAAATCCGCCCGGTGCTGGAAACAATGACCCGCTGCATCATGCATATGGGCCCAACCGGTTCGGGCCAGGCCACGAAAGCGGTCAACCAGGTTATGGCGGCGGGCATCAACCAGGCCGTGACCGAAGCGCTGGCGTTTGCAAAAGCCCAGAACCTGACGCTGGACAAAGTCATCGAAGTGATCTCCGGCGGCGCGGCCGGCAACTGGTTTTTGCAGCATCGCGGTCCGACGATGACACAAGGCACGTTCGCGCCCGGTTTTAAACTGGCGCTGCACCATAAAGACCTGATTATCTGCCAAAACATGGCGGCACAAAGCGGCGCTTCGACTACGCTGGTCGACATGACGATCGCCGATTATGAACGCTTAATGGCCGAAGGTTACGGCGATGAGGATATTTCGGCGCTCTATCGGTTAAAAACCGTCGATTCGGATTGAAGGACCTGTTAAAGTCGAGCCTGAGATAAACTTTCAATCGAGGAATAACTATGTCTGATTTTAAAAAATACCAGTGCACTATTTGCGGCCATATCTACGATGAAGCGGAAGGCGACCCGGATACCGGTATTGCGCCCGGCACGCGCTGGGAAGATATTCCCGACACTTGGCGTTGCCCGGAATGCGGCGCCGAAAAAAGCGCTTACGACTTAATGCCGTAAACGATGCGGATCGTCATTATCGGCTCCGGCGTGGCCGGTGTCAGCTTTGCCGAAAAATACCGCGCGCTGTCGCCCGGCGACGACATCACGCTGCTGACCTGGGAACAAGACGGCTATTATTCGCGGCCGCTGCTGTCCCGCGGCTTTACCCAGCCTCAAATCGAACAATCGATCATCCTGAAACCTTTCGAGCAGCTGCGCGAGAATAACATTGATGTACATTGCGGCGTCGAAGTCACGGCCATTAACCGTGCCGATAAAACCGTTGTCTGCCAGGAACAAACGCTGCATTACGACAAGCTGATCCTGGCGCAAGGTTCGGCCGCGTTTATACCGCCGCCGTACAGGCCGTACCGGGAACTGTTTTTCTGCTTGAACAGCCTGGCCGACTTGAAAGCGTTGCGCCGGTTCCGGCAAACACTGCTGGAACAAAACCGGCGGCCCGATTGGGCGATTGTCGGCGGCGGGCTGATAGGCTGCGAAGTGGCGTCCGACCTGGCGGTGGCAGGCGACAAGGTCACCCTGTGCCATGCGACGGATCGCTTGATGGAGCGGCAGTTGACGCCGGACGATTCGGCGATGTTGCGGCAAGTGTTGCAGGATTCCGGCGTCAACGTGCTGCTGAACCAGAACGTGCAGGAGTTTTCGAGGCAAGGCGAAAAAGTCGGCGTAAAAACCGGCACAACCGCCGAATTCGACGGACTGATCGTCGCCTGCGGCTTCAAACCGCGTATCGAACTGGCCGCGCAAGCCGGTTTGGAAACGGGCCGGGGCATCAAAGTAAACGGGCAATTGCAAACCAGCGACGAATCCGTTTATGCGTTGGGCGATGTCGCCGAACTGCCGGATGGGAAGCTGTATGCGTTTATATTGCCGATACGCAACCAGGCTTTATGGCTGGCCGAATTCTTGGCCGGGCAAAAACAATATGTTTGGACGCCGCCGGTTTTTACGACCAAAGCCAAAGTGCACGGCTTTAATGCTACTCATCCTTATAATGTTTGATACAACTATGCAATGCGTACGAAATAACTTATACAAGTTGCTAATAGCCGGAGTGCAGGCTTCGCCTGCATGGATGCTGGCGAGGGGCGAGAGCAGGAGCGGAAGCTTCGCCTGCAAGCGCAAGCGAAGCTTGCACTCCGGCGGCAAACATAGGGCGCGAGTTTGTTCAAACTATTTCATACTCATTCCTAAGCGGAAAAACACTTTTGCCCTTCGCCTATACCAATGAGCCAAAATAGATATTCCGACGCCGAATGCGCCGCGGTCTATCGCGCCATTTACGAGCGCCGCGATATGCGCCATTTTCTGCCCGCCCCTATCGATCCCGAGCTGCTGTTGCGCCTGCTTGATGCCGCGCACCACGCGCCCAGCGTCGGATTCATGCAGCCGTGGCGGTTTATGCGCATCAGTTGCCCGGAGCTTCGCAAAGCCATCCATGCCTTGGTCGAGCAGGAACGCCTGCTGACCGCCAAAGCGTTGGACGAGCGCGAAGACGAGTTTATGAAGCTGAAAGTGGAAGGCATACTGGAATGCCCGGAAGTGCTGGTTGCGGCCTTGTGCGAGCAACGGCAGCAGTATATATTCGGCCGCCGCACGTTGCCGGAAATGGATTTGGCATCCTTGGCCTGTGCGATACAAAACATGTGGCTCGCGGCACGGGCGGAAGGCATCGGCCTGGGCTGGGTGTCGATGTTCGAACCGGAAACCCTGAAAACCTTGTTAAACATGCCCGAAGACAGCCGGCCGTTCGCGGTTTTATGTCTCGGCCATGTCGATAAATTCTACGACAAACCAATGCTGGAACAAGAGCAATGGGAGGTTCGCAGAAACCTTAACGATTTATTATTCGAAAACACCTGGAATACGCCGTGCCGCTAAATTTTGTCATTCCCCCGCTAAACTCAAAGCTAAGCGCCGCCTTACAAACCAAAATCGACCAAAAAACCAAGCCGCAAGGTTCGTTAGGCCAATTGGAATCGCTGGCATTAAAAATAGGCTTATGCCAAAACAGCCTGACGCCGAATTTAAGTAAACCGTGCATGCTGATTTTTGCCGGCGACCACGGCATTGTCGAAGCCGGCGTCAGTGCCTATCCGCAAACCGTTACCGCGCAAATGGTCGCCAACTTTCTGGCCGGTGGCGCGGCAATCAGCGTTTTTGCGAAACAGCATGGCATCGATTTGTTGGTTGTCGATGCCGGAGTCAACGCCGACTTGAGCAACCATCCCAAGCTGATTGATGCAAAAATCGCCAAAAGCACGAAGAATTTTTTAACCGATCCTGCGATGACGGCCGAAGAATGCATCAAAGCCTTGCAAGCCGGAGCGGACCTGGTTGCGCGCCAACATCAAGCCGGTTGCAACTGCATCGGCTTCGGCGAAATGGGCATCGGCAACACCTCGTCCGCCGCGATGCTGATGCATCGTTTAACCGGCTTGTCGTTAGTGCGTTGCGTGGGCCGCGGCACCGGTTTAAATGACGGGCAGTTGCAGCATAAGGTCACGCTATTGCAACGGGCAGCGACAAAACATAAAGATGTAACCGAACCATTATCCGTACTTGCCACGTTCGGCGGTTTCGAAATTGCGATGATGGTCGGCGCGTATCTGAAGGCTGCCGAATTGGGCATGTTGATTTTAGTCGATGGCTTTATTGCCGGTGCCGCGCTGCTGGTTGCGCATAAGCTGTATCCCCATGTGCTGGATTATTGCGTATTCAGCCATGTTTCCAACGAACAGGGCCATCAGTCTTTACTGCAACAGTTCAATGCAAAACCGCTGCTGAACCTGGAACTGCGCCTCGGCGAAGGTTCCGGCATTGCCATTGCGTATCCGCTGCTGCAATCGGCTGTTATGTTTTTAAACGAGATGGCTACGTTTGCTGAGGCAGGGGTTGATTGTTAAAGCTGAGTTGAGCAGCTTTGTCTGCTCAAACGAAAATTACGCCCTCTGGATATAAAAAGCAGGTGAAAGATTCAAGGTTTTTTACCTTGAATCTTTCACCTGCTTTAAAATCATTTATCTTGTTCCCATATGCATTTAGGGACAACAAAACTCTTTAAAACTTCCGGAGACACAACCATGCCTAACAGCCAAGAGCTTTACCAACAGATTAGCCATTTACCGTCACTGGAGAAATTACGCTTAGCGGAATTATTACTTGCCGATTTAGATACGCCCAATCCTGAAATCGATGCTATCTGGCGCGAGGAAGCGCAAAAAAGATGGCAAGCCTATACAGCGGGTGAGTTAGAAACCGTAAGCTATGAAACGGTTATGCAAAAATATAAATGAAAATTGAATTTCTTAAAGCCGCACAAACTGAGCTGAATTAGGCTTTTGAGTGGTATGAAACCCAACAGAAAAATTTAGGAGTGCAGTTTTTAAATGAATTCGATGCGGTAATCAGGAGAATTATCAGCTATGCCGAATCTTAATATATTAATTGAGAAAAATATAAGACGTTGTTTAGTTAAACGTTTTCCCTATGGAATCTTATATGGCATAGATGCCGATAAAATTGTTGTTATCGCTGTGGCGCACTTACATCGAAAACCCGATTATTGGATAGGTAGGGCATAACAGCGATGCCCAATATAGAACTATTCTTTCTAGCCCTCAGCTTCTACACTCGACTGCCGGGGATGGCGGCCGAGACTGCTTCAGGCAGTCCCCGGCATTTCCTCCATCCATGGAGGTCAGAAGTGTCGCAAGCGGTACGACTGCCAGGGACGCAGGAGGTAGAGCAACGCAGGAGCAGTTGCCGAGGGAACCGATGCGACCGACTGCCCCACCCTCAATCCTTGGATTACTCACAGTTGCCTCGGGCAGTGATCTGTTTGCCCTTGGTCGGCTGGCTGGTTGGCGCCGCCGCCGCGCTAAGCTTTTACTTAGCCGATTTAGCCTGGCCGCAAACTACGGCGGCAATCCTGGCGCTGGTTGCCGGCATTTTGATGACCGGCGCATTGCATGAAGACGGCTTTGCCGACGTCTGCGACGGCTTCGGCGGCGGCATGAATAAGCAGCGCATACTGGCGATCATGAAAGATTCCCATATTGGGGTTTACGGCGTTCTCGGCCTGTTATTGATGCTGTCATTGAAAATCAGCGCACTAACTGCGATACCGGCCGCCGCGGTACCGTTAGCCTTGATCGCCGGACACAGCCTCAGCCGTTTATCGCCGTTATGGCTGATGTGGCGTTATAATTATGCGCGTGACAATGACAGCAAAGCCTCAGGAGCGGTTTATAAGCCCAATCTTCAAGAACTGGCTTTTGCTACCGTCATCGCCTTGTTGCCGCTGGCGCTGTTACCGATGTTATGCGCGCTCGCAATCATTCCCGTACTGCTTGCAATCCTGCTGCTGGGACATTATTTTTACCGCCATATCGGCGGCTATACCGGCGATTGTCTAGGCGCAAGCCAGCAAGTTGCCGAAACTGTTTTTTATTTAAGCGTGAATGCGTTATGGATATTTATTTAATTCGCCACACCCAGACGGCTACCGATACCGGCGTGTGCTACGGACAAAGCAATGTGGCCCTGGCCGATAGTTTTCCTGACGAGATGGCTAATCTGCACGACAAGCTGCCCGAATTTAACGAGGACTGTAAAGTTTACAGCAGCCCGTTAACCCGGTGCCTGCAATTGGCCGAGACGTTCTCGGATACGGTAAGCACCGATCCGCGGCTTCAGGAGCTTGATTTCGGCGCTTGGGAAGGCAAGCGTTTCGACCAGATCGAAGCCGATGCGTTACAGCATTGGATGAATAATTTTGTGACCGCCGCGCCGCCGAACGGCGAGAATTTTGAAGATTTGTACCGGCGTGCAGGCGAGTTTTGGCAGGATTTATTAGCCACCGGTGCCGAACAGGTCTTGGTCATCACTCATGCCGGCGTTATCCGCGCCTTGTTGGCGCGCGCTTTAAACCTGCCGCTAGCCAATTCGTTCCAATTGCGGATAGATTCGGGCTCCGTGCATAAACTGCGGCAAGCCGACAATTATCTTTACGTCGAATACATCAACTTATAATGGGTCACGGCGGCAATATTTACCGGTTCGCCGAGCGGCTCGGCTGCCTGCCGGAACAGGTGCTGGATTTTTCGTCCAACATCAACCCGGAACAAGCTGTCGATTTGAGCTGCTTGCACGATGTAAAACTTACACCGTACGCCGATCCCGACTATGGTTTGTTAAAACAGGCGATCAAGCAGCGTTATCCGGCTCCCGCAGGCGCTGACATGGAAGTGTTCAACGGCGCAAGCGCGGCCATTTTCGCGCTGTTGCGCAGCTTGCAGCCGAAAGACCTGGTTTTATACGCGCCGCTGTACGGCGAATATGCGCATATTGCCGGGGAGCTGGGCTGCACCGTGCAGAACATCGACCGGTTCAGCGGCAACCTAACGGCGGATGTTTCGCAACACAGCACGGTTATTTTTGTGAATCCGTCGACGCCGGACGGCCGGCTTTACGAGATGCAAGAATTGTTGGCGATGTGGCAAGCGGCGGATTGCACGATTATTATCGATGAGTCGTTTCTGGACTTCGGCAAGACAGACTCGGTTGCAGAACGCATTGCGGATTACGATAAGCTTTATGTAATCAAATCGCTGAGCAAGTTTTACGGCTGCGCCGGAATCCGCATCGGTTTTATCCAAGCTTCGGCAACTGCAATAAAGCAGCTAAAGCGCTTCGAACCGGCCTGGAAATTATCCAGCCTGGACATGGCCTATATGCAGCAGGCGCTGGCGAATACTGCATTCATCGCACAGACCCGGCAACAGACTGCCTATTGGCGGGATTTGCTGCATCAAGCGCTGCAAGAATCGGGCTTATTCGACAAGATTTATCCGGGCCAGGCCAATTTCTTGCTGGCACGTTTGAAGAATGGCGAAGACGGTCATCAACTGCAAACGCAATTGGAGCCTGCGCGGATTTTGATCCGTGTCTGCGATAATTTTGCGGGCCTGGATAAAAGCCATGTGCGTTTCGCGGTCAAGGACGAACAAGCCATAGCCCGGCTCTCCGACAGTTTTAGAAATATTAACTGATGCTAGGAAACACGCGGGTTCTCAAGTTCCAGCTTGGGAACTAGCACAGCTTGCTCATAGTTTTAACCTAACTATTTAGCACAAAGACAAAATAGAACACGGATTTAGAATACATAACAAGGTGTTACTTTTAAAAATCCGTTTAAACCCGTCCAATCCGTGTCATCCGTGTTCTATTAACGATTTCCGCATGGCGCATAAATAAACTACCAATGAAACCATTAGCCATATTCGGCACCAGTTCGGATGCCGGTAAAACCACGCTAGTCATGGCCTTGTGCCGGATTTTCGCCGACCAGGGCCTGAAGGTCGCGCCGTTCAAAGCGCAGAACGTCTCGAATAATTCCGCGGTCACTAAAGAAGGCCGGGAAATTTCCCGCGCCCAATGCCTGCAAGCCGAAGCCGCGCGGGTCGAGCCGAGCTACCTGTTCAACCCGGTGCTGCTGAAATCGCACGGCAACGGCTCGGTGCAAGTGATTGTGAACGGCTTGGTTTACCAAAACCAATCGATTGCGGCCTATTACGCCGAAATCGACGGTTTAAAAGAACAAGTCAAACAGGCGTTTTCGCAACTCCAACAAGACTATGACCTGATCGTTGCGGAAGGCGCCGGTTCGCCGGTCGAGTTGAACCTGTTGGACAAGGATTTGTCGAATACCTTCGTTGCGAACAGCTTCAACACGAAAAATATCCTGGTCGCCGACATCGAGCGCGGCGGCGTGTTTGCGTCGATTTACGGCACTCTGGAACTAATGGATCCTGTCATGCGCGGCAACCTGATCGGCGTGGTGGTCAACAAATTCCGCGGCGACCGGCGTTTTTTCGACGAAGGCGAAAAAATTATCGCCGAGCGTTTCGGCGTGCCGGTTTTGGGCGTACTGCCGTTTACACCGTTGAATATCGACATGGAAGATTCGCAGTCTCTACGCAATTACCGGCAACGGCTGCACGACGCCAAAATCCGCATCGCCGTGATTGGCTATCCGGGCCTCAGCAATTACAACGATCTCGATGCGCTGATGGCCGATCCCGAACTGTACGTCGAACTAATCCACGATTACCGTCCGCTGTCTAGCTTCGACATGGTGCTGTTGCCGGGCAGCAAAACCGTGATCCGCGATTTGCAATGGCTGAAAAAACAAGGCTTGTTCGAAGAAATTCAACGACTCAACAAACCGGCATTCGGCATTTGCGGCGGCTACCAGATGTTCTGCGGTGCTCTGCACGATCCCGATGCGATTGAACATGAAACCGCCATTGTCGAGCCGGGCTTCGCTTTTATCGACGACACCGTGCTGTACCAACGGCCGAAAATACTGGCGCGCGGGCAATACCGGCTGTTTTCTTACGACGCAATCGGCGGTTATGAAATCCATTGCGGTCGGATAGATAAATACCCGCTGTATTTTCAAGGCAGCCGGTTCTCTGGAACGCATGTCCACGGCATTTTCGATAACGATGCGTTTCGCACCGATTATTTCAAAACGATTAATCCTCGGTACCGGGGCTACGCTTATTCGGATTACCGTGAGGCCGAAATTCAGGGCTTTGCCGATATGGTTGGGCAAAACCTGGATATAGCCGCGATCTTGCAGGCGTTACAAGCGGATTGAGTTTTTAATGGCACACGGATTGGACGGATTTACACGGATCCTTTTTATAACGGTTGAATATTTCGATGTTTTTTGAATTGGCTGCCTTGGCTTACCTGATCGATTTGGCGTTCGGCGAATTGCCGTGCAAGCATCCGGTTGTGCTGTTCGGCGAGTTTATTTCCGGCTTTGAACGCCGGTTTTACGGCAACCGGATTTTGCCCGGCGCGCTGCTGGTCGTTAGCCTGATTGCCGTGGCCTTGTCGCTCAGCATCGCACTGGTTTATGTCTGCGGTTTATTGCCGGGTTGGCTGGAGCTGCCGGTGTTAGCGGCGCTCGCATCGACCGGCTTGGCGATGAACATGCTGCATTCCAGCGTCGCGGCCTTGTTAACCGCCAACAACCCCAAGCAGGCGTTAAGTTACCTGGTCAGCCGCGACACCGGCGACATGACCGAAACCGAAATTTATAAAGCCGGCTTGGAAACCTGGGCCGAAAACCTCAGCGACGGGGTTATCGCGCCGCTGTTTTACTTAGTGCTGTTCGGCTTGCCAGGCATTGCGGTGTATAAAGCCATCAATACGATGGATTCGATGATTGCCTATAAAACCGAACGTTATTTTCACTTCGGCAAAACGGCGGCAATCGTCGACGACATAGCCAATTACATCCCTGCCCGGCTGACCGCATTGCTGATTGCCGCATTGGCAGAAGACAAACGGCGCGCCTGGCACTGTTTATTATGCGACGGCAACAAACTGGAAAGTCCGAACGCCGGCTACCCGATTGCGGCAATGGCCGGCGCGTTGGGCGTTGCGTTGGGCGGCGACGCGAGCTATCACGGGCAAATCAAACATAAACCGACGCTGGGCTTGCCGATTAACCCGGTCGATAAATCGACATTAACCCAAGCATTAAAAATGAAAACAGGCATTAACCTGATTGTTTTAACGTCATTGGCAACCGGAATTTTGCTGTCATGAAAACGCTATTCATAGGGGGCATCAAAAGCGGCAAATCGCGGCTCGCGGAAGCCTATATTTTGCAACAGGCGGTTAGTAAACCTTATTACTTGGCAACCAACGAAGTGTTCGACGACGAGATGCGGACGCGCGTAGAAATTCACCAACAACGCCGCCGGGACGCCTTTATCACGATCGAGGAACCGGTCAAATTGCTGGCCGCATTGCAGCAATGCCGAGGACCTGTACTGGTCGAATGCGTGTCGATGTGGCTGAACAACCAACTTTATTATCAGATACCTGAAAAGGAAATTTTGCAGGAGCTTGAGGCAGTGCTACAGTTATCCTGCGACTTGGTGCTGGTGCATAACGAAGTCGGCCTGAGCGTCGTTTCCGACAACCGTTTGGCCCGGCAATTCGTCGATTTATCCGGCAAGGCCGCGCAATTAATGGGGCAACATTGCGAGCAAGTATTTTTTTGCAGTGCCGGCTTAACGATGAAAATGAAGTAGGAGGATTATGTAGTTTATCTATTCTCTAATAACAAGTTGCGACACAGAACGTTTTATACCCAAAGGGCATAAGTTTCGTTTGAGCAGACAAGCTGCTCAACTCAGCTTTATAAATTTTGGTCAATGGATTACCGATCAACATTAAAAATAAAAGAGACACCCGTGAAAAACACAAGCAGTACATGCGCCTTACAACTGGCTTTAGCGCTCGCGCTTACCGGCTGCGCAAGCAATCCATCGGTTCAACCCAATACCCCGCCGCCTGTCGATACAGCCGCAACGCCCCTTACCCAGCCACTGGAGGAATACCAGCCGCCGGTATTGACCGGAACTTATTCCAATTCGCCGGCGGTACAGGACTTTATCCGGCATATGGTTTTTGAACATAAATTTTCCGAAAGCTATCTAAATAACTTGTTTGCCCAGGCCAAACGCCTGGATTACGTTATCCGCCTGGAAAATCCGGCCCCGTACAACGGCCCGGCGCCTTCGCACCCGAAAGTAGGCGGCTGGACGCGTTACCGTCAGCAATTCCTTACCGAAGCGCATATCAATAACGGCGCCGCCTTTTGGAGCAATAACGAAGACTCGATCCGTAAAGCCAGCGCCACTTACGGCGTCGATCCCGAATATATCGTTGCGATTATCGGCGTGGAAACGTTCTTCGGCCGTAATGTCGGCAAAACCCGCATTCTCGACGCGTTGACGACGCTGGCGTTCGACACGCAACGGCGCGCCGGCTTTTTTAAGTCGGAACTGGAAAACTTCCTGCTGATGAGCCGCGAAGAAGGCTACGACCCGCTGAAACCGGTCGGTTCCTGGGCTGGGGCAATGGGCCTGGGCCAATTCATGCCGAGCAGTTTCCGGACCTTGGCGGTTGATTTCAATAATGACGGGCACCGTAATCTTTGGGATCAATGCGACGCAATCGGCAGCGTAGCGCATTATTTTTCGCGTCACGGCTGGCAAAACACGATGCCGGTCGCCAATCAGACTAAAAGCTACGGCGAATCGACGATTGAGCTGAGCGCGGCGAAAGGCAGCGAATTCTGGCGCGTTCATCCGAATTTCAAGGTGATCAAGAAATACAACAATAGCGATAAATACGCGATGGCCGTGCATCAATTGGCGCAGGCGATCAAGCAGCGTTATATGATGACGGTTGCGAGTAGCAGGTAAGCGGCTCGAGTCTTTCGCTGGTTCCCAAGCTCCAGAGACTGTGAAAGTTTTATCAAAATCGGTTTAAAAGCTTATTCACCACGAAGATCACGAAGAAAAAATAACTTTTTAAAATCAATATATTAAATACTTCATGTCCTTCATGCCTTCGTGGTGAATGCTTTTGCTTTTGTTCTAAAACGAATATTTTCACAGCCTCTCCAGCTTGGGAACCAGCGTCTTTAGACCGTTAGGCTATTTTTTGCAAGTGATGGAAATCTTGAATGGAGTCCAGCTCATTTTTTTCCGCAGCTTGCGCTTTGTATAAGTCCCATCGAATCTGTAGGTTGAGCCAGAAATCCGCCGATACCCCGAAAAACTTTGCCAGACGTAACGCGGTGCTTGGCGTAACACCACGCTTCCGGTTGACCAGCTCATTAATCCGCTGATAAGGAACGTGAATTGCATTTGCAAGATCGCGCTGGCTTATATTCATCGGAACAAGAAACTCATCCCGAAGCATTTCACCGGGATGTGTAGGCGGTCTGTCGGTTGGAATACGAACCATATGCGCTCCTAATGGTAATCGGTAACTTCTACGTTATAAGGACCAGTTTTACCCCACATAAAACAAATCCTGTACTGTTCATTGATACGAATACTGTATTCGGCTTTTCTGTCGCCCGAAAGATTCTCAAGCCGATTGCCGGGAGGAATTTTAAGTTCCTCTACCGATTGAACAGAATCAAGCTGATCAAGTTTTCTCGCGGCAACTTGCCAGAGAGTTTGAGGACACGCTTTTCTTGCGGCTTTTGAATTGACGCCATTGAATATGTCCTCGCTGGCTTGATCTTTGAACGATTCAATCATGAGTTCATGGTAGCATGGAATCCATGCTAAACATGGTCTTTTTCAGCGAAGTTTTGTAGTGTACCCATCACGTACCCTATTTGGCTGGGGCCCAATCTCCAGAGGCTGTAAAAGTATTATCAAAATCGCTAAAAAACAGCAGGAAATGCGCTGTAAGTTATTGATTGTTGTTATCGAAATTGGCAATTCCGCCTAATTTCGGAATACTTTCACAGCCTCTGGAGCTTGGGAACCAGCAGAACAAAGCTATATTGCCTAGGTAGCAGGCGCGAACGCTTCAGCGCGAAGCATCCTTATTGACCTGGTTGTTAAGTTCTTCTCCATACTCTACTTTAGTGAAATTCTCTCCTGCCTTTCTCAATTCATCAAAAAGAAGCTGATAGCGAGTTTCAGTTTTATAAATGATATCTGTTTGTTGATTACAAAATTTCAGGAGCTGGAATAGTCTTAGTTTCGAAAATGAACATATATCAGAAATGATTCTGGCACAGTGCCCTAACTTCACCGCAAACTGCTCATCTTCATTGCGGCCATATCGCTCCCATACCATACCAACCCCATCACCGTCCTTATGGATCAGGTGGCTACTCATTCCATAACCATGCGCGAGGTGTACCAGTAAGCGCAATCCTTCGGATTGGCTTGCGTTGAAACTTTTCGTTATTTCAGAGAATGACCATTTCTGCTCTAGCTTTTTTCTATCTGCTCGGTTGACTCCGTTCCTATATGCGTCTATTTCCTGTTCGGTTAATAGGAGATTCTTAAACGGAATCCATTCAGGAGCATCCGGGTTCGCTACCTCGCTCAGAAAACTTGATGCCCGCTCATGGTGCTTTACAGCCGCATAATTTGGAAGCAGCTCCCAATACTCAAATGCTTTGGTCTGCACGTCAGTGGACTCACCGCTCATTAGGAAAACATACTTAATTGTTCCTTCCATGACAGACCTGTTAATGATATCAGCATCCCACTCTTTGCCTTCTCTTATCAAAAGTACTGAGCTTTCACTACTCAAATGACAATCAATGAATAACTGAGAACTAACGAATCTGACATAAGGATCCATACCTTCAAACTGCTTATCTAGGTAAGGTTTGGCTATATCAAAACAATCACCAATGAAATGGCTCGAAAGTCCTGCCCAAGTACTTAGTATTTTCTCCATCATTTATGAAACTTAACTAATGATTATATGGTTTCTACAAAAATCCAGTGGTGGAACGCAAAGCGCGTCCCACCACCAAAGAACCGCGCCGTTTCTAATGCGCCGTATCATGATGCCACTTCGGCATCATAATAATGCAGTTAGGATTAAGCCCCTGTTTCTTGAACGTATCTATCGTCGCTTTGACTTCCAGCTTCTTCAAATCAACAACAGTGATCGAGCCGTCGCTCATGTCCGGCAGATTTAAAAAACTGTTTTGCACGATCGCGTAATGCTCGTCCGGCGTAATAACAACGTGGTGCGCGCCGCCCGCGGTCGGGATCGCTTTGATCAACGACGGTTTTTGCTTGTCGGTGATGTCGAAAATGTTGAAATAACCGGGATTCGCGGTGGTGATGTACATGCGGTCGCCTTCGTCGTTGAAATAGATTTCCAACGGTACGCCTTGCTTGACCGCATTAAAATCAAACACCGCCTTGAAGTCGAAAGCTTTGTCGCCCGCGTTCCAGGTTGCGGTCCACACTTCGCCGCCGAACATCGTATTGATGTAAGCCAACGGAGGGTGTGTGCCGGGCAGGAACACCGCTTCGACCGGCGACACGCCGGACGGGGACGGTTTGTCGGTCAGTTTATGACTGGACAGCACTTTGCCGCTGGACGCTTCGATCACGGTGACGGTTTCGCCGGCGTCTTTCAAATCGGGACTGACGGTGCTGGTAATAATGATGCGGTCGATGTCGTCATTGAGGGTGATGCCGTGCGGATAGCGGACGAACGCGTCTTTATCGTTCGCGGCAATGACTTTGATCTGTTTGTCGGTTGCGGCATCGCCAACGATCACGTTACTGGAGCCCATACAGGTCATGAACCAAGTCTTGTTGTCCTTAGAGAACACCACGTCCTCGGCAACTTTACAGTCGGGCATGTCGATTTTTTTTGGACGATACGGCACATGAGTCATGTCCATCACGTGCAGCGCGCCGTTGCCCAGCGAGGTGATATAGGCTTTGCTGAGGTCTTTGTTGTAAAAAATATGATGGGCGACCAGGTCGTCCGGCAGCGGAATGTCGTTCAGGATTTTGCCGAAGCTTTTCGATGCCGGATCGACATCGATAATTGCGATGCCTTCGTGTCTTGGCGTTTGGCCGGGCTTGCTTTCGTAGTTGGCCATGGCCAGTATTTCCGCCTGCGCCGCTAACGGGCTCAGCAATGCCGTGCATACCAGCACGGAGCGTATGGCTTTGATTATCTGCGTTGTTTTCATTGGTACCTCTCGGATTATGGCAGGCGGCGCCTAGGGTTAAGGTGGCCGCCGTCGGGAATCGGCTTATTCGGCCGTGGTCGGGTCAATCACTGTCCTGATTTGGGAAATACGGTTGGCAGGAAATCCGCCTTTTTCGGCATGTTCCCTGATCAGTTCTTCATTCGGTGCGATGTAGACGCAGTAGACTTTGTCGTCGGTCACGTAGCTTTCCACCCACTGAATCTTCGGTCCCAACTCGCACAGAACGCCGCATGATTTCCCGGAAATGTTTTGCAGCTCGCGATAAGCTAATTCGCCTGCACCGGGAATTTCGCGTTCGATAATATATTTTGGCATGTGTGTCTCCTGGTTGATGGTAAAAATAATGGGGTTTTTTCCAAATTACGCTTTAAAAAAATCGCCCAACAAATCCTGGCAACACTGTTTCAGCGGTGCGGAGGATTTTTCAATTTTCATCCTTAATAAGGCGCCCTGCCAGGTGTTGACCAGCAGGTCGGCCATTTCTTCAGCCGTTTTGTCGGTTCTTATCGTGCCTTGCTGCTGGGCTTTCTCCAGGCCAGATTGCATTAAATCCCGGTAACGGTTTAACGCATCTTGCAGCGATTTTTGGCAAATATCGCTGGTATCGCCGATTTCGCCCATCAAATTGCCGAGCAGACAGCCGCCTTTGAAGTTAGCTTTCTCAAGATCGGCAATGCCTTCGTTGAAATAGCGCTGCAATGCGCCAAGCGCGTCATCCTCGGACTGCTGCAAATGCCCGGTCAATTGCTTGATGAAAGGCTCGATGTAATGTTGGATAACTTCCGCGCCAAAGTGTTCTTTGCTGCCGAAGTAATTGTAGAAAGAGCCTTTAGGGATCTGCACGGCATCCAGAATCTCTTTCAGTCCGGTACCGTGATAGCCCTGCTCCATCAGCAAGGTTACGCCCTGGTTTAGCAGGTTTTCGCGATTGATTTGTTTTTTTGTAATTTCACTCATATTAAAATAATACGACCGGTTGTCTCGAATTGTCAAAAGATTTTTGTAATTCCTGTTACGTCTACAGATGATAAAAAGCGTCGTCCACGAAAAGCGCGAAAGACACGAAAATAGTCAAACCAGAAGTTGTTGTGGTCATAGCTATAAACAGCTCGCCGCTGCTTACACTCATGACAACCATCCCTGACCTGGCGTGAAGCGAGAAGCCTGCCAACCGGCAGACCTTCCAGGTTTTAAAAACCTGGAAGGTCTAACTGGCAACATTCCGAACAAACGGGGCATTTAATAAATACCGGAAAGAAACCTACCGCTGGTATTGTTTCGTGCTTTTCGTGTCTTTCGTGGACACTGAATAAAAATGGAGCGAATAGGACAAAAACCAGCCAATCAACATTAATGCCGCGCGGCACCGGGGTTTGGTATGATAGACAGCTACATCCACTCTATAGGAAACAACATGGGCAACCCGGTTGAAAGCGAACCATTAAAGTCCGATCTCACCCTTCATTGGATTATTGTCGGCATGATGCTTATGATGTTGACGACCTATGTCGTCATTTGCCATACCGTTGGCGCACAGCTCCAGCAGCCGTTACCGGAAGCCCAACGGATACTGATCAGGACTGTACTGTATGCCGTGGCTATCGTGACGTTTCCGCTGACTAACCTGATACGGCACATTCAGCTGCGCTTGAATCAAACAATGCCTCGCCCGCAGACTCAGAGCGGTCCAGTCGCCTTAGCCAGAAGCCGTTATCTAACGACCGTTATTGTGTCGATGTCGCTGGTTGAAGTGGTCGGCATCTTGGGCTTGGTCATGTTCATACTGGGCGACGGCTTCAACACTTTGTACATCTTTACCGGACTTTCGGCGCTGGGAATGTTTTTATATCGGCCTAAAACCGATGAGTATTTAGAAATAATCAATGCAATCGCCGCACAAAAACATGAATAAGTTATTAGCCGACGCGGATCTTTGCGTCAAATGCGGTTTATGTCTGCCGCACTGCCCCACTTACACCAAAACCCAAAACGAAAACGAGTCGCCGCGCGGCCGTATCGCGCTGATTCAGGCTTGGGCGGGCGGGCATCTGGAAACGTCGAAAAAGCTGCTTGAGCATATCGACAACTGCCTGCTATGCCGTTCTTGCGAACGGGCTTGCCCGGCGGTCGTACCTTACGGACGGCTGATCAATAATTTTCGCGAACAAGTAAAGGACGAGCGCGGCACGACGTTGGCGGCATCGCTAATGAAAAAAGTGACGCACAATAAAAGCGTCGGCCGTTTCGCGCAATCGGGTTTAAAGTTCTACCAAACCACTGCCTTGCAAAAAACGGCGCGCCTGCTCAAGTTACCGGAATTGTTAAGACTGGATAAAATCGACCGTCTATTGCCCTGTTATCACGAGCCGCTGACTTTAGCGCCGCACTATCCTGCAATTGCCGAAGCCAAAGGCAATGTCGGTTTGTTTATCGGCTGCATGGGCTCATTGCTGGATCATGAGACAGTCAACGCTGCGATTAAGGTATTAACCGCAGCAGGATTTAACGTATCCATCCCCGAACGTCAGACTTGCTGCGGGGCGCTGGACTTGCATGACGGCGACGATCGCACATCCGCTCAGTTGGCCGCGATCAATTGCGATGCTTTTGCCGATAAAAACCTGGATGCGATAATCACTATTGCCAGCGGTTGCGGCAGCCATATGCAAGAGGAATACCGGCAGGACGGTTTTGCGAAGAAAGTCATCGACATCAGCCAATTCCTGATCAAGTCAGGCTGTGATCTTAGCGGTCAATTAATGCCGCTGCCGGCGCCGGTATGTTTGCATACGCCGTGCTCGTTAAAAAATGTGATGCGTGAAGAACAAGGCGCGTTAAAGCTGCTGCAACAAATTCCCGGCATTAAAATCACGCAATTGCCGGCCGCGATTCAATGCTGCGGTTCGGCTGGCAGTTATATGCTGGATCATCCGCTTATGGCGCAAGCGTTGCTGAGTGATTTATTGGGAGCGGCTTTGGAACATTCGCCCGACTATCTGGTCAGCTCCAACATCGGTTGTGCTTTGCATATAGCGGCCGGATTAAGGGAACGAGGAATAACGCTGGAAGTACTTCATCCGGTTACTTTAATTGCACGGCAGTTAAAGTAACCGGTTAATAAACCGAAAAGGACGGCCGGAAAGGCCGTCCTCGCTAAATCGGCAGTTAAGCCTTAACTTCTTCGTAACGCTGACGATAGTTATGACCATAGAAAATCTCAGTCACTTCCTTATGCAGCTTGCTTTCTATTTCCGCTTTTTGCTCATCGGTCAGATCGCATTCTTTTTCGAACAGATAATTTTCCAGTTCGGTTTCCTTGAGCATCATTTTGGTATGGAAAATATTTTCCTGATACACGTTTACATCGATCATTTGGTAACTTTCTTGCGTATCGAGTGCAATATAGTCCTGAATCGATGTGATCTTGTGATCGATATAATGCTTCCGGCCTGAAATATCACGGGTAAAACCGCGCACTTTATAGTCCATCGTCACGACGTCGGACTCAAAGCTGTGGATCAGGTAATTCAACGCTTTCAGCGGCGAAATTCGGCCGCACGTTGAAACGTCGATGTCGGCGCGAAAAGTACTAATGCCGTTATCCGGATGGCTTTCAGGATAAGTATGCACAGTAATATGACTTTTATCCAAATGCGCCAGCACCGTTTCAGGCAACGGACCCGGCGATTGGCTATTCATGCTGGGCGGTGGAGGCACATGACCTTCGGAAATCAGCATCGTAACGCTGGCGCCTTGCGGTTCATAATCCTGGCGGGCAATATTAAGAACCTGCGCGCCAATGATGTCGGCAACATCCTTAAGAATCTGGGTCAATTTATCGGCATTATAAGCTTCATCGATATACTCGATATAAGCTTGTTGCTGTTCTGCAGGAGCATAACAAATATCATAGATATTGAAACTGAGCGACTTTGTTAGATTATTAAAGCCGTGTAATTGCAATTTGTTCAAAATAGTTAAACCTCGATAACTTCAAAATCATGGGTGATTTCCACCGCAGCCTTACTTAGCATGATAGACGCAGAACAATACTTTTCTGCGGATAACTTTACAGCCCTTTCAACAGCAGATGCCTTTAGATCATGACCGGTGACAATAAAGTGCAGATGAATCTTGCTAAACACACTCGGGACCGCATCTACCCGCTCCGCGGTGACCTCGGCCACGCATTTAACAATATCGTTCCTGCCTTTTTGTAAAATCTGCACCACGTCAAAAGATGAACAACCGCCCACGCCCAGCAAAAGCATTTCCATGGGGCGTATACCTATGTTGCGACCACCGTGGTCGGGAGGACCATCCATGACAACAGCATGTCCGCTGCCGGTTTCGCCGACGAACATCACGCCATCAACCCATTTAACTGTTACTTGCATTTTTTTTCCCGGTTAAAAATGACGCATAGAGTAGCATAAAAACTCTTTTTCCCAGAGTAACAATATTGATTTTTTTGTTAAAATCCTGCATTGTTAATCGAATTCGCTACAGCACCAATAACAAATGAATTGTTAAGATGACACTGAAAAACCAAGAAAATCATAATAAAGAAGCCCTGGAGCATTTCTTACGTTTTTGCCATATAAAAAAATATCCGGCTAAAACGACTATTATTCGGCCTGGCGATATTGGAGATCGTTTATATTTTATTGTAAACGGATCGGTTAGTGTGTGCGTGGAGGACGAAGAAGGGCATGAGCTGATTCTCGCTTACCTGAATAAAAATGAATTTATCGGAGAAATCGGTATTTTTAAAGAGGCCGAAACACGAAAAGTCACCGTTAAGACACGCACCGAGTGCCACCTGGCTGAGATAAGCTACGACAGGCTTCGTCAAATCCTGAAAAAAGAACTCATCGAATACGGATACGAGATTTTTTTCATGATTGGCGAACAATTATCGTCACGTTTACTAACCACTAGCCGTAATTTACGCGATCTGGCGTTCATGGATGTAGAAGGACGAATTGCCCGAACCTTAATTGATCTATGCAAAAGCCCCGAAGCAATCACACATCCCGACGGTATGCAACTACACATATCCAGACAGGAAATCGGCCGTATGGTCAGCTGCTCAAGAGAAATGGCCGGACGTGTTTTAAAGGAACTGGAAAACAAGAAATTAATTAGCGCCCATGGCAAGACGATTGTCGTGTTCGGCACCCGGTAGCATCGGAATTTACTTTACCCGGTTTATTAAACCTTATACCCAAAGGGCATAAGTTTCGTTTGAGCAGGCAAACTGCTCAACTCAGCTTTATACCCAAAGGGCATAAGTTTCGTTTGAGCAGACAAGCCTGCTCAACTCAGCTTTATCCCCGTAAAAACTTATTCTTTTGTATTAGCCAGATTTTCGGCAAACAAACGCAATTTGTTTTGAATAATACGGGTGTTCTCTGGCCCCATCCGCAACATTTGTTTATGTACCGGATTTAATGCCTCAAGTTGTTGATCGGCGAATTTGTAATGTATCGAGCCTTTTTCCAATGCAATTCGCTCGTCGCTGACAGGCGCGGCAATAATGACCGCCGCCGCTTTCATCATAATATCTTCCAAATTATACTCTTCCGGATAGCTAAACTCCTTAAAAACCTGCACCAATAGCGGCCTGAACTTTCTATACACTGCTAATGTCGCCCGTACATCCAGCGCATTGACCGCTGCGGCGAGCCCGTCATAACGCTGATAACTTTTACTGGAGATAAACAGGCTCTCGCCCTCTTGGTCGACGGCGAACGGCTGATCCAACTGAAGAAAGCGCAAATTCTTTTCAAGCCGCAAGCCCTGCGAGAAATCGTTTGCGATAACGACATATTTTCTGATCAACTGGTCGGCATTCAACCAGCCGGCAAGCGCCGGAGAAAGGCCGACAATTTCCTCCCGCAGCAGTGCGTCGCTATGATCAAGATCAGGCAAAATAAGCGATGTATCCGTCACGGCCCCAGCAGTTGCTTCTGCGGTAGGCGCTCCATTGCTGATGAGTAACTGCTCAGCAGCCTTGGTCTCCCGGTCCTGTGAGGGAAGCGCCAAAGATCGTGTTTCAGGTTCCGTTACAGTCTCGCTTTGCAAATGCTGAAAATAGAACCATCCGCCGCCGGCCAACGCGATCAAAACAATCGCTTTTAAGACCATGCCACTGCCGGATTTTTTATCTTTAACCCGGTTATCGTATCGACTCATATATAAAACCTTCGCTATAGTTTCAGGGAATGATATGCCTGCGCGGATTTGACTGACTGATCATCACGGCAAAATATTTTAAACCGGATGAATCTTGGCTCTGCTTGCATCAAAACGCTGCAAGTTTACAGTGGATATTTAGGCCGGATAAAGCCCAATTGAATGAATTGAATTTGCCTGAGATTCAGGCGAACTCAGCATGTAATGCAATCTTTATAACTTAAAGACAACATAACCTCCGGTTTTTACCGATATACAAAAGCATTGGCTTGCCTTGAGGCCAAGGCAAGCCAACATCTTGCTTTATCCCTTAGAGGCTCTTTTACGCTCGTTTTCAGTTAACAGTTTCTTGCGTAAACGTATCGATTTCGGCGTAACCTCAACCAGCTCGTCTTCGGCAATAAATTCCAACGCCTGCTCCAGCGTCATTTTTTGGATTCTCGCCAACACCAAGTTCTCATCCGAGCCTGATGCGCGCATATTAGTCAATTGCTTGGCCTTGGTCGGATTGACCACCAAATCGTTGGCGCGGGAATGCAAGCCGACCAGCATCCCTTCGTAAACTTCATCGCCGTTGACCAGGAACAAATCGCCGCGTTCCTGCAACGTAAACAATGAGTAAGTCAGCGCCTTGCCGGCAACCATCGACACCATCACACCGCGCAGACGGCCGCCGATGTCGCCCGGCTTCATCGGGCCGTAATGATCGAACACGTGGTAAAGCAGGCCGGAACCGGAAGTGGCCGTCATAAATTCGGTTTGGAAACCGATCAGGCCGCGCGACGGCACCATATATTCCAAACGAATTCGGCCTTTGCCGTCGGGGTCCATGTTCAGCAGGTCGGCTTTGCGCTCGCCCATTTTTTCCATAATCGTGCCTTGGTGCTCTTCCTCCACTTCGATCGTGACCATTTCAAAAGGCTCGCACTTGACGCCGTCGATTTCCTTGATAATCACTTCAGGACGCGACACGCCCATTTCGAAGCCTTCGCGGCGCATATTTTCGATCAGTACCGATAAATGCAGCTCGCCGCGGCCCGATACGATGAATTTATCCGGATCTGCTGTATCTTCGACTCTTAGCGCAACGTTATGCTGCAATTCTTTGTCCAGGCGGTCGCGAATTTGACGCGTAGTAACAAACTTGCCTTCTTTCCCTGCAAACGGCGAGTTATTGACCATGAAAGTCATCGATACGGTCGGCTCATCAACCGACAACGGCGGCAACGCTTCGACGTGCTCGGGATGGCAGATCGTATCCGAGATTTCCAATTTTTCGATACCGGCAAACGCGATAATGTCGCCGGCGCGCGCTTCGGGCACTTCGACGCGCTCCAAGCCGTGGAAGCCGAAAACCTGCAACATACGGCCTTTACGTTCCACGCCTTCGCGGTTAACGATGACCAGCGGCATGTTCGGTTTCACGGTGCCGCGCTGAATCCGGCCAACGCCGATAACGCCGGTGTAGGTGTTGTAATCGAGGCTGGACACCTGCATTTGGAAAGGACCGTCGATGTCGACTTTGGGAGGATGAACTTTAGATACAATCGTCTCGAACAACGGCGTCATATCGCCGCCGCTGACGGAAGTATCCAGACCGGCATAGCCGTTGATGGCCGACGCATAAACAATCGGAAAATCCAATTGCTCGTCGGTCGCACCCAAGCGGTCGAATAAATCGAACGTTTGATCGACAACCCAGTCGGGGCGCGCGCCCGGACGGTCGATCTTGTTGATGACCACAATCGGGTTCAAGCCCAGCGCAAAGGCTTTTTGGGTCACGAAACGGGTTTGCGGCATCGGGCCGTCCACGGCGTCGACCAACAACAGAACTGAATCGACCATCGACAATACCCGCTCCACTTCGCCGCCAAAATCGGCGTGCCCAGGGGTGTCGACGATATTAATATGGTAGCCGTTCCAATCCAGCGCGGTGTTTTTAGCCAGAATGGTAATGCCGCGTTCTTTTTCCAGGTCATTCGAGTCCATAATGCGCTCGGCAACTTTGGCATGGGCGGCAAAGGTGCCTGACTGTTGCAATAATTTATCGACCAGCGTGGTTTTGCCATGGTCAACGTGGGCAATAATTGCAATGTTTCTTAATTTTTCGATCACTGTTATGTACTCTAGGTTTTAAATAAACAAATGTAGAATGCCGGTTGTCGGCATTCTTTAATTCTGATGGGCGTAAAAACGCCCTAATGCAGGGGAAGAAAGGACGGCGCGCCCGCCGTCATTGCGATTTAGATTTTGTTGGACGCACCCAGCTTGGTCCAATGGGGATATGGTATTAACTCTGCTCCCAAGGCAAGCCCTGAAAACGCCAACCGCCAAGATTGCCCCGATGCTTATGCTCATCCAGGGGGCCTTCAAAACCGTCGACAATATTGATCAGCAGTTTATAACCGGCCTCTTCCAACGCTTTTGCCGCGTCCAATGAACGTTGACCGCTACGGCAAAGCAATAAGACCGGCGCATTACGGTCAGGAACAGCTTTTTTAACGTCGTCAATAAAATGTGGATTAACCTGCCAATCAGGCGATTCTTTCCACGGAATCGATATTGCTTTTGGCGGATGCCCGACAAAGGAATGTTCAACTTTTGTTCTTACATCCACCAATACCGCATCGGAATTATTCTGCAACAAATCCCAGGCTTGCTGTGGATCTAAATTTTCTATCATTGTGTAATCTCTATCTGCGTTTGTAGCGCTCTCGCCAACGGTTCTGCGTTGTCATAACCGTTATCCGTACTTCTGTAGGGTCGTGCTAAGGCGATGCGCCCAACTCATCCTAATCTTCCGCTAACAGTCCGGCAAACCGTCAACCCATGGTTTATGAATGCGTATTATCTCATCCCTTAAGCCATGGTCAAGAAACCGGCTCATGACAATGTCGTTAAAACCTGCCTCGTAAACAGCTTTTCTTATCGGCTAGTAGCGCTTAGCCCTTAACTGTAGGGGGATCGGTGAGAACTGGAATGGAAACGGAAATTTTGCCTAATCCGCATTAACTGTTATATAAGCCATCGTTATCAATAAAATATCAGGCAGTTGCCGCCCCAACAATCGCTTATCTTATTCGGTTGCTACCGGCAAGCTAACCCGATGCTCCAGCCATTCCTGCAAAAAGTCCATAAAACTTCTTACTTTAGCCGACAAATATTTCCGATGCGGATACACCGCATGGACGTCCAAAGGCGGCGAAGTGTAATCTTCCAGCACAACTTTCAGCCTGCCCTTTTCAATATCCCGGCCGACGATATAAGTCGGCAACATTACCAGCCCCAAACCATTAACAGCAGCGATCCGTATCGGGTCCGCGACATTGGCCTGCATCCTGCCGGAAACATTGATGCCGGTATATCCGGCTTCGCCTTTGAACAGCCATTTATTTCTCGGCGCAATGGCCCAATTAACCAGGCAGCTGTGATTTTCCAAATCTTCCGGCGTTTGCGGAACGCCGTGACGCTCGAAATAGTCCGGCGATCCGCACACGACCAGCGATGAACTGGCCAGTTTCCTGGCAAACATGCTGGTGTCATCCAACGCGCCAAGCAAAATAGCGACATCGATTCCTTCATCGACCAAATCGCCGGGGCTGCTCTGTATAATCATTTCGATCGTTAAATCGGAATGTATTTTCAAAAACTCGGATACCGCATGAGAAATATGGGTCGAACCGATAACCGGCGGAGCGCTGATTCTTAAAAGCCCCCTGGGTTCAGTCTGTAGGTGCGTTACCGCAGCCTCCATTTCCTCAACCTCAAGCAGCACCTGCTGGCATCGTTCCAAATAGGATGCGCCCACGTCCGTCAGGCTTAAACTACGAGTAGTCCGATTGAATAACCGCGTACCCAGCAATCCTTCAAGATGCATAATATGTTTGGTCGCCATGGCCCTGGAAATATCCAGGTCACGCGCACCACCAGCAAAGCTTCCAGCCTTTGCCACGCGAACAAAAACATTCATGCTGGTTAATTTATCCATGGGATTCTCTCTTTAAGCCTTAAAAAGGATGATCGGTAAGCCGATCCTGATTCAAAATTCCGCATATTGCAGCCGGCAAAAGGCAATTATTTCTTGTTATTGTAAGAGTGAATTCATTATACGTTATATTGTATTCAAGAAATATCGCTGTACCGTTGATCGGACAGATCGGATTTATTGACAAGCCGCCTGTCTTCTTTCCACAGCATGTCTTCAATATCGCACTGCGGCACAAAGCCGGTAACGGCATTAGCGAAAACACCGCGAATCAGCTCAAAATCATCGTCTTCGGTAGCATGTTCCAATATAACCAGCATGTTCTGCAGCTCGTCCCAGGGAATAACATGCTCTTGCGCGCGCATAATTCTCGGATGACCGGTTTTCGAGACATTATCGCCAATCAACAGCTCTTCATACAGTTTTTCTCCGGGCCTTAAACCGGTATAGCTAATCTCGATATCGCCGTCGGGATGATCCTCGTCTTTAACTTCCAAGCCGCTTAAATGGATCATCCTCTTGGCTAAATCGACAATGCGAATCGGCTCGCCCATATCCAGCACAAACACGTCGCCGCCCCGGCCCATCGCGCCGGCTTGAATAACCAACTGCGCGGCTTCCGGTATGGTCATAAAATAGCGGATGATTCTTTCGTCCGTCACGGTTACCGGTCCGCCCCTTGCAATCTGCTCTTTAAACAACGGCACAACGGACCCGGAAGAACCCAGGACATTACCAAACCGCACCATCGTAAAACGAGTGGAATTATCGGCTGTATTTAAACTCAGCGCCTGCAATATCAACTCGGCAAAACGCTTGGTCGCGCCCATTGTGTTCGTTGGCCGGACGGCCTTATCCGTTGAAATGAGCACGAAGGTTTCGACTTTCGACTTGATTGCGGCTTGCGCCGAATGCAAAGTACCAAAGATATTATTTCTGATCGCTTCGCCCGGATTTCTTTCAACCATCGGCACATGCTTATAGGCCGCCGCATGATAGATGGTTTGTACCTTGAAAGTACGACATATTTTTTCGCAGCGTTTGGCGTCCGCGACCGAACCCAACACCGGAATAAGCTTTATGTCCCCGCTATTATCAATACTGTCGCCCGCCCCTGAATTGACGCAACATTTGGCTAACAGATGACGAAGTTCTTTTTCTATCGCATAGAGCGCGAATTCGCTCATTTCAAAAAGAATCAGCGTATTTGGCTGCAAGCGGATAATTTGCCGGCACAGTTCGGAACCGATAGATCCGCCCGCGCCGGTTACCATAACCACTTTGCCGGCGATATTTGCATGCAACAACGACTGATCCGGGGCCACCGCATCGCGCCCCAGCAAATCGGCAATATCGACCTCTTGCAGCACATCGACAGTGACTTTGCCTTGGGCAATATCGGACAAGCCGGGCATGGACATTACGTGAATCGCAAAAGGCTCCAACGACCGGATAATTTCGCTTTTACGCGACCGGCTGGCGGACGGCAGAGCTAACAGTACATCCGTGACTTGATGTCTTTCTATCAGGTATCTGAACGAGCTGAGCGGATAAATCCGCAAACCGTTGACCTTTTGTTTATGCAGCCGCTCATCGTCGTCGATGAACGCGATAGGTCTGAACTCGCGGCCGTAGCTTAATGCGGAAGCCAACTGTACCCCGGCATTCCCAGCCCCATAGATCACCACGTTCTTTTTGCTATGGGTTTTTACACCTCGGGCGCCTCCCAGGTTCAAATAAACCTCGCCCAGCCACCAGCGCGCAAAAAAGCGGCTGCTGCCGACCAACAACATGATGTTCAACCAATTTAACGGCAATACCGTCCGGGGCACGCCCTTGATGCCGGATTCGTGCAAGACGAACGCAAAAACCAGCGCGTAAAGCGTCGTGGCCTGGATGATAGTCCACAAGGCCCTGACCTCCATGTAACGGATAATCGCACGGTATAATCCCAGCTTAATAAAAATCGGTACCGCGATAACGGGCGCTGCCGCAAACAAATACCACTCGTCGGGCTTGGGGGCGTACCACTCGCCCCAGCGCAAAGCGAAAGCCGCCCAAAGAGCCAGCATTGCAAAAAACACATCCGCACTGATCAGGATAAAAGCCTTCATTTTCCGCGGCAGCAGGATAAACCAAATGCGCACGCCCGATCCGTCCTGCTTATCGACCATAGCTTTCATCCGCAGCGACTCCCATAATTCACTTGCCCAGCTCCGATTGAGCTTGCCGGTCACCCGCGTTATAACGATAGGCCAACAGCAATAACGGCAAATACGCCAGCACCAACCCCACAGTACCGTCCAATTTATCCATTGCAACCCAGCTTGCAAGCGGCATTAACCAAAAAATGTTAATCGCGCATACCGCCAATGTCACAGGGCAATGAGCGCCCCAAACACGAGACGCATGTTGATAAGCGTGGCTGCGATGCGCCTCGTAAAACTTCTCTCCCCGCACTACCCGGCGGCACAAAGTAACGGTTGCATCGACAATGAACACGCCCAGTAAGATCAACCACGCCCATAATAGCCGGGCTTCAATCCAGGCCGCTTGCAGCGAAAGCAGCGCCAACATAATCCCTAAGAAACCGCTGCCCGCATCTCCCATAAAAATACGGGCCGGCGGAAAATTCCAAAAAAGGAATCCTAAAACCGCAACGGCCAGAAAGGCCGGCAGCAGCCAAACGTTTGAATCCGGCGCAACGAGCCATACCATTAACGTGCCGCCGCAACAGGCCGTAATCGCCTCAACGCCGGCAATGCCGTCAATGCCGTCCATGAAGTTGTACAGATTCAGCAACCAGACAATATAAATGGCCGCGCCTACATAACCGATCCAGCCTAAATCCAGCCAATATCCAAAAACCGGAAGCGGAGGCAAACCGCCCAACCAATAGAGTCCCCAAGCCGCGGCACTGAAATGTACCAATAAGCGCCAGCGCGCGGCAATATGGCCGTGATCGTCCAGAAAGCCCGCTACGGCAACAGCGCAACCCGCACCCGATAAAGCCAGGCATATCGAGGTGGATAGCTGTTCAAACTTGTTCAAAACAGGCAACACCAGCAAAAACGAGAGCACGATAGCAACGCCGCCGCCGCGAGGTGTCGGTATAGAATGCGAGCTACGCTCGTTAGGAATATCGATCAGGTTCTTTGCCAACGCGTAACGATACAAAAAGCCGGTAAGCGCCCAGGAGGCGACGCCCGTCAGCAAAAGGAGCCACTCAAAAATCATTTATACCTCACTTAAATTATTGACGAGTATCTATATTCAGCGTGTGACTATAGAACACGGATGCCAAAAGTAGGCGCCTCGAGGCGACGCGGATAGGGCGGATTGACCGGATTTTTAACCCAAACCGAATTTTAAATCCGTGTTTATACCCACAGGGCATAAGGCCGAATTAATTTGAATATGGCCGCAATTATCTTTGTAAAAAATCCGCCGCCGTTTTCTTCAAAGCATCATCGACGCTGACAGGAGGATGCCACCCCAGCAGCTCGCAAGTCTTGCTAATATCGACTTGAAGCGAATTGCACAAACGCTGGGACATATATTGCCGGCCCAATAACGCCGCACCCGCTCTTAACATCCAGATAGGAACCGGGACCAGCTTGACAGGCATATCCAATGCCTTGCCCAAGCGCAGCAATAGCTCAGTGGTCGACATATCCTCGCCGTCCCCGGCCAGGAAAGTTTGGTTAGCCGCAGCCGGGTGATCGATGCAGGTTATAATCAAATCGACCAGATTATCCAATGCGACAAAGCTGCGCTTATTATGAATTGCCCCCAACGGTAACGGGATTCCTTTCAGCAGCCAATGCATCATACTGTGGAAATTGGCCTTCACGCCCGGCCCGTATACCAGCGGCGGACGAATAATCACAACTTCCATACCGGTTTCATAAGCCAGCCGCAGTAACGCATCTTCGGCTTCGAACTTGGAAATACCGTAAGGATCGACCGGCGCAGGCCGATCTTCTGCCGTGTAAGGCCGCCCCGGCAACGTGCCCTCGCCGTTCACCTTGATCGAACTGATAAAAATGAATCGCCGCACCCCCGCTTCCGCTGCCTGCAACGCAAGATTCCAAGCGCCTTCAACATTAACCTTGCGCAACTCGTCCAATAGATCGAGCGAATTATCTTTCACGACATGCACGCGCGCGGCAAGGTGAACAACCACATTGATACCGGCCAATGCCTCTGTCCAATCCGTTGCGCCGTCTAAAACGTCGATTGACACCGTTTCAATATTTCCGACCGGCACATTGTCGCGGCGCCCCAAGCGCATCGAGGCACGGACGACCTGCCCTTGCCTGAGCAATTCCTCACAGAGCGGTTTGCCGACAAAACCGTTAGCGCCTGTAATCAATATAGAGTGGGAATACCGGCTGATATTATTTTGCATAAGGCTTTGACCAAACAACCCTATTGATATAGTCGACATAACTTGCCACAACCCTGACGACCTGCGTTGAGACATGAGGATTTTCATAATCGGCAACCGCTAAAACCGGGCGCGCAGTCTTATCGCCAGGGATGGTGTGTATGCCGCTAGCCTGCCGGGAGCTGGCGTGGCGTTGGTATTGAGACGTCACAATTTCGACGGCTTCGAGTACGCGGTCTTTTTTCAAGCCGCTCATGATCAACGTGCCGACATCCATGCCCTCGGGGCGCTCATGCGCATTGCGAAGCGTCACCGCGCACAAATTAAACAACGACGTTTCCTCGGTAATCGTACCGCTATCGGAAAGGACGCAAAACGCCTCGATCTGTAATTTGTTGTAATCGAAAAAGCCGAACGGTTTGGAAAAAATAATTTTTGGGTCCAGCGTTGAAATATCCAAGTCCTCCAGGCGCTTGCGCGTTCTCGGATGGGTCGAAACCAGGACCGGGAATTGATATTTTTCGGCCAGCGCATTCAGCGTATCCAGCAAATCCTGCAACGCTTCCGGCGAATCGACATTTTCCTCGCGATGCGCGCTGACCAGGAAGAATTTGCCGGCTTGCAACGACAGACGGGAAACCACATCGGACGCCTGAATTTTCGGCGAATAATAATCCACGACCTCGCGCATATGCGAGCCGGTCTTGATAATCGTCTCGGGCCGGATACCTTCCGCAAGTAAATAACGGCGCGCATGCTCGGTCAACACCATATTAATATCCGACAGATGATCCAATACCTTACGGTTTAACTCCTCAGGAACGCGTTGGTCGAAACAGCGGTTGCCGGCTTCCATATGAAACACCGGGATTTTGCGGCGCTTTGCCGAGATAACCGACAAGCATGAATTGGTATCGCCATATAACAGCACCGCATCGGGCTGTTCCCGTTCCATGACTTCATCGGCTTTCTGGATCACTTGCGCAATGGTTTGGGCTACGTTGTCGCCGACTGCTTCCAGGAAATAATCGGGTTTGCGGATTTCCAGGTCGTCAAAAAAGATCTGGTTCAATTCGTAATCGTAATTCTGTCCGGTATGCACCAGGATGTGCTGCATATGCCGGTCAAGCGCGGCTATGACCCGGCTCATCTTAATCAGTTCGGGCCGAGTGCCGACAATGGTCATAACCTTAAGCACGATTTTATCTCCTGAATAATATCCAAACGTTGCAACAATAATTTCACCTGGCCGACATCCAAACGTTCCGTGCTGTGAGACGTGTAATCTTCAAGGCTGGAGATTTTTTCCTCGCCGTCGCTAAAATATTTCGCATAGTTCAGGTCGCGGTTATCCGCAGGTATCCGGTAATAACTTCCTCTATCTTCGGCACGCGCCATCTCTTCGCGGGAAATCAGCGATTCAAAAAGTTTTTCGCCGTGCCGCGTACCGATAACCCGAGTCCCTTGCTTGCCGTCGAACAGTTCGATCAACGCTTGCGCTAAATCGCCAACCGTCGACGCAGGGGACTTCTGTACGAAAATATCGCCTTGCCGGCCATGCTCAAAAGCATAAAGCACCAAATTCACCGAATCCTCCAGTGACATTAAAAAGCGCGTCATGTTCGGATCGGTCACGGTCAGCGGCTTGTCTTCCTTCAATTGCGAGATAAATAATGGAATGACCGAGCCCCGGGACGCCATCACGTTGCCGTAGCGCGTTGCGCAGAAAACCGTTTCGCCCTCGCGCTGCATCCGCGCCTTCGCAATCAGCAATTTTTCGGCCATGGCCTTGGACATGCCCATTGCATTGACCGGATACACGGCCTTGTCGGTGCTCAGCAGCACTACGCGCTTGACGCCATTCTCACCGGCTGCGTTCATCACATGCTCCGTGCCGATCACATTGGTGCGCACCGCCTCCATCGGATAAAACTCGCACGACGGCACCTGCTTCAGCGCCGCCGCATGAAACACATAATCCACATCCTTCATCGCCCGGTGGACACTGTCGTAATTGCGGACATCGCCGATGTAAAACTTCAGCTTGTCGTTGTTCAGCGCAATGCGCATTTCTTCCTGCTTCTTCTCGTCGCGGCTAAAGATACGAATCTCGCGCACATCCGTCGCCAGAAAACGCTTAAGAACGGCATTGCCGAACGATCCCGTTCCCCCGGTGATCATTAAGACTTTATCATTGAACATATCCGGCCCTTGATCGGCTTACTGGTACGCATGCATCATTTTGATCAACTCCGGCCACTGCGGCGGCTGATACCCGGTTGCAGCTTTAAACCGGTCCGCATTCAGCGAGCGGTCAATCGTAAACTCATCTTCCGGAATAATTTCGATCGTTTTACCGTACACTTCGGCAATCAACTTCAACAAATCGTATTTCGCGATGGCGGGGCCGGCAACATGGTAAAGGCCGTGCAAGCCGGACTGGGGAATGACGATATCGCGTATCACGCGCGCAAATTCCACCGTCGGCAGGCCGGAAAATATCGCCCGTTTAAAACCTTTGCAACTGCCTTGCTGGGCAAGAAACCAATTAAGCAGGCTGTAGCAGCTGTTCAACTCATGGCCGATAATCGAGGTACGCAAAGTAACCGTGTGCGGATAATCAACTTCGCCTAAGGCCTTGGATCTGCCGTAAACATCGTCCGCATCCAGCAAATCCTGTTCGGTATAATTGCCTTGCCTGCCGGAGAAAACGCAATCCGTGGAAACATGCACCAAGCGCGCATCCATAGCCGCGCACAATCTCGCCAAGCGGTGAGGCAGCATCGCGTTAAGCGGCAGGGCTATTAACGGATCGTTGCCTTCGGCTTTATGTTTGGTTATGCCGACGCAATTGATCACCACATCCGGGCGTATCCGCGCAAAAGCGTCGACAATCGTATCGTAATTAGCCGCATCGACATCGGTTAACAAGCGCTCGGCAATCCGCTCAGGGAAAAACTGTTGTGCGTCGGCTGAACGCACGGCCCCATGCACATCCCAATCGAGCCGTTCACTAAAGATACGCAAAACCGCGCTGCCTAACATACCGCGTGCGCCTAAAACCAGAATTTTCATCAATTTTCCCCAAAAGACAACGTTAACTCATGCAAATGCTCGACTAACTGTTCCGCCAGCCGGTCATGATCGAAATGCTCCCGAAAATAAGCGCGTCCATTTTGCCCGATTTCTTCGCGTTCCGCTGCGGGCATTCTGTACAGGCGCAATATCGCATCGGCGAGAGCGGCCGCATCCTCGGCCGGAACAGCCAAACCGGCGTTGGCTTCGCTGACCAATCTTGCGCCTTCACCGTTTAAGCAAGCCAAAATCGGCCTGCCGACCGCCATATAAGCTTGCACTTTACTCGGAATTGTCGCCGCAAAAATAGGCTGGTCCGCTAATGTAACCAATAATGCGGCAGCCTGCCTCATCAAGCCCGGCATGGTTTCTACCGGATATCGTCCGGCAAGGTGAACATTGTTCAAAGCGCGTGTTTCAACTTGTTCGCGCATCCACTCCCAACGGCTGCCTTTCCCCAGCACGACGAAATGAATATCCGGATAATCCCGCAATATCTCCGCGGCCTGAACGATAACCTCTACCGCCTGCCCAACACCGACATTACCGGCGAAAAGCACAGGAAACTTGCCCGCCAAGCCAACAATATCGGGCAATGGTATGTCGGGGGGAGAATAAAATGCAAAATCGACCGAATTCGGGTAGTACTTAATCGATTTGCCGCAAGCCAACTTCGCAACAGGCTCGTGAAATGCTGTTGATTGGACCAACAGCAGATCCGTATGCCGATAAACAAACCTGACCACGCTCTCAAGCAATTTCAAAATCCAGGGATTATTAATGTAGCCGGTGGCCTGCGCACTTTCCGGCCATAGATCCTGCACCCACAAAGCGACAGGGCAGTGTTTTATCCAGCCCAGAAAAGACGCCGGAATAGCTTGAAAAATCGGTGACGGTGCAAAAACAAGAATCGCGTCATAGTTTTGCCGGCGCAACAACCACGGCGCAAACGCCAGTCCTGAAACAATAAACGACAGATAATTCAGTGCCAGCTTGACCGCATTTCTATTGCCTCTGGCGATCAGCGGGACGCGGTATATTTTTATGCCGCTCCACTCCTCGCGGCTACATCCCCATGCGCGGTATCCTGGAAAAATTTCACCGTCCGGATAATTCGGTTTCCCTGTTAAAACAGATACCTGATGCCCGGATTCTTGAAGGGTCAATGCAAGTTCGTTGATGCGAAAAGACTCAGGCTGGAAATATTGACTAACGATAAGGATTTTCATCAAGTTTTTATCACTTCTTACTATTCCAAATAGACCTAAAGACTCACCGGCAAAATAAACTCGACCAAAAAATCAGCCGCTTTGACTTAAAGATTGGGGTTATACCTCGACATCCCCGGCCGACAGCATAAACTTTCCAGGCTTGAAAGCCAGGTCTCGCACCGCCTCGGCATGATTGAACGTCATATCGCGATTCATACGCTCGGCCATCGCAGTCGACCAATGCCGATAACGCGGCAAACGGCGCAACAGCATCACCGCGAGTCGGAAAAGCCAAAGCGGAACGGTCGGCAGGCGCGGATGACGCCCAAGGGCGGAAAACACGCGGGCAACCATGTCGCGATAAGCAAGTATCTCGCCGCCGGAAATGTTATAGACCCGATTTGCCGCGGAAGGTATCTGCAAAGCCGCCAAGCAGGCACCGGCAACATCCGCTACGTGAACAGGCTGGCGCAGACCGTTTGCGTTGCCGAACAACGGGAAGAAACCAAAACGGCGGATGAAGCGCGCAATCTCGGTGATATTTTTATCGCGGCCCAAACCATAAATCAGCGTAGGCCGCAAAATCACCCATTCCACGCCCCTACTTTCCGCCCATTCCTGAACGCGCGCTTCCGCATCGGCGATCCGAAGCGCCACGGCCTGCTCTTCAGGGTCGGTAGAGTCGTCCTTGGTAAAGCGGCTGGTCGAGGAAACGACCACTACGCGCCTCGCGCCTTGGGCATCGAACGCAGCAAAATAATCCGGCAATGCCCAAATAGGACCGAGACAAATCCAAAAAGGAATATTCTCGTCATCCGCAGGCGGCAAAACAGCCGAATCGGAAACTTGACGCTCCGACCGTACGGCCGCAGATTCGGCTACATCTGCGGGGGAAACAATCCGCCGCCATTCCACTTTATCGTCAAACGGCTTAAGCGATTTTCGCGAAAATGCGATCACCTTCCACTCTGCCTCAACCAGCATCGGTAGTAGACAGCTTCCAACCGAACTGGTTGCGCCAAGTACGCCGACCTGTAAATCTTCATTCTTTGGAAAAAAATCAGCCACGGCCAATCCCCAACGCTCGACCGGCATGCAGGGCCGTATAATAAATCGCTACAGCGCTAAAGCGCAGCCATACGCCTAACGTAACCAAGCCCATCAGCACGCCCGGATATTCGTCTCGGAAAAACTTTTGATAGAAGCGTATCATGCCCTTATGCTTGTGCCACTCGACGAACACCGGCCTGCCCCTGCCGCAAACGCCTAATGCATGAACAATCTGCGCCGATGGCACGAACAGGATTTTCCAGCCTTTTTGCCGGAAACGCATGCACCAATCCAAATCTTCGCAATGTAAGAAATAGCCTTCGTCCCACTCCCCGACATCCTGCATCGCCTCGCGCTTAACCATCATGCAAGCGCCGGAAATTGCTTCCACCTCAATCGCGCGATCCGGCAGAGGCTGTTTATGCAAATAAAAGTCAAAGAACAGGCGCGGCCAACACTTCGAGAAACGCACAAGCCCAAATGCGCGCACAAAAGAACGCCAAGGAGTCGGCACCGCCCGCCGGCCACCGGCTTGTTCGGTGCCATCCGAATTAATAAGCAAACCGCCCGCCATACCCACGCGCTGGTCCGCCTGCATTGCCTCCAAAAGGTTGAGTAGCGTACCGGGCTTAAAAAAACAATCCGGATTAAGGAACAATAAATACGGCGCGGAAGCAACACGCGCACCGCTATTACAAGCTGCAGCGAAACCGACATTTGCTGAGTTTTTAATTATCCGTATGCTTGGCAAGCCTATCAACGCATCCAAACTGCCATCCGTCGACGCGTTATCAACCAAGATAATTTCAATTTCCTGGGGGCAGTTCAGCAACGAGTCGACGCAGTTACGCAACAATTCACCCGCGTTATAATTGACGATAATTGCCGAGATGACAGCGCTCATCTCTTTTTTCTATCAAGCTTTGTTGTAATCATCCGTACCATCGCATTCGATTTCTTGAAAATATCCATAAAAATTAATCCCTTAAAACCGGACAATAAAGTCGCCTGGAACGGTTTAAGGTTTTAACTACTCAGGTCCGCCTATAATAACAATTTAGGTTTGAAATTGGGTAATAAAGCAGTGAAATCTTGCGCATTATAGAAATAAGAAATTAACGACAACTATGCTGAGCAAATCCTTGAAAGAACCTGCTTGGCTGGCAATTATTTTAACTACCTGATTAAGTTTCCAGCTCTTGTCTAAAGCCGGAGCGCAAGCAGAGCTTGCATTCCGAAATAGTTAGATAGTTTTTACGGCAAGTTTCGACACCCATTGCAGCTGCTTAGGCAAGCAAACCGTTTTAAGGTCGTAATGAGCGATTGCAAAAGCCCGCGCATTCGCTCCAAGCCGCTCCCTGGCTTGAGGGTCTTCCAGCAATACGCAAACCTGATTAGCCAAACTTTCCGAGTCAAAAAAGTCAACCAATCGGCCGGTCTCGTCATGACGAATAGCTTCGCGTAAAGGCTGCGTATCGCTAGCTACGATAGCGCAACCAACACTCATTGCCTCCAACAAACTCCAGCTTAATACAAAAGGATAAGTCAGATAGACATGGACCGTTGAAAGTTGCAACAACGGAATGAAATGCTGGTATGGCACATTGCCCAGAAAATGCACTCGTTTCCAATCAGCATCGCTGATCCGCGGACGTACTTCGCCAGCAAAAATATCCTTCCATTTTTGCCCTGCCTCCGGCCTAGCGCCATAGCTGACGTCATCCCCGCCGACAATCAGCACTAGGGCATTCGGCCGCCGTTTCAGCAACTCCGGCAGCGCCCTCATAAAGATATGATAGCCACGATAGGGTTCCAGATTGCGGTTAACAAAGGTAATCACTTCGTCAGCTCTAGTCAGGGTGAGGCTGCCATCAAAGGTGTTCAAGGTGAGATTAACGTTGGGATTAGGCGCAACAGCTTCAGTATCGATACCGTCATGCACCACAGTAATTTGCTTACGAAAAGATTCAGGAAAAGTGTTTGCTTGCCAATACGTAGGAGAAATGCCCGCATCAGCCACTTCGAAATGCAGCAAATTATTCAAGTTTTTAAGACGCATACGGCAAATTTCGGCTTCATCCTTAGAAGGAAACTCAGGATCAAACCCCACATCCGCACCTTTCGCATGATAGAAAAATTCGCAATAAATACCCAACCTCGCATTGGGCCACACATCTTTCAAAAACAGACTTTCTCCCCAACCGGGATGCGCCACGATAACATCCGGGTTAAAGCCAGCCTCTCGTATTTTCAGCGCAGCTCTAAAACAGGCCTCGCCTCGTATGGTTTTGGTTTCGAAGTCGCCTATCCACGGATGTACATTGGGAGTGCTCCCCCTACTGACGGCATAGGAAATCAGCTTTACGCCTTGCCATTCGGCAACATTTTGCCGTTGCATGGTCATAGCAACCACCGTGTTAGCCGGATCGGCTGCTAAAGCCGGGGCAAAATATTTAAATTGACCGGGAAAGTTTTGATGGATAAATAGAATATTCATGATTAAGGGAAATACCTAACGCTTACTAAAGCTGATATTAACTTAGCATTTGCTTAATTTGCCATCGCAATAACTGCCTCGCGGTAGCTCGGACTTACAGACAACAAGCTAAAGATCGAAATAAGATATCGCATGCATTACCACCCGCTCCCGCAAAGCCGGAGGCTGCTAAGGACCGTCATTGGCATGGACGCGGCAATAGCAAGAACCTAGCCCCACCCAGGGAACATACCAATCGACAGGCCTCCAGGTTTTTAAAATCTGGAAGATCTTAATAGGACGCACACAGGATTAAGCATGAATGGCGGATGCGCTATATCCCCTACAAATTTGAAACTTTCACGCTAATAAAGCCGTTCAAAGCGTAGTCAACGCAAAATAAACGGCGCCACGATTTAATGCATTCTAACTGCTTGCTGACTATTAGTTGCCGAGGCATTTCCACCTATCCAGTCAGGCCAAACATCCAACGGCCAATCGGCTTTGAGGTAAAGCCCATAGATAATTGCCAACCACTGACGTAATAACATCTCGTTCAACAGCAGTCTCACTTGTTGATCATCCGAGCCACGAAACGTTAGCTCAACACGCTGTTCCGAGTTAGCCAAGTCCACCGAATTCACCAGCCATACGGAGCTCTCAACCGCCGGCTGTACTGATACTTGCGGCGTTTGTTCAAGCTCTGCCGTGGCCGCTTGTTGAGCAAAACTTTGAAAAATATGATGATGTGAGTGCAATCCCCCTTCGGATTGATCATGTTTTAACAATGCCTGCAGAACACGTTGAAGCAAGCGTTGCGTTAACCATATTACGACTGGCGCCGCATTCTCAACCTCTCCAGTTAGTCTGATCCTGTCTTCTTGCTCACAGTATTGAATGGTCACTTTTTGTAAATTTTGCATTTCCCCCCCTTTATATGCTCTGAGTGTTCAAGTTCTCAGTTTTTACAATTTATCGTAGAGCATACACCCTACAAATTTGTAACTTTTACGGTAATAAACCGTGAACCTGCCCGTTAAAAGTATGCCGACAATTATGACAGTTCAGGTACACACAATATAATTTCCCGGAGGCTTGTTGTATTTGCAACAGCAAACCGCCCGCTACACAATAACGAGAAGAATCAGGCATAAAAACCTGGGTTAGAAAAATCCAACCGAAAGTTGCGGATTGTTCATTTAATTACGGTTGATCGTTAATGAGAATCCTCTGATAACGCTATTATTGCGGCAGCAACGTAAGGAACAATCGACGCAGGAATTAATAAACACAATATCAATCTCTAATTATTTTTAATTCAGAATCTCCCTCATGCACGAGACTAAAACGCGCGAGAAACTCTTTAAGTTTAACTAATACGCAGTTACAATTAAAATAGGAAGCCAAATCCGCTTATCTCGTCCTTTATTGCACTTTGTTCAAAATGTCCAGTAATTGGTTATAGATCGTATAATGCTGGCTCTGGTTAATATTCGTACTGCCTCGCGAGGCATCAAGCTCCTCCGTCAAATTATGAAGCTTTTCGGATAGCTTAGCCAGTTCGTGGTCAGCCGCCGACTTACTGCTATCGATAGATGCCTGCTGCGTGTTAGCCGGCTGCCTGGTAACGGCTGCGCCAGCGGCAGACTGTTGCGATTTATCATATACTCGCCCTCCCAAGCTGCTTTGCGCCTTGGCGGCCTCCTCTGAACTCTGATACCAGCTTGCCGTTCCCCCAGAGTGAAGTACAAAATTGCGTACCACACCATCCACGCCTTTTTGCGTAGCCAGGCGTGCTGGATCAATTCCTCCTCCTGTAGTTACTAGCGGATTCAGTTTTAGCCCCAATTGTTCAGCCAATGCTTGGGATTTCTGCAGCTCCCTCTGTGCAAATGGACCTTTTAACGCCACATTCGCATCGACCCGCCAATCATAGGCCGTGCCTAAGCCGCCGCTGATCAAGTCTTCAAAGTCGATCCCATGATCAGAGCCAGTACCTGGGTAGAGCTCATAAGGCTTATAACCGACACCCGCTTCGTCCAGTTGCTGACCGGCGCCGCGCAAATCCGTCAGAGGAATGCCGAATTGCTGAGTTTTCTCTAATATATCCTGGGCATTAAAATTTCCGCGCGCCAACAGATTCCCTTGATCATCAAAATAAGAAACACTGGAGATAAAGCCCTTTTCCTTATAATCGATTCCAATACGTCCCGAAATGACATCAGCCTTGGCTGGTGGTGATGATGAGGCATCCGCCAACAAATTGGCGAAAGAGACATCAGTGGTTTGTGAAGGTTGTGGATTAATAGTTCGCGGTTGGTTAACCACTGGATTAAGCGAGGTAATATTCATAAATCACCTGTAAAATTTGTTGTTGATTTCTAAACAACAAGCAAGTTACTTGCCATAACATTCATAAAATCTTGAAAAATCCATAATTCACACTTAATCTTGATAAAAAACAATTAATGAGGGCCGGACTCCAAGAAACCGTATGCCTTCTACAGATAGCGCAAGCCAACCCAATACGCGCAAAAAACCGCCCCGGTTTCCCAAGGGCGGTTTTCTTGCTTAACATCAACTGTGAAATACCGGGCGACGGAAAAAAGTTGCCTAACCTAGCCGACTTTGCAATTAATGAGTGGGTGTTTCTGGACGTGAAGAAGCCATCGCTACCTTTTGCAGATGACGCAAACTGGCCCAATGCGCATAAACTGTAGCCAATAACCCACTACGCGCCCATTGCGCCAAAGTTTCATCCGGTAAAGCTTTAAACTTCTCTTCGTCAACAACAGAAAAGCCGCCAATAGCGTGCATCTCGTTATCAATTTGTTGCGTCAAAGTTTTGGCGACTAAAACACCGGAATCAAGCAAAGGCTGATGCAGCGCCTCAGTGCTTTTGCTGGAGGTCTGGTATGCGGTAAGAAATTTCATAGCACCGGTGGCAATTGCTGATGGCTCACCATCATCTGTAAACAACGACTCACCCTGGCCGGCAAATTGCGGGGCAGTTGCATCAATCGCCAAATGAAGTAATTCGGTATTTTCATTGCCGGTAGCAAATACGAAAGGATAACGGCGAATAAAGGCAGGAATGTAATTAACCGTCCAATGGCCTGCTTCATCAATATAAACATTCTGGTCGCGCAACCCTAACAAAGCGAGCGGTTTAGCTAAATTGTCAATCGCGAATACGATCGGGTAATAAGCACTGGCTTCAGCAATTTCTTCCGAAAGCAGCGGAGCTGTAGTTTGGCCACGGGCAAATTCGTACGTGCTAATACCTGTATAGGTCAACTTACCGTGTGCGTCTTTGTTCAATACTTCGGGGGTTTTGTACATGGTTTATTCCTAATAAATGTTTCTAATATTTGAAAAGGGGCTTAGGTCTTTTGCCTCCTATATTCAGAAAGCTATATGGGGACTCTTTGAAATAATAAAACCCCGGCTCATTGTGAAAAACAGGGAGTATTTGTTACTTCTTGGTATTCCAAGGGCGGGCCGTTTGGCTGATGAATGGCGTTTACCCCTATTATTTGCGCCGCTTAAATAATATTGGCAATGTATAATATGATCGACTACGAACCAATCACCAAGCCTTCCGTACTGACGGGTAAAGCTACTTTCAAGGCATTGGCATAGGCTATCCGCGCGGTTTGGGTAATTGCTAATTGCGCATTTAAACGGTTAATTTCTTGCTCGGTGACTTGTAGCATTTGCAATTGCTGCCTAGCTTGGTCCGATAGGTTATCAGTATCGTATTCGACATTGTCGATGGTGATGGTGGACATGGCTTCTCCTAAATAATTTTAAAATGATTAAAGATACCCTCGCTCAGGCACGCCTAACCAAGGAGCACGTATCAATGGCAGATTGCCTAATGACAAATCCGACTTACGGCGTTATACGTAATAAGGCATTTAGTTTTTAAATCGGATTATTATTTTATTAAAAATGCAATATTCAAACAATCAGGCTGACGCAAATCCGCCTTACGCAGGTTACAACACCGTCAAATGCTCGCCACTCTCGGTGTGAACCAAGTCGCCGCTACGTTGCAACACAAAATAACCGCGTCTTAACGCTTCTTTTTTGGCCGCATCATTGATATGAAACGACGCAATGGCGCCGTATTGCTTGTAGTTTTGGTAAATCGGAAACAGTTTTTTAAAGTTCTTCATCTTGCGATCCAGTTTGTCCAGATCATTTTCATGGGCTTTGTATTTGACTTCAACAATGCCGATGGCCTCGCCATTGGTTACCACCAAATCATATTCTTCCTGGATTTGCCCCCGGTGCTTTTCCATGTTTTTTACCACGTCGTCAAAGTGGATAGCGCCCAAGTGATTGTCTTTTATCAGGCTGTTAAAGAAAAACTCTTCCGCTACGTCGCCTTGGTTTTGTCCAATGTTGCCCAGCGTAACTCCCATACGCTCTAGCTTCTCAGTCAACCTCTTATCGTTGCGTTTTATTTGCTCGTTAGTTGCTTTTATTTGCTGGTTAGTAGCTTTGATCTGCTCGTCAGTTGCTTTGATCTGCTCGTCAGTACGGTCCTGAGCCGCAAATAAATTAGCAATTTTCTCATCAGTTGCTTTCATTTGTTTGTCTGTACGGTCTTGAGCAACGGCAAGACTCGCAACCAAGGCTTTTAGTTCCTCATCAGTCATGTTTTTCTCCTGATATTTTATTCAATGCTGATAATTTTAACATGGCAACCCGCCAGTCACGCTATAGCATCAGCGGCGAATTTAACATAACCGCCATTATCGACAAGACAAGCCATCAAAACCATCGGGCATAAAAAAACCGCCCATCCCCGAAGGAATGAGCGGTTATTTCAGGTCATCCGTGACCCAAAGCCGTCGTTAAACACAAGTTATGTGTAAGCGCGCGAACACAAACAGCATGTGCCCACCCTACCCGGCTACAGCATTAAATGAAGTTTGAAGTAACAAACGCATCATTAGTAATGCCGTTGAACGTACCTACTAATTCAACTGCAATGTTTCCTGCTGTGATACCAGTTGCTGCAGTAGTAACGTTAACTTGATAAAGACCAGCCTTACCACTGTTTGCACCTGTGCCATAAACAAGAGTGTAGAACGAAGAACCATCTGCACCACCATAGGTAGACATAGCTGTATCAAGCGCCGCTTCAACAACTCCAGCATCACCCGCATCAAACGTACTAACTGCACCAGCAGCAACCTCAACCTCAACCAAACTATTAGCCGCAGTAACACCACCAGCAGCTGCAAGTGTTTGATATGTAGTTATACCTAATCCAGCAATTTTATCTTGCTGGGCACCTATCGCTTGAGTGAAGTTGTTGATAGTAACAGAATTAGTTGTCGTTCCGTTGAATGCTCCGTTTGCTAAAGTGATAGTATCAGCACCACCTGTCGACAAAGTTACCGTTGTCAATGCACGTTGAGCGTCAGTACCGCCGCCTACTGTTAAGGAGTCATTTCCAGCACCGTCAATAATGGTAACGGATGTAGTAGCAACATAAGCGGAAGCATCTAATGTTACAGCAGCAGTCGATCCCGCAGCTGTAATTGTAGAAGCAGCACCTGGAGCCATTGCACCTGTTGTGAAAGTTGCAGCTGTAGCAAAGTTCAACTGGACAGTTTCTACCGCAGTAATGTTAGCAGAACCTGTACCTGCACCAGTCGCGGTCAAAATATCGCTTCCAGTTCCACCAGCAACTGTATCATTAGCTGTCAGTGCAGTACCGAAATTAAAGGTATCTACACCAGTGCCGCCTGTGATGTTGAAGTTGGCTGTACCTGCTGCATTAACTGTGTTTGTACCATTAGCCAGGACCATAACTGGAGCTGTTGTTTGCCCAGTGATTGTGGTTGAAGCTGCTGTCAAAGTCACTGCGGCAGTATTGGTAACAGCCAAAGCAGCGAACTGAGCAGGAGTCAAGCTAACAGTAAAGTTACCATTCATGATTTCAAAAGCGGAAATGGTTGCGCCTGACAAATCAGAAGCAGCTGTCAGAGTGATTGTATCCGAATCAGCACCACCGTCTAAAGCACCGGTACGAGTTCCTGACAACGTCAAGGTATCCGCACCCGCTCCCAACGCAACAGCACTGTCAGCAGCAGTTTGCGTAGCAGCGCCACCTACAGCACCTAATGTTACTGCATCAGCACCTGTTCCACCGTTCACAGTTACTTTTGTAGGTGTTGCAGTGTTGATAATTCCAGCAAAAGTCAGCGTGTTAGTACCATTTGCCAAATTGATCACATCAATATTAGTAATGGTCGCAGGAACAGTAACCACACCTGCATCGGTAATAGTCAGCGCTTCAACATCAGCAGCAGTACCAGTTACAGTAGTTCCAACAAGGCTGGCGATATTGCCGGTAAAAATGTCATTAACGCCCGCAGTACCAGAGAAGGTGCCGCCAGCAGTCAGATTGACAATAGCAGTAGTCAGCACTGCATTGTTGGTTGGATTGGTACCAACAGTACCAGGAGCAGCGTCACCCGTAGTACTGGTGTCGTTCACAGCGCTTGACGTTGTGATAGAGCCAGCTGTACCTGCGCCTGAAGCCAGAGTAAAGTCATAAGTCAAGCTGCCGCCAGTCAGAGAGATCAAAGACAGATCAATGTTGCTTGCGCCTGCATTGTCATCAACGATAGTCAACTGGTGAGTGCTGTTGCCACTGAAAGTAATAATCGGACCAGCAGTCAGAGCCAGCGCAGCGCGGTTAGCAACAATCTGAGCCCATTGGGAGGTAGTAATTACCACAGCCGAGTTAGCCACGATAGCTTCAACGCCGGTCAGCGTAGCGCCAGCCAAGTTGATCGCACCGTAAGTCACCAAGGTATCGGTACCGGCACCCAGGTTGATTGTATCAGTCACTACGCGGGCACCCGCTGGAAGACCGGCAACAACGTTTGCTTGAGCATTAATAGTTACGCCGTTTTCAACTGCTGCGTAAGTACCTGCTGTGTAGTTACCCAACAATACAACGCGGTCTTGACCGGCGCCGGTTGTAACAGTGTTAGCACCACGGCCCAGAGTGATGTTCAGGTCAGACTTGTCGGTCAAGCTACCGGCTTCGATAACCAGACCAGTCGTAGCCGCGGCAACGTTAACGTTATCAACAGCGTTGACAGTCAATACTTCAACATTAGCCGCAGTAGCAGATGCACGGGAAACGGAAGCTTGGAAGCTGTCAACCATCGCATCAACAATAGCGTCATTCAATTGCAATGTGCTGACTTGAGTGATAGCCAAATCGTTGGTGAAAGACAACGTACCGATGTTCTTGACGTTCGCCAAGTCACCTTGAGAAACAACTGCTGCATTACGAACTTCGATAACATCAGCGTTACCGGCATTGGCAATAGCAGTAGGTACTGGCGCAGCCAAGCCCATGTTGTTGGTGATATTGTCGATTGCACCGCCATCGATGATCGCATTGCCGTCGATGTTAGCATCGGACAAGATGATACGGTCGGCAGAACGGCCGGCGCCTTCGTTACCTTTGAATGACCATTTGCTGCCTGCGCTCAGAGTGCGGGCATCAATCGTAACACCGCCGGAAACCAAACCGGCGTCATTGGCAACAGCAACAATCGTTCCGTCGGCATTTGTTACGGTAGCCGCAGCAGCTTGCGCGACAGTGCGAGCAGTGTCGTTGAACAAGTCATTGTCGGCAATGATATGCAGAACGCCGTTAGAGTCTTTGTTGGCAGCCAGCAGGTTGTTGGTCAGAGTCAGGTTATATGAGTTGGTCGCAGCAGCGGCGTTGTTTGCAGCCACGCCATTGCCGATAACACGGATATTTTCGAAACCGGTTACATTGGTCCACTCAGAAGCGCCCAGCGTAATCGCAACGTTACCGTCGATCGCCAGGGTATCGTTGTTACCTGCGCCACCAGCAACGGTGTCAGAGATAGTCAGACCTGCGCGAGTGTCGGCCAAGTTGTCGAAGATAACAGTGTCGTTTCCTGAACCTGTGCTAATGTTTTGAGCGCCAACAACGGAAACAGCTGCCGGGCTGGAGCTAACGCGAAGAACGACATCGCTGGCTTCAGCTGAAGCATTGATTGTAGCGGCAGTCAAACGAACTTGAGTCGCTGTACCCGATAAATCGGCAATACGGCCTACGGTAGCACCGGCGTTAGAGCTGTTCAGGTCGGCAGCGCCGTTTGTTTGGTATTGATACAAACCACCGTTAGCACCCGCTGTAGTGGTATCCAGGTTCAAGAATGTACCTGCCAAACCACCGCTCAGAGTGATTGTACCTGTGTGTTGAGCAACACTGGCCAATGCAACTGTGTTGGACTCTGTATCGCTATCGACAATAGTGATGCTTTCAACGTTACCGGTAGCTCCGGCAGCGTTTTGAGTACCCAGGATCAGGTTGAAACGTGGATCGGCGTTCAAGCCTTCCGCAATAGTCAGAGACACAAGATCGGTAGCGCCCGCGGCAGTTTTCAACGTGGCGTTAATAGTATTGTTCAGAATACTGTTGCTGCCGGTGTTGCTGTGCTGAGTGTTTATCACAGCTGCTTGCGCCGCAGTCAGGTTATCCAGGTTGGTAACCAATGCACGTGCAGCAGGAGCGTCTGGATTAAGAACATTGCCGGCGCCTTCGTTGCGAACCAGAATTTTTGTGGTTTGCGGCAGTTTGTCGAAGTCAACTGTCACAGCACCGCCGGCAGTCGCTCTAACTTCAATGTTTTCGACATTGCTAATAACCGAAGACAGAGAATTTACCACGCCTGCAGATGTAATAATCAGGGTATCGGTTTCAGTACCTGTACCGCCAGTAATGCTGTCGCCAGCCTGTACCACGTCAGCCAGGATGAATGTATCGGTACCTGAACCACCGGTAATAGTAACATTTTGCACCGCGCCGGAAGTATCGGCCTTGCCTGCTGACAACATATTGTTGGCAATGTTTAAGGTCAGGTTGCCGGTAAAGCCGGAAGCATCAACAGCCGATAAGCGGCCGCTAGCTTGCGCAACTCCGCCGATGTAACGGGTAGACTCAATAGTTGTAGTCGCTGCGTTAACCACAGGCACGGCATTGGCCAATACCAGATTTTTGTCGCCAGTAATAGTGAGTTTGCCAGCAGTGCCAGTGTCCATCGGCAGGTTCAGAGTACCGATAGTATTGGCTGTGCCTGCGCTGTTGATAGTCAGGTTTTCATAACCTTGAGTGCCAACGCCGCTAAAACCAACGCCGGAAGTGTTACGACCGATGTTTACCGTGGTAATTTGAACGTTATTCAAATCCAGGGTTGCGGTATTGTTGCCCAATAGCACGTCTGTACCGAAAGAGAATTCCGCAACACCGGCTCTATCGTTAGAGTTGGTGCTGGCAAGACTCATGCCGCTCAGCACTTGCTTGATGTTCTCAACACGACCGGTATCGGTTGCTTGCGAGATACGACTGATGTTAACGTTGGTCAGACCGGTAGCGTCTTGCAGGTCGAGGTCAGTAACAGCAGTTGCTCCTGAACCTGTAAACGCAACATTAACGGTATTAATATCAGTTAGCTTTGGTGTAATGATAGTAGCGCCGTTATCGTTAGCGTTACCCAATGTAGCATTCAGAGTTGGGTTAGTGCCGGTACCGGTCAACTTGTCTTCGTCTTGCAGTGAGTTGATGCGATTATCGCCGCCTGGAGTGTAAACTTGGTCGGCATTAAAGATATTCGCAGTAGCAACGTCGTTACCGTTAGTTAATGTGTAAATTGAATTAGGTGTGTTAGGAATATTTACCCAAGCAGTCTGTGCATTGCCAGGCACAGTTGCATAAGCGACCGCGTTTGCAACTTGGATGTTCCATGCTTTTGCAAACTCACCGAAAACCGCATCACCTTCCAGTCCTGAGAACAGATTGAGGATGTTGTTAACGACAGCACCACGTGAAGCGACAGCTACTGAATTCAACTGACCCACGATATAATTAGTCGCTGTAGTGACAGCCGCATCACCGGTAATACCCAAATTGGTAACCAGCGCACTAGCTACTGCTTCAGCAGTGAGCCCACTGGCACTGTTGACGAACACAGTGTTTAAGAAAGCATCAGTGTTTGTGCCTGCCAGCGCAGCATAGCTAGACATGTCTGTAGTGCCAACCGCAACACCATAAAGTGCACCGGCGTTACGCGCGATAACCACCTGATTTGAAACTAATGTAATAGCCATTTTTGGCTCCTTAAATTTAAATTGAGAAAAAAACTTTCTGCAAAAAGCCGAGATCAGATTGGATCTGTACTCGATCAAAAACACTGCAACTCTTAATGCTCTTGATCCATTACAGTCCCTCTTAAGAAACCCGGCATCCTGCCGCTTTAGTTACCCAAGAATAATCCAACATTCCCAGATTGGAACATAGTCTACTTCACCGCAATGCCAAACTGATGTGATTGTGCGCACACGCATTGGCATTTACTTTCCGAAGACCTTGTTCGACGCATTCCTCAAGTCTGTTGAACGGCACTAAATAACCTATATATCAATATGATAAGCAATAGAACACTTATCCTAGCGAACCCTTGTTTGTTCAAAGTTACTTAATTTTCATTCGTTAGCAGGAATGGTCGACGCCTCCCCCAGTTTTTAATCCTACCCAAACTGACAAGGGATTAAGTCACGTTCACTCGACACAATATCCATTTGCAATTGCAAGAGCTGTCTTTCATATGGGGCAAAGTTACCTCTGCAAATATTAAGAACTCTACGTTTTGAATTTTATATCTAACTCAGCAAAATGCAAACAATATGCATTCTTTACTTTACATTTTATTCATAATACATTGTTTTATAAAAACAAAAATTTCAAACAACGCATACCGAAACAACCTTCATTTTGATAAAAATCTCCCCAAACGTTTTGATAATACCAAGGCCGATAAAGCCCTACCGGCCATTGGCAATTTACTTACGTTATTTTGCACACTCATTAAGACAACGACTTTATTACCAAGCCACCCTCACACCGAGCCAGCCTTCCATCGTATTCATTTCAAATAGGCTGATATTACTGTTTTGATTTTGCCATTTAACACTGGCTACTCCTCGCCAATTATCGGCCACCAGGCTCAGCGGCCAATCATAATCCAGCCCCAAGCCTATCCGATTTATATATCTTGATGCTCCATTACCAAGCCAAGGACTATAAGCTTGCATGTCATTGCTTTGGAAGATATTGGTATAAGCTTTTACAAAGCTGTCCTGGCTTATGAAATCCGTCGGCCAAATTCCGATTACTTCCAACTTGCCTCGCTGCTGGTCGCCTCCTGGACGCTCGCTCGTTGCCCAGTCCCATCCCGCGCTGACCACAGCACTATACAATCCAACTTTTGTGTCGCAGATTACACCCGCCATTAGGCCGGTATAACGGCTATCCAGCAACGGTCTTCCATCCTGCCTTTGCCACAAAAAATCCCCCCCTATTTGCGGCCTGCAGTACTGCCCTTTCTTTGCCGTATGACGCAACATCAACTGGCCCGCATATAAATAAACATCGCCACCGTAACGTAAGACATTAAACCCTAGCGCACCACCTGTTTCCCTGCCATCATCCTCATGCTGCATTAGCGAGCTGAGCAGGTTAACCCCTTGATAATCCGCATAGCCACCGTATTCAGTTTCCCGATTGAAGAATTCACCCCTTACCTGCCATTGCAATCCGTCAGCCATTGTTCGCATCGCGTTTGCTGTCAGCTGTGACTCAACGCCAAACCCGGCCTGCTTGCGAAATTGCGATTGCAACTCAACAGCGACAGGCCCTGACGGTAATGTTAACTGAAGGGTTGGCTGAGAAGGAGCCTGATTAAGGTTATCGCTATATCCGCTTCGTAGCTGCAAACCCGTATTGATCTGCCACTGTTGCGGCGGAATATCCGGCTGGATCGGTTGTATTTGCGGCTTATTCTGATTGTCTAACCCTGCCAAGGCTTTGTTATATTGATCTACCGCCCCCTTAGCATCCGGATACTGCATCAATACCCCTTCCAATAGATCGGCTGCCTCTGTGTAGCGCTTCTTCACATTAAGCGATGCCGCATAACGCACCAACCAATCGGGATCTTGACTGCAGGCTTGAAGAGAGTCCTTGGTTAAGGCTTCATTGCAGGCATTTGCCGCACTCATTGAGAAAAAGCCACCGACAATCGCCAACGCTATCATTTTCAGTTTAAATCTCACCCGCTCTCTACCGCTAACTCCGCCCCCGGCACAAACAGCTCTGTCGGCTGCTGCCTGTCTTTTAATAAAAAATTACCTAGCGATATCATTGAAACATCGTCTTTCCAAGCCTTTACAACATTCTCGCCGCAAACTATCGGCTGAGAGAGCTCACCTGTCATAGACTGCAAGTGTATCGCAGTTGTAACGGTTCTGCCCAGTAAAGCATGAACCCGGCGCCGAGCCGGCCCAAACGATCCAACCAATACTTCGCCCCGCTCTATGCCAATGCCTATCGCTAACGGCGGCAAGGCGTCGATTCCTGTCTCGGCGCCAAACAACCGCTCTCCCGTCAAAACAATGCTTTTAGCAGCGTTAAGCGGTCGCAGGTCGCTATTATTAGTACGCCAAACGCCCATCACAGCATCACCAACGTACTCCTCCACGACTCCACCTTCCTGATGAATAATTTTACTGGCAAAAGTATAGAAGCTATGCAACAGCGCCCCAGCCTGCTCTGCCGGCAACTGATCGCACCAAGCGGAAAAATTTCTTAAGTCAGCATAAAGCACGATAACCTGCTCGTGATGCGCGTTGAGTGTGCTGCCGGGCTCCTCTTGAGCGATCTGCCGAGCTACATGTGCAGGCAAATAGCTGGAAAGATTGCGGTAAAGTAAGACGCCCGCTACGCGACTACTTAGATAGCCTTGTGTAGTGAGCAGAGTTATCAACAATAGAATAAAAAACACAGCCGACATCCAGGGTAGCCAAAGACAGGCAAACCATAGCAAAGCCGCGTGCAGAACAGCAATTACGCCAATTAATAACAATCCTGTTAAAACAGGCCCATAGACTCGTATTATCCCACCCCGAAAATGGGTAACCGCCAATAACAGCAAAGTTGACAGCGCTATCCAGCCCATTTGCCACCACATTGCCCCACGAGGCTGATAAGGTATTCGACCATCCAACAGCGCCGTCATCAGTTGCGCATGAACTTCGACGCCACTAACTGCCGCCGCCTGCGGCGTTGGAACCGTATCGCCCATACCGAAAGCGGTTGCACCCAACAACACCCAAGCACCTTTCAAGTATCCAGCCGGCACATTGCCTTCCATAATATCTTTCGCGGAAATGGAGGTGATACTCTCCCTAGACGTCCACCACGGCAACAATATATCGCCCTTCTCATTAATAGGCACTGAAAAACCCGGCAAACGAGAATGACGTAGCATTGCAACCGGATCCAGCCCTCTCTTACCGTTAACAACGGAAAACTCCGGAGCCACTCCCGCACCTTCTGCAATTGCCGCCAGTGCCAAGGCGGCATAGCCTTTATCCTGATAACAAATAATGGCAGGCAAATATCGAATGGTACCATCTGCCGCCACTCGTGGAGTAATATGACCGGCACCGGAAGATTTAAGATTGGGCGCATTGCCTATTGCGCCGTTAGCAACTGGGAATTGCCCCGGACAAACTCCGGAGGATATAGCTCCTTGCAGCCGCCCCATATTCACCGCCTCATCCGCACCGATAGCCAATACCTGAGCCAATACAGTCGGAGTTTTCAGCAATTCTGCCGCCAGCTCGTCGTCTCCGGGCTTTGAATCGGGAAAGGCAATATCAACAACGCGCAGAGCAACCCCCTGTTCCGTTAACCCCCTAAATAGCGCCGCCGTACGCTCACGAGGCCACGGCCAAGCACCGTAACGGGCAATACTGGCCTCATCAATATCGATCACCACCACCCGTCGCTCCCGGTTGACGGAGGTACCCATAAGCTGCCACAGATGATCTCCTACAGCGGATTCAATGTTGGATAAGGGCTCCGCCCAGAAAACACTGACAACCAAAGTCAGCGATACTGCTAATAAAAATGGCGTTAGCCGGTTTTTGAGCAGCGATTCGTCCATTATCATTTATTTGTCCAATCCGTAATTCCAACAAAAGTTCCCATTTCAACTTTTTTCTGGAAAACCATACCAGCGTAAGCCCCATCCGTTGAGATCGCGCCTGCTACGCCGCTACCGTTTATAACATTCCCTGAATTAAAAACGCCGTTATTCTCGATCTTTCCGGCCCCATCAAGAACGGCCGAACCACCTAACGAATGACTCATTTCCAAGTGAGTATTAAACTGGCGCTGCCCAAAATCAACCTGTAGCGTCGCAGCATCCAATTTGGCCAGCGAACTTTCCTGGTCTCTATTGTCCACAAAATGAACCTGCCCTTGTGCCAATTTAAAATCATACATACCGGCTCTGGGCTCTACCTCAGCCAAAGCAGATGGAGTGCGAAAGAGAGCAAAAACCCCGTTATTGACAGTCATTTTCCTTCCCTCTTGCGCCGTAACATAGGGCTGGCTCATAGCATCTCCAGGTAATTGATCACCCCAGCGCGCCCAGGCAAATGGGTTTGGCAACTGCTGCTCCTGCGGAGCAATATCTAAATTGGAGGCGACATCAGCGGCTTTTATTTCCGCGGCATTGATACGCCCAGGAGCAGGCGAAGCAGAATCCTCGGACTGCTTCGAACTATCGCTGCCAGACTTATTCGCTTTCGATATGATCGCCGGATCAAGCGGCACAATTTTCTCTCTTTCCTTGCCGCCGCTGAACTCAATCATGACGCTTCCCATTGCTTCGGATAATTGCGTAGCTCCCGCGCAGGCCCCCAGACCATCGACAGTGCACTGCGTATTGAGCGGCGCGATAGCGATAGCGCCCGAATAGACTCCGGCCCACATTTTCTCGGGCTCGGCACGTACTACAAAATCCGTCCCTAACACACCAATTGCGGTAATTGGCGTATTTAACCGAAACCTGTCATGGGCGGCTTGCGTGGCTTTTCCGGAAATACTGCGAACAACGCCCGCTTCAAGATTGAAACGGATCGCGCTGTTTTTGGGTTGCTGCTTGTCGTAATGGTAAAGCTCGATACTGAGACGGCTGTTGGGCCGCAAACTGACCGTGCCTTCGTCCACGAACCGCAAATGAACATGTCCGCCGGCAGAGGTTTCGATGGTTTCGTCAACATAGACCGAATCACCGCGTTTTAAAGATCGCTGCTCGCCCTTTTTATTGTGCGCCAACGCTTGACCAATGACCAACGTAACCTGACCCACTTCATCCGGGTTATTTTGTTCCTCGGCAGATAAAGGGACTGCGGTCAATGCCAGTAAAACAGCGACCATACCCACAAGCCAAGACCTGCGGGAGTACCGACTTTTTCCTGAAAAAAGCGCCCAGGAACAGCACACTTCTATTGACTTATTCATCTTGTTTCTCATGGGAACAACCTCAACTAGTTTCCATTATCACCTTAATATCGTTTTTTTCGCTGTGTTCAGAGTCACAACCGCATGACGATGAATCATTTCTCCGCGACATAAAACTTAAATGTGAATTAAGCGCTAACGCGTAAATAATTCCAAAAAAATAAGGCAGCGGCCAACTTGCCGAAGACATGTACCATTAATGCATTGTATGAGCGAACCTTGCCCGCGCATTCAATACCTGTTAATTGCTCAATCCAGCTGAATAAGGATTCAATCGGTTGTCGAACACGAGAAACGGCCGTCGATAACCATTGGTCCTGGGGTTCCAAATACGCTTGGCCTTTTTGTTTTTTGACCGGCGTTAATACCGTCAGGTTTTGCGTTTCTTGCA
>NZ_RYFG02000111.1 GCF_003994235.2 Candidatus Methylobacter oryzae
AAAAGAAAGTAACCAAAGACCAATCCGCCGGGAGCGGATTGGGACGCCAACGGCGCACGAAGTGCGAGCGCCGGGAGGGCGCGAGTCAGCAACCGGGAAAAGTACATCCGAAAAGACGCATGCAAACAGGACCACAAACACCTATCCGGCATTGCCCCATCATCAATAGAGACTGACATGTTGCTAATAACGATAACTTACACGATAGACCAAATAACCGGGGCGTTCAGTTGGAACTGTTCACGGCTAAGCAGGACAGATATTAAATCTAATAGCTCGCGTCAGTAATCATCTTAATCTTTAGTATGAAAGCTGTTCCTGCCGATATTAATAAACAAAGCGTAAGCGCCGTGAAGTGGAGCGCGCTCGGAAGCATCGCCCAGTACGGTTTGTCTTTGGGAGCGCAAATCGTGTTGGCCCGGATTTTGGGGCCGGAGAATTACGGTTTGTTCGCTATGGGCACTATCGTGCTGACATTCAGCAATTTTTTTTCCAATTTCGGCTTTGCTTGGGGATTAATCCAGATTCAGGACTTGATCGAAGAGGATGTCCGCTTTGTGTTTACATGGCAGCTGATTACCGGAGCGCTCATAGCGGCCGGTCTTTATTATCTCTCTCCCGTTGTCGCCGGTTATTTTAACGAACCTCGCGTTGAACCTATCGTCCGCTGGTTAAGTTTGGCCTGCGTGCTGACTGCGATTACCGCGCCTGCCGGCAATTTACTCCGGCGCGATCTCGATTTTCGCTGGCTCAATATCATTCAAATTATCAGCTACAGCATTGGCTATCTTGGCGTAGGCATACCGCTCGCCTATCACGGTGCCGGCGTTTGGGCTCTGGTCGCAGCCTGGCTTACGCAGTCTTTTGTGATGCTGGTCATGACCTTCGTCCGCCACCCGCACAGTTTAAAGCCCTTGTTTTGGTACAACCGGGCCAAAGTGATGTCGGGAGTTGGCATAACGGTGTTTATAACCAATATCTGTAATTGGGCCCTGAATAATATAGACCGTATTTTCCTGGGCCGTTTTCTCGATTCCCATGCGGTAGGGCTTTACACGGTAGGCTATAACCTTGCGACCACGCCGAACAACTTGCTTATCGGCGCGTTCCAGCCGGCGTTCCTGACCGCCGGCGCCCGTCTGCAATCCGAGCCGGAGCGCCTGCGCCGCGCTTATCTTCCGGTTATTGCGACGGTATGGATATTGATTGCGCCGCTGTTTATCCTGTTCGCGATCATTGCCCCGGATTTGATCGGCTTTTTATACGGTTCGGCGTGGCAGCCTACGGCGCTGGTGTTGTCTATTCTGGCGCTATCGATGCCGGCTTATATTACCTGGGCCATGTCCACCCCTATCTTGTGGAATACCGGACGTAAACATTTCGAGAGTTTATTGCAATTGCCGGTCCTGGCCATGACCGGCTACGCGCTCTATCGCTTCGCCGACAGAGGCATTGTGGCCGTTGCATTGATAGCCGGCGCTTGCCTTTTTGTTCGCGCGCTCGTGATTACAACCGCCGCCTGCCGCCGCTTGAATATTTCCGCGTTCGCTTTACTGCCGCTTTTTATCCGCGGCGTTGCCGTGACGGGCCTCGTCGCGGCCGGCACGCTGGGCGGCATTAAGCTAGGCGTTGCGGCGAGTGTTTATGCGGAAACTCATTTTGACCGGCTTGCGCCTCTTGTTTCCGGCATTAACCTGGACATTAACATCGCGGAGGCGACCGCTTATTTGTTGCCGTTGCTCGGAGGCGTTTTTATAGGGGGCATTAGTTTATTGGCAATCATGTTCATTTTGCCGCGCTTGCTGGGTAATGAGGTGTTGGGAATGTTGAACCGCTTTAGCCCGAGGCTGTTCCACGCATTGGCCGATAATGCCGGGCCCGGCTCCGGTTCAGGCAAACTGCAAGGCTTGGTCGAAAATGATTGAGTTCCTGCTATTGCCGGTAGCGTTGCTGGTATGCTTTGCGGCAGCCGTTGCCCTGATATTTTATGGGCTTAAACTGGTTTACGTCATTCGCGGCAAGCATGGACTCTTGCCGTACATCTTTTATTTTTTAACTTTCGGCAATATCGTCTTGGGATTGACCTGCGGAAGAAATTTATCCGCCGTTATCGATCCGGGCCAAGTAAACGCCAACCTCAATGTCGAGTTACCGCCTTCACCCTACTATGTGATGTGCGGCCGTGTTGTCACCGTACTGGTTCTATTTGCAGCCTGTCAGCGCATCGTCAGGCAGTTAATGCACTACCGCAATAAACCCGACGCGCCGGTTTTGCTAATTGTTACCCTCTGGTTTTTCTTTTTCACTAATGTCGTTACCACGGCAGCTTTCAGCGCCCACCCGTCGCTTGAACATTACTACGTGTATTTAGTCTTGGTCGGTACCGCTTCGCTATTGCTTAATAGAGGGGAAGAGGAAATTTCTATTTGCACTCTGCGTAATATCTTGTTTGTTTTTCTGTTGATCAGCGTAGCGGTTATTCCCTGGAATCTTGGTCTAGTGATGGACAATAAATATGTTGAAGGAATTGTCCCTGGTTTTACTTACCGTTATTCCGGACTGGCTTCTCATCCGAACTCTATGGGTTTAATTACGACTCTGTTTCTTCTATGTCTGTGGAATCACCCTTTCGGCAACCGGTTTATTAATCGGTCCGCCTGGATAGCCGGGTGTTCGAGCCTGTTGTTAACCCAATCGAAAACCAGCTGGATAGGCTTTTTATTGTGTATGTTTTGCATGGGTTGTTTTAAACACGGCGATTATTTAAAACGGCGGCTTTTCGACTATAAAAACCCCGTTCTATCGATTCTTTTCATTTTTACGGTCATGACAATAACCGGGACGCTGCTGGCTGTGGTTATGTTCGGCAATATAGGCGGCAAAATCGACTCCTTTTTTGCGTCAAGCACCGGTTCGAGCCTTATGACCATGACAGGGCGTACGCAGATATGGGAAATTGCGCTCGATGAATGGCGCCGCAGTCCTGTTTTCGGTTATGGCCTGACTATCTGGGATGAAGCCCACCGGGCCAAAATCGGCATGCCGATGGCTGTTACCGCGCATAGCCAGTTTTACCAAACGCTTGCCAGCTCCGGTGTTGTGGGCATGGCAGGATTGATCGTTTATGTGGCGGCATTGCTCTGGTTCACGTTGAAAACCGCAAAATCGAGCCAGGGATTAACGCTCGCCATCTTTTTCCTGCTTTTTTTACGATCGATCAGTGAAGTTTCGATAGCGATAACAGGGCAGTGGGACTTTGTTGAATTTGCCCATTTATTGTTGCTAACGGTTATAGGCGGCCAGTTCAAACTCGATAGCATCAAAAAAGCTAATAACGCATTAATGACTTATCAAAAATTTAGCTCTTCGAGAGGTTTTAACTAATGCTCTGCTCAATCATTATCCCTTTATATAACAAGGAAAACTTTATTACGACGGCGATTGAATCGGTACTTAGACAAAGTTACCGGAATTTCGAAATCATTGTCGTCGATGACGGCTCAACCGATGATAGCGTTGCACGGGTAAAAACCATTTCCGATCATCGGATTAAAATGATTCAGCAAGCCAACAACGGTGTTTCGTCTGCCAGAAACCGGGGTATCGAACTGGCAAAAGGGGAGCTTATCTGCTTTCTGGACGCCGACGATTGGTACTTGCCGATGTACCTTGAAACGATGGTTTCCATGGCGTCGCGACATCCCGGCATCGTATTTTTCGCGAGCCGCTTTAAAAGCATCAGCAACCCGCAGCCGGCAGACCTGTGCTGGGACCCAGGCGATACCGATAGGGACGAATTAGTTAGTGACTTTTTCTATCGTTGGCGATTGGCAACTTTCTTCTATACCAGTTCTGTTGCTATTAGACGTACAGGCTTATCGCGGCTGGATTCTTATTTCCCGATAGGCGAACAATGGGCGGAAGACCAGGACGTATGGTTTAGGTTGGCCGAGATTTCCGATATTGCCTATTGTCCTGCGCCGCTCGTAGGTTATAGAACCGAAGTGGAGGGTAGTCTTTGCGCGATCTATAGCCTGTTTCCTTTTCCGCCTAGCCATAGACGTCTTGAACAACGCGCACTCGATCAACGCTATCCGGCCCATCATAGAAGTGCCGCGCTTAGGTTGGTTTCAGAGGCCAAAATCAGTTTGGCGCGTTACCGGTTGATGGAGGGGCAACGTTACGCCGCTTTTATTCAACTATTAAGCTCGTGGCGTGGAGTGGTTTCAAGGCGATGGTGGGTCAGTTTAATCATGTGCGTGGCCGTTTCTCCGGCCTTGGTAAGACGTTGGGAAAGCTGGCGTCTTCAGCGAAAACAGACTGTGGTTGGTGAAGTGTTTTAAGCGGCGGAGCATTCGTATTCTTATTGGAATGCCTTGGCCGCTGCATTTTTTAAATTCTAATGACAACGGAGTGATCTACTATGCGTATTACCCTCATATCAATGCACTTTGCCGAGTACGCCTGCCGGCTTGCGGAAGCGCTGGCTCACGACCACGAAGTTCAATTGCTGCTGGGCGAACAAAATGCGGTTTCCGAGCTTGAAGATGAATTAGAACACTACCGTTCGATTCCGCAGCTGACCATTGTCACGTTGCCTCACGGCAAGTCGCCGATACGCTGGTTACAGAATACAGTCCGTTTGATCGGCGAAGTCAAACGTTTCAAGCCCGATGTCGTTCATCAACAAGAAGCCACGCGCGATTATGCCGTTGCCGCGCAAATTTACCTGAGTCGGTTTTTTCCTTTTATTCTGACTGTGCACGACCCGAAACCGCATTCGGGCGAGGATTTACAACGGCATCGATTCAGCCGTCACAGACTCTATCAATGGATTTTGCGTAAACTCTGCGACGATGCGATTACGCACGGCAGCCTGTTGTGCGAACAGCTGGTTGCGGTAGCGCCCTGGCTTTCGGGACGGGTGACGAGCATTCAGCATGGGCCGATAGGGCTAGTGCAAACACCGCAATTGGACGAGCCGGATGACGGAAGCCTGCTGTTCTTCGGCCGCATCAATGCTTACAAAGGTTTACGGTATTTTGTCGATGCGGTCCTGCATTTGCGGGCCAAGGGGATTCGCGTCAAAGGCGTGATTGCAGGGCGGGGGGGCGATTTGGCGCCGAACCGGGCGGCAATCGAAGCGAATGACTGTTTTGAGCTGCATGAAGAATTCGTATCGCGGGCTAAAGTTAAGACTTTATTTACGCAAGCTCAATTGGTCGTCATGCCTTATGTCGACGCCACGCAAAGCGGCGTCGCGGCGATGGCCATCGGCTTTGGCCGGCCGGTCGTGGCGACGCGGGTCGGGTCCATCCCGGAAATGGTGCTGGACGGCTATACCGGTTTGCTGGTGCCGCCTCGCGATACGGTCGCGCTGGCCGATGCAATCGAATCCTTGCTTTCAGACCCTGTGCGCTATGGCATGTTGACCGAGAACGTGCGGACGGCAGGAGGGCATGGCGAGCTCGGTTGGAAGGCAATCGGCCGCGCTACGTCGGTGGTGTATTCCAAAGCCATAGCACGGCGCGGATACCGGCAGTCCGAGGAGCCGTGGCGGTCGCCGACAGCTGAAAAATTCGATTTGTAGGGGTTGGTTTTCGTATGGATCGCTGAAATTTTCCGTTCGATCTAAGCGTAAAGTGTCGCTAACGCGACGTTATTTGAATCGGGGTCTCGCCCCCGAGGGCGAGATACTTTCTTTTGCTCCGCCAAAAGAAAGTATCCAAAGAAAAGGCGGCCCGATTGCCGCTTGCTTCCTGCGCTCCTCGCTTTCGATGGAGGTTGCCAGAAGGGCCATCCCTGGCCCTCTGTCAACGCCCTGCATCCATGCAGGGCCCCTGCGGGCTATTTCCATCGAAAGCTCCGGTGCTCGGCGCGGCAAACGGGAGAAAGTACATTCTATGCATAATGTCAGTTAAGTATGGAGATGGAATAAGTCTGGGCTATGCCACGACGGCCTAATACTATATCTAGGAGAACATATATGAAAATTGTCCCGGTTATTCTCTCCGGAGGTTCCGGCACTCGCCTTTGGCCGCTGTCGCGTGAACAATATCCGAAACAATTGCTGACCTTGGTCGGAGAGCATTCGATGTTGCAAGCCACGGCTTTGCGGCTTAAAGTTGAATTGAGCAGCTTGTCCGCTCAAACGAAACTTATGCCCTCTGGGTATACGGAAATGGCTTTCATCGAAGACAAAACGGTATTGGCGCCTATCCTGGTCGGCAATGAGGAATATCGCTTTCTACTGGCCGAACAAATGCGGCAAATCGGCATCAGCGGTTTCCCGCTGATACTCGAACCCTGCGGGCGCAATACCGCGCCGGCGCTGACGCTGGCCGCTTTAACGGCCGAGTTGGACGATCCCGAGGCTATTATGGTGGTTATGCCTGCCGACCATGTTATTCAAGGCGAGCAGGCTTTTTTAGAGGCCGTGCGCCTCGGCGTTGAATTAGCCGAAACCGGCAAGCTGGTTACGTTCGGTATTCAACCGACGGCCCCGGAAACCGGCTACGGCTACATTCGCGTCGGCCGGAGCTTGACGGATCACGCTTTTCAAGTCGCGCAATTTGTCGAAAAACCGAACCGGAGCACTGCCGAGCACTATCTTGCCAGCGGCGAATTTCTATGGAACAGCGGGATTTTCGCGATCAAAACGTCGGTGTGGCTCAGTAAGATCCGGCAATGCCGGGCGGATATCGCCGACGCTGCGTTGCAAGCCTTTAATTTACGCACGCAGGACAACGACTTTATCCGCCCGGATTCCGGTTATTTTAGGGCGTGTCCATCCGAGTCGATCGATTATGCGGTCATGGAAAAACTGGCGGCCGAGAACGGTGAGGTCGCGGTTGTGCCGCTTGCCGCCGACTGGTCGGACGTAGGCAGTTGGGATGCGCTTTGGGAAATCGGCGAAAAAGACCGGCAGGGCAATGTGTTAATCGGCGACGTGATAACGGTCGATAGCAGCGATACTTTAATGTTAAGCACTAAGCGCCTGGTGACTTGCGTCGGCCTGAACGGCTTGGTTGTCGTGGAAACGCCGGATGCGATTCTGGTTGCCGACAAAACGCATATTCAAAAAATCAAGGACGTTGTCGCGCAAATTAAAGCCGTCGGGCGCACCGAAACGGACGCGCATCGTAAGATCAATCGTCCTTGGGGCTGGTATGACTGCATTGACGACGGCGACCGTTTTCAGGTAAAGCGGATTATGGTCAATCCCGGCGCCTCGCTGTCTTTGCAACTGCATCATCATCGCGCCGAGCATTGGGTTGTCGTGCGCGGTACGGCGCGGGTGACAAGAGGGGATGAGGTTTTTTTGGTCAGCGAAAATCAATCGACATTTATTCCGCTAGGCACTATCCATCGCCTGGAAAATCCGGGCAAGCTGACGTTGGAAATGATTGAAGTCCAGTCCGGCGCTTATTTAAGCGAGGACGACATTGTGCGTTACCAGGATGATTATGGACGTAATTTATGAAGCTCGTTTAGCGCTTCAGCTTAATGAGGCGTAGGAAATTAGCTAGATAAATGGACTGCGAAGTTAAGAGTTGATGTTACGCATACGGATGATCGGATGATAAAAAAGCGTCGTCCACGAAAGACGCGAAAAGTACGAAAATACTAGGTAGACCTTTCGCTGGTTCCCAAGCCGGAGCTCTCGCCGTTATACACAAATATTTCGCGAGATGCTGTTCCTTACCGGCGTTAGGCGGGAAAACATGCGGATAGCAGACCTTCCAGGTAAGACGACTGCCATGGCTGGAGGCAATGCCGAGAACTGCCGGGAGCCGTCTCGGCCGCCCTCCTTGGCAGTCGGTCGCATCGGTTCCCGACCGATTGCGACACTTACGCCCTCCTTGGCAGTCGTCTTACCTGGAAGGTCTAACCGACAATATTCCGAACAGGCGGAATCTTTAATAAAAATTCGATAGACACGGTCGGCGAGAAATCGACGGCTGCTATTTTTTCGTGTCTTTCGTGCCTTTCGTGGACGCTGCTGCGTAAGTCCGTGTTTATTCGTAGGTATTTGACGATATACCAATGACTACCCGTTTAACTTACTCTGTGTACCTTAAAGATGTGCTTTCAAATCAATATTTACCAAACAGAAAAATGAAGCCGCGGCAGTAAAAGTCAGGTTCATGCCGGTCATTATTACCGGTTGAGCCGATTGCCGAATACGGCTTTGGGATGCATTAAGGTCAAAAGCAAATTTTGACGTAAAAAGGAGATAAAGCATGAAAATTCTGGTGACAGGAGGCGCGGGTTTTATCGGCAGTCATACTTGCGTCGAATTGTTGAACTCAGGCTATCAGGTGGTGATCGTCGATAACCTGCTCAATAGCAAGGCCAGCGTCGTCGATAGAATAGCGGCGATTACCGGTAAATCTCCTACGCTGGTGAAGGCGGACGTCCGCGATAAAGAGACGTTGCGCAGTATTTTTTCAGCACACAAGATTGATGCGGTGATTCATTTTGCCGGTCTAAAGTCGGTAGGCGAGTCCGTCCGGCGGCCCCTGGAGTATTACGACAATAATATTGTCAGCACGCTGGCCTTGTGTCAGGTGATGGCTGAATTTAACGTGTTTCAGTTAGTGTTCAGTTCGTCAGCGACGGTTTACGGCGATCCGGTCAGCGTGCCGATCAGCGAAGATTTTCCGCTGAAAGTGACGAATCCTTACGGCAGGTCGAAATTGTTCAACGAAGAAATTCTTCGCGATCTGTTTGCATCGGATGCGCGCTGGCACATCACGCTGCTGCGTTATTTCAACCCGGTCGGCGCGCACGAAAGCGGCATGATCGGCGAAGACCCTAACGGCATCCCGAATAACTTGATGCCTTATCTGTCGCAGGTGGCCGCCGGCAAGTTGAGCGTACTGCCCGTCTATGGCGACGATTGGCCGACGCCGGACGGCACTGGGGTGCGAGACTACATTCATGTTTCCGATTTGGCTAGCGGCCATAAAAAAGCGCTGGAAAGGCTTGATCGGGAGCCGGGGATTTACGTCTTCAATCTCGGTACCGGCCAAGGTTATAGCGTGCTGGAAATGATTGCCGCGTTCGAACGAGTGACGGGACGGCAGGTGCCTTATCGCATTGCGGAAAGACGTTCAGGCGATATTGCAAGCTGTTATGCGGATACGGCGTTGGCTCAGGCGGAACTTGGCTGCGTGGCGACTCGCGGTTTAGACAAAATGTGCGCCGATTTATGGCAATGGCAGCAGTTTAGCGCGGCCGGGGTTGAATAAATTCAAGGTTTTATTCGAATAGATTTATCTCTATCCGTTCGGCGTCGCTAGCGCGACAGTTTATTTGAATCGGGTTCTCGCACCCGAGGGCGAGATACTTTCTTTTGCGTCGCCTCGGCAACTGCTCCTGCGTTGCTCTACCTCCTGCATCCTTGCAGTCGAAAAGAAAGTATCCAAAGAAAAGGCGGCCCGGTTGCCGCTTCTCTCCTGTGCTCGGCGCGGCAAACGGGAGACGTGCAACCAGAGTACATAACATCGGCCAATAAGAGTCCTCCATTCAGTTAATCGATAATTAAGAGATAGCCCAACAATGATTGCAATAGTTAATCCCCAATTCTATGGCGTCCACGGCATTGCCCGATATTTGGACTCTTTTCTTGCTAATTTGCCTACAGACCATCCGCCTGTCTATCTGATCACCAGTGACGAGCATCGCGTTGAGCGGCGGTATCCGGGCGTTGAAATTATTCATTTCCCGTACGATCACAGCCGCTTCAGCCTGTTTTTCTGGAGTTTAAAAGCGCGGGGCAAATTGATAAGCCTTTATAACGACGGCAAGATCCGCTGGGTTAACCTGCATTTTCCGCCGTTGATTCCCGGCCTGTTCCTGCCGTCTCATATTCCTGTCGTGCTAACCGCGCATACCACCTATTTGGGCATGTCGGGGCGGTTTTATAAGCCCCGGCATTTCGTCAGCCAGTGGAGCGGGGTGTCGATTGCTGTCAAATCGTGGATGGAAAACCGGATTTTTAACGCGACCGGCAAAGTCATCACGCTGACGGAACAAGGCCGGCAGGAGGTTGTAGCCTATGGTTTCAAAGGACCGGTGACGGTGATTCCGAACGGCGCCGACGTGAGATTGTTTACACCGGATCAAGCGGTTGAAAAAGACATCGACGTGCTGTTTTGCGGGCGCATCGAGATACGCAAGGGCAGCCGGCCGATGGTAGAGCTATGCCGGCGCTTGATTGCCGCAAAGCCGGATATCCGTATCGCTATCGTCGGTTACGGCGATGACGAGTCATGGGTCGGCAGCGCTTTGGCGCCTTATCGGCATAATGTGCAGATGACCGGTAAGGTGCCGTTTTCGGGAATGCTCGAGTACTACAACCGCAGCCGCGTTTATGTCTCCGCTTCGTACTACGAAGGCTTGCCGGGAACCTGCCTGGAGGCGATGGCGATGCAATTGCCGGCCGTGGTTTGGGATTTACTGTTTTATCGGGGCCTGGTCGTCGACGGCAGGACCGGTTTGCTGGCGGCACCGAACGATTTTCCGGCAATGACCGATAAAGTGCTGGCGCTGTTAGCCGATCCCCGGCTGGCGTCCGAAATGGGCAGAAATGGCCGGGCATTGCTCGAATCGGATTACAACTGGGCGAATCTGGCCAATGAAGTGTTGGCTGTTTTCGCCGAGGCAGGGCAAAGATGAGCCGGCCTATTCGTGTGATGATGTTGGGCTTACGCGGTTTTCCCGGCGTCCAGGGCGGGGTGGAGACTCACGCCGAGTATTTATGCGCGCGGCTGGTCGAGATGGGTTGCGAAGTGACTGTGCTGGTACGGCCCTTTTACCAGCCTGCGGAAGTCGGCCCGGAGTGGAAAGGCGTGAAGTTCGTGCCGCTGTGGGCGCCCAAAACAAAAGGGCTGGAAGCCATTGTGCATAGTTTCCTGGGAACGCTGTACGCCGCGTTTAAACGCCCGGATATTTTGCATATTCAGGCCATCGGTCCCGGCATTATGACCTTGCCGGCCCGGCTGTTCGGCTTGCGGGTCGTGGTCACGCATCATAGCCAGAATTATAACCATCAAAATTGGGGGCGATTCGCCCGTTTTATTTTCCAATTGGGCGAACGCTGGGGAATGCGTTGGTCGAATGGACGCGTTGTAGTTTCAAAAGCTATCGGTGACCTGGTCCGTGAAAAACATCGCGTGGAGCCGATGCTGATTCCGAACGGGGTATCTCTGCCGGAGCTGCCCGATTCGACCGGAGCGCTCGATATGTTTGGACTGACGCCTGGACGCTATGTGTTACTGGTTGGCCGGTTGGTGCCGGAAAAGCGCCATTTGGATCTGATCGCCGGATTTAAACAGGCCAATTTGCCCAATTGGAAGTTGGTGCTTGTCGGCAATGCGGATCACCCTGATGCGTATCAGCGTGAAGTGATCGACAAAGCCGCTGAACAGGGCGTTGTGATGACAGGTTTCCAGAAAGGTTTGGCGTTGCGGGAGCTCTACGCACATGCCGGGCTGTTCGTGCTGCCTTCATCGCACGAGGGCTTGCCTATCGCGTTGCTGGAGGCATTGAGCTACGGATTGCCGGTGCTGGCAAGCGACATTCCGGCGAATCTGGAGGTCGGATTGCCTTCGGAACGTTATTTTCCGTTGGGCAATGTCGACGTTCTGGCGGACCGGATCAAGCTGTTAACGCGAGAAAACCAGAGCGTGGCGGCACGTGAGAATATCCGGGCCTGGGTTAGCCGGAATTATAACTGGCAGGATATAGCCGAAAAAACACTAGCGCTTTATGTCGGTTGTCTTAACGAAAAACGGCGGAATTTTTTCGAATGGCTTGATTATATTGGCGGCTAAAACCGGGTCCGTCCGATTTTAGCCGGGAAGAATTGCAGCCCGCCTTCATGCTGACTAAGACTATAGAGGCGTTATAGTTCCTGTCCAACTCTCAGGACATGATGACTATATGAAGGTTCTGCAATATTTTTATACCAAGGGTATAAGTTTCGTTTGAGCGGAAGAGCCGCTCAACTCAGCTTTAGTTGGCGGTTTTAAAGCTGGCGACCGGGGATGAGGCGGTAGCCGATCCACTTGTGGCAACGATCTTGTAATAATAAGTCGTGTTACGGTTCAGGTACCAAAGAGTCCAATAACGGCTTGTACCGTTGTATTGGTTGCTGCCGGCGCTTAAATTAAGATTGCTGGGGCTGGTTCCGTAATAAATCATCGCGGTAGAGGTCGCATTGGTTGTCCAGTGAACGGTGGCGCTATACGACGTTATATTATCGACGTAGTAAGACGACACGTTCAGTGAGGAAGACGCGGCCGGAGTCGTAACCGTAGCGGTGTTGCTGGCAGCCGAGAGGTTGCCGGCGGCATCGTAAGCTTTGACTGTGTAGCTGTAGGATGTTCCCGCAACCGCAGAAGTATCGCTATAGCCGGTTGCCGCTTTGTTGCCGATTTCCGTGCCGTTTCTATAAATTTTGTAACCGCTAACTCCGACATTATCGGTGGATGCGTTCCAGGTGAGATTGACCTGGGTGGCTGAGCTAGCACTCGCGCCGAGGTTGGCGGGAGCCGAAGGCGCAGTGGTGTCGGAAGTTGGAGTCGGTGTCGGAGCCGGAGTCGGCGTGGAGGAGCTTTGGTACTCATGTCCACCGATATCCGGCGACGATCCCCGGCTAACCTGGAAGAAATCGTTAGATACGTTATTTAACGCCATTGCCGTGTTGATGACCGGCGAGCTGCCGGATATTTTGAAGTAAGCCGGAGTCATCGTACCCGATGTCGTTGTGCCCGATCTGGCTATCTGCGGATCTGCAATAACGTTGCTCGACGATGCTGCTGCCGAAGGCGGAGTTACAGTCCAGTTATTATTGGAAAAACTAATGCCGCTATTGCTGGGTATCGAGCTGTGATTGCCTATAATAATGTTATTCCTGATTTGCGAGCTTGAATTAACTACGTTTCCGCCGGAGCCAGTCAACAAGCCGCCGTCCACGATAGTATTGTTTGCTATCGTTACGTTTTTTAACCCGGAGTTGGCAACAAGCGTCCAAGAAAAGGCTGAAAAATCGGCATTGTAGACAAAGTTGTTGATAATTGTATTGTTGGTGGAACGAGGAATGTTCGATAGCTCGTCCGCCAGCGTAATGCCTGTATGTACGTTATTTCTGGATGGTATCGCAGGGTTTGACGAGATGTAAACCATGTTGCGTTGCACTAAGCTGTTAGTGGTATCGGAAACATACAGGTTGTTTGTCCAGTTGTCGAAAACAACGTTATCTTCCAACGTACAATGATCGGCTTCGTAGCAGGACAAACCTTCGCCCCAGTTGTTATAAACCGTATTGCGGCGTAAAGTGGAGTAAGAGTTGATGCCAGGTTTTATCGCTGCAGAGGTGCGGTTTCGGGCAGCACTGAGTCCCGTGCTCCAGCCTCCTTGTCCCGGGCTGGACGAGTTGCTTCTTGCACTCTGCCAAATTTTAGAATCCTCAACAATACTGTAATCGCCTTCAGCGAGGATACCGACGTCCCAGCTGTGATGAACATTCATTTTACTGACGGTATTATGATGCCCGGATAGATGGATGCCGCGGCCGCCGGCACGTGCGCCGTTGATATTGCTGTTTTTTATTTCAAAGCCGGAAATCTTGTTGTAGTTGCCGCTCACTTCAATTAAAGCGCCCCAATCTGAGTTAGGCAGTGAGGTTCCGCCGTCAATAACGGGGTTGTTATTCGGATAAGCGCTCAGCGTAATGCTGTTTTGGTTAATGGAAAGAGCTTCCGAGTAAGTGCCCGTCATCACATAAACAATATCGCCGCTGCTCCAGGCTTTGCTCAATGCTTTGTTGATTGTTCTTACCGGTGTTGACAGATCCGTACCGGTATTGTTGTCAGACCCCGAAGTGGAAACATAATAAGTCGTTGCGTAAGCCTGTTGCAGGCCGAATAAGCCTTGAATGCAACCGATAAAAATGAGTTTGGGGACGATGTTTTTCTTGCTATTCGTTTGCTTGGAAGACTTAGCGGCTTGCTGAGTCCGGCGATGCTCTGCGGTACTCGTGAAGGTTAAGAAGTTTTTTCTATAAAAAGCTTTCTGTGCCGATCGGACTTCCTCTTGATCGTCTTGAATGTTTAACGGCTGTAAACCTAAATTTAAGTTATCCATATCCGCTGTGCATTCTTGAGGCAAGTTCAGAGCAACTGCGGAAGAGTGGTTTAAAAGGGAAGGCGAAAATAACAGTTTAGTTGAATCTTTCATAAAAATTATCTCTATTACTTAAAACGGTTAATTTGCGAGACATTCACTGTCTCTTTTTTATATCACATTGAATTATAAGTAGAATCAAAATAATGGATGAGGCGATTTTTTATTTGATTCATGAGAAAATATTTCTATATAACTCAAGGTGAAGTTTATCTGTGAAATATTAATGTTCACTTAAATCTACGTACATTTACGTAAGTAAAAATACGTAGCCGTTCGACGCCGAATCGAACGGCCGATTATTGACGTGGCGGCATGACGTTGCGCAGTGTCCACGAAAGATACGAAAAAATAGCAGCCGTCGATTTCTCGCCGATCGTGTCTATCCAATTTTTATTAAAGATTCCGCTTGTTCGGAATATTGTCGGTTAGACCTTCCAAGTTTTACGACTGCCAAGGAGGGCGTAAGTGTCGCAATCGGTCGGGAACCGACGCGATCGACTGCCAAGGAGGGCGGCCGAGACGGTTCCCGGCAGTTCTCGGTATTGTCTCCGTCCATGCCGGTCAGAAGTGCTGGAGCCGCCGGGAGCGGCTCCAGTAAAAACCTGGAAGATCTGCCTAGTATTGCGCTGGTTCCCAAGCCGGAGCGGTCTTAGCGAATACGCACGTTGACCGCCGGCATCGCTGGTATTCACGGCGTCCTGACAGTCGAGCGGCCGAACCTGCTTGGTTGGTTGGGCTGTTAAATTCTTAAATCCTTAAAGACAAACTGTAGATTTTCACAATCCAATATTGCCGGTCAATGCGTAGCTTTCATTAAGTGTTTGTACTAATTGTAATGATGAGCTCGGCAAGCAAAAATAACCGTAAGTAATTGATGTTTTTAGCGTGCCGTACCGGCATGTTGAGGGCTTTTGCAATTTACTGCTCAGGAATAAGTTGAATTCATTTCATGAGTGACGTTTTAAGCTTATTGTTTACTCGCTAATTGCCAATATGGACTTCTACAACCGGGTGGTTCATAGGGCGCCATGGAAATTCGATGATCATTTTTAATAGAGAGCTAATTTAACCGTTAGCATTCAGGAGGTTTATAAATGAATGTTTTTCCTGTTTTCCTGTCTGTTGTATTCGTCTTACGCAACCAGTCAGACCAGATTGAAACAATATTATCGGACGCGGCAATCAACATCTCCTCAATAGTCAGCGATTATGAACTTATCATCGTTGACAATGCTTCGGATGACGACAGCGTTTCTGTGCTCAAGCATCTGACCGGAGAGAATGGCCAAGCCAATTTACAGGTGTACGCGCTGACCAAGGAAGTCGATACCGATACCGCGTCATGGGTTGGCTTGGAAAACGCGTTGGGCGACTTTGTTGCCGTTATCAATCCTTCATTAGACGACATCGGCTTTTTGCCGGAAATGCTCGACAAGGCGGTCAGCGGCGCTGATGTTGTGTTCGCCAATAATCAAAAAACGCCCGCCCAGAGTCTGGCCTATCGCGCTGCGTATGCGGTTTTTAACGGACTCTACAAGAGTTCGAACGGCATCAACCTGGCTAAAGAGGCCCCGCAGTTCCGCATTTTGAGCAAACGAGTCGTCAACTTTATCCTTCAGCATCCCCATCCTGCCGTCGCCTATCGCTATCTGCCGGCGACAGGGGGATTTGCACGGGTCAATCTGAACTACAGCGCAGTGCCCAAAGTTTCGTATACCAAGAGATTGAAAGGCCGCATTGAGCAAGGCATAAGATTGCTGGTTTCAACTACCCGCGCGCCGATGCGTTTGGTTACCTGGCTTTCCCTGTTTGGCGCGTTCTCCAATCTTTTGTATTCTTGCTATGTCGTTGCGGTTGGGTTATTCAAGACCGATATCGCTCCCGGCTGGATCAGTTTATCCCTGCAACAATCCGGCATGTTTTTCCTGATTTCACTGGTGTTGCTGGTGTTAGCCGAATACATCCTTAACGTGGTTTCCATCCAAAATGAAGGACCGCTCTATCATGTCGGGCAAGAATTCAGCAGCTCCCGCATTACGCGGTGCGAAAAACTCAACATCGAGGAAGTATTGGCGAATACATCGTCCAAGCCGATGGCTTATCCTAAACGGGCTGCCTGATGCCGGCCACGGGTATCAAGCAAGATGCGATCGTTATCGGCGGCGGCTTTTACGGTGCGGCAATTGCGGTTTATCTTGCCAAGCAGCGCGGCTTCAACCGCATTGTTGTTGTCGAGCGTGAGCGGGCGCTATTGATGCGCGCTTCTTACAACAATCAGGCGCGCGTCCATAACGGGTATCACTATCCGCGCAGTTTCACGACAGCGTATCGGAGCCGGATTAATTTGCCTAATTTCGTCCGCGACTGGCCCGATGCGGTCAGGCAGGATTTCAGTAAGTTGTACGCGATTGCGCGCCGTCATTCCAAAGTGACGGCCAAACAGTTCGTGCGCTTCTGCCGGGACATCGGCGCCAGGATTCAGCCGGCAGGGCAGGACTTAAGGGCATTGTTCGAACCGCGCCTGATCGAGGATGTGTTTCTGGTAGAGGAATATGTTTTCGATACCACGAAACTGGCAAGCTGGGCCGAACGCGAGCTGGAGGAATGCGGGATACAAATCCGGTTTCAGACCCAGGCCGCCGCGATTGCAAACAGCCACGGCGGCGCATTGAGCGTTACCTTAAAGCACGCTCAGGGCATTGAGGAGCAGCTCTCCAGCCGTTACGTATTCAATTGTACTTATAGCGGGCTCAACCAGCTGAATGGGGATTTTCCCGGAACCGCAACCGGTCTCAAGCAAGAAATAACCGAAATGGCGCTGGTGCAAGCGCCGCCCGCGCTCGATAACTTGGGAATCACGGTGATGGACGGTCCTTTTTTTTCGATGATGCCGTTTCCCGCGCGCGGCTTGCATACGCTTTCCCATGTCCGTTACACCCCGCATTTGCACTGGAACGATATGCCGGGCATCGATCCGTATCAAAAATTAATTCAGTACGATAAATCGACGCGCGCCAATCGCATGGTCAAGGATGCCAGCCGTTACCTGCCGGCCGTGCTGGATGCGAAATACGTCGATTCGCTGTTTGAAGTCAAGACCGTTCTGATGAAGAACGAGAGCGACGACGGGCGGCCAATCCTGTTCGAAAAACATCGCGAATTGCCGGGTTACTATTCGGTCCTGGGCGGGAAAATCGACAATATTTACGATGTGTTGGAAAAGTTAAATGACGAGAAGTTAAGTTTAAGTAACTGATGTTATGCATTGTCCACGAAAGACACGAAAAAATATCAGCGGCAGGTTTCTTGCCGGCAGTGTCGTTTGCGCTGGTTCCCAAGCTGGAGCTTGGGAACCAGCGTAAGACTGCAACCCCGTGTTTATCCGTTTAATCCGTGTCATCCGTGTTCTATTGGGAATACGTTGAATAGTTACTTTTACGGCTGTTTTTAACGATACAAGGTATAAAAAATGAATGCGCTAATTGGATTTTCAGGATATGTAGGCAGTACGCTGCTTAAACAGACCTCTTTTGAATCGCTGTTTCGCTCAACAAATATCGGCGATATTGACGGCCGGTCTTTCGATACTGTCGTTTGCGCCGGCGCTCCGGCGCAAAAGTGGCTGGCTAACCGGGAGCCGGAGGCTGACCGGAAAAAAATCGAGGACTTGATTGCCCATTTGAAAACGATCCACTGCAAAACTTTTATCCTGATCAGTACCGTCGATGTTTTCAAAAGTCCGGTAGGCGTCGATGAAGCCACGCCGATTGATGAATCCGGCTTGCACGCCTACGGCCTGCATCGCCGCCTGCTCGAAAAATTTGTCGAAAGCCATTTTCCCGGCTACCTGATTGTTCGCCTTCCGGGCCTGGTCGGTCCTGGGCTGCGCAAGAACGTTGTTTTCGATTTCCTGAATCACAACAATCTTCACGCAATCGATAGCCGGGGTTTTTTTCAGTTCTACCCGATGGTCAACCTTTGGTACGACATTCAGGCCGCGCTCGGTAAGGATTTGAAGCTGGTGCACCTGACAGCCGAGCCTATCAGCGTTGCGGATATTTCAATGCGGGGTTTTGGCAAAGCGTTCGCCCACGTTTTAACAAATAATCCGGCCGGCTACGACGTGCGAACTTGTCATGCCGATGTGTTCGGCGCGCCTGGGCATTATCAGTACAGCACCGCTGCAACAATCCAGGCAATCAGGGCTTATGCGCAATCCGAGCGGCCTACAATCGCAGCCGGCGCAGAGGTCGCGGCATGAGATTGGCTATTTCGAATATCGCCTGGGATGTGGCTGAGGATGAAGCCATAGCGGCGCTGCTCCATCGTTTTGCGGTGGACGCGATTGATGTTGCGCCGGGCAAGTATTTCCCCGAGCCGGCCGACGCAACGGACAGGGATATTGCCCGCGTCAGGAATTGGTGGGCCGAACGCGGCATCCGTATCACCGGCATGCAAGCGTTATTATTCGGCACCAGCGGTTTAAATATTTTCGGTCCTGAGGAAGTTCAGCAGGCGATGCTGCAACATCTCAACGCCGTGTGCCGCATCGGCGGAGGCTTGGGCGCCAAGCGGCTGGTGTTCGGTTCGCCGAAAAACCGGGACCGTTCCGGGCTCAGCGACGGGGAAACGATAGATAAGGCGGTCTATTTTTTCAGATGTCTTGGCGACATCGCGCAACAACATGACGTGGTCATTTGCCTGGAACCGAACCCAAGCTGTTACGGCGCCAATTTCATGACCACCAGCGCTGAGACGGCAATGGTGGTCAACCGGATTGCCCATCCGGCCGTCGGCATGCAGTTTGATACCGGCGCGCTGACTATCAATGGCGAAGATCCTGCTATCGTGCTGGGAGATCATGCGCCGCTTATCGGGCATATTCATGCCAGCGAGCCCGATTTGCTGCCTTTGGGCGATGGCGCAACCGATCACCGTAAGGTGATGGCAGCATTGACGCGGTATTTGCCCGATCGTGTGGTTTCGATTGAAATGCGGGCAACCCGCAATGAGCCGCATGAAGTCTCGATAGAGCGCGCGTTGGCGGCGGCGGTTCGGCACTATCGCAAGCAGGGCGTCGAGGACGCGGCATGAAGTGGCTTATCCTGATTCTCGGCATTACGTCCAATGCCTCGGCCAGCGTGCTGGTCAAGATGGCCATGCTGCCGCCGCGCAAGTTTCCTGCTTTAGACGATTCAATCCGGTCGGTGATTTGCAACTGGCCGTTCTGGTTGGGTTTGGGGCTTTACGGCACCGCATTTCTGCTTTATGCGGCGGCCTTGGCGCGCTTGCCGCTGAATGTCGCGCATCCGGTGCTGACTTCCGGCGCGGTCGCTGCCGTGGCCTTATGTTCCTTGCTGGTTTTTCGGGAATCTTTCCATTGGACAACCATTGCCGGCATTCTGCTGGTGGTTGCCGGCGTGGGCCTGATTACGTTTCGAGTTTCCTAACCACGGAGAAAAGAGCAGATGAATTACTTTGATATTGCCCCGGAAGTCCGGTCCACCTGGCAAGTACCCTGTTTCGATGCGCCGTTATGGCTCGGCCGGCAGCAGCCTTGGTGCGTGGTCGTTCCAGTAATCAACGAAGGCGAAAGAATCAACAACCTGCTGTCCCGGATGGCGGTTCTTAAAATCGACGCCATCGCCGACATCGTTATCGTCGACGGCGGCAGTAACGACGGCTCGCTGGCGTTGGCTTCGCTGCAACAAAAAGGCGTGCGCGGGCTGTTGGTCAAGACCGGGCCGGGCAAGTTGAGCGCCCAGCTTCGCTGCGGCTACGCTTTTGCGCTTGACCAAGGCTATGAAGGCATAGTCACGATTGACGGTAACGACAAGGACGATCCTGCCGCGATACCGGATTTTATCGAAGCGTTAACGCGGGGTGTGGATTTTGTGCAGGCTTCGCGTTTTATCGCAGGAGGAATCGCGGAGAACACGCCTAAATCAAGAGACCTGGCCATCCGTTTTATACATGCGCCGATGCTCAGTCTGTTTTCCGGCTTTAGCTGGACCGATACGACGCAAGGTTTTCGCGCTTACAGCCGGAAGATGTTGCTCGATCCGGACATTGCCTTGTTCCGCAATGTATTCATGACTTACGAATTGCTTGCCTACCTTTCTTATCGCGCGCCTAAGCTGGGTTATCGTTGTCTTGAATTGCCGACGACCCGGCAATATCCGAAAGGGGAGGTGCCGACAAAGATCAGCGGCATGAAGGGGAATTTATCGGTATTGCAGGTACTTTTTCGCGCTTGCTTCGGCCGGTACAACCCGGCGGAAACGGAATCGATCGGCAAATTGACAGCCGGTTAGAGCAGGACCCAAGAATAAAGAACGGCAAACTCCAAAATTGATTGTTATTCCTATAAATTCTTCTACCGGTACAGTTTTATGAAATATATCACTCCAATACGGATTCTTTTGAGTGCAATGGTTCTGGTTTCTCTCTGGCTCGCCGGAAGCGGCGGGCTGACGCCGAGCTGGACTCCCGATACCGACGGCTATCTCCACCCCTGGACATGGGACAGCCTTTGGGGACAACCGCGAAATCCGTTGCTCGGATTTTTGTTGGCGCCGTTCAACGATAACTACACACTTCTTCCCGCTATTGAGCTGGGAGCCTTCTTTTCCGCGATCTATTACCTGTACCGCAGGCTCGTCGAATTCGGGACATCCGAGCTCGCCGCGCTGGCGTTAACGTTGCCGCTGGTTATCTCCAATCTCGTCCTCCGTTACGGTCATGAAATTCATCCCGAGTTCCCCGCAGTGATCCTGTTAATATTTGCCATTGCAGAAATGATCGGATTTCACGATAGCGGGAAACGCAGCCTGTCGCGTTACGCACTATTCATGTTGGCTTTGGGTTTTTCTTACATTTTAAGGCCCAGTTTACTGCCGTTTATCGGGCTTATGCCGGTTCTCTTTTTGTTCTTGGGCTTTGTTCAAACACGAAGATGGAATGTCGGGACTTCGATGGTGATTTTGTTATTATCCGCCGTTCCTTTTCTGGTTGTTTCGTCAATCCGCTATCAAACGGTGAAAGACTTCAACATCGTGTCTTTTGGCGGCGTCACGATGAGTCCGATAGCCGGCTCGATCGTCAGCGAGGAGTTAATTCCACGGTTTGCGGCCGATCATAGAGAACTTGCGCGAACTATTCTGGATAAGCGCGAGGCGATGGCCCAGGCCGGCGAACTCAGCCCTATGGTGATCGATTACGAAACCGGCAAACGCAGTTTCCGCAGGACCGCGCGCAGTTATTTCGATATTCTTGCGTCTAACGCGGATGAAATACAGCATAAAATTGTCAAACAGACCCGCCAGGAAAACCGCGAGACCTGGGTTCAGTTCAATCAACGGATAATGTCCTTCTGTATCGACGTCGTGCGCAACGCCCCGGCCGATTACGCGATGTGGATTGCCGGTGCAGCCCGTTCAGCAACCGGTACGGCCATTACGCAGAATATTCCGCTGATAGTGGGAATATTCGGGTTGGTTGCGGTTTATTGTTTGCGGCTGTTGAGTCCCCGGATGCCGCCTTTGATTGCCGGGTCTTCGCTCGATATTCCAACCATTGTTTTAATCACTGCGTTGTTCACGTTCGGTTCCGGCATATTGAGTCTGCTGGTTACTTATCCGGGTAACCGTTATGTTTCGACCAGTGCGATATTTATCCCATCGCTGGTGTTTTATATTTTGTTCCAGCTATTGGCAGCCGGCTATGGCGATAAAGTTCGGCGGGATTAATGCGCTGCGTCATAAATACCAGGCTTTGTATCATCAGCAGAGGCCTAAGGATTGTCTTGTAAATGGGTAACCGGTACCGGCTTTACGTGGCTTATCCAGAGTGTTTCTGAAAATAAACAGTTACGTAACTGATGTTATGCATAGTTCTGTTTGCCGTATTGCTGGAATGTGCTTAGCTCGCGGTGCAGCGTGCTCATCGTTATTACACATCTCGATGTAGGCCGGAAATCTGTTGCTGCGTTGAGCGTTGCGCGAGTTAGACCTTCCAGGTAAGACGACTGCCATGGATGGCGGAAGTGTCGCAATCGGTCGGGAACCGATGCGACCGACTGCCATGGAGGGCAGCCGAGACTGCTCCCGGCAGTCCCCGGTATTGCCTCCATCCATGGCGGTCAGAAGTGTCGCAATCGGTCGGGAACCGATGCGATCGACTGCCAGGGAGGGCGGCCGAGACTGCTCCCGGCAGTCCTCGGCATTTCCTCCGTCCATGGAGGTCAGAAGTGCTGAAGACTCCGGGAGCGGCCCTAGTGAAAACCTGGAAGGCCTGCTTGGTATTTTCGTGCCTTTCGTGGATAACGCTTTTTATCATCGCCATGCGTAACATCAATTACGTGATGTAAGTTGTATTATTATGTGATGGCTCAGCCATTATTGTTCATAATAATCACCGTACCCTATGCCGAAACCCATTTTTGTGAGAGGCAATTGCCAACCCATGACAATAGAGCATTTTTATCGATTAAATTTCCTGGCATTTTCGCTGATTCTCGTCCTGGCCCTGTTTATAGGCGGCTCACAGCCGGAAGCTGCCGGATTGTTTGTGTCGCCGGTTGATAAATTGGTACATTTTTTGTACTTCGGCACGTTCACTTTCGCTATTGTCATGAGCAGGATGCTAGAGCCCAAATATGCGGCTGTTTTGACAGTTGTGCTGGGCGCGGCCGATGAGCTGCACCAAACTGTACTTCCGGGGCGCTCGCCCGGCATTGACGATTGGTTGGCCGATAGTTTCGGAGCCCTGATCGTGGTCTGCATTTTTTCGATGATCAGGAAGCGGCAATTGGCTTAAACTTCGCACGCGTTTACCTGTTTATAGAAGCCTAATCTGATTAAGCGGCATCAATAATGGTAGTTGCCAATGATCTTAAAGATGGAATACGGATGCGACGGATGCCACGGATTTTTACGGGGCTAGCTTGATAAGTTATCACGCTAAAGTTTTCCGGTATTTTGGAGTGCCGGCAGAGCCTGCCTCCGGCGTTGAACATTTACAGCTAATAATCACAATACTATGAATGAATGGTTCTTCTCTTTTGAAAACGTCACCAGCGGGCCTTATGCGCTGGATTATGCAAAAACGTTTGCCCGTGAACATCAGGGCGCTTACTGCTGGCGTCAAGGCTTGCCCGACTGGATTCCGGTCTATGAAGCAGTTGAAATCAGGCCGATGAAAAAAGACGGCGTGACGCCTTTTCCGCCTACGCCTCCAGCGATGATGTCGCCGAAGCCGGCCGCATTGCCTGCTTCCGCCCAAGCGGTCGCGGCGCAGCCGCCTGCTGCCCAGGCTTCGAATGGTTTTGGTGGGCACTTGGTAACCGAGGGTATTGATTTCAAAATATTCGGCCATGAAATGCAGTTTGTTGAAATCGAATTGGACCCGAATGAAAGCGCAGTCGCCGAAGCCGGAGCGATGATGTACAAAAGCGCGGACGTAAAAATGGAGACGGTTTTTGGGGATGGTTCGGATTCGCAGCAGGCCGGAATCATGGGCTTATTGTTGGGTGCCGGTAAGCGCTTGCTGACCAATGAAAGCCTGTTTATTACCGTGTTTACGCAAACCGCGCAGCGCAAAGGCAAAGTAGCCTTCGCCGCGCCTTATCCGGGCACTATCCTGGCATTGAACCTGAAAGATTACGATAGAAAACTGATTTGCCAAAAAGACAGCTTTTTGGCCGCGGCCAAAGGCGTGCAGGTGGGCATTCATTTCCAGCGCCGTGTTCTGACCGGGCTGTTCGGCGGCGAAGGTTTTGTCATGCAAAAGCTGGAAGGCGACGGCTGGGTATTCGTCCATGCCGGCGGTTGCCTGCAAAAAATAGAACTGGACTATGGTGAAACATTGCATGTCGATACCGGCTGTCTGGCCGCAATGACAGCCGGCGTCGATTTCGACATCCAACAGGCAAGCGGCATCAAGACGATGTTGTTCGGCGGCGAAGGCTTGTTTTTTGCCAGATTAACCGGCCCCGGCACAGTGTGGCTGCAAAGTCTGCCGTTTTCTCGACTGGCGGGACGGATGTTGTCAGCCGCACCGCAAGGCGGGGGCAGGCAGCAGGATGAAGGTTCGATTCTGGGCGGTTTGGGTAATTTGCTTGGCGGAGATTGATTGGGCTGTAGTGCAAACCTGGGGAAGTTATTGTCCACGAAAAACACGAAAGGCACGAACATAGTTAAACCCCATCGTTCCCAGGCTCTTGTGCCTATCGTCATAGACAGTTGTCCGCAGGCAGTCGTCATGACAACCGTCCTTGATCTAAGGTTAGGCAAGAAGCCTGACATTAAACAGACCTTCCAGGTTTTTTAAACCTGGAAGGTCTAACCGGATATTTTTTCGTGCTTTTCGTGTTTTTTGTGGACAGCGCAGTTAAAGGCTCGCCTGCCGCTCTTCTACTTCACCGTTAACGCCGATTAAAACCGTCGTCGCCAATCCGTAAAAAATACCATGCTCAACGATGCCGGGAATGCCGTTTAAAGTTTCGTTCAGCGTTTTTGCATCGATATGCGCGCCGAAGTTCATATCCAAGATCAAATTGCCGGCAGAGCTTATAATGAAACCGTTTTTACTGGCATTTTGCCGTAGATCGCCGTGCCCTCCGTTCGCTTCCAGCAGTTTTTTAACCAGTTGCCACGCAAACGGCATCACTTCAATCGGAATCGGAAAACGCTGGCCAATACGCTGAACCAGCTTGTTGGATTCAATCAATACCAAAAAACGGTCGCAAGCGGTTGCCAATAATTTTTCGCGGACCAGGTCCGCGCCTTGGCCTTTCAGCAAAGTTAATTCCGGCGATACTTCATCGGCGCCATCGACATACAGATCGACATGGCTAACTTGTTCGAAACCCATTATCGGGAGGCCTAATTGTTGTGCTTTACTCGCGCTGACAATCGAGCTTGAGACCGTGCTGACTTTAAGGCACTGTTCGCGGCTACGATGCGCCAGTTCCTCAATAAAATAGTTCGCAGTCGAACCGGTGCCCAGTCCAACCAGCATCCCGTCGGCTACTTGGTCGGCGGCATGTTTGGCAATCAGTTGTTTATCGTTCATGGCTTACACCTCAATTGAATTAGTTGGGACGAGCATACAACGTTCTTGCAAAATTAATATCCGCCAGAGCACAGATCGGCAGCGCTCGGGCTTGCTTTCAATCATCATATTCTGTACTGTCAATTATGCCTAACTTCCGAGCCTTAAAATTATTATAAAAGAAGAGGGCAGGTACAACTTTTATTCCATGAGGGGTTCTAATGCAAAATCAGCAGACACTTACAATCGATGGAAACCAGGCCGCCGCGACGGTGGCCCATAAGCTCAACGAAGTCATTGCCATTTATCCGATAACGCCGTCGTCGAACATGGGCGAATGGGCCGACGAATGGTCGTCGCGCGGGCAAACCAATTTATGGGGCACGGTGCCGCAAGTGACCGAAATGCAAAGCGAGGCCGGAGCCGCCGGCGCAATCCACGGCGCGTTGCAGGCCGGATCGCTGGCGACGACGTTCACCGCGTCCCAGGGGTTGCTGCTGATGCTGCCCAATATGTACAAAATCGCCGGCGAACTGTCGCCCGCCGTGTTCCATATCGCCGCTCGCTCGCTGGCTTGCCAGGGCCTGTCGATTTTCGGCGACCACAGCGACGTGATGTCGGCGCGGATGACGGGTTTTGGCATGCTCTGCTCCAACTCGCCTCAGGAAGTCATGGATTTTGCACTGATCGCCCATGCCGCGTCTCTGGAAAGCCGCGTGCCGCTGATGCACTTTTTCGACGGTTTCAGGACTTCGCACGAAGTCGCTAAAATCGTCGCGTTGGACGACGACATCATGCGCGCGATGATCAATGACGAATGGATCGCCGCGCACCGCAGCCGCGCATTGACGTCGGACAATCCGGTATTGCGCGGCACGGCGCAGAACCCCGACGTTTATTTCCAGGCTCGGGAGACGGTCAACGCTTATTACGACGCAATGCCGGGTATCGTCCAGCGCGCGATGGACCGGTTCGCGAAGCTGACCGGACGCTCATACCGTTTATTCGAATACGTAGGCGAACCCAATGCCGAACGCGTCGTTGTAATGATGGGCTCGGGCGCCGAAGCCGCCGCCGAAACGCTGGATTACCTGAACCGCCAAGGCGAGCCGGTCGGCTTGCTGAAAGTGCGCCTGTTCCGGCCGTTCGATGCCGCCAGCCTGATTGCCGCGCTGCCGGCGAGCTGCAAGAAAATCGCGGTGCTGGATAGGACCAAGGAGCCCGGCGCCGACGGCGAACCATTATACAAAGACGTACTCAGCGCGCTGGCCCAGGATTTTTCCGGCGATGCGCCGAAGTTTGCGCAATTGCCGAAAGTCGTCGGCGGCCGCTACGGCTTGTCGTCCAAGGAATTCACGCCGGGCATGATCAAAGCCGTGTTCGACGAACTGAAGCAGGCGCAGCCGAAAAACCATTTCACCATCGGCATCAACGACGACGTCACCCACACCAGCCTGGCTTGGGATACGTCCTACCGCACCGACGCCCATGCCGACACCTTCCAGGCCATGTTCTACGGCCTGGGCAGCGACGGCACCGTCAGCGCGAACAAAAACACGATTAAAATCATCGGCGAAGCGACCGATTGGCACGCCCAAGGTTACTTTGTTTACGACTCGAAAAAATCCGGCGCGGTGACCGTATCGCACCTGCGCTTCGGGCCGAAACCGATCCGTTCCAGCTACCTGATCGGCGAGAACGACGCCAAGTTCATCGGCTGCCATCAGGCGATTTTCCTGGAACGCTACGACATGCTCGATAATGCGGCCGACAACGCGGTGTTTTTGTTGAACTCGCCGGAACCAGCCGACAAAGTTTGGGATTCGTTGCCGGCGAAAATGCAGCGGCAAATGATCGAAAAGAAAATCCGCTTTTACGTCATCGACGGCTACGCGGTCGCCGAAAAAACCGGCATGGGCAAGCGCATCAACACGATCATGCAGACCTGTTTTTTCGCGATTTCCGGCGTGTTGCCGCAAGAAAAGGCGATTGCCGACATCAAGCACGCAGTCGAAAAAACCTACGGCAAAAAAGGCCAGCGCATCGTCGAGCTGAATTTCAAGGCCATTGACGAAACCTTGGCCAGCCTGCATGAAGTGCAATTGCCGGCGGCGGTCAGCAGCAGCTTCGATATTCAATCCCGCATCGGCGACAGCGCACCCGACTTTATCAAACGCGTCACCGGCGAAATCATCGCCGGCCGCGGCGATGCGTTGCCGGTCAGCGCGATGCCGATCGACGGCACGTTCCCGACCGGCACCGCGGCATACGAAAAACGCAACCTGGCGCTGGAAATCCCGGTTTGGGAAACCGATTTGTGCACGCAATGCGGCAAATGCGCGATGGTCTGCCCGCACGCGGTGATCCGCAGCAAAATTTACCCGAACGAGATGCTCGACAATGCGCCGCCGACATTCAAGCACGCGGCGATGCTGGGCAAGGATTTCCCGCCCGGTTTGTCGATCACCTACCAAGTCGCGCCGGAAGATTGCACCGGCTGTACCTTGTGCGTCGATATTTGCCCGATCCGCGACAAAGCCAACGCCAGCCGCAAAGCGATCAACATGCAGCCGCAACCGCCGCTGCGCGAAGTCGAAAGCAAAAACTGGGATTTCTTCCTGTCGATTCCGGAATACGACCGCAAGCTGTTAAAAACCAACACCATCAAAGGCTCGATGGTATTGCAGCCGCTGTTCGAATTTTCCGGCGCCTGCGTCGGTTGCGGCGAAACGGCGTATATCAAACTGGCGTCGCAATTGTTCGGCGACCGCATGATCGTCGCCAACGCGACCGGTTGCTCCTCGATTTACGGCGGCAACCTGCCGACGACGCCGTGGACTAAAAACTCGGAAGGCCGCGGACCGGCGTGGAGCAACTCGCTGTTTGAGGACAACGCCGAATTCGGTTTAGGCATGCGGATTTCGTTGGATAAACAAACCGAATACGCCAAGGAACTGCTGGCTGCGTTGCGCGAGCAAATCGGCGGCGAGCTGGCCGATGCGATTTTGAGCGCAGACCAGTCCGATGAAGCCGGCATTTACGAGCAGCGCGAGCGCGTCGCCGCATTGAAGCAACGCTTGCAAACCGTAGACGGGCCGCAAGCCCAAAACCTGTTGCAACTGGCCGACAACTTGTGCAAGAAAAGCGTCTGGATCATCGGCGGCGACGGCTGGGCTTACGACATCGGCTACGGCGGCCTGGACCACGTTTTGGCTAGCGGCCGCAACGTCAACATCCTGGTGCTGGACACCGAAGTTTACTCGAACACCGGCGGGCAAACGTCCAAATCGACGCCGCTGGGCGCGGTCGCCAAATTCTCGGCCGGCGGCAAGGCCACGGCGAAAAAAGACCTGGCGTTGCTGGCGATGGATTACAACAACGTCTACGTCGCCCACGTCGCTTACGCCGGCAAAGACACGCAAACCTTGAACGCGTTCCTGGAAGCCGAAGCGCACGACGGCCCGGCTATCATCATCGCTTACGCGCCTTGCATCGCGCACGGCGTCGATATGTCGAACAACCACCGCCAGCAAAACCTGGCCGTCAAAAGCGGGCATTGGCCGTTGTTCCGGTTCGACCCGAGCAAGATCAAGGACGGCAAGAACCCGATGCACCTGGATTCGCCGGAACCGTCGATCCCGTACCGCGATTTCGTCAAAACCGAAACCCGCTTCAACATGCTGTGGCAAACCCATCCGGACGATGCCGAGCGCTTCCTGGAGCAAGCGCAGCAAGATGTGCAAAACCGCTACCGCTATTACAAACAACTGTCTGAACTGGACTGGAGCGAATCGACCAGCGTTTCAGCGGTAAAAGCTCAACTCAAAAGCGAAACTGCCAAGGAGACCGACAATGGTTGATTTAACGACTGATTACATAGGCTTGAAACTGGCTAACCCGTTGGTGCCGTCGGCGTCGCCGTTGAGCAAGGACTTGGACACGGCGCGCAAACTGGAAGACGCCGGCGCGTCGGCGCTGGTGATGTATTCGCTGTTCGAGGAAAAAATCGAAGCCGAAACGCAGCAAATGGACCGGTTTTTTTATAACCAAGCCATAGGACACAATGAATCGGATTCGTTCCATCCGGTGCCGGGCAATTTCCAGACTTACCAGGAGCAATACCTGGAGCATTTGCAGCAACTGAAATCGGCGTTGGCGATTCCGGTCATCGCCAGCTTGAACGGAACGTCGCTGAGCGGCTGGGTCGAATACGGCAAGCAATTGCAACAGGCCGGCGCCGACGCGCTGGAATTGAATATTTACCATCTGGCCGCGAACGCCGACGAAAGTGGCGAGGATGTCGAGAACCGCTACCTGGACATCTTGCAGGAGTTGAAAGAGCAGGTCAGCGTGCCGATTGTGATGAAACTGTCGTCGCAGTTCAGTTCGCCGATTCATTTCGCCAAGCGCTTGGAAGCGGCCGGCGCCGACGGCATCGCGCTGTTCAACCGTTTCTACCAGCCAGACATCGACCTGGAAACGCTGGAAGTCGTGCCGAAACTGGAACTGTCGCCGTCGGCCGAAGCGTTAATGCGAATACGCTGGACCGCGTTGTTGTACGGCCGCACCAACTTGTCGCTGGCCGTCACCGGCGGCTTCCACCAAACGCCGGATGTCATCAAAGCGCTGCTGGCCGGCGCCGACGTCGTGCAATTGTGCAGCGTCTTGCTGAAACACGGCACCGGCCGTTTGGGCGAGATATTGGCCGAGTTGCAACAATGGCTGGCCGAGCACGAATACGAGTCGGTCGACCAGCTCAAAGGCAGCGTCAGCCAGCAACATGCAATCGATCCTTGCGCGTATGAAAGGGCTAATTATGTGCAGGTGTTGGATAGTTATTCTTCGCCGGCTGGGGTTTTAAGATAGGTTTTGCTAAGGTGCGTTTGCTAGTTCCCAAGGTAGCGAGAACTGGTGTTGCCTACATGGATGTAGGCAAGGAGCGTGAGCAGGAGCGGAAGTTTTTCCGGCACTCCGATTGCCGGAAATACCCTCCCTTGTTGTCGCCGGGCGGACTTACTTGTGCCCTGTGGGTATTCCGGCCTACATTCGAGCCATTCCAGCATTCATACCAAATGATGATCTTGAACGTACTTGTGTATAACAACGAGAGCTCCAGCTTCCCGTATCGGGAAGCTGAGCTTCGTTAACCAGTGTGGGCTTTGTTGCTGTTTCGTTGTTGCCGTTAGCGCGCCTGAAGATCATCGCTTATATCAAGAGCGAATTGTTGATCGTGTTGGGTTATTCGTCGTAGGAATCGGTATTGCTGGGCATCATGGTCAAGCTGTAAGAGTTGAGCTGCATCAAGCCTGCCGCTGATCCTGGGTATAAAACGTTTCATGTTCGAAGCCCGCATTGACTAATTTAATCGGCAACGGCGCCTCTACGGTGGTCGTGGCCAAATGGGAAAACAAGTTGGATATGCAAGAGCTCGATGCGGAGTTGAATTGATGAAAATCAGGATATTATGGATTTTGCTGTTAAGCCTGTCCGGCTGGGCTCATGCCGAGATTTACCAATGGCAGGACGCGGACGGCCGCAAGCATTTTTCCGACCGGCCTGTTGCCGATGCAAAAGTCATCGACGAGAAAATACTCGACATCAAGCCGGCGGGCCATGAGTTTTTCCGGGTCAAGACGGTTTACGACGGCGATACCGTGGTGCTGGAGGATGGCCGCAGAATTCGGCTGCTGGGCATCAACACGCCCGAGATCCGGCACAGGGACAAACCGGCCGATGCCGGCGGCTACGAAGCCAAACGCTGGCTGGTAGACAAGCTGCAAGATACCAAAGTCCGGTTGGAGGCCGGTGCCGAAAAAACCGACGATTACGGCAGGATGTTGGCGCACCTGTTCACCGAAAACAAAGAGCATATTAACTTGCAACTGGTGGCCGCGGGATTGGCGTCGGTCAGTATTTTTCCTCCGAACCTGCTGTACGAGTCCGAACTGGTGCAGGCGCAGGAGAAGGCTGAGCGGGCAAAGCTCGGCATTTGGGGGCGGCCGGAATATGCGACTATGCCGGCCGCCGGCCTGACCGAAGCTGGGCATCCGGGCTGGACCCGGCTGGTCGGCAAGGTGGTCGATATTCGCAACACCGGCAAGTCGGTGTACCTGAAATTCTCCGATATGTTCGACGCGCGTATCCAGAGCCAGTGGCTGGATTTGTTTCCGGACGTCAACGATTATCTGGGGAAAAACGTGGAAGTACGCGGCTGGTTGAACAAAAACAAAGGGCATTGGACGATGCTGATCCGGCATCCTAGCTCGATCAAACGTTTGAGCGAGTGAGAAGTTTTTAATTCTCCATCGCGGAGCTTAGACAACTAGGGGGGCTAGGCAGGATGCCGATGAGCATAATGAAGCGCATCAATCGCCAACGATGCGCTTCGTATCTTAGAATATCTTACGATCCTTCGGTGCCCCTTAAAACTGTTAAACCATTTAACCGACAGTTAGGCGGCGAGACGGTATTCACCGTCACATCGGCTGATCGCAATCACGCCACATAACCGCATTACCCAGCTCCGAAAACAAAACCGGCAACGCGGTTTTGGCTTTAGGATGAACATCATGGAACAACAGCACGCCATGCCGTTTTATCAGCATTAAAGTAATCATGCGGTCGATAATCTCATCGCCTGTGACTTGCTTGTTCCAATCTTGCGAATCCAGGTTCCACAAGGCGACCTGTAAACCTTGCTGCTGAAAAAACGGACCGCTATCGGCTTTTCGCTGTCCATAAGGCGGGCGGAAAAAGGGCAGGTAACTACCGGTATTTTCGCTGCCGCGCTTCGGTAACACGCTTGCCAGCAGGCTTTGCGTCCGTGTAATCGAATCTTGCCAATCGGCCCATTTCGCATGGGACTGATGCTCCCATCCGTGTGAAGCGACGCATTGGCCTTTATACAGTTCGGCCAGTGTCTTCGCATCGGTAGCGGTCAAACGTTTTTGCAGATTTTCTCCCAATATAAAAAACACCGCGCTTTTGCGATTAGCCGCCAGCATCTGCAATACCTCATCGCTGTCTCCGTGCGCCTTGGTTGGGCCATCGTCAAAAGTCAGCAAGAATTGCCGGTCGGCAAAGTCATCGCCGTTCCATTCCCGATCATTAAAATTGTCGATTTCACTGCTCACGGTCGGAAACAAAGCCGCCAAGCGCAACTGTTCGGCAATATAAGCTCGGCTGAATTGCTGCAAATTGTCGTGCCATTGGATCATCGTTGCAGGGATGCTTGCGCCGAAATTTCCGGCATGTTTAAGCAAATCGGCGGTTGACGCCGGATGACCAACGCAGGTCCAATCGCCGGCCCCGCAATTTTTCGCGGCCGACTGGTAATTGCGTAAAGACAAGGCCAGCTCTTTGTTCAGCCATTTGTTGGCTGAGGTGCGGTTGACGGTTTTGATTTTAAAAGCCGCTTTCATGTCCGCATCCGACAGCTTTTGCATAGCCTGCAAACTTTGCGCGTAGACAAGTATCGCCGCGCGCGAAGCCTTATCGAAGCCGGCGGTTGTATTGACAGGTTCCTGCCAAAGCTGTCTATTTACCTTGGCGATGGTTGCGGGACCGGCGGCATGGCCGGCAAACGATAATAGCCAGCCAATAGCCAACAGGCAGATAGTCCGCATTATTTGGCTCCCTGTTTTTTCACGCGCGCGATTGCTTTGTCGTATACGGGATTGCTTTTTTCGGTTTTGGCATATTGATATTCGCGCAATGCGTCATCCCATTGCTTCGCGTCCTCGTATATCCTGCCGTTGTTGAAGTGGGTGCCGGCGCGCACGGTCGCCGCGGTCGGGCCAGATGCCAGCGCAATCGCTTTACGGTTGGCCCATAATGCTTCGGAAACGTTATTCGCTTTTTGGAATGCCAAGCCTAAGTTGCTGTAGGCTTGACCATAGCTGCCGTCCAGTTCGATAGCCGCTTTATAGTTGCGAATGGCTTCGTCGTAGTTTTTCGCGTGATAGGCTTGTTCGCCTTTCGTATTCAAGTCTTTAGCCTTTGCTTTGGCGTCGGCGCTGTAATCGACCGTTGCTACGCTGGTGTTATTGGCTACGCCCTGGAACTCTTCGGTTTGCAGGCGTTTTTCGCTGGTTACGCCTTTAATGGTATTAAAATCTTGAATATCTCCGGCTTCCGTCACTGCAAAAACCACCCATAAATTGCCCGCTTGGTTTTGCGGCACATAGTAGGTCTTAATTAAGGTTTGACCGACGTAAACAAAAACCTTGGCCTGACTGGCCGATAAGACATTGGAGTTTGGGTTGCTTCGGTCGGAATAATTATGCACCGCGTAGATATAACGTTCGCCGTCGTGTTTGCGTTCAATCGTGATGGTTTCAGGACCGAAGCTGCTTGTGTCGTCGACGTCCAGCATTGCATCCGTGCCTTTCATGTGTTCGAAGTAAACATGATTGTTCGGATACACCACGTGCGAATCCAGGTCGTTGGGATTTTCTCCCCAGTTCAGCACGACGCGCATGCCGTCAAGATTTCTCATCACAGGGCTGATTGCATAGGTCATGCCCGCGCATGGGCATTTTACGACCAGGTCGGAAAAATTCTCTTTTTTAACAATTAACAACGCTCCGCTATCGTCGCCGATATTGCTGTTGATAACGGCTTGGCCTTGGGCGTTCGTATGCGCGGTAACGGATTGCTCGCCGTTTTTTTGCAAAATCACCGTAGCGTTGTCGATTTTTTGATCCTTGATAGTCGCGCTAAGAATCTGCACATTAACCGCCGAATCGGCTTGTACGGTCATAGCGTAAGACAACAAAGCCGATGTGGTTAGCGTGAATAAATGTTTTTTCATTACCTGGACTCCTGAATTGACTAATGTGCAGTGATTAAATAAACCGGCAATGGCGCGAAAATTTTGAACGCTTGAGTTTTTGACCGGTAGGGCGTTCAACACGGCTTAAAACCGGTTTAATTCTGTGTGGATGATAACGTGTAGGACGTGAACGGTCTAGTATGCCGGGTGTGCTGGGCGTAGCAAATTCGGAATAAAGGGATGTGGAATTGATGACGGAATTTGTCGATTAGAAGGCCCCCAGGGCTATTGCCCCCGATTGAGCATTACGTTTTATGTGTTTGTGTTTGATTTTGCTATTTTAATAAGCCCGCCTACTGTTTTTTTAAAGTGTTCGCTTGCAAAAATTGACCTCAAAGTTTCTTTAAAGTCATTTTCATCATTACATAATTGGGTATAGCAATTATCGAAATCCGCTTCTAGTCCTAGTTCTTCGCCGATTGTTTCTTCTAAGTTTACTACGACAGGATAGATTGTTACGTCATAGCCAAATTCGAAAACTTTGAATGAATATCCTTTTAAGTAATCGCTCGATAAAACAACTTGAAACTGAAAGTTGGTATTTAAATAGGATCGTGCCCGTTGACTATAATCTAATCTTATTATGCTAAGTTGGGCTAGCTGAAATGTAGCATTTGAGAATCCGCTAATTGTTTCTAGTAAGAATTTATCAGGGAAGTTCACGTTCGGCTCATCAAAACCATCTATAAATAAATTCATAATTTGTCCTATTGTTAAAATTCTATTTCACACATTAACGGCAAATGATCAGATAACTTGGGCACCTGATTAATATTTAAGTAATTATAATTTTTTGTTTTTTTTACTAATTTTAAAGATTCAAATTTAAATCTATCTATCAATGTAGGCCTGATAATTACCTGGTCCAAGAAATGCCAAGAAACTACATCTTCACCTGTTCTAATGTATTTGTGAGTTCCAGGTCTTTCTTTATGAGAAGAATAAAGGGTCCACATAGGATTATAAAATAACCTATTTTCTTCTCCATCGCACACTATTGATTCACGCTGGCTACAGCTAATACCATTTGTGGCAGCCATTCCTGTAAAAGAAATCATCGGCATTTCAAACGGGTCAACATTAAAGTCCCCAATCACTAGAGTGTCACTTATACCATTTGAATTTTCTTCATCTAATATTTGATTGCGAAGTAATTCTGATATTCTTCTTAATTGGTTAAGTGTGTGATGCAATTTTGACGGAAAATGAACAAAGCAGACTATTAATTCATTATGTTGACCGCTAATTTTTATTAAAGAATAATGTGTATTTTGATTTAGTAACGTAATATTTTCTACTTGTCCCATAATCACTATTTTAATCTTTTCACACCCTGGGTTGGGGTATAAATAACATGCAATATTATATTGTTTTATTAGAAGTTTTATTGTTTCTTCTATTATTTCATCAGATGATTCTGCGAAGGCATATATTTGACAATTTGATTCACTAATCAATTCAGCAATTTCATTTATTAATGACTTCTTTTGTATATTCCAAAAAAGAAACTTCATATCTTAACTTTTAGTATGTAAATTGAATGAATGACATAACTGATTAACGAGAAACTCGTCTTTGTTCTTTATGCTATGTAAATTATTAACTTATTTATTAACAGTAATCAGTAAAATTTATGAGAGCTGCTTAATATATTATTATCTAGGTCTATCTATATTACTAGCTGATGATTTCAGTGGGAAAATTATTAGTGTATAGGATGCGCCGAGGCACGAAGCGCATCAATCGAAAAGATGCGCTTCACCTTGTTCAGCATATCCTATGATAGCTCTAACTCAACCCCTCCGCTCCAAAATCTCCCTAATCTCCTGATCCGTCAACACAATCGGATTAGTCAACATACTGCTGCCGCGACTATTAGCCACAATCATCTGAAAATCATCCGCGCTAATGCCGTAACCATTCAATCTTGGCAATTGCAGCCGTTCGCTCCATTCGGCCAGCAGCGCGATTAACGACGAACGGGCCGTGGCATCGTCAAGTTCATCCCGGCCCATCAGCAATCTCCCGACTTGCGCGTATTTAGCCAATGCCGGATTTTGCGGCTCGCGTTGCTGCATTGCGTTGATATTGACCTCGGTCGCAACGGATACCAGCGTTCCGCAAACGACGCCGTGCGGAATCGGGAAAAACGCACCCAGCGGCGAGGCCAGGCCGTGTACCGAACCCAGGCCGACCTGGGCCAGCGTGATACCGGACAATAGCGCCGCATAAGCCATCGCCGCGCGGCCGTGGCTGGCTTCGGGTTCCTTGCCTTCCCAGGCGGCGAAAAAGCCTTCCTTGACTGCGGTCATGCCGCTCCAGGCCAGCGCGTCGATGAACGGGTTGGCTTTTAGCGACACGTAGGATTCCAGCAATTGCGTGAACGCATCCATGCCGTCCGCCGCGACCAGTTCGCGCGGGCAGGTTGCCAATAAATCCGGGTCGATGATCGCGTATTCGGGAATCAGGCATTCGTCGCGGAACGATTTTTTGAAGCCGTCCGGGCCTTGCACGCTCAGTACCGCGTTTTTGGTCGCTTCGCTGCCGGTTCCGGCGGTGGTCGGCACGGCGATGAACGGCGTGCTGGGACCGCGATACGGGACGTTGTTGCCGACGCCTTCAAGATGATCCATGACCGAATTGCCGTGCGGCAACAGTCCGGCTATCGCTTTCGCGGCATCGAGCACGCTGCCGCCGCCGATTGCGATGACGACGTCGATGTTGTCTTTGCGAAACCGGCTGACGGCTTCGTCGACCAGCGTCGGCGACGGTTCGCCGGAAACGGTGAAATGCAGCCAGTTGATGCCTTTGCTTTCCAGCGCTTCGATGAACGATTGCCAGCGCGGCGTCGTGCAGAACGATTGCTTGCCGGTGACCAGCAGGGCAGTGCGGCCGTAGCTTGCGGCCAGCGCCGGGACTTCGTTGAGGCGTCCGCTGCCGTAGCTGATGCGCGGTAAACGTGAGATCGAGAATGATGAAAATTGCATAGCGATTATCCTTGCGGGAACAGGCCGTTGTAACGGACGCCTTGGCGCGGCTCGGCCATCCACGGGGCGACGGTGTCGCGCCAGGTCAGGTAATGGGCGGTTTCCTTATGGACCGCGGCGGCTTCGGCGGAAACATAGGCTTCATATAAGATGAACTGGGCCGGATTGTCGGGCGATTGCAGTATGTCGAAGCGGCGGTTGCCGGGTTCCTGGATCGAAGCTTCATGGTTGAGTTGGGTTGCGGCGATGAAATCGTCGATATGGGCGGGATCTACGTGAACATGGACTAAGGTAACGTGCATGGCGGTGCCTTTAAAAAGTTGTGGATATGGGCGGGCATTATACTTTACGTCGCGCGGTTTTCGGTTTGGGATTCGGATGTGTCGGGTTGCGCTTGAAAAACCGTTTCAGACGTTGAAACGCGTTTTTCAATAACGGAACCGATGTTGAATTTCCACTATCCCAAAGCCCGCAGCACAGCTTGCGGTTCTTTCGCCACGACATGCAGCAACGCCAATGCTGGGCCGTGAGGTTTGCGGTCGCCGCGTTCCCAATGGCGAAGCGTGCCGATACTGATGCAAAATTTAGCGGCAAAATCGGCTTGCGTCAGCCCCAAGTTATGGCGCAATTGCGCCACGTCAATTTCTTCCGGGCGATGCGTTTTCGCGGCAATGTCTTTGCCTTCGTTAAGGGCGATTGCCTCGTTTAAACCTTGGGCAATGCTTGTAAATGCGTTAGTCATGTTTTCCTCTCCAATGCGCTATGTACGAGTAGTTTAACCAGCTTGGCAAGTTCGTTACGCTCTGATTTTGTGACGTTTGATTTTTCGTTTTTTCCGAAAACGGTCAGTAAATACAGTGGAATGCGCGGATCATGGTAATAGTAAATAATCCGGACGCCTCCGCTTTTTCCTTTCCCTCCGCTCGCCCAACGGAGTTTACGGATGCCGCCGGTACCTTCCATGATGTCGCCGTTTAGCGGATAAGCAGCCAAATAATCGATGACGGCCTTGCGTTCTGACTCGGAGAGCAGTTCGTTGGCGCGGCGGATGTATTCGGGCAACTCTGTAATTGTGGTCAGCATGACTGTCAGTGTAAGCCAATGGCTTATAGCGGACAAGGCCTATTACTTGGCTTTTTATAATCACGCTACTTTGTCGGCTTTACGACAATTTGCTGTTCCAGCGTTGCATTGTCTTGTCGGCATTGCTCCAAACTAGGCCCGCACCCCGCAATTTTCGCCGCATAAGTAATTGGCAAGCATATTGCTTAATCATGACTAAAGGCATTAGGTCCTATTTTTAAACGTTTGCCAATAGTTTGAGATGAGCCATGACAACACCGAGCCGCACTATCATCATCGACGACACCACGCTCCGCGACGGTGAGCAGTCGGCCGGTGTTGCTTTTTCGCTGGACGAAAAGCTGGCGATTGCAACGCAGTTGGCGGGATTGGGCGTGCCGGAACTGGAAATCGGCATTCCGGCAATGGGGGCGATGGAACGGGACGAGATCAAGGCGATTGCGGCTTTAGGTCTATCCTCGAAGCTGTTGGTCTGGTCGAGAATGCGCCGCGATGATTTACACGCTTGCCTGGGCTTGAACGTGCATAAAGTCGATTTGTCGATTTCGGCTTCGGACCAGCATATTCAGCACAAGCTTAAACAAAGCCGGCAATGGGTTTTAAACACGATAAACAGTTGTGTCTGGGAAGCGCGAAACTTGGGAATGGAAGTTTGCGTCGGCATGGAAGACGCCTCGCGGGCCGATGTTGATTTTCTGGTCCAAATGGCCGAAGCCGCGCAACTGGCTGGAGCAAGCCGGATTCGTTTCGCCGATACGGTCGGCATTATGGAACCGTTCGGCGTGTTCGAGACGATCAAAAAACTAAGGGCGGCGACCGACCTGGAAATTGAAATGCATGCCCATGACGATTTGGGTTTGGCTACGGCGAATACATTGGCAGCGGCGTTGGCAGGCGCGACTCATGTCAATACCACCGTCAACGGCTTGGGCGAACGAGCCGGCAATGCGGCATTGGAAGAGGTGGTGGTCGGTTTAAAGCAACTCTACGGCATTGAAACGGGTATCAATCTGCAAAATTTCCCGGCCCTTTCCGAGCAGGTTGCCAGTGCATCGGGCGATGCAATCGGCAGCCGGAAAAGCCTGATCGGCAAAAGCGTGTTCAGCCATGAAGCGGGCATTCATGTCGATGGCTTGTTAAAAGACCCGAACAATTATCAAGGCGTAGATCCGGCGATTGTCGGGCGCAGCCATCAATTGGTGCTCGGCAAGCATTCGGGTACTCAGGGCGTGATTCACGCTTATAAGCAAATAGGCATCGCGGTCAGCCGAATTCAGGCGCAAGCCTTATTAACCCAGGTTAGGCGCTTTGTCAGCGATACGAAAAGGTCGCCGAGAGCCGAAGAGCTTAATCTTTTTCATCAAAATCTTTAGAGGGCGATCATCATGAACGAACATAAAGAACTGCCGTCAAGCGAACCGGAAGTAAAAGAGTTTTTGGAAATACCGGATCAGGACGATCGTTATCCCGGTTCTTTTTTCAGGATACCCGGTACGCCAAAGTTAGGTAAGACGAGTTGGAGTTTGAATTAGTTGTTTTTTGTTATCTCTTGTTCCCACGCGCTGCGCCGTGAGTTAAGTGCAACATACAGTACAAACACGGGACGCAGCGCGTCCGGTAACGCATTCCCACGCAGCGCGTGGGAACGAGAGTGAATCGCAGTGACTTGCCGTCTGTGAATGAGGACATTAAAAATCGCCTCCGTACTCAATCAGGAGTTTAGAAATGGTTATGGCCCTATCGGATAATATGAAAACTAAAGCGCAAGCACCGCTCGGTTTTTTTGCCCAATGGCATGAAGACGTTCACTGCGTCTTTGGCCGCGACCCCGCAGCGCATAGCGTTTGGGAAATATTGCTGACTTATTCGGGCGTTCATGCGGTGTTGATGCACCGGATTTGCCATCGTTTATGGAAAGCAAAGTGGAAATTGACGGCCAGGATTTTGGCCGCATTCACCAAAATGTTTACCAGCGTTGAAATTCATCCCGGCGCGACGATAGGCAGACGCTTGTTTATCGACCATGCGTTAGGCGTGGTCATCGGCGAGACAGCGGAAATCGGCAACGACGTCACTTTATATCACGGCGTAACGCTGGGCGGCACGACCTGGAACAAGGAAAAACGCCATCCGACCCTGGGCAATAATGTGCTGGTCGGTTCAGGGGCCAAGATTCTTGGCGCAATCACGTTAGGCAACAATGTCCGCGTCGGCGCCAATTCAGTGGTTATAAAAGACGTTCCGCCTTGTTGTACGGTGGTCGGCATTCCCGGACGCGTGATCCAAAGCAAAGGCGCGCAAATCCAAAACCGGCACGGCATCGACCTGGATCATCATTTGATTCCCGATCCGGTCGGCAAGGCGATTGCCTGCTTGATCGAGCGTATCGATGAGCTGGAAGCCAAGCAAGCGGAGTCATCCAAAGTGGCAGTCGAAGAAAATTGCGGCCATTGCGAAGCGGAAAGCGTTTGTATTCCCAAAAAAGACAGCCCGGTAAAACTGGCGGCGAGGTTATAGATGGATCTGTTGGATTTTGAAGCGCAGGGCTTGTATTTCGAGCAACCCGACGTTGCCGGCGTTGAGGAATTAATCGCAACGGCGTCGGAAAATTATGCCGATGGCGATGCCGAATTGTCTTTATTGCAAGCTTATTTTCTGGCCCCCGAGTCGTTGAATGTATTGATCGCATTGAACCGTTTTTATTATTACCAGCACCGGCTGGAAGACGCTTTAGCCGCGACGACCAAAGCCCTGGTCGTGGTCGGATCGAGCATCGCTTTTCCTGAAAATTGGCGGGACCTGCAAATCGGCCATATTACCGAAGCTCCGGCCGATTTACTGACCAAGGTCAGGATGTATTTGTTTACGCTGAAGGCTATCGGTTTTTTAAACATGCGCTTGGAGAACCTGGATTTGAGCCAGGCTATTTTTGAAAAGCTGGTCGAACTTGACAGTAAGGACAGGATCGGCGCTCAGGGCTTATTGGAATTGGTGATCAAGCGCAAAGCGGATACGGAGTTAACAAGCACGGTTATTGGCATTGATGAATAAAACGGATGCAGGTTGGGTAAGCGCAGCATGACCCAATATTTTTTGAACCACGATTGTTTGAGTTGTGCTGCGCCGGCTCAAGAACTAACTGGAGCAAGATCATGTTGAAAAAAGAGTTTACCGATTCATTGATGACCATCATGCCTTTAGTGATGTTTGTGCTTTTAGCGCTGTACCTGTTATTTCAGGATACCACTTCAGTCGGCCCCCTTTAATTACCGGAGAAATCCCATGAGTTTTGAAGAAGAAATGGAAGAGTTGGAATCGGCGGAAGACTTTCTACAGTATTTTCAACTGCAATATGTACCCAGCGTAGTACACGTGAACCGCTTGCATATTTTGCAGCGCTTCCACGATTATCTACAAAAAGCCGCTGACGGCATGCCGGAAGACGAAGAGCCGAAAAAGGCCGTTTACAGCAAACTGTTGCAACGGGCTTACCAGGATTTTGTTGAATCCGATGCGCAAACCGAAAAAGTATTTAAAGTGTTTTCAATGGCCGAGGCATCGCAAACCGCGTTTGTTTCTTTAAGCGATATAAAAACATGAGGCCCGAGCGCTTCGACGAAGGCCGGTTTGAGTACGGCGAATCGGTACGGGTAACCAGAAACGTCCGTAACGACGGCACTTATCCGGGCTTGGATGTCGGCACGCTGTTGGTTCGGCGGGGCAGCGTCGGCAACGTCATTGAAGTCGGCACTTTTCTGCAAGACCAGGTTATTTTTACCGTGCATTTTCTGTCCCAGGGGCGCATGGTGGGCTGCCGTCTGGAGGAGCTTATAGGCGCCGACGAACCCTGGAACCCGAGCCGCTTTGAATTCAGGGACAAGGTTGTTTGCACGATCGATTTAGGCATTCAGGGTAACGTGCTGTTTGCAAAAGGCACCGAAGGCGAAGTCTTTAAAGTTATCAGGGACAACGAATTGATCCAGTACCACGTCGCTTTTCAGGGCAAGGTCCTGCAAGTGCCCGAGACGGCGCTTGCCCCGGCACACCCCGAGTCATTTAACGAACCCGAGTTTTGATATGACGGCAATTGAAAAACCTATCCAGCTGGAAACTTACAATTTACTAAGGGCGGCTTTAAGCTTATTCAAAAAATCGCCGAATGAATTGGCCGAAGCCGAGTTGCAGCAAGCGCAAACTCAAGCTTTAAACGAGTTCAAGATTGAGAGCCGGGTATTGAATACGCCTGAAGCGGCGTCCGTGATTATTACCGACCGGGAATTGCAGCAGGCTTATCAGGAAATTCGCGGCCGTTACGACAGCGAGGAGGCTTTTGTCGGCGATCTGGAAAAAAACCGGCTCGACAAGGACAGCCTACAGGCGGCGCTGCATCGTCAATGCAAGGTCAATACCGTACTGGAGCTGGTCGCCAGCCGTGCGCCGGCAGTCAGCGACGCCGACATCGGCATTTATTACCACATGCATCCCGATCAATTTCACCGGCCGGAACGGCGTGAAGCCTGCCATATCTTCATCAGCGTCAACGCTGATTACGCTGAAAATACTCCCGAGGCCGCATTAATACGCGCCCAAGCAATCGCCGAAAAGTTGCGCAAGAAACCGCACAAATTTGCCGATTTGGCCTTGAAGCATTCGGAATGTCCGACCGCTTTACAAGGCGGGGTGCTGGGTGTAGTGTCGAAAGGAACGCTTTATCCCGAACTGGATGAAGTGTTGTTTACTTTAAAAGCGGGTGAGGTCAGCGATGCGGTCAAATCGGAAATCGGTTTTCATGTGCTGTTATGCAAGAGCATACAAAAGCCCGAAACCCTATCCCTGGCGAAAGCTACGCCCAAAATACGCCAATTTATGAACGACCGCGCCCGGCGAGCTTGTCAACGCGCCTGGATCGCCGGTTTAGCCACACCTGAATCCGAGGAAAGCCAATGAGCGATAAAGAAACCAAACACTGTTCTTTTTGCGGTATAGAGCAATCCGCTTCGGTACCGTTGATTGCCGGTAGCGAGGGTTATATTTGCGGGGCTTGCGTGTCGTTGGCCCATCAGGTCGTCAGCAATTGGAGCCGGAAAAAAGAGCTTGCCGAAATGCAGGGCACCTTGCCTATTCCGGCAAAAATCAAGGAACATCTCGATCAATACATCATCGGCCAGCATCTTGCCAAGGAGATATTGGCGGTTGCGGTTTACAACCATTACAAGCGTCTCAGGCACGAAAGCGGCGATGCCGGCTTGGGCGAGTTCGACAAGGATGTGGAAATCGGTAAATCGAATATCTTGCTGATCGGCCCGTCCGGTACCGGAAAGACCTTGTTGGCCAGCACCTTGGCGAAAATTGTCGGCGTACCGTTTGTGGTTGCCGATGCGACCACGCTGACGCAGGCCGGCTATGTCGGCGACGACGTCGAAAATATCCTGGTTCGCCTGCTGGATGTCGCGGAAGGCAATATGACGAATGCGGAATGGGGCATCGTTTATCTGGACGAAATCGATAAAATCGCCCGCAGTCCGGAACAGCAGACCGGAACTCGCGATGTATCAGGCGAAGGCGTGCAACAGGCTTTGCTGAGGTTAGTCGAAGGTTCGCACGTTAAAGTGCCGGCCAAGGGCCGCAACAAGGACGGCGACGTAACGATGGATACGCGCAACATCCTGTTTATTGCCGGCGGTTCGTTTCCGGGGCTGGAAAAACATGTCGAAAAACGCTTGGTGCCGACCAATTCCGCTATCGGCTTTCATGCCGAAGTCAGCAATACCGCTGAGAAACCGGCTCTGGAAGATATGCTGAATGCGACGCAGCCGAGCGATTTACGTAAGTTCGGTTTAATCCCGGAGTTTATCGGCCGTTTTCCGGTACTGGCGCCGTTGGAACCGTTGGATGTGGACTCGTTGATCAAGGTGCTGACCGAACCTAAGAACGCGTTGGTGCGTCAATATCAGCAACTGTTTGCTTACGAAGGCGTGGAGCTGAAATTCGAGCATGAAGCCCTGGTTGAAATCGCCCAAAAAGCTATAGAGCGCGAAACCGGTGCGCGCGGATTACGCAGCATCATGGAGCAGATATTGCGCAAAACTATGTTCGACATTCCATCCGTCGATGACGTTGAGCAATGCATTGTCGATGCCGATGCGGTTAAAGGTGAAGGCGAGATCAGGTTGATAAAAAAGGCTGAAAAACTCAGGCAACAGGCTGGGTAGTGTGTGAGCATTTATAAACAATGGAACACGGATTGGACGGATTTACACGGATTATGTGCCGGTTCCCAAGCAGGAGCTTGGGAACCAGCGTAAAACCTCGTTCCCACGCGCTGCGTGGGAATGCAGTTAAAGGCGCGTTGCGCCGCGAATCACGCGCAATGTCCCAGGACGTAGCGCGTCCCATCATGGCGTTCCCGCGCCTGTCCTGAGCTTTATCGAAGGGCTGCGCGTGGGAGCGAGATAAAAGAGAAGCTTATGAGAACCGAAGACAAAATCCGCGCTCAACTGGCAGCCCAGCCGATCATCATTTACATGAAAGGCGTACCGAGCAATCCGCAATGCGGTTTTTCGGCTAAAGCGGTCGGCATATTGAATGCAACCAATATTCCTTACGCTTACGTGAATGTGTTGGAAGCGCCGTTTATACGTGAGAAATTGCCGAGCATTTCCCACTGGCCGACTTATCCGCAATTGTTCGTCAACGAAGAGCTGGTCGGCGGTTGCGATATTATCGAAGAAATGTCCAATAACGGCACGCTGTTACCGTTATTACAATCCGCCAAGCCGAAAAAGACCGAAGCGGCAAGCGATGCATTAAGTAGCGGCGAAGTTGAGCAACTGGTAAAGCAAGGCATTGACGACGCCAAAGTGATGATCGAAGGGGAGGGCTGCGATTTAACGATCACCGTGGTCAGCGCGCAATTCAACGATTTAACGATAGTAAAAAAACAGCAGTTGGTTCTGGCGACGTTAAAAGACCCGTTGGCTTCCGGCAAGCTGCACGCAGTCAGCGTCAAAGCGTTCACGCCGGATCAATGGCAGGAAAAACAACAGGCAAGCGGGCTGCTGCAAATTCAGTCGTAATATCGAAGAAGAGCTTCCAGGTTTTTACTGGAGCCGCTCCGCTCCCGGCGGCTCCAGCACTTCTGACTTCCATGGATGGAGGAAATGCCGAGGACTGCCGGGAGCCGTCTCGGCCGCCGTAAAACCTGGAAGGTCTATTCAGCAAACAAGACATTGAGCGAGAAACATCATGGCTAAAGTAGGCGTTTTTTTCGGCACCGACACCGGCAATACCCGGCGGATTGCAAAAGACATTAGCAGCGCATTGGGCTCGGCTATCGCCGCCAAGCCGGTCAATATCCGCAATGCCGCGGTCGCGGATTTGCAGGCGTACGACACGTTGATTCTGGGAACTCCCACTTATGGCGAAGGCCAGTTGCCGGGTTTATCGACCGGCAACGCGACGGCAAGCTGGGAAGAATTCTTGCCGACGCTAGCCGGACAGGATTTTAGCGGCAAAAACGTCGCAATCTACGGCTTGGGCAATCAAAAAAGCTATCCGGTCGAATTTGTCGACGCGATGTTTTATTTGTACGAACAGTTTAAACAATGCGGCGCAACGATGATCGGCGCATGGGATACCGAAGGTTATAACTTCAAGAAATCGAAAGCCGTCGTCGATGACCGCTTTGTCGGTTTGGCATTGGACCAGGAAAATCAAAAAGACCTGACGCCGGAAAGGCTGGATGCGTGGCTAAAAATGTTGGCGAGAGCTTGGGATTAACGCCGCCCATCTGGGTGGATTCATCCCGAATACCTAGGGCGTGGTGGGCCTTCAAAGGCGCGCACGGCACGCCCTACGGCATGTACCACGTAGCGAATGAAAGGTGATAACGATGATAGAAGAATTAGCCGTCGTAGTGAAAATTGAAAACCATCAAGTCTGGGTCGAAAGCGGACAAAGCAGCGCCTGCGGTGCTTGCATGCAAAAAGCTTCGTGCAGCACCGACGCAATCGGCAGCGTGCTTAAGAAAAAACCGGTGCCGGTGGATAGCGATATTCAACTAAAAAGTGGCGATCAAGTCATGGTCGCTATCGATGAAAACCTGCTGCTGCGCGCATCGGTATTATTGTATTTGGCGCCGTTAATCGCTTCGTTTGGCGGTGCCGGCCTCGCCGGTTGGTGGTTCGCCGGTACCGCCAACGCGGAGTTATGGATTGCCGGCAGCGCCGTACTGAGTTTGCTGGTTTCGCTGTGGCTGATCAATAAAGTGCAAAACCTGTTGATATTGAATTATTACGCCCGGCCTGTTGTTGTCAGGAAAATCTAGCACTTTATGAACGTTTGGGCGATAGAAAAAGACACGCCGTTGAAGCTGCTGTTGTTAGAACTGGTGCATCGGTACGGTGAAAATACGCTGGCGTTGAATAACAAAGAGCAGCATTTCAAGGCCATTGAGCTATGCACGGTTAACGAACCGTCTATTTCCGTCTATATCTACACATTCGGCCAGAACTCAGGACGCTACGGTATAGACCTGAAATACCCGATTGCGATGCATAACATTATCGGCGAAAACGAAAACCTGACCTTGGACCAAGTTTTAGAGATCATCTCCACCCACCTTTTTTCTTAGCCACGCAGATCATGAATCAAGAACAACAAAGCGAATTTCGCTATTTTGTCAGTTACAGCGGCGTCAAGCTGCCGTTAAAGTTGGTCAATGAAATAACCGGCGAGAGCTTGAACAATCGAAATACTTATTACCGCAGCCAATTCGATGCCCGCGACAGGATAGTGCTTTGCCAAAAAGTAGTTTACGGCGAGGTTGAATCGGAGCATCGGTATCAATATTACGATGACGGGGCTTTAAAATCGGTGCGGATAACCGAGGATGATGAGATGCGTGAGATTCATTTTAATGAGTTGGGCGAGACGGTGTGATTTGCTACCGCATACTGTGCGGTAGCGTACGGTGTTGCCCGGTTAGAGATTAATACCGGTTGCGCCTCGCAAGCGCTTACAGCCTAAACCTCAATGCGACGAATGTTGCTTTGAAGAGTCTTTCATATCGTTTCTACGCAGGATATAGCGATCCGCCAGTTTGCCGGTGATGCGGTTGCCGCTGTTGTCGAGTTGGGTCAGCGTATTTTCATCGACAGCATAATGCCGCGTCGTTGAGTTGTCGCGGGGCGTTATTGAAATGATGCTGCTTTTATCGTCCCAGACAAATTTGCCTTTTTCGACAAATTCTCTTTCCGATTTGCCGACGTATTGGGTGATTAACATATAAGTGTTGTTTTTGTTCAAGGCCAGCGTGGTTTTAACGCCTTTGCAACCGTCGCAGGGCGTAAAACCGTTATAAACGCCCGGCCAATCAATGCCGTTTTGTGCGTGATGAATTTCTTCATCCGTTGTTTCGGTCTCGGCAAAAACAGGCTTGCCGCTTGAAAGTAGTGCGATAAAAAGAAAAGTCAGGACGGGTTTGAATTTTGTCATCGTTGCTCCTAGGTAAAATAGGAGCCATGGTAGAGTAGAAAGGCGGCAATGTACAACAGGCTGCGTTTCAACCTTGATTCAAAACCGACCCATTCGCGGTCAAAAATTACATCCCTCTTTCTTCTCTAATCATGTCGTTCACTATGTCCCTATAGTGATGTCTTAATAAATCGTTGGCGATGATGTCGCAGTCATCGTCCTGATAATCGGTTACCAATACGCAAACTTCCTGCAATTCACGGATTTCCGGACCACAGCCGTCCATAATCAAAGGCCAGATTCTTTTGTCGTATTTGGGCAGGAATAGATTGTCTCTAATCACAACCTCTTCGCAATAAATCATCGGCATAAGGGCTCGTGTGACCATCGGGTTATTGGCAGCTTCGCCAAGCCTGGGTTGCGCATTGGCGCTGCTGATCGCTTGCAATGCAAGCACGGAAGCTAGGATTAATTTTCTCATTTGCATCACAATCGATAATGCCGGCGAATATGACGAGATCTTCAGGCATCCATGGACTGAAAATTAAGCTATTGAAATTTATACCCAAAGAGCATAAGTTTCGTTTGAGCAGACAAGCTGCTCAACTCAGTTTTATGTTATCTAAAGCGGCCGCTTTTGCAATTCGTGAAAACACTTAATCAGACTTGATCCATAGCTCAACTTTCTGTTTCCGGTAAGGCAGGACGACAGCTCCGCAGGACCGGTAGCCTATCGGAAAGCCGGCTAATTGCTTGGGTATGCCGGAATCGTAGCTTTCAGTATCGCGATCAATACCGAGCACTGCCGATTTTAAATCCTGCTCGGGCAGTTGCTCCAATACCGGCTCGGTGGATAGACGGTCTTGCAGCAGCGGCGTGCCGAGCGGAGTTGCTTGCAGCAGCAGCGCGATGCCCGGAATATTGTATAAACCCAGAAAGTTTTCGCGCTGCTTGATGCCGCACCGGTCGGCCATTTGGACCAGCTTGAAATAACTGTCCCGGCTTTCACTGTCGATCCGGACGGTTCCGAGCGGCGGAATATCGATAGCTTCGGTTTGTTCCGATAAAGGCCGGTATTGGCGATACGGCGCACGCAGGCCGTTCGTTACGGTTTGGGACGTGACGATTATTATGAACAGCACGCCGATCAATAAGGCTTCATATCGCGGCGAAGCTTGCATGCCAAATCCAAGCAAAGCGATTAATACTCCCCAAGGTGCAAGCGAAAAAAGGATCTGCGTATGCAAGGCGTTGAAGGTGCCGATTGCAATACCAAAAGGTAGGCATGCCAATGTACCGAATAAGCCGAGCGCTTTCGCGTTTTTCCACCATTTTTTAGGCATAGTCAGTACAGATAAGACCACGGCAACCAGCAGCGGGGCGGTTTGTTGTTCGTATCTATCCATTCCGCCTAGCAGATAGTCATGGCTTATTACGATATAGCCGAATATTGCCAGCCCGGCCAGTGCAATCCAGACACGAGGCCGCAATAGATAAAGTCCAAACAGGGCCAAAGGAATCGTGAAATCGTAGGCGATAAGTTTCAGGAAGACGCCTGTTTCATCGACATAGCGGATCAAGCGTTGCGGAAAAGTCTCGTTGGCTCCGAGCATGTAAACCCGCGCGCCTAACCTGAATTGGGACAGCGCTTCGGCGAATGAGGTATGCGAGAGGATAAACGCAGCAACCGTTGCGGCCATGCCGGCGCTAATGATAGCGATGCCGAGTGTTCGTTTGCGGAATGAATCCGCGTATAAAATAGAGATGGCACAAACGATAACCCAGGCGATCGTGCCGGAGGAAAACTTGGTTAGAAAAGCAATCCCTAGAGCCATGCCTGAAAACAATTGTAACAAGGCGGAACTATGTCCATTGGCTGTGAAAAATATCATTCCCAGGGCGAGATAGACAGCCGAGACCGCCAACAAATTATAGGACGGCGTAAAAGGTACAAAAGCGTGGTAAAGAAAAGCCACGGCCAGGCTACAGGCGGCTATCGATAAACGCTGGTGCAATTTAAGCTGTAAACGGTCATTAATCCGCTCAAAAGCCCGCATTGCGCCCAAAGCAAGAACGACGGATGAGGACGCCAAAATAGCCATCCCTATCGCGCGAAATCCAAGCAGGCTTCCGCTTAACCGCCACAGGATCGAGGTCAGCCAATGCATGGCCGTCGCCCAGAGAATGACCGCATCGGGATGAATTGCAGCGGTTAGGTAATAGGATTCATCGCTCAAGTCGAGACCGCGATCCAGCGACCATAGGCAATAAGCCGTTAAGGCCGCGACACAGGCAAATATAGTTAAACTTGCTGTTACATAAGATAAACGTGCAATTTTTTTCATACTGTCTCCCAATTGCTTGCAGAGTATTGAAAAATTGGAACGTGTTATGGATATGTAGTGTCATTCGGATGGCAGGTTGGATTATATAGCTTAATAGCTTATGTTACGCAGTTAGTCTCTACCGTATATTTTTATAAAGCGTCGCTACCGCGACAGGTTAATTGAATCGGGTTCTCGCACCCGAGGGCGAGTTACTTCGCTACGAAAACCATCTTTGGTTTTCGCCCTGCGGGCCAGCCTTATCGGCTGTTCAAATTCACTCCAGGCGAATTTGTGCTCCGCCTCGGCAACGGCTCCCTGCGTTGCTCTTGATCGTTGTTCCAGACGCGATTCTACCTCCCCCATCCGTGAGGTCGTACCTTCGGCATCCGCGCAGTCGAAAAGAAAGTATCCAAAGACCAATCCGCCGGGAGCGGCTCCAGTAAAAACCTGGAAGGTCTAACCGGCTGCAAGCGGCCAATCTACGGCTGATATTTTTCGTGCTTTTCGTGGACAATCGTCACATCAGTTACTAAAAAGCCGTCGGCCTCTTTTGGATTCGGTCTTCTGTTCCAAGTTTGACGATGCTATAGTCTAAAAAAACTCCACAAATTTTTGATTATGATCGGATTCATTCTTTGCAGCTTATTGTTGGCCGTTTTGGTGCAGTACCAAAGCGAATTTCTATGGCTACTAACCACTCAGGAAGCTTTGGGTATCGGCCTGACGGTAATAGCTGCCAGCTTGCTGCTCGGCTATTTGAAAAAACTTTCCACCGTGACCTGGCATGACGGCTTTGCGACCGGTTGCTTGTTGATCTGGTATGCGTACTGGAAGCCTGAGTTCAACGACGATGCGCCGATGTTCTTTTTCTTTCCGCTGTATTACTCGCTATTGACCTCGATTGTGACGTTAACCTTGATCAATAAGAGCGAATATTTCGACCAGGAATCTATCCGTCATTTACGCTATCTGGAAAAAAACATGCGTTTCAATATCGGCTCGGCCGTGGTGCTGGTACTGATCAGTCTGCTGATTACCTGGCATTACACACTTTACCCGATAGCGATGACTCTTTTCATCGTCCGCCATACGATAGTAGCCTGCCTGGAAACTATCGATAAGCGGTAAGCCTGAAAAAGTCCTTGTTTAATCCCAATTCATAATGTCGGAAAGCCTGTAAAACCTCACTTTCCATTATAATGCCGGCTTCTTCGTCGACATTTCTTAAACCATGCCTAATTTCCAACGAGCCGCGGAAGCCCCGCCTTTACCGACCGGTACGATTAAATTTATCTTGTACTGTTTAGCCGGTTTCCGTGGCTGGATATTCCTGATGATGATTCTGGAGACCGGCCAAGCGGCCGGCAGCATTCTGGTGCCTTATGCGATTAAAGCCATTATGGATGGCGTCACGCACTTGTCTGGCGCGACGGTGCTGGAGAGTTTGCGCGGACCGCTGTTGCTGTTGGCGGGCTTGAATATCGCGGAAATCCTGTTCAGCCGGGGCAGCGGCGCTATATTGATTATTGTCGGGCCGCGCTTGCGCCAGCGTACGGCCAAAGCGTTATACACTTATTTGCAATATCATGCGCCGCGTTATTTCGGCAGCCATTTTGCAGGCGCTCTGGCCCATCGTATCAGCGAGACGGCGATGAGCGTCAATCATACGACCTGGGCCGTGCTGTTCGATTTCTGGCCCATCCTGGTCACGTTCGCGGTTTCGATCGGGTTGTTGTTAAACGTGCATCAGGGTTTAGGGCTGTTTGTCGCGGGCTGGGTGTTTATCTATGTCAGCATTTCCTATTGGCTGGCAACGCGCTGCAAGCCTTATGCGCAAAGTTATGCGGAAACTCGCAGCTTGGTCAACGGCAAGATTGTCGATGCGGTGACCAATATCCTGAACGCCAAATTGTTTGCCCGTTTAGGTTTTGAGCGGGAATTCCTGGACGGTTTTTTGGAAACCGAAGTTCAGGCCGGGCGCCGCACGTTTTGGTATATGGAGCGGGTGCGCTGGTTCCAGTTCATTGCCGCGGCGATGTTGAAAATCGGTACGATCTATTATGCGCTGACGTTGTGGGACGGCGGCTTGATCGGCGTCGGCGATTTCACGATGAGCGTCGGTTTGGCCTTATTGATCATCAGCGATGCGCGCAACCTGACCCGGCGCTTTTTGGAGTTCTTCGAATATGTCGGCAACGTCGCGAACGGCGTCGAAACCATCGTCCGTCCGCATGAAATTGTCGACGTACCGGGCGCGGTGCCGCTCAACGTCACCCAGGGCCGGATTGAATTTCGCAATGTGCGTTTTGGTTATCAGCCGGACCAGCCGGTGTTCGACGGCTTGAATGTCGTGATCGAACCGGGGCAGCGGGTTGGCTTGGTCGGCTTTTCCGGTTCCGGTAAATCGACTTTCGTCAGTTTGATGCTGCGCAATTACCAGCCGCAAAGCGGTCAGATATTAATAGACGGCATCGATATTCAGCAGGTCCAGTTGGATTCATTGCATGAGCAGGTCAGTTTGATTCCGCAAGATCCGACCTTGTTTCATCGCAGTTTGAAAGAAAATATCGGCTACGGCCGTTTGCAAGCGGATGACGCCGCCGTTGAAGCGGCAGCGCGGATGGCGCATGCCGATCAGTTTATCCGGGGCATGCCTGAAGGTTACGATTCGTTGGTCGGCGAGCGCGGCGTCAAATTATCCGGCGGCCAGCGCCAGCGCATTGCGATTGCACGGGTCATGCTGAAAGACGCGCCGATCTTGATTCTGGATGAAGCCACGTCGAGCCTGGATTCGGTCACTGAAAAAATGATCCAGGAAAACCTGGATCGGGCTATGGGCCGCAAGACGGTGATTGCGATTGCGCACCGCTTGTCGACGATTGCGCATTTGGACCGGATTTTAGTATTCGACCGGGGCCGCATCGTCGAAGACGGCGGACACGATCAGCTGTTGGCTCGGAAAGGCGTGTACTACCGGTTGTGGACAATGCAGGCGGGCGGGTTCTTGCCGGAAGAGGCGCAAATCTAATTTCGTCACTGCTCAGTGTATGCTCGATAGAACTCGGCAATTGCTCCTGCATTGCCCTACCTCCTGCATCCTTGCAGTCGACGGATGACACGGATTAAACAGATATACACGGATTTAAAGCTGGTTTGAGCGGCTTGTCCGCTCAAATGAAGTGGGTATAAAAACGCAAACGAACCGAGGTTTGGGCTAAAAATCCGTGTAAATCTGTTTAATCCGTGTGCCATTTTTCTAGGCGCTGAATAGTGACCTAATTTCTTCCTTAGTACGCGCCATTGATGGGCTTTCATTTTACGGCAAATATTCCGTCAAAAACTCCGGTATCCGCAGCTCCAGCCAATACTTCGGCCGGAAAGGAATCGACCCCGAGACAAAGCCGACATGGCCGCCGTGTGCGGTCAGTTCCAATTGAACAGCGGGCGATAGCTCATCCCGGCCCGGCAGCACTTCGCGAGTCATAAACGGATCGTCAACCGCCTGGATCAACAGCGTCGGCACCGAGATCGATTTCAGGTATTGGCGTGAACTGGAACGCCGGTAATAGTCGTGCACATCGTTAAAACCATGCAGTTTGGCGACGACTCTATCGTCGTATTGCCAAAACGAATCGATTGCCGACAAATCGCCCAGTTCCTTGATTTTTTCAGCTTCTTGCGTGCGGCCTATGTTCTCCAGATGCCGCAATTTAACCCGCATATAGATTTTTAACTCTTTCAACAAATTATAGCGGTAGCACTTGGCAAAGCCGTTATCCAATTTTGTCGCGCAGATATCCAGCAGCAACGGCACGGAAACCGCGACAGCGGCAAACAGGTTCAATCGATCGTGTTCGCCCAGCCACTTCAGAACCATATTGCCGCCGAGCGAGAAGCCTACCACGGCTAATGGCGTTTCTGGCTCACGTTGACGCAAGGTTCGGTACAGAAAATCAAGGTCTTCGGTTTCGCCGGAATGATAACTGCGCGCCTTGTCATTCGATTGGCCGCTGCAACCGCGAAGATTAAACGCGGCGCTACGGAATCCATGTTTCAGCAATGCGCTTTGCAAGCCTTTGATATAGCCCGATTGCGAACTGCCGGTTAAGCCATGGACCAGCATAACCAGCGGTTGGCCGCCGCTTCCACAATAATCGATGTCGATAAAGTCGTGATCCGGAGTGCTTAGTCTTTCACGGCGATAGTCGGGCGGATTGGGTGCGTTTCTTAACAAGGCAGGATAGATAGTCTGCAAGTGGCTGTTTTTCAACCACCAGGCCGGTTTGAATGTCGTTTTGCTCTGCATTGGCGATCAATTTTTAACAAGAATGGCTCATTGTAATCCGATTCGAGGGTAGTCAAATACATTGATATACAACTAAAAAGGGGAACACGGATTTTTACGGATTGATACGGATAAAAAGCTAACCCCGTAAAATCCGTGTTAATCCGTCGCATCCGTGCCATCCGTGTGCCATTTTTAAAAACATAGCACCTGCCATTATGTCCAGAAGTGGACAGATTTTTGCTTAATAAAAGCGCTGTGAGCGTGTATTTAAAGACTTAACCTGATAATATCGCGCGCTATGAAAAAAAGTGATTTTAACTACCAGTTACCCGAAGCATTAATTGCGCAAAAACCCTTAGCCGAACGCGATGCAAGCCGCCTGTTATGTATGGAACGCTATGCCGGACGAATGGCCGACAGGCAATTCACCGATTTTATCGATTTGATAGATTCGCGCGACGTGCTGATTTTCAACGATACCAAAGTGATTCCGGCCAGGCTGTTCGGCAGAAAGCCGAGCGGCGGCAAGGTCGAGATTCTTATCGAACGCATTCTCGATGATCATCATGCGATTGCCCATGTCAGGGCCAGCAAGTCGTCGAAATCCGGTACTTTAATCGAGTTGGACAAAGGTTATTGCTGCGAAGTATTAGGCCGGGCGGACGACCTGTTCCGGCTTGAATTTAAAGGCGAGAGCGGCTTGCTCGCGTTGTTGGAGGAAATAGGGCACATTCCGTTACCGCCTTATATTACCCGCGAAGACGATCAATCCGACCTGACGCGCTACCAGACGGTTTTTGCGAAGGAAGCGGGAGCCGTTGCAGCGCCTACGGCCGGCCTGCATTTCGATCAAGCGACGATCGCAAAGCTTAAAGCGAAAGGCGTGCAAAGCGCTTTTGTGACTTTGCACGTAGGCAGCGGTACGTTCCAGCCGGTCAGGGTCGAAGATTTGTCCGAGCACTTAATGCACAAAGAATATTTTGCGGTGCCGCCGGAGACGGTGGAAGCTGTTCGTCAAGCCAGGGTCAATGGAGGGCGGGTTATCGCGATAGGCACGACGGCGGTCAGGGCTTTGGAATCTGCATCGAGAAGCGGCCGGCTTGAAGCCGGTTTCGGCGATACCGATCTGTTCATTACTCCCGGTTATCAATTCAAATCGGTCGATGCGATGCTGACCAACTTCCACCTGCCGGAGTCGACCTTATTGATGCTGGTGTCGGCGTTTGCCGGTTATGAGCCTATTATGAACGCTTATCGCCATGCCATTGAGCAATCTTACCGCTTCTTCAGTTATGGAGACGCGATGTTTTTAGGGCACGATGTGGTAAAAAGCTAAATGACGATTGCTGTAAAGTTGCCTGTACCCTTCACGGATGTCAATACAGGCAAAACCCAGTCCCGGGTTTTCAGCGATGCAGCATTTAATTCATTAAAGTAACTGTTCCGTTCCCCTGTTTTTGAACGAATAAATCCGGATATTTTTCAGGTCTTGTTTTGCGAACGCCTGAGTATGGATTTTTTTAGACTAAACCTGCTTCTTTTTTAGTTTCCTGCCTGATTTTTTCCTATGCAATTTGCCGGTATCGCCCTTTAATCAGGGCTGTGCGTAAAAGTTGCAGCTTTGAATTCGCTTCGCTCTTCAAGAAAATGCGTATTGCTATTCGACCTATCTCATTTGGCTTTCAGCTTTAAGTTCTGTTTTAAGCGTATGAAGGCAGCTTTCCGGCCCAATATTCCAGCCTGCCGTAATCGATCAAAAGCCAAGCCTGTTAAGGCCGTTAGGTGTTTCTACTAATTGTTCGGTTGCACGCTTTCTTATAACCTGAAGCCTTTCAATTAACTTACTTTTTAGGACTTGTATTGTATCAGGCTTGATTTTATTGGATTGTCCGAGCCTGTTCAGAGTTGATAGGCCAATGTAAAGCAGATTTATTTCATCATCCTTCTGGGGCAGGAGTACATCATGAAACTTATTAAAGCGGATGCGTTAGTTTTGTCGCCTATAAGCTCGCTCGTATTTGACGGCGTTGAACAATGCCAGAGGACACTATTGAATTTGAAGTCTTCAATTAATAGCTCATACGCAGTTTGAAAATAGTTTTTTAAAGCTGAGTTGAGCAGCTTGTCTGCTCAAACGAAACTTATGCCCTTTGGGCATAACTTATTGTTACTGTCGCTTTTATTGGTCATTTATATGATTAACAGTATAGATTTTGAATTCAATAAAACTTTTTGGAAGAACTCCAAGGCCGGCTTAGCGTTGCAGCGATGGTCATTTACTAGAGGTGAAACTTCTCGTGCGGTTATTGTCGGGCTTAGTGAATTAAGCCGCAAATTAACCCACAAATTCAGGCAAAACCCGATGTTGGGCGTAGGCTGTATGGGGTTTTTCGACGATCGCTGGTCGGAACGCACGCAGTCGCCGGAGCAACATCAACCGGAAACGCTGCTGGGTACTATCGCATCGGCTCCTGAATTCGTTAAAACCTATAACGTCCAGCATATCTACATCGCTTTACCGCTGTCCGCGCAGCCGAGGATTATGGCGTTACTCGATCAGTTGCGCGATACCACTGCATCGATTTACTTCATACCGGACATAGTCTCGTTTGATTTGATCCAGGCCAATATCAGCACGATAGACGGCATTCCGATTGTAGCCGTATGCGAAAGCCCGTTTGTCGGCATTAACAGCGTCATTAAACGGATCAGCGACGTGGTGTTGTCGCTATCTATTTTGTCGTTGATCGCGCCGTTAATGTTGTTGATTGCCTCCGGCGTAAAGTTCAGCTCTCCTGGACCGGTGTTATTCAAACAGCGCCGTTACGGCTTGGATGGCAAGGAAATTGTGGTTTATAAATTTCGCAGCATGACGGTTATGGAAGACGACGGACAGGTTAACCAGGCAACGCGGGGCGATCCGAGAATTACCCGGTTCGGCGCTTTTCTAAGAAAAACATCGATGGACGAGTTACCGCAGTTTATTAATGTGTTACAGGGGCGCATGAGCGTTGTCGGTCCGAGGCCTCATGCTATCAGTCATAACGAGATGTATCGCAGCCTGATCAAAGGCTACATGATCAGGCATAAGGTAAAACCCGGTATTACCGGTTGGGCGCAGGTTAACGGCTTCCGCGGCGAAACCGAGACGCTGGAAAAAATGCAGGCCCGGATTGATTACGATCTCGATTACCTGCGCAATTGGTCGTTATTTCTCGACTTATTGATCATATTTAAAACTATCAACGTGGTCGTCAGGGATAAAAATGCTTACTAATACTCAATCACAATGGTTCAACAAACGCTGTCTGTTGCTAATGGTTTTATTGCTGTTGTCCATTCAGCAAAGTCTAGCTGCCTACAATATTGGTCCGGACGATGTTTTGCGCATTTCCGTGTACGGTTATGAGGATTTAAAAACCGAAACCAGGGTTTCACCCGATGGCCGGATTACTTTTCCGTTAATCGGCGAAGTCGACGCCAGCGGAAAATCGCCGATAGAGCTGGAAGAAGCGATTGCCGTGCGTTTAATCCAGGGAGGATTTATTCACGATGCCCAAGTCACTGTCGCGGTATTGAACCACGTCAGCCAGCAGGTATCGGTGTTGGGTTACGTCAACAAGCCGGGCCGTTATCCGCTGGATTCCGATAGTTCGATAGTCGATTTGATCGCGATGGCCGAAGGCATTGATGAAATGGGCGACACCACGGTCATCGTGACGCGCAATGTCAATGGCAAGCTGCAACGTCAGGCGCTGGATTTAAAAGTTTACTTGGAAGATGACAAGAACATCGCTCCGTTCAAGATGCTGCAAGGCGATCAAGTCTATGTGCCGAAAGCGCCGATGTTCTATATCTATGGCGAAGTGCAGCGTCCGGGCGGTTACCGGGTTGAACCGGGTATTTCTGTGGTCAAGGCATTGCCGCTCGGAGGCGGTTTGACGTTGCGCGGAACCGAGAACGGCATCGTCATCAAACGCAAGGATAAAAGCGGCGTTTTACAGGACGTCGATGTGGATTTAGGGGATGCGGTATTAAAAGACGATGTGATTTATGTTGGCGAACGATGGTTTTAGGATTTGCTTAAAACAACGTCCCGGTTTAGCCGGGTTGGGGTGCCGGCTTGTCAGGACGCCGTGAATACCTCCGCGTAGGCTTGCGCCGCCGATACCTGACAAGCGAGCACTCTTACTGAAAATGATGTTATTTAGGACACTATCCTTAGCACGCGGCAAATAGTCCCATGCCGGTGTATGGCCTTTACCGGTTGCTCAAGTTGAGCCAATAACATAACGGAACATTATGAACTTTCATCAATTTATTAATATCCTTCTGTCGCATAGAACGGTCGTTTTGTCGGTATTGATGATGACGGTCTTGACGACGTTGGGGATCAGTCTGTGGCTGCCGAAGCAATATATCGCCACGACTTCGATAGTGGTCGATCAGCGCAGCGTCGATCCGGTAACCGGCCTGACTTTGCCGGTGCAGTTGCTGCCGGGCTACATAGCCACGCAGGTCGACGTGATCAGCAGTCATAATGTCGCGCGTAAAGTGGTCGATAAACTAAAGCTCAGCGAGGACGCGAAAACCCAAGCCGAATTTGCAAAAGCTAAAAGCGTCGGCGATATCCGGGACTGGGTTGCGGAGTCTCTATTGAAGAAATTGGAAGTTAAACCTTCGCACGAAAGTAGTGTGATGCAAGTTGACTTTACTTTTACCGATCCGCATTTGGCCGCGAATATTGCCAATGCTTTTGCCGATGCCTATATACAAACCAGCATTGAGTTACAGGCCCAACCGGCAAAATTAAGCGCGGATTGGTTCGACTCGCAAATGGGCTCATTGCGGGAGAATCTTGAGCATGCGCAATCGGTTCTGTCCACCTATCAACAGCAACACGGTATCGTTTCAACCGAAGATCGCATCGACCTGGAAAATTCCCGCCTTTCCGAGTTATCAAGGCAATTGGTCGAAAATCAGGCGCGCACCAGCGAATTGCAGTCCAGAAAGGATTTGCTGGCCTCCACGCTGAAGCAGGGAGGGTCGTCAGAGTCGCTGCAAGAGGTGTTGACCAGTCCGGTGATTCAATCCTTAAAGGCTGAATTGGCAAAAGCGGAGGCCAAGTTTGCCGAATTGTCCAAGCGTATCGATGTCAATCATCCGCAATATAAACAAGCAAAAGCCGAAGTGGGAAGTCTGAAACAAAGAGTTCAGTCTGAAGTGAGAATGGTGTTAGACAGCATCGCAGGTGGAGTCGCTTCTTCCAATCAACGCGACAAGATAATCGCCAATGCCCTTGCTGAGCAGAAAGCCAAGGTATTGGAATTAAAAAAACAGCACGACGAAATAAGGGTGCTTAATCGCGAGGTGGAAAACGCCCAGCGAATCTACGATGCGGCTTTGCAGCGAGCGGTGCAAAGCCGCATGGAAAGCGAAATGCGTCAAACCAATACCGCGGTTCTCAATCCCGCTGTGCCGCCGCAAAAGCCCGCCAAGCCCAAGGTGCTGATCAACGTGATTTTATCGGTCTTCCTGGGGAGTATATTGGGCATGGGCTCGGCGTTAGCGGCGGAGCTAATGGATCGCCGGGTCAGATCCGCTTTCGATGTTTCGGAGTTGGCCGTCCCTGTATTCGCGGTCATTTCCCTTCCGGCCGCAAAGCCAAGCCGAGTGGCTCGGCTGTCTCATCTTGACAGTCCTGGCGACGGTTCCAACAACCGAGGTAATGCATAATGCAAGCACACACTATATTCAATAACAAGATGAGCAATAAAGTAAGCAGAATAGAAAATACCGCTTCAATGGGGGCGCTGTTACTGGATGCCGGAAAAATCAGCGCCCGTGACGCTGAGCGTATCATTGCGCTGCAAAAGCAAAAAGGCATGCTCTTCGGCGATGCGGCAAAGCTGCTGGGATTGGTCAACGACGACGACATACAGCGCGCTTTATCATATCAATTCGATTTTCCATTCCTGAGTACCTCCGAAGAAAGCTTCAGCCAGGAACTGGTCGCTGCCTATCAGCCGATGAGTCCGCAAGTGGAAGCATTAAGAGCCGTGCGAGGTCAATTAATGCTGCGCTGGTTTACCGATGTCCACAAAACTTTGACGTTGGTCAGCCTCGGCCGCGGCGAAGGCCGAAGCTTGATGGCCGCCAATCTGGCGATTGTTTTTTCCCAACTTGGCGAGCGTACTTTGCTAATCGATGCCGATCTACGGCAGCCGCGGCAGCATACGTTGTTCAAGCTGCAGAGCGTTTACGGCTTGTCCGATGTGTTGGCCGGACGCGCCGATTTAACGGTTATTACGCGGATTCCGGCGTTCCGGGATTTATCGATCTTACCGGCAGGTACTGTGCCGCCGAATCCGGTCGAGCTGATCAGCAGAGGTTTGAAAAGTTGTCTTCGAGAACTGCAAGCGCAATTTGACGTCATCCTGATCGACACTCCGCCGGCAGAGCAGGCTATCGATGCGCAAATTGTCGCTGCGAATTGTGGCGGCGCTCTTTTAGTCGTTCGCCAACATAAAACCCGGATGAATGATTTAGAGTTATTAAAAGACGCTTTACACGACACAGGCAGCCAATGCCTCGGTGTGGTGCTGACAGATTTTTGAGCGTTGGGAGTGTTGTAGTATGATGAATATTCAGTTTAATTAATGGTGTTAATTTGCTGAATATTATATAATTTATTGCTTTTATAGATCCGTAGATACTATGGGTTTCATTGGATGACACTATCGCTATGCAATCGGTTTTGCATTTATTTCCTCAAGTAGACAAGCGGAATTTCAACTCCGGCCTCCTTTATCTTATCTGTGATAATGCGCAATATTACCGGCTTATATCCAAAGGGCATCAGTTTCGTTTGAGCAGACGAGCCGCTCAACTCAGCTTTAATATACGGATTAATTTAAGATTCCCTTTTCTTTCCATGGCAAACTTAATTAAACGCATATTTTTATTAAGAGTTCTGTATGAAAAGTATTAGGAGACTTCATATATTCAAAAAAGCGATGATGAATAACAGATTTCGATAAAGGAACTATACTATTATCAATCGAGAATTTTCAGTATCCCGGCAATATTTAAGTGCTGAATATCCGTTTACAATAATTATAAAACTTGGCATGACTATGATAACCAAAACCATTATATCGTTCGGCTTGTTATTGCCGCATAATGCCTGTGCCGGCGAAAATATTAGCCAAACCAAAGGCGAGGGCGAAATCATTAATATCGGCTTTAGAAGCTTATTACCTATAGCGGTGTAAATAATGGGATTATTAGTTTTGGATTATCGGCAGTGCCATAGTAAAAACGATGCGATTAAGAGTAAGTATTTATTATCGTGTTTTATAGTGTTGTTAGGAGGATCTCTACCCGATAAGACTTATGCGGTAGTTTCACCGGACGATACTTTCAAGCCATACGTTGCTTCCACCTTGCTGTATGACAGTAACTTTTTGCGTTTATCCGATAGCGTCGATACGGTGGCGGTTACAGGGCAAAGCGATAGAAGCGATTTCATTAAACAAGTCGCGGCCGGCTTTGATATGGATTGGAAAATCCAACGGCAGCATTTCATCGTCAAAGCAAATGTTAACCAAAACTGGTTTCAAACTTTTACCAATTTGGATTACACCGGCTGGGATACGCGCGCCCAATGGAATTGGCAAATAGGAAACAATTGGGATGGCGAGATTGGCTACTCCAATGCTCAAGCGTTAGGCAGCTTTGCGCAATTGCATAGCGTGGTAAACAACCTGATAAATAATCAACGCTATTTTGCCAATGCCGGCTACTTGTTTCATCCCAACGGCAAAATCAAGCTTGGCGTGTTTCGGACAGAAACCGAGTTTGACGGCACCAGCCGGCGATTCAGTAATAATACTGAAGATAATGCGGAACTTGACCTGCAATATCTCAGTCCCGGCGGTAGTGTTTACGGGTTGCGGGTGATTGCAACCGACGGACAATATCCGCAACGCCAGATAACTCCCGGCAGCACTCAGGATGACGCTTATACCCGGATGAGTTATGCGTTGACTTGGGATTGGCGGGCTAACAATAAAACGCGCGTCGACGGATTTGTCGGTTACACGCAACAAGACTATGCGCATTTTGGCGTTCGTAATTTTTCCGATGTCACCGCGCAGCTTAACCTGGGCTGGCAAGCCAGCGAAAAAACACTGCTGGAACTGTCCGGAAGACGTTTAATTAGCCAGGCTGACAACTTGTTTGCCAGCTTCGTGCTTACTCAAGGCGTATGGTTTAATGTTAATTGGCAGCCGACTCCCAAAATTGCTTTAAAATTGCCGATGTCTTACCAGCAGCAAGAGTATCTGGGCGGTGGCGGCTCTAGCGTCGCGGGGTTTGAGCAACAAAAGGACGACGTCGGCAATGTTGGGCTTAATTTGATGTATCAACCGTTGGATAGTGTCAGCATCGGCCCTGTGTTGAGCTTCGAAAAGCGCGATTCCAATATTCCGATCGCGTCTTACGAAAGCAAATCCGCCGGCGTTAATTTGCAAGCGGCTTTTTAGATCATTCGTTAAACACTGATAGCTTTCTTTGTCATGGCCTTGTTTTAGTCATTAGGCGAAGAAGGCCGGACGTTTCAAAAGTAATAGCCCATCCCTTTTAGCTGTCGATCATCTACAGTAAGCGTATGCCATATTCAATTGTTTGGATTTGGTTGGCGGCGCGTTAAAGCTTTTTCTCCGTGTTTATAGGCGATCAAGATCAAGCCTTGATCTTGATCGTCTGCATTTCTCCGGTTTGATTATTTAACTAACTTGTTGGGGCCTCCTGCCAGCTATTCAATGATAAAAAGGACCGGATCGATAAGGTCGAGATATTTTTAGCTCATGGTTTTTAGGCGGAATTTGTTAGATTTTTGAACAACCTCTAAATTAACAACGCCGAGCTCTTTATATTTTAGCCACTGATTTATCAATCTATTAAGAGTAATTAAGTTACAAAGTTGTGAAAATCGGAACAATTCCACTAGAATTGTCGGCTGGTAGAGACGAGGATATTAAAAGAATCAAAAGCCGCGTCTTGATGTGCAATTAATTTTACCCTAACGCGGAGATTTTACTTTGGAATTTTCAAACGGGTTCTTTATTCAATTTATCAGATTAGCCGGACCTTTTTGGTATTCTGAAAACAAGTCCACTATTCGCAGGCTGACTTTGGCTTTATTCATGCTTACCATCATGCAGATCGGTATTGCGGTGGTGATTACAGTGTGGAGCGCCGATCTTTTCAATGCGCTTGAACAACGCTCAATGGGGGGATTATTTACGCAGATTGGCTTGATTGTGCTGATTTTCGGAGCCAATATAGCCGTTACTACCGCGCATTTTAAAGTTAAGCGACGCTTGCAGCTTGATTGGCGAAGCTGGTTAACTCAACACTTGATCAGTAAATGGATGACCGAAGGCCGCCATTATCTGGTTACCCACATTCAGGGAGCGCATGATAATCCGGATGGGCGGATTGCTGAAGATATCCGCATTGCGACTGAAGCGGCTCTCGATCTTAGTCACTCTTTAGTCTATTGCTCGTTGGTGCTGATAAGTTTTACCAAAATTCTCTGGACCCTTTCCGGTGTTGTTACGCTTAATTTATTATTTTTCGAGATTCCCATCTACGGGCATTTGGTTTGGCTAGCGATAATTTATGCGGCTTGCGCATCTTCGCTGGGCTGGTGGTTAGGCCGGCCTTATACGAGGGCAACCGATGCCAGACAGACCGTGGAAGCCAATTTCAGGTTCGGTCTGGTCACAGCGCGAGAAAACTCCCTGGCGATTGCGCTGGTTCATGGGGAAGCCAATGAGCAAAGCCGTTTCATCGGTCTTTTTAACGATATTATCTACGCTTGGCAGCGGCAAACCCTTGCTTGGTCGCATCTGTTCATGCTTACGTCCGGTTACTCGGTATTGTCTATGGCGTTTCCTATTCTGGTGTCCGCGCCTCGCTATATCCTCGGCAGTATCTCGCTCGGTGCGTTGATGCAATCGGCCCAGGCGTTCCAGCAAACGGCCGGAGCGCTATCCTGGCCGGTTGACAACATGGCTAAAGTTGCGGAATGGCGAGCCTCGGTTGAGCGGGTATTAGGCTTGGCTAATGGCTTGGAGCGCTTGGAACAGGAAATCGCCCGCCATGATCCGCATCGGATTCACCTGAAAAAAACGGAACAGAATGTTTTGAGTTTTCGCGAGTTATGCATCATCAGGCTGGATGGAGTGGTGTGCGTATCGGAGATGAATGACGAAATCAGGCCGGGAGAGCGCGTACTGATTGCCGGCAATGCTTTTACCGGTTCCAAGTTGTTTAAGGCGATTGTCGGTTTGTGGCCGTGGGGTGAAGGCGCTATTGAGTTGCCGCCGGATCCTGTGTTCTTTATGCCGCCGCGACCTTATTTACCGACCGGGACGTTGCGGGCGGCAATCTGTTACCCGTCTGTTCATTCGGAATATGCCGAGTCTGCTATTACCGATGCGCTTGAACTGGTCGGTTTGCAAGATTTGCATGAGCTGCTAGACCGCGAAGATAATTGGGCTGGCGCACTTTCTCGTGAACAGCAACAGCGTCTGGGCGTGGTTCGGTTGTTATTGCAACAACCCAAGTGGATCTTATTGCAGGAAGCAATGGATTCGCTCGACTCTTCATGGGAAATGCGAATGCTGCGCTTGATAGCCCAAAAACTTCCGGATGCGGCAATCTTGACCATCACCAATGAGCCGATGGCGGAAGCCTTCCATCAACGGCGGATCGTATTGCAATAGCTTTTGTCTAAAAAAAGAGAACACGGATTTTTATGGATTGACGCGGTTAAGACGTTAGTCCCGTAAAAACCCGTGCCAATCCGTCGTATCCGTGCTTTCCGTCGACAAGGACGGGAAATAGTCCCGCCATTTCTCTACATTGACCTCCAGGGATGGAGGAAATGCCGAGTTCCCTCTTTAAATATCTCCGCCTCCGCCAATATTGATGTCGTTTAATTCGGTTAGGCTTCTATACCTGCGCACGCGTGGCCGAAAGTACTTTACTCCGGCTTTCAGTTTGATATTCCTGATAAAATTTGACGGGATTTTCTTTATCACGTTTAATGTAATTTTTCGCTTATACCGGTTTTTGTTCACGGCGTTTCGTTTAACGCTATTTTCCAGCCAGCAAAAGAGGAAGATCGACATGCATACACAGTTGCCCAATAATAATCAAAACAAACGCGGCAAACGTTCGATAAACAAGTTTTGGACTGTTTTATCGGCATTATGTTTAAGCGTATTGTTTTCTACGCCAAGCTACAGCCATAGAGGAGCCGCCGATGAGGTTGATGTTTGCCGCATCCGGGTTGGTACCGAAAAAATCCACTTTACCGCCTATACGCCGACCTTTACCCAAAGCCAGGGTTTTTGCCGCTTTATTCCTAACGTGGGCCTGACTAACCTGATTTTCGACTATGAAGGTAAGAAACTTCGCGATGTTTCGATAGAGTTTGAAGTGACTAAAGAGCCGGAAGGCACGCGTATTTTTTATTTGGAGCCGCAAAAGACTAAATCGGGCACCGTTAAAGCGGACGTTGATTTTTCCAAATACGGCGCCGGTGATTACCTTGCGCATGTGACTATCATGCATGACGGCGAAAAACAGGATACGCACTTGCCGTTTGTCGTTGGTGCGGAAGAAGAAAAAACGCCTTGGCGCCGGTATTTGTTTTTTGTTATATCCGTAGCGGTGCTGGTGACTCTAGGTATTGCCTATTTAACTCGTAAATACGGCGATCAACAAAACACCGATATTTAATAAAACTTTGCAAATTACTCCGACGGTATGAGTGCCAACAAATCGGTGACGCCAACGTCTAATCCTTGCTGTGACAGCAAAGTCGTGGCTTGGCCGCGGTGATGGGTTTGGTGATTAAAGAAGTGCAGCATCAGATTGGCGAAGTTTTTGGTTAAAGTTTCGCCTTTCATATTGCGATAAGCCAGTTTATGATCCAGGTCGGATGCGTCGAGCTGTTCGCACCAGGTTACGATTGTGTCATCCAAGTGCCGCCGTTCTTCATTCAGTGCGCTGAAATCATTGAATAGGATTTGCGCTAGGGCTTGGGGCTTTGGCACCGAGCGAATCCGGTCTAAAGCCGGATGTTGCGCCGGATGCTCGGAAAAGCGTTGCAGCCAGATAATATCGGCCACGACGATATGATTCAACGTACCTTGCAATGAGCCGAAAAATGCACCGCGATCTTTGGCAAGTTCCTCGGCAGATAGCTGGGCAGCGGTGTCGTAGAGCTTGCCGTTCATCCATTGGTTGTAACGGCTCAATAAGCGCAAATGCTCAATCATGATTTCACTCCTGTTTTGCCGGTTTTTGTTGTGGACGTTTTCGAATCCGGACATTGGGAACCTGTCAATACTTTAATTAACGGTATCGGAGAGGGCGCAATCGGGTACAGCATTATCGTACAAATAGCCATTAATGCCGACGCAGTCATGCTCTTATAACTAAATAACTTCAATGCGGTGCCAAAAGAATTTTTCATCCTTAAATTCGATAAATCCGTGCTGTAGATTTCGTCCAATAGCAAATGGACAACAAATCCCAACGCAATGAAAATGCCGTTTAGCCACGCGTGCAGAACCTTCCAATGCAGAAAACGATAACTAATGCAGGTCATTAACAACGCAAAAAACGAAGCAGCCAATAGGGAATGAAAGACGCCGCGATGAACGGTAAAGCGGTTAAACAACGCGAACACACCGTGACGAATCAGGAAGTAAGTGCCTGCCGCGCTCAATAATAGCGGGTATGGTTCATAATTGTTTTTATACCCAAAGGGCATAAGTTTCGTTTGAGCAGACGAGCTGCTCAACTCAGCTTTAAACGCATGCAGTGCCGCTAACGCACCCATGAAAGCCAACACGCTAAACAACAGTTTTACCGGCCTTGAGTTGCTTGCATCGATATCGGGCAGCATTCCGCCTAATGTCGTGAGGAAAACAAACCAAAGTATATCGCCATTGGTAATTAAATGGGCATCGACGGCAACTAGGCTCGCTCCGATACCGGCAGCCGCGGCAACACATAAGTGGGTATTAAAATTAGCCATATAAAACAACAATTATTTTTAAATCTGAATATGACGCTTGTATTTATAAATTAAGCCGGATTGAGCATCGGTTATTCCGTTGCTCTGTTTTGATCGATCGAGTTTTCGGTGCGGTAATTCATTGCAAGGTACGCGTGCCGTACCTTGATTGAGAAACCGAAAAATGTGCAGATAGAGGACTTTATGCTTGCACTAGTAAATTAACCAGTATTTGTTCGTAAATATTGGACAAAATTTCCAAGTCTTCCACGCCAATATGTTCATTAATCTTATGGATGCTTTCATTCAACGGACCGAGTTCGATAACCTGTGCGCCGGTTGGGGCGATAAAGCGTCCATCCGAGGTGCCGCCGCCGGTATCGTCAGCGGTTTCAAAGCCGGTCACGGTTTTGATCGCGGCATGGGCGGCATCGATTAATGCGCCCGGTTGGGTTAGAAACGGGTTGCCTGACAAGCGCCATTCAAGTTGATATTTGAAATCGTATCTGTCCAGGATCGCGTGGGTGCGTCGCTTGATGGTTTCTTCGTCCAATTCGGTGCAAAAACGCAGGTTGAACTGTACGTTAACACTGCCGGGGATGATGTTTTCGGCACCGGTGCCGGCATTGATATTGGAAACCTGCAGGCTGGTCGGCGGGAAAAACGCGTTGCCGTGATCCCAGACTTCTTCTGTCAGGTCTTTTAACGCCGGCGCAAAGCTGTGTATCGGGTTATCGGCCAGCTCAGGATAGGCGACGTGGCCTTGTATGCCGGCAATAGTCAATTTGGCGCATAAGGAGCCGCGGCGGCCGACGCGAATCACGTCGCCGATTTTTTTGTCGCTGGACGGTTCGCCGACCAGGCACCAGTCTATTTTTTCGTTGCGCTGTTCCAGCACTTCGACGACTTTTACCACGCCGTTGGTGGCAATGCCTTCTTCGTCGCTGGTCATCATTACCGCGATAGAGCCTTTGTGATCCGGATGTTTGGCGATAAAACGCTCGACCGCGGTGATAAAGCAAGCTATGCCGCCTTTCATGTCGGCGGTGCCGCGGCCATAAAGTTTATCGCCGATAATGGTTGGTTCGAACGGCGGTGAAACCCAGCTATCGGCCGGCCCCGTAGGCACCACATCGGTATGGCCGAGGAAGGTTAGCAACGGTTTTGCAGCGCCGCGTCTAAGCCAGATGTTTTGAGTGTCTTCAAAGTCCAGGCGTTCTTCGTTGAAGCCCAGTTTAGTTAAACGCGCAGCCAGTACATCCTGGCAGCCCGCATCTTTTGGTGTGACCGATTCGCGGCTGATAAGGTCTTTAAGAAGTTCTAGTGTGTCGCTCATAATGATTTTCTCGTTCTCACACGCCGCCTTTTGGCAAGGGTTAGGACGGGCGTGGGAATGTTATCGTGAAAGGGCTCGTATCATTTTGCATTTGTGGTTGGCGGCGTAGTGTGCTCTTCGGCACGGCTCGGGCAGGCTTTGAGGCATTTCCACGCATCTTGCCCCGTTCGAAACATTGCAGTCAGATCTTCCAGGTTTTACGACTGCCATGCATGGCGGAAGTGCTGGAGTCGCCGGGAGCTGCTTCAGTAAAAACCTGGGAGGTCGCATCTAACAGTAGGTAAGAGACGGCGACTTATGTATAGCGATGATTGCAACGCGTAGGCGAGGGAGCAACGGATTTATTTTTCCGCCATGCCTGTTTCCGGAAGGCTTGCGGCATAGCCGTTATCCTTGCTGTTGAAGCCAAGGATCAGTTTGTCGCCGGTATCCAGAACCGGGCGTTTAATCAGGGTAGGGGTAGCCAACATCAATTGTATGGCTTTTTCCTGCGTCAGATCGCTTTGCTGTTCGGCGCTGAGTTGCCGCCAACTGGTACTGCTGCGGTTAAGCAGTTTGTTCCAGTCTAAATGCTCGGCAAAATGGCGTAGTAACTCGGGCGTTAAACCATCGACTCGAAAATCGTGGAACCGATAGGCAATGCCGTTTTGCTCCAACCAATTGCGAGCCTTTTTAACGGTATCGCAATTTTTTATTCCGTAAAGTGTATGCATGGTTTTTTACAGTTGGCTATTCAATAATTCGTCAATGCTGGGCAATTTCTTGTCAGCTTTGCAGCGGTTTTTATAAACGTCGACAAATTCCATAAAAGCTTGTTCCAGGTCGGCCAGGATTTCTTCTTCGTTTTCGCGCTCTTCATCGGGAACATCCTGCGAATCCAAATATTCGTGCTGCAGGGCGACTTCGCTGTTTAAAGCCAGTGTCGCGTAAATGATCGCATTGTTTGATAGATTGTCGCTCATGATATTGGCCTTGATTAAGTTATCGGTCGGTTAGTATTAAGTAAGGGCGCGCACGGCACTCCTTACAGAGAATGGCGTTATGTTTGGAATAGTGAATTATCAGTCCTGTTTTCTAAAACGAATGGTCAGCCCTTGCAAGAAGTTTCTCAGGATCTGGTCGCCGCATTCGCGGTGATGCTTATGGCCTTTTTGCCTGAAAAAAGAGCTCAGTTCGCCTTTGGACAGTGCGAAGTCTGCCAGTTTTAACGTGTTCAGCATGTCTTCTTCCCTGAATTCCAGTGCAATTCTCAATTTCTTAAGAATAATATTATTGGTTAACGGCTCCGGCTTTTTTTCCTGGGTCGGCGGATTCTCCTGTCGGCCTCTTCTATAAACGATCAGTCCGTCCAGAAATTGCTCCATCAGCTTATTGTTCAGCGGAACGTAATCGGTTTCATTATTTTTTTTCAGAAATTTCAATAACTGGTCGCGGCTTATTTCGGCGCCGCTTAAGGCGAAGATCTCGATCATGGTCGGGTCTTTCAGCTCTAAAGCGTAGCGTACCCGGCGTAATACATCGTTGTTAATCATGTTTTTTATAGGGTGTGGGGTGGCTGTACAGTATTTTGTACACGGTTGGCATCCGTTTCTTCAAGAGCTGCCTGATTTTTTTCCTGCAAGAAAGCAAGCACATCGTCGTTGTTGACTTGATAGTAAATATCTTCAACAAGCACGGTAACGCCTAACGAATCAAAAGTAATCTCATCGCCAAGATAGTAATAAAAAGATTGCCAATGCTCTTTCTTTTTAAAGACCTCAACTTCCGCGATGGTTTGATCGATTAAAACATACTCCTCCAATGTCGGAATATTTCGGTATTTCAATCGCTTAGCGGTTTTGTCAAACTTCCGGGTCGATGGCGACAGCACTTCGACAATAATGACCGGCGATTGTTTGTAATAGTCCGAGTCATCGTTCTTCTGGCAAACCACCATCACATCGGGGTAGAAAAAATCGTTAGCCACCTTCACTTTCATGTCGGCTATAAAAGTTCTGCAAGGCGTGCCTTTAAGCTGGCTTCTTAACTCGCTAGCCATATTTAGGGATAGCAAATTATGAGTTTCACTTGCCCCAGCCATTGCAAAGACTTCACCGTCAATGAATTCGTGCTTACATTCAGCAACAAGTTCGCCTTGTAGATACTCTTCTTCGCTTATTTTATTCGCGTAGTTCAAGTTCATTGTTGCTCTCCTTTTTTAGCGTGGGGCAAGTGTCGAGTTTATAGAATTAATCCCTCAATAACTCGTTAATGCCGGTTTTGCTGCGGGTTTTTTCGTCGACTTGCTTGATGATAACCGCACAGTACAGGCTGTATTTGCCGTCCGCAGAAGGCAGGTTGCCGGAAACGACGACCGAGCCGGCAGGAATGCGGCCGTAACTGATTTCGCCGGTCATGCGGTTGTAGATTTTGGTGCTTTGGCCGATGTAAACACCCATCGAAATGACCGAGCCTTCTTCAACGATAACGCCTTCGACGATTTCGGAACGCGCGCCGATAAAGCAGTTGTCTTCAATGATAGTCGGGCCGGCTTGCAACGGTTCCAACACGCCGCCAATGCCGACGCCGCCGGATAAATGCACGTTCTTGCCGATTTGCGCGCAAGAGCCGACCGTAACCCAGGTATCGACCATCGTGCCGCTATCGACGTAGCCGCCGATGTTCACGTAGGACGGCATTAGGATGGCGCCGGGGGCGATGTAGGAACCGCGGCGGGCAACCGCGTTCGGCACGACGCGCACGCCGGCTTGGGCGAAATCTTCTTCGCTGTAGCTGGCGAATTTGCTGTCGACTTTGTCGTAATAGCGCGTGTTGCCGCCGTCCATCAGCCTGTTTTCGTTGATTCTAAACGACAATAATACGGCTTTTTTAAGCCATTGGTTGGTGACCCATTCGCCGCTGGTTTTTTCGGCGACGCGGCCTTTGCCGCTGTCCAGCAGGTTGATCGCTTCTTCAACGGCTGAGCGCACTTCCTGGGAAACGGTTGCAGGCGTAATGTCTGCACGGTTTTCAAAAGCGTCGTTAATGATTTGTTCTAGTTGTGACATAGTTCTTCTTATAAAGAGTTAAGGAAAATTTTTATGCGTTGCGCGGCCTCGATGCATTCGTCCAACGGCGCAACCAGCGCGATCCTGACATGGTTAAGGCCGGGATCAATGCCGTCGCAATCGCGGGACAGATAACTGCCGGGCAGCACGGTGATGTTTTGCTGCGCAAACAATTGCTTGGCGAATTCGGTATCGGCAATCGGCGTTTTCAACCAGACGTAGAAGCTGGCCGGCGGTTTAATGACGGTGCAGACATCGCCGACAATATCGATAAACGCGGCGAATTTTTCCCGGTACAAGCGCCGGTTTTCAATCACATGTTGCTCATCCTGCCAAGCCTGGATGCTGGCATGCTGGGTTGGTAACGGCATCGCGCAGCCGTGGTAAGTCCGGTATTGGAAATAATGCTTCAAAAGGTCCGCATCGCCCGCGACAAAGCCCGAGCGTAAACCCGGCGCGTTGGAGCGTTTCGATAAGCTGTGAAAAATCACGCAGCGTTTGAACGCGGTATTGCCCATGCTATAAGCGGTTTGCAGCAAGCCCGGCGGCGGGTTGTTTTCGTCGTCGTAAATTTCGGTGTAGCACTCGTCGGAAGCAATCACGAAATCATGTTTTTCAGCCAATTTCAGCAGCTTTTCGTGGCTGGCTTGGTCGATGACCGAGCCGGTCGGGTTGCCGGGCGAGCAAATGTAAATCAATTGGCAACGTTGCCATATCTCATCCGGCACCGAATCAAAATCCGGTAAATAGCCGGAGTCTTCCAGCGTATTTAGATAGTATGGTTCTGCGCCTGCCAGCAAGGCCGCGCCTTCATAGATCTGGTAAAACGGGTTCGGCATGATTACGACCGGTGCCGGTTTTATCGCCAGGGATGGTGTGTATGCCGCAAACCTGCCGGGAGCAGGTGCGGCGCTGGTATCTATCAAGCATTGGGCAAACGAAAACAACGCTTCGCGGGTGCCGTTAACCGGTAAAACCTGGGTTTCGGCATTAACCGCGTCGGCCGGAATCCGGAAACGCCGGCTGATCCATCCGGCAATCGCTCGCCTGAGTTCGGGTATGCCTTTGGTGGTCGGATAATTAGCTAAACCATGCAGATGGGTTAACAGCGCTTCCTGGATTAAGTGCGGAGTGGCATGAGTCGGTTCGCCCATCGACAGGGCAATATGCGATTTGTCTTTAGGGGGGACGATGCCTTGTTTAAGTTGCGCCAGTTTTTCAAACGGGTAGGGGTGTAAATATTTTAAATTAGGTGTCATTGATTAGTTGCAGTGCGGTTGTTTACCCGCGGCCTGGGCTTGCTGGAATAAACTCATGGCTTGCGGCATGTGCTTTTCTAAATCCTGGATGCGTGTGGCGTGAGAAGGATGGGTCGACATGAATTCTAGCGGCTGTTGACCTTGCGAGGCGCGTTCCATTTTTTGCCACAAGCCGATGCTTTGCTGCGGATCAAAGCCGGCTTTCGCCATTAAGTCGACACCGATTACGTCGGCTTCGCTTTCATGCGTGCGGCTGTAAGGCATCAATATGCCGTATTGCGCGCCGACACCTAACATACCCAGCGCTGTTTGACCTAAAGCGGTTTGCGGCTGGCTGACCGCCTGGATGACGCTCAGGCCCTGATTAACCGCCATTTCTTGCGAGGCCCGCTCATTGCTGTGTTTGGCAAGGACGTGGCCGACTTCATGGCCGATGACCGCTGCTAATTGATCCTGATTGTAGACTAATTGAAGCATGCCGGTATGGACGCCGATTTTATTGCCGGGCAATGCAAACGCGTTGGGCGTGTTGTCTTTAAAGACCACAACTTCCCAATTGCCGCCGATCTCTCGGGTAATTGCCCCGGCAATGCAGTTTGTCACTTGATTATATTTGCTGTCAGTACTGATAGGTTTTTGCTTTTTTAGGTCATCGAAAGCTTGCAAGCCCATTTGGTCGATTTGTGCTTCGGGCATGAAGACCAGTTGGCTTCTGCCTGTGGGGCTCGTGATGCAGGCGCTTAATAAACAGGTAACCAGAACCGGAAATATTTTTTTGCGCATAAAAATGACCTCTAGTTGCTATTTAAACGGGCGGCCATTTTAACGTAACTTTTTATCCGAGGTTTAAAAATGTAACTTGTCAGTCATGGAATGGGCGCATTTACTTCAGAATCTTGGCGAACATTTGCTGATAATCTTCTTTTGACAGCACGCCGCTAACGCCGGTGCGCTGATGCGCTTTATCGAAAAAATAGGTTCTGGGCAATTCGCCATACCATTTCGGATCGATTTCAAATTGCAGCTTCTGGGTGTTCTCATCGGCATAAGCCCAGTTTTCAATATCGAATAACTGGTATTTTTTCAGGATTTGCCTGACTTGTTCGCTTGCGGACGGCTCATCCGCTGCCAGCATGATTATTTTTAGTTCCGGTTTGCTTTTGTGAATGTTGCTCAACAGTTCCATGTCTTGCAGGCACGAAGGGCAGTTGATGGACCAGATCACCAGCATGAATGGCCGGTTAGCGTTGGCGGCTAATATTTGCTGATAACTTCCGAAGACGAATGGAGACAGTTCGGCGTGTGCCGCACCGTTAAAAACATTTAAAAAAATGAATACGATGCTTAGGAAAGTTTGTTTGAAGCTCATGTTGGTTCCTATGTCGATTTGTGAAAGTTTGGGTAACTGATTTTTGTAAGTGCCGGTAAACTATCTGTTATTTTGTTGTTGAATGACTTTATATAAAACCATTCCGGCCAGCATTGACACAACAAATATCATTGCTTTGGTTTGTCCGGCGGCAGCGCTTACAACAGCCGGTCCGGGGCAAAATCCCGAAAGTCCCCAGCCGATGCCAAAGACCAAGCTGCCTGCCAGCAAACTTTTATCGATTTCGGTGACGTTGGATAAGCGCATTGGCTCCCCCAACAAACTGCGCTGGCGTTTTTTAGCGATAGTAAAAGCCCCGGCTCCAATCGAAATCGCTCCGCCCATTACAAATGCGAGAGACGGGTCCCAATCGCCGGCTAAATCCAGAAAGCCGATAACCTTGGCCGGATTGGTCATGCCGGAAACGATAAGGCCCAAGCCGAATATGAGTCCAACCAGAAAAGCATTAACATTCAGCATAATTTTAGAGTCCCAATAAATGGCGAGTCAGATAAACGGTAATAAAACCTGCCAGCATGAAGCTCAGCGTGGCGGCAATGGATCGTACCGATCCCCTGGAAATGCCGCATACGCCGTGGCCGCTGGTGCAGCCTGACGCATAGCTGGTTCCAAGGCCTACCATTAATCCGGCAATGATCAATTGCACGGTGCCGGCATCGATAGTCGCAGCAGGCAAGTCGGATGCAAGTTGATAAATGAATGGCGAGGCTGCCATGCCAAGAACAAACAATATTCGCCAGAGCTTATCGCCGCCGTCGGCTTGAATCAGGCCGGACAGGATGCCGCTGATGCCGGCAATCCGGCCGTTTAGCAGTACAAACATTGCAGCGGCTAGGCCGATTAATAAGCCGCCGATAAGGCCGGCAAAATAGGGGCTGTGGAGAAAGTCGGATAGATTCATGTGTATTCTTTAACGTTTGATTGCGATAGTTTAAAGCATTTGTCTAATCAAAAAGGCTTAACCACGGCCAGGATAATGATGCCGACCAGGAACAAAACCGGCACTTCATTCATCCAGCGATAATAAACATGACTACGTTGGTTGCGGTCGTGTTTAAAATCAAGCAGGCACAAGTAGCAATAATAGTGATAAGCCAGCGCCAGCGCGAGCAGCGCCAGCTTCGCGTGCAGCCAGCCGGCATGCGCATAAATATCCCAGTCGTAAGCGACCAGCATCCAGATGCCGAACAGGAAGGTCGCTATCATGCCCGGCGTCATAATGCCGAAGAATAGTTTGCGCTCCATCACCTTAAAACGCTCGTTGCTGATCTCGTCATCGCTCATTGCATGATAAACATACAGGCGCGGCAGGTAAAACAGGCCGGCAAACCAAGTAACCATAAAAATCAGGTGTAACGCTTTTAGCCAGAGCATGGGCTATCCTTTTAGTAGTGATTCAATAGTTGTTTTCATCGTTGCGATGTTAAAAAGGCCGATTTCTTGTTTAACGACGGCACCGTCCGGGGCAATTAAGAACGTGCTGGGCGTAAACATGATGCCGCCGAAAGCTTGGGCGTGTTCCGAGCTTAAATCCAGCGCCACATTGTAGGGCAACTGCTTGGCTTTAGTCATATCAACGACGTGATTCGGCGGGTCGTAATGCATCGCAACGGCAACCATCTCAAGACCGGATGCATGGTACTGGTTATACAGGTCGATTAAATCCGGAATTTCTTCGATGCAAGCAGGACAGTCGGTTGCCCAGAACGTAACGATGACCGGCTTGCCGCGTAAGTCTTTTAACGCGATTTTTTGTCCGGTGAGGGTCGTGAAAGTCACGTCCGGAGCCGAGGTAATGGTTTTGCTACAGGCTATTAAAGTCAGTAGTAACAGTAATAAACCGGAATATCGGTATTTGGTTTTCATGGGGTTTGATCGATTGAATGACTGGGAATGGCGACAAAATAACATATCCAATTTGGAAAACCATAACAACTCCGGTTTATCGGCTTTTGGGCAAATCTAATTTGTGCGCTTATAGAGATGTTATTGCTTGTCTGAAGATTGGTAACCAGCAAAAACCAGTGTAATATCGCTCCTCGCCTTCCATGAATAATAAAAGAGAGCAAGCATCAATGACTAACCCAATCACCGCAGAAGCCGAAAAATCGGCAATCACTCTTACCCATGTTATCTACGGACTCTATGCAGCGTCTTTTTTCGTCGCTATTACCGCAATAATTGCAATGGTGATGAACTATGTCAAACAAGACGATGTGGCCGGAACATTTTTGGAGAGTCATTTTCTTTGGCAGATCAGGACTTTCTGGTTCGGAGTGCTTTGGGGGGTGTTGGGAGCAATCACGGCGTTTTTTATTGTGGGCTGGTTTATCCTTGCCGCTAACGGCATCTGGATTATTTACCGCATAGTCAAAGGTTGGTCCCGGCTTAACGACGGCAAGCCAATGTACATTGATTAACGATAAAACTAAAAAACACCAGTTGCTATTTTATACGACTGGTGTTTTTATGTGATTGAAACGAAAGGATATTGCGCGGTTACTTTTCTTTCGGATCTTTTTGGTTTTTTTTATTCGTGTTTCCTGAATCGTCATGGCTTTGTTTAAAAGCTTCGTCACATGCTTTTAGAGCTGCATGATCTTGAGCGCTTTGCACGCAGCTCAGGTTTCTCTGGGCAATTTGTACTTTTTCCAAGACGATTGCGATTTGACGTTCTTTTTCCGCCTGAAACGCCGCGTCATCGCTATCCGCAATCGCTAGTGCCGGAACCGCCAAGCCCAAGCTATAAATGACGGCTAATAACATTGATTTTGTAACGTTCACAGTTCCTCCTCAATAATCTTGTCTTGTAATAACTTAAAGAATCTTTATACCCAAGGGCATAAGTAGGGTTTGAGCGGACAAGCCGCCCAACTCGGCTTTATTCTCACTCTACTACCCAAAAAACTACGCCGCAAAACTCCGCATGTCAAATGAATAATTGCCGCGGGCAAAGCTAATTCAACTTGAGGCAAGCTGTTATCACCGGTATATTCCCAAGGTTAAAACCCGGGAGTCGGAAGCCGGCGCAAACCTGGGCAATAATGTTTTTTGTCGAAAACCTCTGGCGCGGCTTAGAATACGAACACTGCCGCTCATGGTTATCCTTCGTCCGCGGTTCGGGATGTTTAACCATGTATTCAATAATTAATAAGCGAAGGATATTAAATTGCAAACCTTACCTATTATTTTAATTTTAATCCTGTCCGCGATAGCCGGTCGTTCTGTAAGTGCGCAAGAAACCGACAAAGCCATAGAAAGTAAAGTTAAACATCTGCTGTCGCAAATGACGCTCGAAGAAAAAGTAGGGCAGATGACGCAAGTCGATTTTTCCGTCATTGGCGCTCCTGTTAGCGGCGATGAATACTCGGACGGTGCAATCGATCAGGCCAAGTTGGAAGATGCGTTAATAAAGCATCATGTCGGTTCTATCCTTAATGCGCCGTCTATTCCGAATATCAAAGCGCAGCCTGTCGATACTTGGCGGAAAATCATGCGCACGCTGCAAGATACAACGGCGAAAACCCGCTTGAAAATCCCTGTCATTTACGGTATTGACGCGATTCACGGCGCGACTTATACAGAGAATTCTGTGCTGTTTCCGCAAGCTATTAATATGGCGGCAACGTTTAACCCGGAACTGTCTTTTAAAGAAGGCGAAATTACCGCAAGGGAAGTGCGCGTTTCCGGTTTGCAATGGAATTTTTCTCCGGTAATGGATATCGGCCGCCAACCGTTATGGCCTAGACTGTGGGAAACTTACGGCGAAGACGTGCATTTGGCGACGGCAATGGGAGAATCTTATATTAAAGGCCATCAGGGCAACGATTTTTCGGCTGCCGATAAAGCGCCTACCTGTTTAAAGCATTATGTGGGTTACAGCTATCCGCTTAACGGCAAAGACCGGACACCGGCCTGGATAGGCGAAAGAATGCTGCGCGAATATTTCCTACCGACATTCGCAGCCGGCGTAAAAGCCGGGGCGCCTACGGTAATGATCAACTCGGCTGAAGTCGACGGCATTCCGGGACACGCCAACTATCAATACCTGACTACGATTCTGCGCGGCGAACTCGGTTTTAAAGGCTTTACCGTGTCGGATTGGGAGGACATCAAGCGGCTTTATACGCGCGACAAAATGGCCGCGTCGCCAAAAGAAGCGGTAAAAATCGCGGTGATGGCCGGCGTCGATATGAGTATGGTGCCGTTCGATTTTTCTTTTTACGATTTATTGGTCGAGCTTGCTAAATCGGGCGAAGTGCCGCTATCGCGGATCAATGAAGCCGTGTCCAGGATATTAAAAGTCAAATATCAGGCAGGGCTGTTCGATCCTAAGCCTTTGCCGGTGGTGGAAGACAATTTTGCCGCGCCGGAAGCGATAGAAACCAGCCGTCAGGCCGCGCGGGAATCTATTGTTCTTGCGAAAAACGATCGTAATATTTTGCCGCTAAAAAAAGACGCGAAGATTTTGCTAACCGGCCCTACCGCTAACTTACTAAGCGTGCTGAATGGCGGTTGGACGATTACTTGGCAAGGATCTGCCGAGAATTTATATCCCCAGGATAAGCTCACAGTATTGGAGGCTCTGCAGAGAAAATCCACCGGCAAGGTTACTTATATTGGCGGCGATTCCTTTAATGCGCCTATCGATATTCAAAAGGTTGTCGATGAAGCCAAGAACCATGACGTTATTCTGCTTAGCCTCGGCGAGAATACTTATACCGAAACGCCAGGCAATATCGAGTCGCTGAATATCGATCAGGCGCAAGTCGATCTTGCCAATGCCGCGATTGCGACCGGTAAGCCGGTCGTGTTGCTGACTTTAGGCGGACGGCCGCGTATTATCACATCGATTGCGATGCGCGCTTCCGGCGTTATTTTGGCATTCTTGCCGGGTATGGAAGGCGGCGAAGCGATTGCCGATATTTTATATGGCGACTATAACCCCGACGGTAAACTGCCTATTTCCTATCCGCGCAATACCAACGCGATCACGCCGTATGATTACAAGCCGACTGAATCGTTCGATGTGAACTTCTACACGCCGCTTTATCCGTTTGGGCATGGCTTGAGCTATACCTCTTTCGAAACCAGCGGCTTAAAGGTCGCGAAAGACAAGGTCAGAATGGGCGAGAATATCAGTGTCACTGTTAACGTTAAAAATACCGGCGCATTGAAGGGCAAAGAGTCCGTATTGCTTTACATCAATGATGTCGTTGCCTCGGTAACCCGCCCGAATAAACAGCTTAAAGCATTTAAAAAGGTTGAGCTGAATCCCGGCCAAACCGAGAGCTTGAGCTTTACTTTAACGCCGCAGGATTTGTCGTTTATTGGCGTCGATCTTAAACGAGTCGTGGAACCGGGCGATTTTAAGGTCATGGTCGGCAATGAAACCGTTGGTTTTACCGTGACGAAATAAAACAGGAGTGCAAGCTTTGCTAGGCGGCAGAGCGCAGAATTTGCAGGCGAAGCCTGCACTCCAGCCTGTCTTGTCGATGGCGAACTTGCCGGGCCATCGACGCATTGAGATGATGCAACTTATCTAAGCGAAATTATGATTACTCCAACTGACTCTACACATAGCGCCGATAAAAATCCTTATCTCGGTTCTCTAAGCGTATTAACTTCGCTGTTTTTTATCTGGGGTTTCATCACTTGTCTGAACGACATCCTGATTCCGCATCTGAAAGCGGTGTTCACGCTGAATTATGCGGAAGCGATGCTGATCCAGTTTTGTTTTTTTACCGCCTATTTCGTCGTATCCATTCCGAGCGGATACCTGGTCGAAAAAATCGACTACAAAGGCGGCATCATTGCCGGCTTAGCCGTTGCCGGCCTCGGTTGTTTACTGTTTTATCCGGCCGCAAGCCTACATTCTTATCCGTTATTCCTGGCTGCATTTTTCGTGCTGGCATCCGGCATTACGTTGTTGCAGGTCGCGGCAAATCCGTATGTCACCATCCTGGGCAATCCGGACACAGCCTCCAGCCGCTTAACGACGACTCAGGCGTTTAACTCGCTGGGTACAACGATTGCTCCGTATTTCGGCGCGCTGTTTATTCTGGCTACTGCCGTTAAAACGGCCGATGAAATTAAGCTGCTGGACAGTGAAGAATTATCGGCGTATCAGGCCGCACAAGCAGCTGCGGTACAAAATCCCTATTTATTGCTTGCTGCGGTTTTGTTTGCCGTAGCGATTATTTTTACATTGATCAAACTGCCTAAAATTGAAAGTGCCAAGCCGCAGGTTTCAGCTGTCGAGGATGATGTTCATGCCAGCGCTTGGGGCTATAGGCATCTGGTTTTAGGTGCAATCGGCATTTTTGTTTATGTCGGCGGCGAAGTGTCGATAGGCAGTTTCCTAATCAATTTTTTGGGTGAGCCTTCTATCGCGGGGTTGGCGGAACAGGATGCCGGCAAGTATGTGTCGTTTTACTGGGGCGGGGCCATGGTCGGGCGATTCATCGGCGCGGCAGTCATGCAGCAAGTCCAGCCCGGCAAAGTGCTTACGTTTAACGCGGTAACGGCGGCGCTGTTGGTTTTAATAACCATGCTTGGAAGCGGTCATCTGGCGATGTGGACGCTTCTTGCGGTTGGCTTATTTAACTCGATCATGTTTCCCACTATTTTTTCGCTCGCAGTCAGCGCCTTGGATAAGCACACGGGGCAGGGTTCGGGAATATTGTGCGCGGCCATCGTCGGCGGGGCTATCCTGCCGGTTGTGCAAGGATTATTCGCCGACCGGATCGGCATTCAACTGGCGTTTTTCATTCCGGCTCTTTGTTACTGCTATATCGCTTATTACGGCTGGAAAGGATACAAGCCTGTTGCAATAAAATGACGCAGAGCTCAGTAGCGCTACGGTTATTTTGCGTTGTTGTTCAAACAACGCAATCCACCGTCTAAAAAAAATATCAAAGCGTCAGCATGGTAATAGTCGGCGAACTCAACTGGTCGTCCTGGTGAAAGCCACGGACAACAATCACATTATCGCCTTCATTCGCCAACCTTGTTGCAACGGCATGATGACGAGCCAGCTTATTAGGATGGGCATGACCGGCATCTTCCGCGTGGATCGGTATAACGCCCCAATATAAATTCATCCGTTGGCAAACCCATTTGTTCGCGCTAATCGCGATAAGCGGTGCGGCAGGTCTTGCAGAACTCAGCGTAACTACCGACATTCCGCCGCTGGTAATGCTGACGATGGCTTTTGCATTCAGGTCGAAGCAAAGCTGGGCGGTCGCGTCTGCAACCGCGTCGCCGAACGGCAGCGGTTTAACTTCATTATCCCTGTGGGCCATTTTGCCGAAAATATCCTGTTCCTTCATGAATGCCTCGGTTTGTTTGATGACCCGGGACATTATTTCAACCGCTTCGACAGGAAAATGCCCCGATGCGGTTTCGCCGGACAACATGACCGCGTCGGTAGAACAATAAACCGCATTGGAAACGTCGGTCACTTCGGCGCGCGTCGGCCTGGAGTTTTCTATCATCGATTCGAGCATCTGGGTGGCGACGATGACCGGTTTGTTGAATGCCCTGGCAGTCTTGATCAGCTGGTGCTGGGCAATCGGTACGTCTTCCGGGTTTAATTCCACGCCCAGATCGCCTCGCGCGATCATGATCGCATCGGCGGCTTTAATAATTTCCTGGCCATTCAGCAAGGCTTCCGGTTTTTCAATTTTGGCAATGATATGCGTGTCGTAGCCGCCGGCGACAATCAACTGGCGCAGGTCGTTAATATCTTCGGCTTTTCTGACGAATGACAGCGCCAGGTAGTCGACGCCCAAGTCCAGCGCAAACAAGGCATCGGCGCGGTCTTTATCGGTCAATGACGGACAGGAGACATTAACGCCGGGCAAGTTGATGCCTTTGTTGTTCTTTAGTTCGCCGCCGTAAATGACTTCGCAGCGAATGTCCTGCTTGTCTTTTTCAAGAACCTTGAGTTCGAATTTGCCGTCGTCCAATAAGATACGGTCTCCGACTACGACATCGTCAGCCAGGGCGGCGTACTGGCAGGGAATCAGATTGTCCTCGCCAACAACGTCGCGTGTCGTTACTACGACTTGATCGCCCTTATTAAGGATAATGCTGCCGTTTTTGAACCTGCCGGTTCTGATCTTGGGGCCGCAAAGATCGGCAAACACGGTAATGTGTTGATGCAGCTTTTCAGCCGCTTCCCTGATCAGCCGGTACAGCTTGCGGTGGCTTTCGTGTTCGCCATGGGACATGTTCAGCCTGAAAACATTCGCGCCGGCTTTAATAAGATTGTAGATAACCTCGGGGTTATCCGAAGCAGGTCCCAGTGTGGCAATGATTTTTGTTTTGCGGCTGGACAGTTGGGGAATGTTAACGTGAATAAGCATTTCATGTTCCTTGTTAGGTTTTATCGAGCGCAGTAACTGAGGTGGCCAAAATTACTCCTGCATTAATTCCAATATTCGAGCTTCCAGGTCGGAGGCGGGGCCAAATCCACAATCCCTGAGAACGCCTTGCTTGTCCACCAGAATATGGGATGGCGTGCCTTGTAAGTCAAAACGTTCGAATGTTTCCGCATGATAATCAAGCGACTGCAAATAATTCCGTACTTGCAGCCTGATCTGTTGTTGGCGTGTTCGGGCTTGTTGCTCGAACTCAGGGATATGCTCCCGGATGAAGTTTGCAACAACGTTATCGTTCACGTCGCCGCGCTGCCTGACCAAGCTATCCATCGCCAACGGGAAAGGGATGCGATAGGGCAGGCGGCCTGCTGCATTTAACCGGCCTTGTTCGCTTAGCACTCGCAATGTTTCACCGACTACCTCGCCGTGTTCGGCCAGACGGATCAGGTTTTCAAGAGTGTTTTCATCGAAATCCTCAAACGCGGTAGCGACGCCTAATACCGCTAAGCCGCGTTCTGAATATTTACGATATAAATCTACCGCTTGCGGCAGCGCGTATAAAAAACATCCCGGGCAATTAACCTGGAATATTTCAACCAGCACGATTTGACCTAATAGCCGGTCAAAATTTATTTCAGTTCCTTGAATCCAATCGGAAACCGATAATAACGGAGCTTTTTGGCCTAGTCGGGCTTTCATCGGCGAGCGTTTAGATCGCTAGAGCGCGAATTAACTCGATCTGCGCATCGTTAGATTCGTTTTTCCCTTCCAGGCAGGCCGATAAAGGAACCATTTCAATTTCGCCTTTATTAAAAGCGGTCACATGGGCCCGCAGTCCTTGGTGTAACGCTTGGACGGCGGCATAGCCCATTTTGGACGCAATAAAACGATCCGTTGCGGTAGGGCTGCCGCCGCGTTGGATATGTCCCAAAATACAGGCGTGGACGCTGAGATTATATTTCTTCATTAGCGTGTCCTTGATTTCATAAGATAAACCGGCTTTTTCGCCTTCGGCTACGATGATAATCGATGAGGTTTTACCGCGCTCATTGCCTTTATTAATGCCGTCGACGATTTTTTCGTAGTCCACGGTCTGGTTCGACAGCACAACATGCTCCGCGCCGGTGCATATGCCGACTTGCAGTGCAATAAAAGACGACCTGCGCCCCATGACTTCGACCAGGAAGGTCCGTGCATGGGCCGAGGCGGTATCCCTGATATTGTCTACCGCGTTGACGGCAGTTTGAACGGCGGTATTGAAGCCGATCGTGTATTCCGTGCCGGAAATGTCGTTGTCAATAGTGCCGGGGATGCCGATGACCGGAATGTCGTGTTCCTTGTGCAAGGTCATTGCGCCGGCGAAAGAGCCGTTACCGCCGATCACGACCAGGCCTTCGATATGTTTTCTGGCTAAGATGTGCGCGGCCTCCTGCCGGATTTGGGGAGTATGAAACTCAAGGCAGCGCGAGGTGTCGAGAATGGTTCCGCCGCGCTGGATGATGTTGCCGACCGACGACAGGCTGAGCTTGTGTATGTTGCCTTCCAGCAAGCCCGAATAGCCTTTGTAAATGCCGTAGACCTCAATACCGAGGCCGATAGCGGTCCTTACGACCGAACGAACCGCCGAATTCATGCCGGGGCTATCGCCGCCGCTGCACATTACCGCCAAGGATTTTATTGTTTTATTATTAGCTTCCATATATGTGGGACTGTTGGGTGGTTTATGTCGTGCTTATTGTAGTTTATTCCGAATAATCTACGATCTAGCTCTTTATGCTTTCGGTTCCAGGATGATGTTTGGGTTAGCTATCTCACTTTAAAAATATATTGCTTACTGCCACTCTCTCTATCTTTATCGGGCCTTGTTTCAGTTTGATCGTGTTGGGAATCCGGGAAAGTTCTCTTATTGAAATCATGTTGATGATAAGGCTTGCCTGGCGGATAGGCGGGGAAAGATTGAAAGAGAGGGTAAGCCGGAATGGATTGATAACTTGGATAATAGGGTTGCAGGTAGAGAGGGCGCTGTTCCATTGCGTCCGCTTGGCGTTTTGCTTCATAGGCTTGTTGACGTTGATATTCCGCACTTTGTCTCAATGCTTCAAGGGAGGCTTTTCTGTCTCGTTCGGCTTGAAGTTCTTGTTCGATCTTGGCTCTTTCAGCCTCTCGCTTGGCAAAATCTTCTTTCCAAGCCTTTAGTTTGGCCTCTTCCTCGGCAACTTTACGTGGATCTGTTTTTTGAATTTCGATGGTTTCCTGTTTTTCAGCAGAGTCGCAGGGCTTGGATTGATAGATTGTTTTGCCGGATTTTAGTTGGCACTTAAAAACCTCATCTGCTTGTGACGATGCGGTGAGTAGGATCAACAGAATAAAGAATATCTTTTTCATTAGAAGTTACGCATTGACCGCTGGTTAATATTGTGGATTGAGCTGGTCTTTGCCGGGCATAAAGCCGGTGATGAACGTGGCGATAACCT
>NZ_RYFG02000112.1 GCF_003994235.2 Candidatus Methylobacter oryzae
TGAGGTTATCGCCACGTTCATCACCGGCTTTATGCCCGGCAAAGACCAGCTCAATCCACAATATTAACCAGCGGTCAATGCGTAACTTCTACTTATGATGATCACATTTCAAAAAATATAACCAAACAACGGAGATAGCAATTGGAAAAAAGGTATCAAGTGTTTGTCAGTTCAACTTACGCTGATTTAAAGGACGAGAGGCATAAGGTCATTCAAACATTAATGGAGTTGGATTGTATTCCTGCTGGCATGGAACTTTTTCCAGCCACTGATGAAGACCAATTTGAATTCATCAAACGAATCATTGATGACTGCGATTATTATTTGTTAATTATTGGAGGCCGATACGGATCTATAACCACTCAAGGTATTAGTTATACGGAGCAGGAATATGAATATGCTCTTGAGCGTGGCTTAAAGGTCATTGCGCTACTACATGAAAATCCGAATCAAATACCATTTGATAAATCAGAACAAGATCCAGAGCTACGCGCCCGCCTACAATCTTTCCGCGGTAAAGTAGCCACCGGTAGAATAGTTAAATTCTGGCCAAACGCAGAAGCCCTTCCTGGGATTGTGGCTTTAAGTTTGCCAAAAACAATAAAAATGTTTCCGGCAATTGGTTGGGTCAGGGCAGACAAGGTATCCAACGAAGAGTTGTTAGTTGAAATCAACGAACTTCGCAAGCAAAACGCAGAATTCAGCAAAGCTCTGTCCGAGGTTGAACCTAGTATATTTACAGGAAGTGAAGAGAAAGATTTCGCCTACATCTATAGCAGCCTTAATCGATTAGAAAATATAGAAGTGGCAATCAAGCAAGGAATAAATAGTAAAGCCGAAGTTTTAAATAAAAAATATTCTATTAATCTGGCATCGTTAATTCCATTTATTGCTACATCGGATAGCCATGAATATAAATGGTATTTGATTGTGAATATAATTTTAAGTGAGATTCCCTTAATGCAAACTGAAGTTGCCCAGAACTTTTGGATAGCAGAAATTAAGAACTTGGCTGATGACCTAAAAATGTATGGTTTCCTTACAAAAAACTATATCCCTCCTGTTTCTAATAATAATGAATTACGCAGCATAATAAGAAGAAGGGGTGATGAGTACCGGCTAATTTACTCAGAGAAATTGGAACGGTATAAATACTGGCTAAATGTAAACGGCAAAATGCCCAAATATATTGAGATTAATGAAAAGCCCGAATAGACATAATAGAGCTCTAAAGTGCAATAGGCGGCGCTATTGCTCCACCTAAATAAGGTCACTCATACTAAACCGCTGGTTTAAACGTTGTATGAATAGGCAAATAAAACTTAAGAATTATCGATGAGAAATAACAATGCCGACTATTAGCGTGTTTTACGGAATTATTATTCGTATGTTTTTTGAAGAACATGCGCCTCCGCATTTTCACGCACAATACGGTGAACACAAAGCGGCAATCAACATTCATACCCTTGAAATAATTGAAGGTACATTGCCCCGGCGTGCGCTTAACTTGGTTTTGGATTGGGCTGAATTACATCGTGACGAATTATTGAGCGATTGGGATAAGTGCCGTGTTCATCAACAGCCGGATAAAATAGAGCCGTTACCCTAATGGAGAATTCTTATGTATTACGATGTCATTGAAGCACGAGTTATTGGCGAATTGGCCTTTGAGGTTCGTTTTTCGGACGGTTTAAGCGGAAAAGTCCGTTTTTTGCCGTCTTATCTTTACGGGGTGTTTGAAAAACTCAAAAATCCGGACTTTTTTAACCAGCTTAAAGTAACCGATGGTTTTGTATCATGGAGCGATGAAATCGATCTTGCTCCAGACAGTATGTACCGGGCAATTTCACAAACAGGCGAATGGCTGTTGTCTTGAAATTTAGCGCGAAAGATGGGCACGTGCTCATACTGCCGTACCCATCCTATCTATCTTCTACTTACTCCAAACCGAGCCCCGCTTTCCTCCACGCCTTGGCTCCGCCCTCAAGATTAGTTAAGTTAGCGTAGCCTAATTCATGCAAAGACTTTGCCGCGGCATTGCCCATCGGACCGCCTTCGCAATACAAATAAATCGGCGTGCTTTTATCCACGGGAAGCTTGTCCAAGTGTTTCCCAATTTCGTTGTAAGGAATGAAAACATCTGTGCCTTTGATATGTTTCTGTTCGGGCGTATGCACGTCGACAAGAAATATATCCTGCTGCTTCATGACTTGATCCAATTCAACCGGCGTTATGAATTTCAGGTAATCGGGCTTTTGAAACGTACAGCCATTCAAGAAGAAGATAAATAATAGGAGGGAAAACTGTTTTTTCATGGTTAAGACCTCAGGATTCAGATGTTTTTCTCATACCCAAAGGGCATAAGTTTCGTTTGAGCGGGCAAGCCGCTCAACTCAGCTTTAAACAGCAAGCGGGCCGGAGATTACATCCCCGGCCCCGACGTTGCCAGTATACCGAGATCAATACCAAATTAGTGTAAAACGTTTCGAGCTGGACAACAGGCCCCGTCCAATCAAACTAAGCCCAGGATTTTAGCCTTTCAAGAACCGCAACGCGTCATGCTCGACCTCGACTTTGATCGTATCCCCGGCGACAAAATTGCCGGCCAGAATCTGCTGCGCCAACGGGTTTTCAAGCTGTTGCTGGATGGCGCGCTTCATCGGCCTTGCGCCGTAAACCGGATCGAATCCCGCCTCGCCCAGCAAATCCAGCGCCTGTTCCGAAATCTCGAAACCGATTTCGCGTTCCTGCAAGCGGCTACGCAAGTAATCGATTTGAATTTTGGAAATCGCGCGGATTTGCTCACGGCCCAATGAATGGAACACCACAGCTTCGTCGATCCGGTTGATGAATTCCGGCCGGAATTTGGTGCCGACGATTTCCATGACCGATGTTTTCATGACCGAATACAGCGCTTCGCCGGACAGCGATTGAATGATGTCCGAGCCCAGGTTCGAGGTCATCACGATAATCGTGTTCCTGAAATCGACGGTCCTGCCCTGCCCGTCGGTCAAGCGGCCGTCATCCAGCACTTGCAGCAGGATGTTGAACACGTCCGGATGGGCTTTTTCGATTTCGTCCATCAGGATCACCGAATACGGTTTGCGCCGGACCAGCTCGGTCAGGTAGCCGCCTTCTTCATAACCGACATAGCCCGGAGGCGCACCGATCAAGCGCGCGACCGAATGTTTTTCCATAAACTCGGACATGTCGATGCGGACCATCGCGTCAACGGTGTCGAACATGAACTCGGCCAAGGCCTTGCACAGCTCGGTTTTACCGACGCCGGTCGGCCCCAAAAACAGGAACGAACCGTTCGGGCGGTTCGGATCTGACAAGCCGGCCCTGGAACGGCGGATTGCATTACTGACCGCTTTCAGCGCTTCTTGCTGACCGACGACCCGTTTACTGAGTTCTTCTTCCATCCGCAACAGTTTGTCGCGCTCGCCTTCCATCATTTTCGATACAGGAATGCCGGTCCATTTCGACACGACTTCGGCGATTTCCTCGTCGGTGACTTTGTTGCGTAATAACGTCATCTTGTGATCTTCAGCCGGTACGTCCGCATGCAACTGTTTTTCCAGCGCCGGAATAATGCCGTACTGCAACTCGGACATTCTGGCCAAATCGCCGGCGCGGCTCGCTGCATCGAGTTCGGTCTTGGCTTGTTCCAGTTTTTCCTTGATTGACGCCGAACCCTGCAACGAGGCTTTTTCGGCTTTCCAAATTTCTTCCAAATCGGAATATTCTTTTTCCAAATCGGCGATTTCTTCTTCGAGTATTTCCAGGCGCTTTTTCGACGCAGGGTCGGATTCTTTTTTCAGCGCGACCTGTTCTATTTTCAACTGGATCAAGCGCCGGTACAACTTGTCCATTTCTTCCGGCTTGGAATCTATTTCCATCCGTATGCGGCTGGCCGCTTCGTCGATCAGGTCGATAGCCTTGTCCGGCAACTGCCGGTCGGAAATATAGCGATACGATAGATTCGCGGCCGCGATAATGGCCGGATCGGTAATATCGACGCCGTGATGCACTTCGTATTTTTCTTTCAGGCCGCGCAAAATCGCAACGGTATCTTCAACGGACGGCTCGTCGACCAGCACTTTCTGGAAGCGACGCTCCAATGCCGCGTCTTTTTCGACATATTTACGGTATTCATCCAGAGTCGTCGCGCCGACGCAATGCAGTTCGCCGCGCGCCAATGCCGGCTTCAGCATATTCCCTGCATCCATTGCGCCTTCGGCTTTGCCGGCGCCGACCATCGTATGCAGCTCGTCGATAAACAGGATAATCTGGCCTTCCTGCTTGGCAAGATCGTTCAGCACCGCTTTCAGGCGTTCCTCGAATTCGCCGCGAAACTTGGCCCCGGCAATCAACGCGGCCATATCCAGCGCCAGCACTTGCTTGCCTTTGATGCCTTCCGGCACTTCGCCGTTGACGATGCGTTGCGCCAATCCCTCGACAATCGCGGTCTTACCGACGCCGGGCTCGCCGATCAGCACCGGGTTGTTTTTGGTTCGGCGCTGCAAAACCTGGATGGTCCGGCGTATCTCGTCGTCGCGGCCGATCACCGGGTCCAGCTTGCCTTGTTCGGCGCGCTCGGTCAGGTTAATCGTGTATTTTTTCAAGGCTTGGCGCTGCTCTTCGGCGTTCGGATCGTCGACCGGCTGGCCGCCGCGCATCGCATCGATGGCTTTTTCAACGGCTTGTTTGGTCAGCCCGGCTTTTTTAAACAAGTCCTGAAGCAGGCCTTTTTCATCGAATACCGCCAACAAAAACAGTTCGCTGGAGATGAATTTATCGCCGCGCTTTTGCGCCAATTTATCGGTCAGGTTCAATAATCGCGATAATTCGTTGGAAACCTGCACGTCGCCGCCGGAACCGCTGACCGTCGCCAAACGGTCCAATTCTTTAACCAGCTCGGTGCGCAGTAACTGCGTGTTGATGCCGATCTGGCCCAACATCGGCCTGATACTGCCACCCTGCTGATCCAGTAAAGCCAGCATCAGATGGGTGGGCTCGATGAATTGATGATCTTTGCCCAACGCCATACTTTGTGCATCGGCCAACGCCGATTGAAACATGCTGGTTAATTTGTCCATACGCATAATAGTTGCCTCATCTTAGGAGTTTTTAAGTTACTGCTAACATGGGGGATTGCTCGACTGTTTTCAAGCGAACGGCTGTCCGGCAAACATTAAAAAACCCTGTCGGGAACATCCCGGACAGGGTTCGATTTTACGGCCTGTTACTTTGTCTCACTTTTGCGCCGCTTCCGACTTCGGCCATTCGGCTGCTGCGCTACAGTTCTCAACAAAAACTTTGTTATTTTGGCTACTATGGCGTCACTCTACAGACCTTGCCTCCCTAGCTGCCAATATAGAATGCAGTCAAATAGACGCCATGACCAGCTAATTACAAACCCGCTTAGCCGGAAAATGGCAACTGAAACAACTGCCCTTGCCCAATTCGCTGACGATATTTAATTTGGCGTCATGGCGCATCAGTACATGCTTGACGATAGCCAAACCTAAACCGGTTCCGCCTACTTTCTTAACGCGTTTGACTTCAGAGCGGTAAAATCGCTCGGTCACTCGAGGAATATCAGCTGTCGGGATACCTTCGCCGTGATCCTCAACTTCCAGCACGATGTCATCGGCAATTCGATACCAGCGTATTTTGACTACGGAATCCTCCGGTGAATATTTAAGCGCATTGCCCAGCAAGTTAGTGAAGGCGCTACGCAATTCCTGCTCTTCGCCGGTAATATGCACATTTGTTTCCAGCGTTAGGTCGATCCGGTCGGAAGCCTTACCGTTCATGGTCTCGGCTTCCTTGCAAATCTGGATTAATAATGCAGGGATATTGACGCACTCGGTTTTCTTCTGCCGGGTTTCCAGCCGCGTCAATAATAATAAGTCGTCGACCAGATGCTGCATGCGCTCTGTCTGCCCCTGCATTTGCTGGAACGAGGTGGTCAATAACGGCGACTCTCCGTCATCCATGTCCTGCAAGGTTTCCAGGTAGCCTTTCAATACTGTCAATGGCGTCCTGAGTTCATGGGACACATTAGCAACAAAATCCTTACGCATCCTTTCCATTTTTTTCAGCTCCGTAACGTCCTGGGCCAGCAGCAGCCGCAGGCCTGCGCCATAGGTAACAATCCGCACGGCCAGGGTGATACGGTGATTGACCGGCGAAGGCAATATGACCGCCTCGTTATAATTGCCGGATTTAAGGTAACGGATAAATTCAGGGAAGCGGATAAGATTAGGAATGCGTTGGCCTTTATCGGATTGTTGCAAGCCAAAAACATCCCTCGCGGCCTTATTCGCCCACTCAATCTCGTCATTAGCGCCTAAAACAACGGCGGCATCCGGTAGCGCTTCGGTAGATTGGCGAAATTGATCAACCATTTTGCCCAATTTCTTTTTACGCTTTTTCTCGTTCTTTTTAATGCGGTAGACATGGTAATAAATTTCTTCCCAGATGCCTGTCGTTTTCGGATACTTGGCCCTACCCCCTGCCCGTATCCATTTTTCAAACCGGTTAATTTGAAATAACTGGCGCACTAAAATGCCCAGCGTCACTGCCAACGCCAAAGGCATAAAAAGCCCGGTCATCCCGCCGACTATTGCCACGGCTACAAACAGCAGCAACGCGGTGATAAATTCTCTTTGCCAAACCTCCATATTGCTTACGACGATAAAGATGACGAAGTTGATGAATCCGCAACTGAAAACCGGTAACCGAAGCCGCGCACGGTTTGCACTAAATCCTCCCGGCCGTGTTCGCTGAGAATTTTTCGCAATCTTCGAATATGCACGTCGACAGTACGCTCTTCGATATAGACGCTACGGCCCCAAACCTGGTCCAGTAATTGGGTACGATTGAATACTTTATCGGGATGAGTCATAAAAAACTGCATTAACCGAAACTCGGTCGGACTGACTTCAAGCTGCTTATCGCCAATGCTGAGCCGATGCTGTTCGGTATCCAGAACCAGGTCCCCCAGAGTGATTTGCGCCAGGTCATTGATTTTTCCGCTTCTGCGCAGAACCGCACGAATACGGGCCACTAATTCCTTGGGTGAGAAAGGCTTAGTCATATAATCGTCGGCACCGATTTCCAAGCCTTTAACTTTATCTTCTTCCTCTCCTCGCGCCGTCAGTAAAATAATAGGCAGTTCCCGGAACATCGCGTCTTTCTTTAAGCGCCTGGCCCATTCGACGCCGCTAACTCCCGGCAACATCCAATCCAGCAGGACCAAATCAGGCAAGGAATCGTCCAAGGCTTTTTGCGCATCTTCCGCATCCACAGCCGCAATCGACCTAAAGCCGGCCTGCTCAAGCACCATCATCAACATCTCTCTGATAGCGTCTTCATCTTCAACCACGAGAATATTTAAATTAGGCATAGTTAATTAGAATAAAAAATAAACGGGGCATATTATCAAATTACATATTACCCTTTTATGACAAAAAGGATTTGGCTATTGGAAAGATAACTTGTAGTGCTCATCCTGTATAATTTAGAGGGTACAAAAAAATTCCAAAGCACGCCTAATTACAGGTATCATTCCGCCGAACTCTCCTACGTGATAATGCCTATATTTCGGATTAACGTAGCGTACTCGATGACCGCTGCCGCTGAGCTTCAACCTTAATATGATTGAAATTTTACGCCGATATAGTCTCATAACACTGCTGTTGGTCTTTAACTTCACTGTTCATGCAGAGGCTTCGCCATCGGAGTCCGCGCAAAAAAACCAAACGGCTCAAATATCGGCAGCGGGTTCCGAACACCAGGAATCCGTCGTGATGAAATGGTGGAAGTTGTTGTTGGATTTGCCGTTGATTGCGACTCTAAGCAATCAACCGGATGCCATGTACGAGCCCAGTTTCAGCACGCAAGGCAAATCAAAAGCCGTCAAATATATAATCGGCATTCATCCCTTGCATAATCCCAAACGACTGTTTGAAGTTTACGGACCCATCGTCGATTTTATCAATGCAAATATGCCTGAAGCGGAGCTTATTCTGGAAGCATCCCGCAATTATGAAGAATTTGACCGGAAGCTCTACAGCGGCCATTTTGATTTCGCAATGCCTAATCCTTATCAGACCGTCAACGCGCTTAAACATGGTTATCGTGTATTTGGAAAGATGGCCGATGACGATGATTTTCGCGGCATTATCCTGGTGCGCCGAGACAGCGGCATTAACAACATCGCGGACCTTAAAGGCAAAGCCGTATCCTATCCTGCACCGACGGCCCTGGCCGCAACGATGATGACCCAATATTATCTGCACACTCACGGCATCGATGTTAACCACGATGTCGAGAATCTGTATGTCGGCTCCCAGGAATCTTCAATTATCAATGTATTGCGAGGCCATGTCGCGGCCGGTGCAACATGGCCGGTACCGTGGAAAACATTCAGCAAGGAAAATCCTCAACTAGCCGACCAGCTTGAAGTTAAATGGAAAACCGAAGCGCTGCAAAACAACGGCTGGGTGGCGCGTAAAGATTTGCCTGCGGAGATAGTCAATAAATTTGCCTCACTGTTATTTAGTCTTGACCGGAACGAACAAGGACGGGCAATGCTGTCGCGTATTCCGGTTACCCGTTTCGAAGCGGCTAATGATGACAGTTACAGACCTGTACAAGCCTTTATCGCCACCTTCTCCAAGACGGTACGGCCTTTAGAATAAACGGACATAATGACAACTGATCGTAATCGAAGTAAAAGACAACGGACTTTTTTTAACCAATCCATTAGACAGCAATTAGCTTGGTCGTTTGGCAGTGTTGCGCTAATCATGATGATAGGATTGACCTGCCTGTTATTCGAACAGCAACGTGATTTTCTTTACAGCACTGCGATGCAACAAAGTAGGTCGTTGAGCACTTCGCTAGCCGGCAGCAGCGCGTCATGGGTTCTAGCGAACGATATTGCCGGTTTAAAGGAGGTTTTGCAGAGCTTTACAGGGCTACCCGACCTCAAACGCGCCTATATTTTATCCTTGCACGGCGAAGTATTGAGTTCCACACGGCCTGAAGAAGCCGGGCTGTTCGTTACTGACTCGCAAAATCAAAAACTGTTAAATTCTCCGCCAACGACTCAGGTATTGCTGGCCAATACGCGTCAAATTGATGTTGCCGCTCCGGTGATGGCCGGTCTACGGCATATAGGATGGGCACGAGTGGAAATGACTATGAACGGGGTCAACGCTAACCTACACTCGGTTGCGGTCATGGGCATAAATTTTATAATTTTTGCAGCCCTGACCGTGGTGACTGCCGCAATACTGTTGGCTCGAAGACTGACAAGAAGATTGCATCACCTGATGCGGGTAGCCGCCAAGGTTGAGGGAGGAAATATCAATGTCCGGGCGGATATTTCCGGCAATGATGAGGTTGGCGTACTGGCGCACGGTTTTAACCAAATGCTGGATGTCTTGTCCAATTCCGAACGTCAGCGTGAGCGAATTAATCACTTATACGCCGCCTGGACCCAGAGCGCCGACGTTATCGTCCGCGAGTCGGACGAAGTTAAGTTGCTGAACGAGGTGTGCCGAATCATCGTCAATCATGTTGCCTTTAAGCTGGTCTGGGTCGGTATAACCGAACCGAATGGCTGGGTACGGGCAGTAGCTGCCAGCCATCCGGAATCTCCCTTTCTTAAAAGCCTCAAAGTCTCAATTGACGAGACATTGCCGGAAGGATGCGGGCCAATGGGAACCGCCATTCGGGAAGGCGCCCCTAAAATCTTCAATAACTTTCTCAATGATCCCAGTACTCGGCCTTGGCAGCCCGTGGCAGCGACAGAAAACATTAATGCCTCGGCAGCGTTCCCGCTGATCCGCGCCGGCCGTTGCATCGGAGCTATCGCTGTATACGCCGATGAACAAGACTATTTTACTCCCGACCTGATTGACTTGATGCGTGGTCTAACCGACGACCTTTCTTATGCGCTGGACAACTTCGACCGCGAAAAATTGCGGCTGAAAGCCGAGCATGAGCTGCGTATTGCGGCAGCGGCGTTTGAATCTCAGGAAGGCATACTGGTTACTGATGCCGATAATAATATCTTGCGCGTCAATAAATCGTTTACCGAACTGACCGGTTACAGCGCCGATGAAATTATCGGCAAACCCGCCGGCATACTCAAATCCGGCCGGCAGAACAGCGAGTTTTATGCCCAGATGTGGAATAGCATCAATCGCGATAAATATTGGCAAGGTGAGATTTGGAATAAAAGGAAAAACGGCGATATTTATCCTGAGTGGTTATGCATAACCGCTATTACCAATCCCGAAGGCGTAGTCGTCAACTATGTCGCCACTTTTACCGACATTAGTCAACGCAAGGCCGATGAACAGCGGATCAAAGACCTGGCTTACTACGATTCCCTGACCAAGCTTCCCAACCGGACGTTATTGTTTGACCGGCTCAATCTGGCGCTTAACGCCAGCCACCGTAACAAGACTCATGGCGCACTGATGTTCCTTGATCTTGATAACTTCAAAACGCTCAACGATACCTTGGGACATGATCGCGGCGATCAATTGCTGATTGAAGTCGGACGGCGGCTGCAAGGCTGCGTACGGGAAGTCGATACCGTCGCCAGACTGGGCGGCGATGAGTTCGTGGTTATGCTGGAGTGTTTGGACGAACAGGAAATTGAAGCCGCTGTCCAGGCCCACGCAGTTGCCGAAAAAATCCGCAGCAATCTGGCTGAATTCTATCTATTGAAAACCAATGCCGGTCACGCCAGCACCTTACCGTCTGCGACGCTCCCACCATCCATGGTGGCCGGTCAGGACGGTTCCCTACCGTCTGCGACGCTCCCACCATCCATGGCGGTCGGTCAGGACGGTTCCCTACCGTCCATGACACTCCCACCATCCATGGCGGTCGAAAATAAGGGGCAGTCTTTTATCGAACACTATTCGACGAGCAGTATCGGCTTTGTATTATTCCTGGGCCATGAAAGCAGCTGCGAAGAACTGCTTAAACGCGCCGATCTGGCCATGTATCAAGCCAAACAAGCAGGGCGAAACGTGATACGCGCGTTTATTCCTGAAATGCAGGAAGCTTTAAACCTGCGTGCCTCTTTGGAAAACGATCTACGCAATGCGCTGGACCGCAACGAATTGAGTTTACATTATCAGGTACAAGTCAATGCATCGGGACAACCGGTTGGTGCGGAGGCGCTGATACGCTGGCATCAAGCCGAACGCGGCATCATTCCCCCAAGCGAATTTATTCCGCTCGCTGAAGAAACCGGCCTGATTCTGAGGATTGGACAGTGGATTTTGAAACAAGGCTGTAAAACGTTGGTCGAATGGGCCAAATATCCTGAAACCCGCAACCTGAAATTGGCGGTCAATATTAGCAGCCGTCAACTTAGCCAAACGGATTTTGTAGACCAGATACACGCAGTATTAGCGGAAACCGGCGCTAATCCGGCTCAGCTCAAATTGGAAATCACCGAATCCGTAATTCTGGATAACGTCGAGGATACTATTGCTAAAATGCATGCTATCCGGGATTTGGGTATCAATTTTTCAATGGATGATTTCGGTACCGGCTATTCCTCACTGTCTTATCTACAGAAATTACCACTGGAACAGCTGAAAATAGATCAATCGTTCATCAGGAATATGGCTTTTAACAGCCATGACTCAGCCATCATACGAACCATTCTGGCGCTCGGAAAAAATCTGTCTCTTAACGTTATTGCCGAAGGCGTGGAATCGAAGATTCAGCACGAGTATTTAACGTCTTACGGATGTGAGGTATTCCAAGGTTATTTGTTTGGCAAACCGGTTCCTGCAAACGAATTCAAACAGAACCTGTTAGCTAATAAATTGGCCGACAAACTCCATTAACATACCTCTCAAAATAGATGCTTTAGTGAGCCATCTCACTCCCTTTTTCCTGTAATTCTTTTCTAGCCAATACAAGGAAGATTTTATTTTGCTGTTCAACGCGCTGTTTATTGCCCTGTTGCTGACTTGCCAGTCTTATGCTTATGCCGGCAACACAGACTCTCCCTATTTCAAAGGCGGCAAGATTGACGCATTCTACGACCGTAAGGATAACGGCGACTTCCAGATCAACAGCATTTTATGGACTCCGGTTTTTAAAGGCGGCCACGGCGTACAAATATCCGAAACAGGCGGGCAAGATATTAATTACTTTGGCGGTTTTGCCCGCCCATTGTTGGCGCGTCCCGATCTTGGCGATCTAATTCTTGGCGCTCAGGAAGTGCTTCAAGGCGATAGCAAACAAACCGAAGTACAAGGCGAATACCGCTTGCCGTCCGGATTGGGTTTTGGCGGCGGTTTCGTCGACAGGAATCTCAGCGACCAAGATATTAAATTCGCCAAGATTTCCTACCGGAACGAGTGGCAATCCGTTAAATACATCGTATCCACACAATGGCAAAGCTTTCAAGGACAAGACTACCCCGGCGGCTACATCGCCCTGTTCAATAAACAATTGATGGGCACCTGGGGTAGCGATGGCGAACAATGGCGCAGTACTTTCGGTTATGTTGCGCCCGACCAAGGCTCCAATAAATTGCGCCCGGCACTTGAGGTATTTTATGTCGATAACACGATCGGCCAAATCAACGGCTCAAAAGATTTAATGGTGACCGGCAGTTTGAGCTTTCGTAAAGGTTTTTTAGGGCATGAATCCCGGCTAGGGCGCGCCATGGGGCCGACCGGCGTAGAATTCTCCAATCCGCTAGGTTATCTGAACCCAAACTTCAACCGCCGTTTGACTGCGTGGGAAGTCGGAGAATTGCTCAACTTCCGTTTTATTCACAAAACTTTACCCAATGCCGGCCGTGAAGAAACACTGGAAACAGCCGTTTATCCCGGCCAATTGCTCGGAATCGACAGCTTGGTCAGCGCCGTGTTTGTCGGAGTCGGCGTAACCAGTCCGAATCCGGGGCAAAATGGCGTCAGCGGCTTGCTGGGTTATCACAAACGTATCGAGAACATTGAATCGAGCGTTAGGGTGCAACACGACTTTGACCGTGATGATACCTCGCTCTTTTTCAGCTTGATTCACTGGCTGTAATTTACATTGACGAACGGCTTTGCCGTAAAAAATGAATCTTGCCCGGCGCTAAATCTCTGCCCGGACTGTTTTTATAGGTGTTACAACTTATTGAAGTGTAAGCGGATAAACCTAAAATGACCGGTGTTGTTTATTTATCCGTCAATAATAAATCTTTTGCTTCTGCATAACTCCGATCTTACATACAATTGACTTCCGTTCAACTCAACTACAAAGGTAATGCCAATGAAACACTTATATAAATCAACTGCCGTACTATTACTGTTGTTGCCTATAAGCATGACCAGTTTTGCTGCTGAACCGCAAAAAGCCGAAGAGCCAATGAAAGAAATGGGCATGAGTCAAGGCATGGGCATGATGGGCGGCATGACCGAAGAACAAAAAAACGAACATCTGCGCTCGATGCAGGAACACATGTTGACGATGCATGACCTATCCAATCAAATTCTGTCAGAGAAAGACCCCGCCAAAAAAGAAGCGTTAAAAAAACAACAACTGGACTTGATGAAAGCTCATCACGCCCAAATGATGCAGCATCGCCAACATAAGATGCAAGAACATAAAAAGTAAGCATATCTTCGAAAACTAGAGCTTTCGAAGCAAGACGAAAAAACTTTATCTAATTAACTCGTCCCCAGACCTTCTGCCTGCGGACGAGTTAACCGCCCCCTAAAACTGTTATTGCCCCGCTGCAAACTTAGTCTGCTTTCTGACTGCTTACGCAATAAGCCCATCATAATTCTCCATAACGTTCAGCCTATGACAGCAGTGTTATCCGTTTCGGGATGATTTTAGACATTAGCCGAACGATCGGCATTTTTTAGTCTCTTTTGATATTTAATTTCTGAATTTTCTAATCGGCCTGATCAATAATTCGGCTGAAATCAAGAATTGTCAAAGACGCTAAGCACTTATACTCATTGTAATCATCAGCAATCTATTGAATAGTAATCAGCACTTGAGTCGCATCTAAACTAAAGGAAAAACGCACTGTTAAGTACGATATTCAACCTCGTTACAGCCACATAGAATTAGGTAAACCTTCTTAAGACAATGAAAAGGAACATGATGAAAACATTTGCCATACCGGTCTTAGTCAGCATCCTATTTGTTGCGCAGACTGTATACGCAGATCATGAGCGCTTGTTTTTTGTGAATATTGTCTCTGCAGACGGTTTTATAGAACGCCTGAACCCTAACGGTGCTGAACTTAAATCACTGCTATCAACTGGAGATGGCGCTCGCGGCATTGCGGTTGATCCTGTTAACGGGGAAATCTTTTGGTCCGACGTGAAGCGCCGCGTAATCAGCAAAATCAACTTTAATGGCAAGAATCAAAAAGATATTGTGACGACAAAGCTGGATTTTCCTGCCGATGTGGATATCGAGAATGGAAAGATTTATTGGAGCGATCAATCCAAAAATCAAATTGGGCGGGCCAATTTAGACGGCACAAATCGCGTATTTATTGTTCCCCTGCCTTGCTCTTTAAATGTTGGTTTTTTTTGTACTGCTGGCGGCAACCTCGCAATCGACTCTGTAAAAAAAAAGTTATATTGGACGACTGCATACTGTTCGGATAACTCTTGTTCAACGCCTTCAAGCTACCTCGGAGATATAGTCAGGTCCGGTCTGGACGGCTCAAATATTAAAATCGTAGTCACAGCGGTGGGCCGCCCCTCGTCGATACAAATCGACCCGGTTGAAAAGAAGATCTATTGGACTGATTACGTAAACGATGTTGTTCGCCGATGCAACTTAGATGGTACTGAGGTTGAGGACTTATTTGCTGTCGGAAAAAACAATAACCCGAACAGCTTAGCTCTAGACCTGAAAAATGGTTATGTCTATTGGGATCAAGATGGCGATATTCCAAACCGGTCTTGTCTGAAACGCATGCGTTTAAATGGTAAAGATCCAGAAACCATAAGATGCGGTTTCGGCAACTTAGCGGATATTGAATTTGTACAGTTCCATAACCAACGACCGGATGACTCTGAACAAGCCGACACCATACACTAAAGCGAGCGATTTCCGAGATAGGACCTGAAATATGAAATATCTACTTGCAGCATTACTTCTATCGATATCTCCAGTCATTATGGCTGACCTTACGTACATGAGTCAGCAAATGACTGAAATGAGAGAGTTTCATCAACAACAAATGTTGAAATGGCAGCAACAGCAACAAGAAGCCACCAGGAATTACCTGCAACAGCAGCAAGAGCCAAAACGACGCGTGCAGCGTGAAAGACAACCCAAACAAGAGAGCTTTACGAATCCTTTAGAGATGATTAATACAAAAGATAGGACTCGCTGACAGCGGTAAAAAACATAGTCATAGGTTTAACTCGTGGCCGCCTCTTTCCATACTCCGGCCTCGGACTGGTTTAAATCAGCCCGAAGCAGACTGTCATGTAGACGTGCTTGTTTCAACCAAAAATCAAGATCGGGATTATCTAAAAGCCGCTCTGCAAATAAACACGCCTCAGCTAAATTAGTTTCGGCATTGGCGCTTAAGCCTTCCCCTAATTCAAATTTATCGCCTTTGATGCTCAACAGGAAACACGGCGGCGGCATTTGCTTCTTTATCGATTGATACACCTCTAAAACCGCCGCCGGGCTCATCGCGTGCGTGGTATAGCTTTTATCCCTGGCGGGTTCCAATACGGTAAAATCAAACGCCTCGGTGCCGGCTACCGAAGCATCGACAAACAGCACCAAGCGCCTGTTTTCCAAATCCAGCGCGTGTTCGATTTGTAACTGGAAATCGGACAATATTTCGATTGAATCCAAGCTGCAATGGCTTTCCACATGCTCCAGCAGCAAGGGCCCCAACGCATCGTCGCCGCGACTGAGGTTGCCATAGCCGAACAGCAAAACCGGTTTAGGCATTTTCCCGCTCAATTTGACCGTCGCTGTGCTTGACCAGTTTATCGATCAGCTTGCCATCGGCATCGACCAATTCAAGCTGCAACGGCATTTTGCCTACCGCATGGGTCGCACAAGACAAACAAGGATCGTAAGCGCGAATAGCCACTTCCAGGTTATTCAGCAAAGGTTCTGTCAATTCACGTCCGGATAGATATTCCGCCGCCACTTGCCGTACCGATTCGTTCATCGCCATATTATTACTGGTGGTTGAGACGATTAAGTTAGCCTTTGTTACGATATCGTTTTCATCGACTTGGTAATGATGGAACAAGGTACCGCGCGGCGCTTCGATTACACCGACGCCTTCATAACGTTTCTCGCCTTGCGCAACCAAATTATGGCCCATGATGTCCGGGTCATTGAGCAATTGTTTAATACTTTCGGCGCAATGCAGGACCTCGATCAAACGCGCCCAGTGGAATGCCAATGTGCTGTGTACCATCGCTTCGTTACTGTGCGCTTTAAACTCGACACGCGCGGCTTCCGCCAGCGGTGTGTCAATGTAATCGCAGTTATTGACCCGCGCCAAAGGTCCAACCCGGTACCAGCCTTGCTCCTGCCCCAACGACAGCAGATAAGGAAACTTCATGTAAGTCCAGGAGCGAACTTCTTCATGGATATAATTGTTATATTCGCAATAATCGATATGATCCATGATGGTTTCGCCATGAGCATTTTTGGCACGGATACCGCCGTGATAAAGCTCCAAGGCGCCGTCCGCTTTAGTCAAGCCCAGATAATTGCTGCGTATCGTCGCAAATTCATCGTAATACGGCAGATTGGAGCAATGCACTTTTTTGATCAATGCAACCGAGCCCGCAGCCCAATCGATCATTTGATCGATGTCTTCGAGCAGATAGTCGCGTTCGGCTTTGCTGAGCGACTTATTCATGCCGCCGGGAATCGCTCCGGTACCGTGCACGCGTTTACCCGACACCATACGAATCACTTCCTGTCCGTATTTGCGCAGCTTTACACCTTGTACGCCGATGTCCGGATATTCGCCCAATACTGCCACAATCGAACGCTTGCTGATGTCGCTTTCAAAACCGAACAGTAGATCAGGGCTGGATAAATGGAAAAAATGCAGGGCATGGGATTGCATCACTTGCCCAAAATGCAATAAGCGTCTTAATTTATCGGCCGAAACCGGCAGGTGAGCAGGATCGATGCCGACCAGTTGATCGATGGCTTTGGCGGCGGCCAAATGATGGCTGACCGGACAGATACCGCATAAACGCTGAACTAAAACCGGCAATTCCCAATAAGGCCGACCTTGGATGAATCGTTCAAAACCGCGAAATTCAACGATATGTAGCCGGGCTTGCTGAACTTTATTATCTTCGTCCAATAATAAAGTGACTTTACCGTGCCCTTCAACGCGCGAGACCGGATCGACAACAACGCGTTTTAAACTGTCCCGGTTTTCAGCTGTTTCTAGATGTTCGTACATAATAATTCTCGTATTAATTATTAGATGTTGGTTTCCAATTGAACACGAATGCCAAAAGTAGGCGCCTCTGATTAGGCGGATTTAAACGGATTTTTTACCAGCGTAGAATCGTTTAATCCGTGGTATCCGCGTTCTATTTTTCCAGTTAGCAATTGGCAGTGTGCATGACCTTCGCCTTATTTGACAAAACGCCACTCAATCGTAATGAACCAACTCATAAGGCAATGAAGGTTCTCGCCCTTCAATCAAATCAGTCAGGAACTTCCAGAACACATCCGCTGACGGAGGACAGCCGGGTAAAAAATAATCTATTTTGACGACTTCATGGATCGGGTGTACTTGATTCAACAGCAAAGGCAGTTCTATGTCGCTGGGAATCTTCGGTTTTTCTACGCCGATACCCTCTATATATGCTTCATTCAGACATTCTTCAAGCGGGATATGATTGCGCAGAGCCGGCAACCCGCCATTAATCGCACAGGCGCCAACTGCAACCAGAATTTTGCAGTTTTTACGGAACTCCCGCAGTACATGCACGTTTTCGGAATTACACACGCCGCCTTCAATAAGACCGATATCGCAGTTGGTGCAGTGCTCTATATCGGTGATCGGCGAACGGTCGAACTCAACGACTTCGGCCAGTTGCAGCATGCGCTCGTCTATATCTAAAAACGACATATGGCAGCCAAAGCAACCTGCCAGCGATGTTGTTGCTACTCTAATTTTATTCGCCATGTTTGACATGCTCCGCTTCCAGACTGACTTGATCGATTTCTTTATGATCGTAAATACGCTCGCCTATCGGCACCCGATAACCGGTACGTTTAATCAAAATCGCTCCGGTAGGACAAATATGCGCCGCTCGGTCCGTCGCTTCCAGATCGGTATCTTTTAACAATCCGCTGTCGGAATTGACGATTAAATGCTTGTGAATACCGCGGCCACTGACAGCAAACACGTTTTTACCGTCTTTTTGCTGGCTGGCGCGAACGCATAATGTGCAAAGAATGCAGCGATTCCGGTCAAGCATCACGTCAGGATGGGAGGCATCCACTTCTCGGTCCGGGTAGAACAGCGGAAAATGGTTGTCGAGCATATTTAAATGATAGGCAACGGCTTGCAATTGACAATTGCCGGTTTTTTCGCAACCTGGGCACAGATGATTGCCTTCTACAAACAACATCTGGGTGATTTTCCTGCGATCATCGATCAGTTCTTCGGTTTCACTCAGCACATCCTGACCGTCCATTGCAGGGAAAGTACAGGCGGAGCAGTTACGCCCGTTAACTTTTACTGTACATAACTTACAACTGCCGTGCGGGGTAAACTCCGGCTGATGACATAAATGCGGGATATAAATTCCGGCTGCCGTCGCGGCTTCCATAATTGTCTGCCCTTCTTCAAAAGGGATAACTTTGCCGTCAATGGTGATTGTTTTACTCATGTTCATTCTCCGACTGCCAGGGATGGTGGAAGTGACGCAATCGGCCGGGAACCGGATTCGTCCGTCTGAGCCAAATGCGCTCCGGCATCATACCGATTTGCCATGCGCCGCGCTATTTCCAAGGCGCCGTCCAAATCGAACCCCGGTTCAAAACTGATTTCTTTTAATTGGTTTTCATACAAGCCCAGATAACGCTCCAGCGTTGTTAAAATCGGGTTTGCCGCGGTTTGTCCCAAACCGCAGTGACTATAGTTTTTCACCAATTGACACAGCTCTTCAAGCGCGACAATATCGCCTGCCGAACCGTGACCTTCGACAATTTTGTCGATCTGTTTTTTCAATAACGACGTGCCGACTCGGCAGGGTGTGCAAAATCCGCAACTTTCATGGGCGAAGAAATGGGTGAAGTTATGAACCACGTCGAGAATATTACGGCTGGAGTTAAAAACAATAAATGATCCGCCGGTCGCCAAATCTTCAAAAGCCAGCTTACGTTCAAGCTCCTGATTCGAAATAAAAGTGCCTGACGGCCCGCCGATCTGAACGCCCAACACATCGCTAGCTCCGCAGTCGTTAAGTACTGTTTGAATAGTGGTGCCGAAAGGATATTCATAAATACCGGGCTGCGCACAATCGCCGCTGATACTCAGTATTTTTGTGCCTTTTGATTTTTCGGTGCCGATACTTGCAAACCAATCGCCGCCATTAACCGCAATGCAAGCTGCCGCCAGAAACGTTTCCACATTATTGACGACGGTAGGTTTACCTAAATAACCTTGAGTTACCGGATAAGGCGGGCGATTGCGCGGAACGCCGGCTTTGCCTTCCAGTGATTCAATCAGTGCGGATTCTTCTCCGCAAATATAAGCGCCGGCTCCTAAACGGATTTCAATATCGAAATACAGCCCTGCACCAAGGATATTGTTGCCCAACAAGCCGTTTTGACGGCGCTGATCCAGAATGGTTTGCAGCTTATCGTGAAGATGCAGGTATTCGCCGCGCAAATACAAAAAGCCCTGCCTGGCTCCGATAATCGCAGCACAGACAGTCATGCCCTCAAATACTTGATCGGCATAAGAATTTAATAGAACTCTATCCTTAAATGTGCCGGGCTCGCCTTCATCGGCGTTGCAAACCACATAACGCTCAGCCTGCTGCTCTTCAGAGCAAAATTGCCATTTTATTGCGGTCTTAAATCCGGCACCGCCGCGTCCCCGCAAACCTGAATAGTCAATTTCTTTCAGCGTTTCCTTGATACCCCGTTTAAAAGCCGATTTGAGTGCGGCACCTTGCTCAATTTGCTGGCTCAACAGCAAACCGGGTTTATAAATATTATCATCCACCTGAAATAATTCACTCGGCCATTCATTTAGAGGCTTTTGTTGATTAATCAGCTCTGCGATCTTATCAATTCCGGCGCAATCCAAGCGGGTCAGTGCATAACCGTTAACCAGGCCGGCCGGGCCTTGGTCGCACATACCGGTACATGACGTATTGTCCAAGCTGACCAGCCCATCTTTCCTAACCTCGCCAACAGCAATATCCAATTTCTTTGCCAAATAGTCGAACAAATCTTTCTTGCCCAACATATGGTCGGTTATCGAATCACTGATCAATAACTCATATTGCCCTCTCGGAGTCAGATGAAGAAAGCTATAGAATTCAATGACACTGATAATCTGTGTCCGGGGAATATTGAGTAAACCGGACAACTGCGCTATAGCCTCCTCCGGTATATAATGATAACGGGATTGAACCTGTCTTAGAATCTGCAACAAATGTGTCGCCCGATAATGACTGTTTTCTGCGATATCCTGAATAAATTGTCTCACTTTATCTCCCGGCTTTATGTTTGTGGATACGATACTAGCGAATTATTACAGTAAAGCTACTTATTCCCTTACATAAACTAACTATATCTCACTCTCTTAAATAAACCAATAATCCTTTCCGGTCCTGATGGGCGGATAAAGACCCATGACAAAAAAATTAACTTCTTTTAAAGCAGCATTGTCATTCCCTAACCGGACTATTGCTCACTTTTACAGTCAGATTAAACAGCAAGAACTGATTTTACAGCGTATTCATGAAGTATTACCGGCGGCAATTGCCGAACATGCACTACATTGTGTCGTTAATGGCAAGAAACTACTGCTTTATACAGAAACCTCCGCCTGGGCGTCGCAGCTGAGATTTTATAGCAGCGTGATGCTCGCAGCTATTGCCCCGATAACCAGAGAGTCGATCTCGATTGTGCAGATTAAAGTTAGGGGAGAAACATCGCTCACAGGACGTAAGCAAGAAATGCCGGCGGGAGAGGGATCTTTGCAAACAACCTCTTTCGGCAGAAAACCCAATATTCCTTCAGCAGAAAAAATAGCGTTTATCCATGATTACAGCCTTAATGTTGCAGATAGCCAATTGAAGCAGGCTCTACTGCGATTAAGCTCAACACTGGAAAAGCTGTCAAAAACCAAGCCTCAGACTGATTAACCAGTCTGAGGCCAACCTCTCTCGGCAACTTTTATGCCGCCGACCTGGGAGACTCGGCAGCGCGCATAAAAGAAATCGGGGCAATTTCTTCATGATCGAAAGTAACCATTTCCCAAGCATCTTTATCGTTCAATAAAGCGCGAAGTAGCTTGTTGTTCAACCCATGGCCCGATTTGTAACCGGTAAATTCACCGATCAAGCTATGTCCTAACAAATATAAGTCACCAATGGCATCAAGAATTTTATGCTTAACAAATTCATCAGCATAACGTAGCCCATCTTCATTAATGACCTTGTCGTCATCAACCACAATGGCATTATCAAGGCTACCGCCCAACGCCAGGTTATTTTGGCGCAACATCTCAATATCCTTCATAAAGCCAAAAGTTCTGGCTCGACTGACTTCTTTGACAAATGTAGTCGATGAGAAATCCATTGTCGCTGTTTTTACGTGATCTTCAAAAGCCGGGTGCTCAAAATCAATCGTAAAAGTCACCTTGAAGCCATCAAATGGATCAAAAGCAGCCCACTTGTCGCCGTCTTCAACCCTGATGCTACGTTTTATACGAATATACTGTTTCGGGCTATCTTGTTCTTCAACTCCGGCTGACTGGAGCAAAAATACAAATGGCCCGGCACTGCCATCCATAATCGGCACCTCGGCGGCGCTGACATCTATAATCGCATTATCTATCCCTAACCCGGCAAAAGCCGAAAGTAAATGCTCTATGGTTGATATTTTGACATCGCCCGCGACCAGTGTCGTCGAGAGCATGGTTTCGCCAACATTTTCCGGGGTCGCAAGAATTGTCACCGGAGTCGGCAAGTCAACTCTGCGAAACCTAATCCCTGTATTCGCTTCAGCCGGACGTAAAGTCAGGTAAACTTTATCCCCTGTGTGTAATCCTACACCTGTTGCCCTGATTGTGTTTTTTAAGGTTCGCTGTTTAATCATAAAATCAATAACGCTAAGTAAATAGGGCAAAAAAGTGCCGATATTATCACAATCAGCCTCCAAAATGGAGACTGATTCTATTATCATTGACTGCTCTATTAATCAGCTTGACGTCTTAGGAAGGCCGGAATATCCAGGTAATCTAAATCGATATCTTTCTTAGGCTGGGCTCCAAAACGTGTTTCCCTACCTTCAGTTTTGTTTTGACGCATAACTGTAGGTTTATCCAAACCTTCGTAATTGGCTTCACCGGCTACATTTTGATTAACATAGCCTGCCGTTGCTTTGGGTGCCAATTTAACCACTCGAGACGGCAAGCCCATTCCAGTGGCGACGACAGTCACCTTGATTTCATCGCCTAACTCCGGATTAATAGACATACCGATCTTTATGACTGCATCCTCCGAAGCAAACTCATGGACGATATTGCCCACTTCGTCGAACTCTGCAATGCCCATATCGGCCGCGGAAATATTGACCAAAATACCGCGCGCACCTTGCAAATTGATATCCTCCAACAATGGACAAGCAATCGCTTTTTCAGCCGCTTCACGAGCCCGATATTCTCCTTTTGCCGAACCGGTACCCATGATTGCAGCGCCCATGCCCGACATGACTGTTCTGACATCGGCAAAGTCGACGTTAATCATACCGGGATGAACGATCAGCTCGGTAATCCCCTGTACGGCATCCAACAATACATCGTTAGCCGCTTTAAATGCGTTGACTAAGGACACATCGTTGCCCAGTACCGGCAATAATTTTTGATTTGGAATAATAATTAATGAATCAACAAATCGTTCAAGCTCGGTTATACCCAATTCCGCAGTTGCCAGTTTCTTCTTGCCCTCAAATGAGAACGGCTTGGTCACCACGGCAACAGTCAGGATGCCCATGCTTCTGGCAATTTCAGCAATTACAGGAATTGCACCGGTACCCGTACCACCGCCCATGCCGGCTGTCAAGAAAACCATGTCGGCACCTTGCAGAACTTCCCTGATACGCTCTTTGTTTTCGTCTGCGGCCATCCGTCCAACTTCAGGGTTAGTGCCCGCACCCAAGCCCTTGGTTAATTCAACGCCTAACTGGATAATCGTATCGATATTCAGTTTTCTCAGGGCCTGTGCATCGGTATTTGCACAGATAAACTCAACACCTTCCACAAGACTTCCAACCATGTGGTTAACTGCGTTACCCCCGCCGCCGCCGACACCAATAACTTTGATGACCGCATGTTCATTGTTCATATCCATTAACTCATACTTCATTGCCATTGCCGCTGCCCCTTAATTATTATTTAAACTTTTAAAAATTACCTTGAAACCAATTCTTCATTCTTGAGAACACGCTCGGGCCATCGGTATCAATACCCCTACCAACGCCCTGATGTTCTTTTCCATACATTAATAACCCGACCCCGGTAGAGTGAATCGGGTTTTTCACTACTTCTGTTAACCCTGTCACATTTTGCGGTCCACCCATACGTACCGGCATATGGAAAATTTCCTCCGCCAAGTCGATCAATCCCATTACTTTCGAGCTGCCGCCCGTTAATACTATCCCGGCGGCAATTAATTCTTCATAGCCGCTACGCCGTAGTTCCGACTGAACGAGCAGCATTAATTCTTCATAGCGAGGCTCAATAATTTCCGCCAGATTTTGCGTTGAAATTTTGCGCGGCGCCCGATCGCCGATACTGGGCACTTCAATAACCTCGTCAACGTTTGCCAACTGCGTTAATGCGCAAGCATATTTCCGCTTAATATCCTCAGCATTTAATGTCGGCGTACGTAACGCAACGGCAATATCATTGGTAACCTGATCGCCCGCTATCGGAATCACTGCGGTATGCTTGATTGCGCCTTCTGCAAAAATTGCAATATCCGTAGTACCGCCGCCAATATCGATCAGGCAAACACCCAATTCTTTTTCATCATCCGTCAGCACTGAATTGCAGGATGCCAGTTGCTCCAGCACGATGTCGTCAACTTCCAGCCCACAACGGCGAATACATTTGACGATATTCTGCGAAGCACTGACACTGCCTGTGACCATGTGAACCTTAGCCTCCAAGCGAATACCCGACATCCCGATAGGTTCTTTAATACCTTCCTGAAGATCGATCACAAATTCTTGCGGCAGAATATGTAAAATTTTCTGGTCCGCTGGAATTGCTACGGCGCGGGCGGAATCTATCACTCTGTCAATATCGTACTGAGTCACTTCTTTATCTTTAATGGCCACAATACCGTGGGAATTGAGGCTCCTGATATGGCTTCCCGCAATGCCGGCATAAACCGACCTGATCTGGCATCCCGCCATTAATTCTGCTTCTTCAATGGCTCGCTGTATCGATTGCACAGTCGATTCCAGATTAACGACAACACCTTTCTTCAGACCGCGTGATGGTGTTGATCCAATGCCGATGATTTCAATATTGCCATCACTGGATAGTTCACCAACAATAGCGGCGACCTTGGATGTTCCAATGTCTAATCCGACTATTAAATTACGCTCTGTTTTTTTCGCCATTTTGTTTTACTCTGTGTCACTTTTTATTTTTGTAAGATTAGCCATCTATTTCATGCTGCGGATTGGCAACTTTCTTCCAGTCAATTTCTTCTGCGTCAGGCTTCCATGAAACCGCGTATCCGTTAGGATATCTCAAATCAACTATTGCTATTTTATCAACCTGTTCCGGCCCCAATACTTCCAGCGTTTTCAAAAAACGCTGTAGTTTCTTTAACTGTTCATTTCGTCCCAACAGTATTTCCAAACCTGTTGTTAATTTAATCTTCCACGCCCACCGATCATTAATTGTAAATTCGGCCATTTTCATGGACTGGTCGGCTAACGCTGTGTTAACGCCCTTCATTATCTCCAGCGTCTTCAATTGCTGCTGCTCAGGCCCTTGCAATATGGGCAAGTTGCTAAATTGCTCTATATTCTTCGGCGTAATAATCTCGCCACGCGCACTAACCAGGCTTTGCACCCCCCAACGCACATAAGGCTTCTTTTCGCGTATCTTTATATCTATCGCATCGGGCCAGACCCGCTTAACAGAAACGGTATCAACCCAGGTCAGTTTCGAAACAGCTTGATGAATGGCCTGCATATCGGCATCAAAAAAACTGATCATCACTAAAGGTTCCAAAGCCGTCTTTATCTCGTCCTTACTAAGATATTGAAAGACCCCTTCGGTTCTCACATATTTAATCGGGATCCGCTTAACGCCATAACCTGCAGCCCAAACCAAACCCGTCAGTAACAATAGGGGCGCAACAACTTTTCGAACAGCCATTAAAAATATGCCTGGAACTGACTTTTGCCCTTCGATAAGAGAGCATGGCGGAAACTGTTATACATGGCTCATTATCTGCAGCTGGTTTCCAAAATACGCCAAACCAATTCTTCAAAATCTACACCTGCCTGTTTGGCAGCCATCGGCACTAAGCTATGATCAGTCATACCGGGAACGGTATTAACCTCAATTAATTGGTACTGTCCGAGGTCATCGATAAAAACGTCCACCCTTCCCCAGCCGTTAACACCGACCACCTTACAAGCGGTTACAGCCAAATCTTTTATAAGCTGTTCCTGATCCTGCCCCAAACCGCAAGGGCAATGATATTGCGTCGTTGAGGCCTGATATTTAGCGTCGTAATCGTAAAAAGCATTCGGCGTTTCCAAACGAATAACCGGCAACGCTTCCCCGTCCAATACCGCAACCGTATATTCTTTACCGGTAACCCAAGCTTCCGCATAAACATCGCAGCGATATTTTGCCGCTACTGCCAAGGCTTTTTGCAATTCATCCCGGTTAGTTGCCTTGCTCATGCCTATACTGGATCCTTCCTGTGCCGGTTTGACGATCACCGGAAAGCCCAGCTTTTCAATGCAACTATCAAGATCGGACTCGTCTTTTAATAAGTGCCATTTAGGCGTGACCAAGCCGTAGCCCTGCCAACACAATTTGGTCCGGAGCTTATCCATAGCTAATGCCGACGCCATTACACCACTGCCGGTATAAGGAATTCGCAATACTTCCAGAACCCCTTGCAACACGCCGTCCTCGCCGCCGCGTCCGTGGATAATATTAAACACCCTGTCAATTTTTAACCCTGCCAACGCGTCAATCGGACTACCTGTTACATCAATAGCAATCGCATCCACGCCTTTACGCTTTAAAGCTTCGTAAACGGCCGCACCGCTTCTTAACGAAACCTCTCTTTCCGCTGCCGAGCCTCCCATCATTACCGCGACGCGGCCAAATTGTTCCGGGCTATTTAGCGCCAATTCCTTCATATTGCCACACCTACCATACAAACCTCAGTCTGCAAGACTACCCCCTGTTGTTGTTCAACTCTTTCCTGTACATAATAAATGAGCGCTTCAATATCGGCTGCCGTTGCATTGCCGGTGTTAACGATAAAATTCGCGTGTTTTTCCGACACACATGCACCGCCTATTGCATACCCTTTTAAGCCGGTTTGCTCTATCAATCTTGCTGCGTAATCGCCCTGCGGATTTTTAAATACCGATCCGCAACTGGGCTGATTGGTCGGCTGGGTCGCAGACCGCTTTTCCAACAAGCCTTTAATCTTTTGTTGACTGGCTACCGTATCGCCTTTCGGCAAAGTTAACCGGCAAGCTAGAAACCACTCATTTTCATATCCCTTTACCGACCGGTAACCTATTGTAAAATCTTCAGGCTTTCTGCGCGTTACATTGCCCGATGCGTCCAGCATTTCCACGCTGTTAACGATAGGCCAAGTTTCTCCGCCAAAGGCGCCGGCATTCATTTTTAAAGCGCCGCCCATAGTTCCAGGGATGCCCGCCAAAAACTCTGCGCCAACCAGTCCCCGTTCGCCGCAAAAACGCGCCACATGCGCACAAGGCACACCCGCTTCGACATAAACCGAACCGTCGTCAGACAGGCTCATCTCTTTTAATCGGCCTTTAGTATTGATCACTGTACCGCGTATACCGCCGTCCCTGATCAATAAATTACTACCCAACCCCATCCAGAAAACCGGCTCTGCTTCAGGCAGTGCCCGTATGAATTCAATTAAATCTTGCCGGTTCTCAGGGATGTATAACCGGTCTGCAGGCCCTCCAACACGCCAACTGGTATATTTCGCCAGTCTTTCGTGCTTTAGCAAACGGCCTTTCGGCAACTGCTCCCTGCGTTGCTCTACCTCCTGCATCCTTGCAGTCGTCGGCAACTGCTCCCTGCGTTGCTCTACCTCCTGCATCCTTGCAGTCGTCGGCAACTGCTCCCTGCGTTGCTCTACGTCTTCCATTTTTAAACCTGCATCTCCTGCATCCATGCAATCGTCTAACTTCGTCAATGCAGATGTCATTTCAATTGTCATTTCTTGTAGAGGCCTTAATTTATGAAAAACAATCCGCCTATTTTAATGATTCCACAATAATAATGTACGGTATTAATCAGTATAAATACATACGTAGAACCACTTACACCATGCTGACATATCGCTTATAACCTTTTATAAACAGTGCATTGCAAATAGAAAGCGAATTAGCGGATACTTTTAAATATCCGTAGAAAATGCTGACGCCAATAATTGCGGCAACTGTGCAGCAATCTGCCCAACATTGCCCGCCCCCATCGTCAATATCACGTCATCGGCTTTTACAATGCGGGTCAATATTTGCGGCAATTCCTCCCAATTTTCGACAAATACCGGATCAACCTGTCCACGAATACGAATTGCCCGGCTTAATGCCCGACCGTCCGCTCCGGGAATCTCCGTTTCACCTGCCGAATAAACGTCCATTAGAATCAACACATCAACGGTTGCCAGCACTTGCACGAAGTCTTCAAATAAATCCCGTGTCCGCGTATAGCGGTGCGGCTGAAAAACAACAACTTTACGGCGGTCCGGCCAAGCTTGGCGCAAGGCTTCAAGCGTCGCGGCAATCTCGCGCGGATGATGTCCATAATCGTCAACCAATGTCAGCTTGCCCTCGCCGAGCGGCAAATCGCCATTGATCTGGAAACGCCTGCCTACACCTTTAAAGGCGCCCAAGCTCTTGATAATGGCCCGATCATCGACAGCCAGTTTGGTGGCAATGGTAATCGCAGCCAGCGCATTGAGCATGTTGTGCCAGCCCGGCATATTCAAAGTGACTTTTAACGGCGGATAGTCGCCTCTTCGTATAACTTCAAAAGAAGTATGCATGCCCTCTTGGTTAATATTGACTGCCCGGACATCGGCGTCTTCATGGACGCCGTAAGTCATCACCGGTTTGGATATTTCCGGCAAAATCGCCCTGACGCCTTCATCATCCAGGCACATCACCGCCAATCCGTAAAAAGGCAGATGATGCAGAAACTCTCTAAAGGTATCTTTTAATCGCTGAAAGCTGCCTTCATAAGTCGCCATATGATCTTGGTCGATATTGGTGACAATCGCCATCATTGGCTGTAGATATAAGAACGATGCATCGCTTTCGTCGGCTTCGGCGACCAAATAATGGCCTAAGCCTAATTTCGCATTACTACCTGCGCTGTTTAAACGTCCGCCAATAACAAAGGTAGGATCAAGTCCGCCTTCAGCCAAGATACTTGCAGTCAAACTGGTCGTTGTGGTTTTGCCGTGGGTTCCGGCAACGGCAATGCCAAACCGGAAACGCATTAGCTCGGCCAGCATTTCCGCGCGAGGAATGACCGGTATTCTTTGAATATAAGCTTCGTCTATTTCTTCGTTACTACGGTCTATCGCGCTGGAAGCCACGACCACGTCGACCTTGGCAATATTGGCCCGCTCATGACCAATGTTGATGGTCACGCCTAAACTTGCCAATCTTTGGGTTACCGCGCTTTCTTTAATATCCGAACCTGAAACTTGATAACCGAGATTCGATAGTACCTCGGCAATGCCGCTCATACCGGTTCCGCCTATGCCGACAAAATGTATCCGATCGACGCTACCTAATGCTTGAGCCGGCATCTGGTTATTATGAGGAGTCATAGTTTAGCCTCGGCCATGCAAATACCGGCAACGACTTCCGTTGCATCCAACCTTGCGTATTCTTTTGCAGTTTTACTCATTAAATCCAATTGCTTAATTACCTTCGTTATGTTTTCAACCAGCGCGGTTGCATTCAAATCTTTCTGGCTCAATATCAGTCCGGCACCGGCATCGGCTAAATATCTGGCATTAGCAGCCTGATGGTCGTCAATCGCGCTCGGCAACGGTATAAATATGGCCGGAACGCCTGCAGCCGCCACTTCGCTGACTGTCATTGCACCGGACCGGCAAATCACTAGATCCGCCCATTGATAGGCTGCAACCATATCTTCGATAAAAGCGTCCACTTCCGCGTTTATGCCTAACTCTTGATACCGGCTCTCGACCTGCTTTTGCATCGCAGCGCCGGTTTGATGTTTTATTTGTATTGTTTTACCAGTGGCGCTATCCGAACCTAAGGCTGCAAACGCACCCGGTACCGCTTCATTCAATGCCTGTGCGCCTTGACTGCCGCCGACGATCAGGATGTTAGTACCTTGATGAGCGATCTTTCGCTCAGCACAGCCAATAAACTGCTTCCTTAACGGATTGCCGGTAAATTTGGCGCCCAGTTTTTTGTTAAAGCTGCCTGGAAACGCTTCCAATACTTGGTTGGCCATACGTGCCAATAATCGGTTAGTGGTTCCGGGCACCCGGTTTTGCTCGTGAATGACCAAGGGAATACCTAATAGCTTGGCCATCAGTCCGCCAGGCCCGGCAACAAAGCCGCCCATTCCCAGTACCACATCGGGTTTACGTTGGCGCAGAATTTTCAAGGCCTGACTACAGGCTTTGATCAACAACAACACGGCTGTAATAAGCGATAACCATCCTTTGCCCCTCACACCGGCCACCGACAGCCAATCGATTTCTATTCCCTGCTCAGGAATCACGCGACCTTCGAGTCCCTTCTGCGTACCTAACCAACTGACTTGCCAGCCTTTTTCAATCAACTCTTGAGCCACTGCCAGCGCGGGGAACACATGACCGCCGGTTCCCCCTGCCATGATAACGATACGCTTAGCCATGGCGGCTTCTCTTTGGCGTACCGGCATTGATCTCGGCAACTTCACTTTGCACCCGAAATAACAACGCAACCGCACAGCACATGATCATCATGCTGCCGCCGCCATAACTCATTAGCGGTAAGGTCAGACCTTTGGTCGGCAAAATTCCCATATTGACGCCCATGTTGACGAATGACTGAAAGCCAAACCAGATACCCAAACCGTAGGCTATAAACGCGGAAAACCGTTGCCCAGCCTTTTCGGCAGCCACGGCGATTGCAAAAGTACGCCAAACCAATACTGAAAATAAACCAATCACTGTAACAACGCCCAACAAACCTAATTCTTCCGCAATCACTGAGAACAAAAAATCCGTGTGAGCTTCGGGTAAATAAAATAACTTTTGCACACCGCTGCCCAAACCGACACCCAACCATTCTCCACGTCCGAACGAAATCAGCGCCTGGACTAATTGAAACCCGGTTTTCAATGGATCGGCCCAAGGGTCCATAAAGCTGGTAACCCGAACCAAACGGTAAGGCGAAAAATAAACCAGCATCATTGCCAATAAGCCAATTATCAGCAGCAGCACGATAAATTGCGATAATCGGGCTCCTGCTAAGAACATGACACCCATGGCTATCATCATAATAACAACAGCCGAACCGAAATCCGGCTCCATTAACAATAGCAAACTGGCCACCGAGAAGAGCCCCAGCGGCTTAAGCAAACCAAAAGCTGCATTCTGAACTGACTCTTGATAGCGCGTTACATACCCCGCCATATAGATGACGGCGAAAAACTTCACCACCTCGGATACTTGTATTCTTAAGCCGCCTAACGACAACCAACGCACACTGCCGTTAACCTTTACGCCAAGGCCTGGGATCAACACAATAATTAGTAACAGTAATCCTGCTATAAACAATTGTGGGCCTTTCTCCGCCCAAACCCGCATTGGAACTGCCGCAACGCCTGCACCGAAAATCAGGCCCAAACCAATATGCACCAACTGTCTTACAGGATAATACAAACCGTTACCGGTCATTTTTATACCGAGATGTAGCGATGCAGACGCTACCATCACATAGCCGATCAACAGTAAGCTCGTGCTCACGGTCAGTAATACCGGATCAAAATGGAATTGTCCGATCCGTATTCGCGGTGATTTCATTGATAGTCTCCAGATAGGGCGGCGGCATCACAATTTGTAAAGAACAAATAAAATCGCCCCCCCAGAAGACCCGAAGTATCGCAATCAGTAAAGAAACGACGCGACCAATCTCCAAACAGCCGCCTACTCATATGGCTGCCACGACTGGCGGAAAACCGCTGGAGCGGTCAACCAATGCCAGAACGGCTTTGGTAAATTTTTCGCCCCGATCCTGATAGTTTTTATATTGGTCAAGACTGGCGCAGGCAGGAGACAGCAAAACACTCTCACCGGCATCGGCAAGGCTCGCTGCAATCTGTACGGCTTGCGCCATATTGTCTGCAGAATAAACGGGGACGCAACCATCCAAGGCCTGCTTTATCAAGCCTGCATCCTTACCCATCAATACCACGCTTTTTGCTTTTTCCTTGATTGCAGGCGCTAATTCATTCATATCGGCACCTTTTGCATCGCCGCCGGCAATCAGAATCACTTTACGCGCATAACCTTGTAATGCCGCAACGCAAGCCCCAATGTTGGTCGCTTTCGAGTCATTAACCCAGGTAACGCCGCGTATTTCCGCAACGCGCTGCATCCTGTGACTTAAACCTTTAAATCTTCTTAAAGCGTCACACATAACCTGCTCGTCTAATCCCATGGCGACACCTAAAGCCAACGCAGCCAAAGCATTCGCCGCGTTATGTCTGCCTTCAAGCGGTAACTCAGCCAACGGCATCAGGCATAATTCATCGTGCATCAGATATTCTACGTCGTCCTTGTATTCGAGATAGAAATCAGCTTTTTTATTAATTGAGAAGGCAAATGTCTTTCTACCCTCGTTGCGCATCGCAGAAACAACAGAATCATCCAAATTGATGACCATGAGCCCGTCACCTCTAAAAATTCTCTGTTTCTCCCGCGCATATTCATCCATGTTAATGTGCCTATCCAAATGATCGGCACTGACATTAAGTACTGTCGCTGCCGCCGCACTCAAAGCTGAGGTTCGTTCCAGCTGGAAGCTCGATAATTCGAGCACATAGAGTTGTGCATTTAACGCCAATAAATCCAAAGCCGGAGTCCCCAGATTCCCCCCTACGCCCACTTTCAACCCTGTTGCTTTGGCCATTTCCCCCAACATAGTCGTTACCGTGCTTTTGCCATTAGAACCGCTAATCGCAACAATAGGTGCATCGACAGAGCAGGCAAACAGATCAATATCGCTGACTATTTTCGAGCCGTTAGCAATGGCTTTCATTATCGCCTGTTCGTTCAACGATATTCCCGGACTGACCACCAGGTGCGTCGCCACCTTAAACGCGGCTTCATCGAATCCTCCGGTGAAAACCGGTGTGTCGGGCATTTGCTGAAAAAACTCTTCCATCATCGGAGGCTTGTTACGGCTATCCGTAATAGCGAACTTAAAGTTTAAGTTTTGCAAGTAATGCGCAACCGAAATTCCTGTGTCACCAAGGCCCACAACCAAAACCTTGGCAGTTTCCGGATCCAAAGCAAAATTCTTTTTTAGCAATGCAATAATGGCTTCATTGCTGACAGAATCCTGAATAGGGGCATGAGCTTTATTCATTTATTATCTCAGTTTCAAGGTCGCCAAACCGATCAGCACCAAAATGACAGTAATAATCCAGAAGCGCACAATAACGCGAGGTTCCGGCCAGCCTTTTAATTCAAAATGATGATGTATCGGCGCCATACGAAAAACACGCTTTCCGGTCATTTTGAATGAGGCTACTTGAATGATCACCGATACCGTTTCCATCACGAAGACGCCCCCCATAATCATTAATACGATTTCCTGCCTGACCAGAACCGCCAGTACACCTAAAGCGCCACCCAGCGCCAGCGCGCCGACATCGCCCATGAATACCATAGCGGGATAAGCGTTAAACCATAAAAAACCTAATCCGGCACCGACCAAGGCCGCGCAAAATACAATCAGTTCGCCGGCATTCGGCAAATAAGGAATTGCCAGATATTGTGAAAATGTCACATGCCCGGATAGATACGCAAAAATCCCCAAGCCTGTTGCGACCATCACGGTCGGCATAATCGCCAATCCGTCCAAACCGTCGGTCAGGTTAACGGCATTGCTGGTTCCGACGATCACAAAATAGGTCAGGACAATGTACAGCCATCCCATGTCCAACATAACGTCTTTGAAAAACGGGACGATCAATTGCGTTTCTGCCGGCAATATTGCTGTTTTATATAAAAAAACAGCCGCCATTAAGCCGATAATCGATTGCCAAGTGTATTTGGCCTTAGCCGATAAGCCATCACTATTGCCTTTGATGACTTTTCTATAATCATCAATAAAACCGATCACGCCGTAACCCAGCGTTACCAACAAAATAACCCAAATATATCGATTGCCGAGATCCGCCCATAACAGCGTACTGAACGCAATGGCAACCAGAATCAACGTGCCGCCCATCGTAGGCGTGCCTTTCTTCTCATAATGCGATTGCGGGCCCAGCTCGCGGATACTTTGCCCAATCTTGTTGCGGCTTAATTTTCTTATCATTATCGGTCCGATAATGAAAGAAATGATCAATGAGGTTAAAGCGCCAAGAATGGCGCGGAACGTCAGGTAGTGGAACACCCTGAAACCGCCGTCAAAGGTCATTAAATAATCTGCAAAATAAAGTAACATTATTTATTTCCTGAAGTTCTCAACCAGTGCGGCCGCTACATTCTCCATGCGTTGAGCCCTTGATCCTTTGATCAAAATCACTTCATCACCTTTGAGTTCTTGCTTTAGCACTTCAATCAAATCATTTTGGCTATCAAAAAAAGTGGCTCCTTCACCAAAAGCCTTTACCGTATTTACAGCGTCGGCCCCAACGGCCAAAAGCCGCACTACACCACTTGATTTAATTAATTCGCCCATTTGTTCATGTATTTTCGGGCTCTCGGGCCCTAACTCTCCAAAAGCTCCGAGAACCAGCCAACGCCTCCCGTCACAGTTGGATAGCACATCCAGTCCGGCTTTCAGCGAGGCCGAATTGGCGTTATACGTATCATCAATAACGATATTGCCTAACCGGCTTACCAGCGGCTGCAACCGCCCCGTAACCGGTTTTACGCTTTCCAGTCCTTGTTTAATCTGCTGCAGATTAATATCCAGGGCTAAACACGCGGCAGTTGCCGCCAATGCGTTAATCACATTATGCCGCCCCGCCAGTCTTAGTTTTACGGTTAACGCTCCTTTTTCAGTCACTAATTCAAAGGTAGTGGCGAAGGCATTATCAATAACTTCCGTTTTAATGGAATGCGCCGTTACGTCGGCCCGGCCATCTATGCCAAACGAGATAACTTTTCTTGTTCCGGCTACCGAATTCCAATAGTCGAAATAGTCATCATCGCGGTTAAGCACCGCCGCGCTGTCCGGTCGTAGCGACCGAATTATTTCGCCCTTTGCTTTAGCTACACCGTCAACGCTGCCGAAGCCTTCTATATGAGCAGGCCCTACATTGGTAATAATCGCAACGTCAGCCTGTGCATATTGACTGGTATATTCAATTTCGCCCGGATGGTTTGCGCCCATTTCAATGACGGCAAACCGATGCTGGTCATTCAAACGCAATAAAGTTAAAGGCACACCGATGTCATTATTCAGGTTGCCTTGCGTGAACAGCGTATTGCCATCAATGCTCAATATCGCCGCAACCATTTCCTTGACGGTGGTTTTGCCGTTACTGCCGGTAATACCTACAACTGCCAAGGAAGAAGATGTTTTTTTTCGCCAAACCCCAGCCAATTCTGCCAAAGCCAAACGTGTATCATCAACAACGACATGCGGCACCGTTGCGTTAATTCCCCTGTGTACAATTGCCGCTACGGCCCCTGCTCGTACCGCTTCGCTTACAAATTCATTTCCATCGAAATTAAGGCCTTTAATAGCAACATAAAGCTGCCCAGGCTGTATCGCTCTGGTATCTATACTGATTGATGGAATGACGACGTCTTCCCCAACCAATTCTCCATGCACGCAGGCCGCGACCTCGCTCAGCATCATATTCATCTATCTTGCTCAACTTGGGCATGACGTTTATTTAACGCATCCATCACGACCTGCCGGTCACTGAAAGGCACACACACGCCATTGCTTTCCTGATATTGCTCATGGCCTTTACCCGCAATCACGATGCAGTCATTCTTAGCCGCACTTACTACCACTTTTTGTATCGCCTGTTCTCTGTTTCGAATAACTTGAATCTTACCGGTTACTGCAGCACTCCTATCCTCTATGACTGACGAACTGCAACCGGCCAAAATATCATTGACTATATCTAATCCATTTTCATATCGCGGGTTGTCATCGGTAACGACTATATAATCCGCCCATCGTTCTGCAATTTTTCCCATTTGCGAACGTTTACCCTTATCCCTATTGCCGCCACAGCCGAACACTACCCATAAAGCCTGTTTACAATGCTTACGCAAACTGGACAAAACTTTATCCAAGGCGTCGGGAGTGTGGGCATAATCCACAAAAATCAATGGATCATTCTCAGCCCCGAAACGCTCCATGCGGCCAACAACCGGCTTTATGCAAGTCAGTCTTTTTGCTGCTTCAGCCAACGAGACGTCCATCGCTAACATTACAGTTAAAACAGCCAAGACATTCTCTACATTAAAATCGCCGTATAACGGTACTTTTACTTGCTGAGTTTGGTCTTTATAGTGAACATCGAATTCGATCCCTTCAGCTTGACACTGTATATTTGCAGCACAAACATTCTCGCCTGGATACGACTTTCCCGCTTTTACGCTAAATGTCCATAACTGCACGGATCCCGGTACCGCAGCAATAATCTGCTCGCTGTAAGCGTCATCCAAATTCACTACAACAAAAGCCAACCCCGGCTTTTTCAATAATTCCAATTTGGCTAGCACATAAGCATCCATCGTACCGTGGTAATCCAAATGGTCGCGGCTGATGTTGGTAAATACCGCTCCTTTAAATAAAACCCCGTTTACCCTGCCTTGCTCCAAGCCATGCGAAGAAACCTCCATCGCTACGGTATGTTTTTTACTTTTTAGTAATTCAGCCAGTATTTTATGAATCGCCAGCGCATCGGGCGTGGTATTCAGAGTTTTGCTAAGCTTGCCCCATTCACCCCAACCCAATGTCCCAATGATTCCGCAGTTATCCAACATCTGGCTTAAAAATTGGCTGCAAGACGTTTTACCATTAGTGCCGGTAATACCGATAACTCTCATAGCCCGGGAAGGATCGCTATAAAAGCGCGACGCTATTTCACCCAACTTTAAGCCCAGATCGTCTACCGGAATCATCGGGACTCGGTTAGCGATGTCGCATTGCGATGCTTCTGCCAACTGCCGGCCATTCCCTGCCGGGTCAAAAATTACCGCACAGGCTCCGTTATTGATAGCCTGTTCAACATGCGCCAATCCATGCTGTTTAGCTCCGGCTAAAGCAATAAAAGCATCACCGCTCACCACTTCCCGGCTATCTAAAGCCAAACCGGTGACCGCCAAGGACGATGGCCACGACTGCTCCCGGCAGTCATCGGTATTTCCTCCATCCATGGAGGTCAAAAGTGTCGCAATCGGTAGGGAATCGATGCGACCAACCGGCATATCACTTTGGCATAGAAAAGGGGCCAATCCGTCTAATAAATCGTTCAATCGCAGTAATTGCTGCATGCGCGGAACCGTTTCTTTATTCATGACGTTCGTCATGTTATGGCGCCTTTCCTGTCAATAAGATAGGCATATTATCCTGCTGGTCAGGAGCAACCTCTAACACTCTCAACGCGCCAGCCATTACTTTAGAAAACACCGGAGCCGAAACTATCCCGCCGTAATATTGGCCTGCAGACGGCTCATCAACCATGACGACGATAATCAACCGCGGATTTTTGGCGGGAGCCATGCCGGCAAAAACAGAAAAATAACTTTTCTCGACATATCCGCCCGCACCGGCTTTCTTCACTGTTCCGGTTTTTCCGGCTGCGCTATAGCCCTCGACTCTACCTTCGTAAGCGGTACCGTCTTTCATAAGTACAGTTTCCAGCATAGCCCTGACTCTTTTGGCTGTCTTTGCTGAAAATACCCGTTGTTGATCGACATCTTCGTCCCGCCGGAACAAACTAACCGAGTGCAGAATGCCGTCATCCGCCAATGCCGTATAAGCTCTTGCCAACTGGAGTGCGGAGGTGCTCACACCGTAACCGAATGACAAAGTCGCCCTATCAAACTCATGCCAACTTTGGTAGTCAAGCAAACTGCCATTGGCTTCTCCGGGAAAGCCTGAACCGGGAGCGACACCGAAACCCAACTTGTTATAAACTCCCCAAAAATATTCCGGGGGCATTCGCAATGCCATCTGGCTTACTGCAACGTTGCTGGATTTTTTCAACACACCTGTCAAATCCAACGTTCCGTAATTATGCACATCCTTTACCAGATGACTTCCAACCTGATAAGTCCCATGAGTTTCGAATACCTCATTTGGCTTGACATATCTTCCGTCTAACGCAGCCGCGACAACAAAGGGTTTCACTGTCGAGCCAGGCTCGAATACATCGGTTATCGACCTGTTCCTGTACAGGCTTTCCTTTAAACCCTTCCTGCTATTCGGATTGAACGACGGCTGATTGACTGCCGCCAAAATTTCTCCTGTCTTCGCATCCAGGACTACCAGCGCCGCTGATTTTGCCTTGTTCAGGTTAACCGCCAGTTGCAGCTCCCGATACGCCAAATACTGGATGCGCTGATCGATGCTTAAATCCAGGTTCTTGCCCGCAACCGGCTCTTTTATATTTTCTACATCCTCAATAATGCGGCGCTGCCCGTCCCTGATAACGCGTTTGCTACCTGGAATTCCTTTTAATGATTTTTCATATCCCGACTCAAGGCCTGCCTGGCCAATATCATCGATATCGGTAAAGCCGACGAGGTGTGCCGAGACTTCTCCGGCCGGATAAAAACGCTTGAATTCCCGCTCGAAATAAACACCTGCAAGCTTAAGCGCCTTGACTTGATCGGCAATCACCGGACTCACTTGGCGGGCAACATAAACAAACTGTCTATGCGTATCGCCGTTAATCAGCTCATTCACTTTTCCCTTCGGCGAATTCAACAATTTTTCCATTTGCCTGATTTCGTTTTCTTTAGCAGGATCCACCTCTTGCGGATTCATCCAAATGGACTCAACAGGCGTGCTGATCGCCAACGGTGCTCCGTTTCTATCCTTTATCATGCCTCGGTATGCCGAAACCGGCACATCACTGACATGGCGCATATCTCCTTGCTCTTTTAGAAACTGTTTATTCAACACCTGTAAATCGACAGCTCGACCTACCAGCACTACCATACAAGCCATTATAAAAATGACTACTATTTGTCTTCGTCCTGAAAAGTTGCCGGCTGTTTTATTTGTCCTGCTTCTGCCCTGAAAATGCATCATTTACGGCTTTATATAAATAATCTTTTCTCGCAATGGCATAATCAGTTTCAATTGATCCCGTGCCACTTGCTCTACCCGATTCAGTTCTGCCAAAGTAGTCAGCTCTAATTGCAGCTGTCCCCATTCCACTTCATACTGATCCAATGCCCTTTCCTGCTTTTGGATCTCGATAAAAATTAACCGCGACTGGTATTTACTGTAAATTACAGCCAGAGCAGATATCAAAAGCACCAATATCAGTGCCCCTATACCTAAATATCGACTTATTGCCACTTAAACTTTCTCGGCTACTCGCATAATTGCACTTCGCGCCCTCGGGTTCAGGTTAATTTCCTGCTGTTCAGCTCTCAGAGCTTTACCTACTTTCTTCAAGATACCTTTGGCAATATCAACTTCTTTAATAGGCAGTTTGCCCGGATTATATTTAGCTCCGGACTCAGCCCTGATAAAGCGTTTAACAATCCGGTCTTCCAATGAATGAAAAGAAATAACGACTAAGCGCCCGGAAGGCTTCAAAATTTTGGCTGACTGTTGCAAAACAGTTTTTAACTCATCCAACTCACTGTTAATTTTTATACGGATTGCTTGAAAACTGCGGGTTGCAGGATGTTTATGCTTCTCTTTGACCGGTACGACATCTTCAATAAGCTTTGCCAACTCCCTTGTGGTTCTAACCGGAGCATCGACTCTTCTTTCAATAACCGCATGAGCTATGCGTCGTGCAAATCGCTCTTCGCCGTATTCAAATAGAACCTCAACCAGTTCCTTTTCATCAACGCTAGCCAGCCATTGCTCCGCCGTAATGCCGGCATTGCCATCCATCCGCATATCCAACGGTCCGTCGCGCAAAAAGCTAAAACCTCTTTCAGGATTGTCTAGCTGAGGCGAGGACACGCCCAAATCCATTAATATGCCGTCAACTTTTCCAACCAAACCTGCATTTGTAACTATATTTTCCAGCTCGGAAAAAGGTGTATGTTTTAGATCAAACCGTTTGTCTTCAAGCATGGCTTGCGCATAATCTGAATCAATCGCATCCAAATCCCGATCGAATGCCAACAGCCGCCCCGCAGGCCCCAATAAATTTAAAATTCCTTGACTATGTCCGCCCCGACCAAAAGTACAATCCAGATAAACGCCGTCTTCTTTAATAGCCAATTGCTGCAAAACTTCTGCAAACATAACGGGCAAATGTTCCACTAACAAATCTCCCGCATTAATTAAAAGGATAAAGATCCTAAATCTTCCAACCCTTCGTTATCGTCGCCATCCAGCCATTCACTTTCTTTTGCCGTCCAGGCTTCTTCATTCCAGAGCTCAAATTTATTAAGCTGACCAACCAAAACAATTTTCTTATCTATATTTGCAAATGTTCTCAACTTTTCAGGCAGCAACAAACGACCTTGTCCATCCATCTCACATTCGGACGCATTTCCAATCACAAATCTTCTTAACTTACCGGCCATCTTGTTTAACGTGGGTAACTTACTAATTGTTTGTTCGAGTTTTTCCCATTCAGGCATTGGGTAAAGCCATAAGCAACCATTCTCTCCAACGCAACGCTCATTGACAGCAACAGTCACAACCATCTGGCACTCGCAACACTCCTGTAACTCTTCCCGATAACGAGTAGGAATTGCAAAACGTCCTTTACCGTCTAAATTGATTGAGCTAATGCCTCGTAACAAAATTCACCCCGAAAAACCCTTTTTCTCCACTTTTCTCCACTTATGCCCACTATAGATTTCAAACACACCCTAGTCAAGAATGATTTCATTTAGATTCTTTCTTTTTCGACAATGACTTAGACAACGATCCAGATAGCGCAAAATACCCTAAAATATCGCACAACAAATACCATCTTTTATCAAAAAGTTAATTAGCTCTAATTAGAAATTACTTTAAGTATTAAGCGTTAGAAATGCTTATGGATATTTTGGTAAAAATGAGGATTGGCTCAAAGAATGCTGTCGAGATAATTATCGAACAGTCTTTTCGGCGTCTTTGGCGACACCATGAAGGAAGGCCGGGAAATCCCGGAAAAGAAAGAAAGAGTCGGCCTATAAGCCGGGTTCTGTCGAGAACAGCCATTCATCTAGGCTGCAAGTCACCTTACAGCTCAAGCAATCTACCCAGGGACCGCGCGGGCCACGCGTCTGCCCCTCTATTTGATCTTGCTCCGGGTGGGGTTTACCATGCCACTCCTGTTACCAGTTGCGCGGTGCGCTCTTACCGCACCTTTTCACCCTTACCGGTTATAAAAACAGGCGGTATATTTTCTGCGGCACTTTCCGTAGGCTCACACCTCCCAGGCGTTACCTGGCACCCTGCCCAATGGAGCCCGGACTTTCCTCCATTTTATCTTGCGATAAAACAGCGACTGCTCAGCCGACTCTTTCAATAGATAGTGTAACACACATCCGCATCGACGCGATACGCCACAACCTTAATCAACAAGCAAAAACCAGACCAACGGAAGTCGCTAAAACTAGCGACCTTGTTTGGCTTTTTCTATATCTAAAGCGGCTTGGTACAACAACTTCTTTCTGACACCGGTTATTTCCACAGCCATTGATACCGCTGTCTTAATAGAACATTCACTCAACAAAACGCTCAGTATTTTTTCTTGCTCAGGCGTAAGAACTTGTTCTTTTTTATCAATGACGGCGCCATCGACAATAACGACAAATTCGCCTTTTCTCATATTTGCGTCTTCTTCAACCAATTTAAGCGCCTCACCTAAACTAGCTTTCACGATAGTCTCATGCAACTTAGTCAATTCCCTGGCAATAACAACTTGCCGATCCAACGGCAATACTTCTGCCATATCCTGCAATGAATCCAGAATTCGATGACTGGATTCGTAAAATACCCAAGTTATCGGGCACGTCAGCCTTTCGCTAAAAAAGGCTTTTCGGGCCGACGAGGTTCTTGGCGAAAAACCTTCAAATACAAACTGAGTGACCGGCAATCCCGCAGCGGATAATGCCGCAATCAAAGCGCACGCGCCCGGCACCGGCACAACTTCGATCCCCGCCTCCTTTGCCATTTTCACCATTGGCATACCAGGATCGCTTAAAAGCGGAGTTCCCGCATCGGAAACCAACGCGATAGATAAACCTTCGCGAAGCTTTTCCAATAACCCCTCCGAAGCTTTATCCTCATTATGTTGATGTAACGAAACCAGTTTATTGCCAATACCATAATGCTGTAACAGCATTTTTATATGCCGGGTATCTTCCGCGGCAATCAAGTCGACCTGTTTTAATATTTCAATCGCCCTGAAACTAATATCCCCCAAATTACCTATTGGAGTGGCAACCACGTATAATTTGCCGCATTCATTTGACATTCGATACACTCACATGAAAACCACTAATAAAGATGCAACCAAAATATAAACCGCCATTGTTGTACGCCCTACTTCCCAGCCTACTGCTTTTTTCCGGCTGCGTGCCTACATCTACGACAAACCCGGAAAGCGGAACGGTGCAAGAGCGGCATGACAAAGCACCTGACCCTGAAGCCCTGACAACGCAGCCGATAATAATAAATGATCAGCCAGGCCAAATCGTTGAATTATACCAATCTTCTGTCCCTCTATCGCCCCAGGAACAAAATCAGCAGCGCTTACACTCCATTGATTCATTACTTCAGGCTGGCGACGGGGCTAGCGCAAAACAAACTGCCGACACTATTAATCCTGCCGAGTTATCGCCCGAACAGCGTGTGCTACTGCGCCTTCTTTATGCCCAAATCCAGCTCAGCTTTGGCGAGGCCGAACAAGCCATTGAAAACTTGGCACAAATTCAACCGCAGCAGCTCAATTTGGAAAATCGCATTAAATACCTTCAATCTCAAGCTTTTGCTTATTCGCTAACAGGAAATCTACTAGAAGGCGCCCAATCCCGGATTGAGCTACACAGCCTGATAACATCACCTGCCGAACTGGAAAGAAATCAAGCTGCTATCCTTGAGGCATTACGCCTATTGCCCGATACCGACTTACAAACCAACCAAACAGATACCCTAGCTGGCTGGATGTCTCTAGCCAATATTTTAAAATACATAAACCAGCCTGACTTTAATACCCAAATAAATCAATGGCGCGCAACTTTTCCGGCACATCCTGCAAACCTCAGTTTCTTGGATCATCCTCAAGATACGCAGGAAAACATGCCCGGACAACCCGAAATAATCGCATTATTGCTACCTGAATCAGGTACATTCGCCCAGGCCGGCAAAGCTATTCGTGCAGGATTTACGGCAGCTTACAATCATACAAGCGGTCATTCGAAGCCCGTCATTCGCTTTTACGATAGCGAACAATCGGCACCCGCTACTTTATATAATCAAGCTACATCGGAAGGAGCCCAATTGATTATAGGTCCGCTCGCCAAAGAGCAGATCCAAAACTTGGCCGACACCGTCAGCTTTAACATACCGGTGTTGGCGTTAAATCACATACCAGGCCTGCAAAAAAATCAGCTCTACCAGTTTAGCCTCAGCCCGCTGGATGACACAGAACAAATTATCCAGAAAGCAAGAGAAGACGGCCATCGAAAAGCACTGCTGCTGATCCCCGATAATTCGCCAGGTAAACGCACCGCAAGCTATTTAAAAGAAGACTGGCAAAACCTGGACGGCATCCTTCTGGAAACGCAAACTTATAATCCCAAGGAAACCGACTTTTCATTACCGATTCAAAAGCTGCTCAACTTGGATGAAAGCGAACAACGTTATGACAAGATTCTTACACTGATACCTGGAATAAAATACACGCCTCGAAGACGGCAAGACGCCGATGCTATCCTATTAAGCGCCTATAGCGCAGAAGCACGCGCCATTAATCCCCAACTACAATTTTACCAAGCCGGAGACCTTCCCGTTTACGCGATGCCCACGGTTTATTCAGGCCAAGTCAACGCAGCATTGGATGCCGATCTGAATAAAATAATTTTTTGCGATATTCCTTGGTTATTCAATAAAACTTATCAAGGAGAACTTGGGATGGACGCCCTAAAAGAAACCTGGACGCAATTTCCCAGCTCCTATTTCCGCCTGATTGCGATGGGCATTGATTCTTATAACCTGATTACACACTTAGATAATTTGGAAGCCGACTCTTATTCCGGCGCAACCGGGAACCTATCGCTAACCACCGACCAACGCATTAAGCGCAAGCTGACATGCGCCAAATTCATTGACGGTCAACCCGAAAATACTAGCCCAGCTCCCGACAAAGAACAACCGGACAATCATGCTATTCAATAAGCTCAAGACCAAAGCCGCCCATTTAATTCGCGGCGCAAGCGCCGAGGAGCAAGCTCACAACTTCCTGATCAATAAAGGACTTAAACCGGTATGCCGGAACTTTCGCTGCAAACACGGCGAACTCGACTTGATAATGACAGACCGGCAGACATTGGTCATTATTGAAGTCCGGTTCCGCAAAACCGATAGATACGGCAGCGCAGTTGAAAGCATCACCCGCGCCAAACAATCCCGGATCATTGCAGCGACACAGATGTATCTTGCCGCCGGAAAGACGGATTGTCCTATCCGCTTTGACGTGGTCGCCATCTCAGGCAACGGACGGATAGACTGGATACAGAATGCTTTCTAAGCGGAGAGCTTGCATATAGCAAATCCAAGAATAACCAGGCAAATCCTTCAGCCTATTAAACCCAAAAAGTGTCGCAGGCTTAAGTGATAGTCTTTATAATTGCCCTCTATGAGCCTACAAAATCGCATAATTAACCATTTCACAACCAGCATCCAAACCCAGCACGATACGCTTGCCAGTCTTAGCGAACTGATCGAGTTTGCCTCGCAACGGCTGGTCGCGACCTTGCTTAACGATAAAAAAATAATAGCCTGCGGCAATGGACGCTCGGCGATTCTTGCCCAATTGCTGTCATCGGCAATGCTTAATCAATACGAGCGTGACCGCCCCTCATTACCCGCAATCGCCTTAACCACCGACACAACGACCATCACCGCGATAGCCAACGACTATCATTTTGACGATATTTTCGCTAAGCAGCTCAGGGCCTTAGGACAAAACGGCGACATAATGGTTGCTTACACCGATGGCAACAACTCCGCCAATATCGCCAAAGCCATTACCACGGCTCACGACAAAGATATTACCGTTATTGCGCTGACCGGCAACAACGGCGGCATGATTGCACCGCTACTGAATGAAACCGATATAGAAATTCGCGTGCCGTCAAACTCCAGCGTACACATTCAAGAAACCCAGGCATTGATTACCCATTGCTTGTGCGGCTTAATCGACCATCAATTATTCGGCGGTTAATTCATGAAAAAACTCTTGTTACTGTTCATAGTACCAAGCCTTCTGATCACGACGGGATGTGCGGCAATTAAAACGGACGGTCGCGTCGATTCCCTACCGATTGCGACACTTCTGACCTGCATGGATGATGGGAATGCCGAAGACTGCCGGGAGCAGTCTCGGCCGCCATCCCTGGCAGCCGGAGCGGAAATAACCGGCTTATCCTTATTAAATGACCGCCGCAGCCGCGATGCGATTTTAGCTGACGAGGCCATTGAAGATCGTGCCAACGCCAAGCTGAACACTTACTATGATTTACGCGAACAGTGCCATTTTAATATCACCGCATATAATGGCGCGGTGCTGATCACCGGCGAAACGCCGAAGGAAGAATTTCGCGACAGGATCATCGATATCGTACGCGTCATTCCCAAGGTGAAACTGGTACACGACAAGCTGGTGATAGACGATCCCAGCCCGTTAAATTTTCGCGCCAACGATACGCTGATTACCGGCAAGGTAAAAACAGCATTGGCACAAATACCAGAATTCGATGCTTCCTGGATAAAAGTCGTTACCGAACAAAGAACAGTTTACCTGATGGGCTTGGTGCATAGAAACGAGGGCGCTACCGCTATCGAAGCAGCCAGACGTCAATCCGACATTAAACAAATCATCACCGTTTTTGAATACCTTGACTAACATTGCCGCTTTACCCGCCGATTTCTTAAATCTATTAGCTAAGATTTTTGCCCCACAAAACATTTTGACCGCACCTGAAGACTGCTGGACTTACGGCTACGACAATAGCCGCCGCCATGCATTGCCCCAGGCCGTGGTATTTGCAACCACGCATGAACAAGTGGTCAGCGTCGTCAAGGCTTGCAATCAATTCAATATTGCCTTGACCACCCGCGGCCGCGGCACCGGCACGACCGGCGCGACGACTCCGCTAAAAGGCGGCCTGATCATGTCCTTAGAACGCATGAACAAACTGGTCGAATTTTCGCCGGACAACCGCTACATCACCGTAGAACCGGGTATGACCAACCAGCAGGTGCAGGACATCGCCAAAACCAAAGGGTTTTTCTGGCCGCCCGACCCAACCAGCGCGGCCTTCTGTAGCATTGGCGGCAACCTTGCCTACAATTCCGCCGGCCCCAGGGCAGTCAAATACGGCACGCCAAGAGAAAACACGCTGGGCCTGCGCGCCGTAACAGGCACAGGCAAAGAGATTCGCGTCGGCGTTCATACCAGCAAAGGCGTGGTCGGCTACGACCTGACCCGGCTGATACTCGGCTCGGAAGGGACTTTGGCGATTATTACCCAAGCCACACTGAAACTGACACCGCTACCGGAAGCGACTAAAACGCTCAGAGCCATCTATAACTCTGTTTTTGACGCAGCAAAAGCTGTTTCGGCGATCATGTCGCAACCGGTTGTTCCCTGCGCACTGGAGTTCATTGACGGCAATGCAATCAATATGATTCGGCAATATTCGGAATCCGACCTGCCCGAACATGCAGGCGCCATGCTAATGATCGAAGTCGATGGACAACGCGAAGGTCTTGATACAGCCGCTGAGAAAGTAGCGGCTGCGGCCAGCAATAACGGTCTTTTAGATATTAGGCTGGCGCAAACCGAGGCGGAAGTTAAAGCGCTATGGCAAACCCGAAAAGCGCTGTCTCCGGCATTGCGCAAGGTAGCCCCTAAAAAAATCAATGAAGACGTCGTCGTACCGGTTACTGAAATACCTGCGTTGATAGCGGGCCTGGGTGAATTATCGAAAAAATATGACTTACCTATTATCAACTTCGGCCATGCAGGTAACGGCAATATTCATGTGAATTTATTGCTCGATCCGGACGAACCCGAGCAAGGCAAAAAAGCTCACACTTGCCTGGATGAGATTTTTTCGTTGGTGCTAAAACTCAACGGCACATTATCCGGCGAACACGGCGTGGGCCTGGAAAAACGGGATTTTGTCGACAGGGAGCTGGACATGAATTCGTTGGAATTGATGCGCGACATCAAGCGCCAATTCGATCCGAACGGGATATTGAACCCGGATAAGATGTTTCCTCTGGTTTGATTAGCTCTCACCACGAAGACACGAAGTTTATATTTTTCCCTGCGCTATTAGTATCTTCGCGGCTAATAATAGAACTGAGTACATCTTACCCGTATAGTTCGCTACTGCCGTCCATATCGCCTGTCTGATTGTACAACATTGGCCGTCCTTGATTCAGCATTGCCGCCGCCGAGACAACTTTGCAAACGGCGATTTTATGGTCCCCGGCATCGGCATAATGACTGACCTCGCAATCGAAATACGCCAAACTCTCGGCTAAAACCGGCGCCCCCGTGCTAGCTGCCTGCCACTCAAATCCTTTCATCTTATCCGGTGCGGAACGGCCGAAATGCTCGGCAATTGCATAGTGCTGCTGCCCCAGCACGTTAACAGAGCAAACGCCGCTTTCTTGCAGCAAGCGGTAAGAATAATGCCCGGGATTAATGCTAATCGCCAGCAACAACGGATCAAAAGATACCTGCATCACCCAGGCTGCGGTAAACGCGTTTTGCCGCTCGCCTTTACCAACGCCGATCACGTAGATGCCGTGACTGATTTGTTTAACTAAAGTCTCAGCATTCTCGATCATTTCAATTCACCAGCTTGATGCGCATCGATAAATCGACGGCCCTGACATTCTTGGTTAACGCACCGATAGAAATATAATCAACGCCGGTTTCGGCAACGGCCCTGATATTGTCCAGGCCGATGTTGCCGGACGCTTCAAGCGCTATGCCTGCATTCAATTTGACTGCCGCCGCCATATCGTCAAGACTGAAATTGTCCAGCATGATACGGTCAGGTTTTGCTGCGACCGCTTCCAGAAATTCCTGCATCGATTCAACTTCCACTTCCACCGGAACTGAACTCAGCTCTCGCGCCGACCGGATTGCGTTAGCGATGGAACCTGCGGCAATGATATGGTTTTCCTTGATCAACACGCCGTCATATAAACCAATCCGATGGTTGTAACAGCCGCCGCAAGCAACCGCATATTTCTGCGCGTTCCTAAGGCCGGGAATGGTTTTGCGAGTATCCAGCACTTTACAGCCCGTACCGGAAACCGCTTCGGCATATTGCCTGGCAACAGTTGCTGTTGCAGATAAGGTCTGCAGCAAATTTAGGGAGGTCCGTTCTCCGGTCAGCAAAGCTCTCGCCGGGCCGCTGAGCTTGCATAAAAGTGTGTTTTTATCGACCGTCTCGCCTTCTGCAACTAGCCAATTGATGTTAATGCCCGAATCCAAATGCTTAAAGATCGCATCAAACCAGGCTTGCCCGCAAAGCACCATATCTTCCCTGGTAATGACTTCGGCTTCAGCCGCCGTAGGCTCAGGAATGATAGCAGCTGTAATGTCACCCGAGCCCATATCTTCGTCAAGGAAATGTTTAATATCTATCATGTTCAGATGTTCCGTCATAAGCTCATCAATTGTGAAAGCGCTCGCTCGGTAAGCCTTCTATTATCAATATTAACAATAGTAGCGAGCCCTTTGCGCAGTTTTTCCGCCAACTCATCAACTTGGGTTTCAAGCATTTTTGCCCCGTTTTTGCCGACAAACAGCATAGTTTCCGCCCCAGCATCTCTCCAAAGCAACTTACCCCATTGCCTTCCTGATTCCGAAAGAAACTCAACCCAGCTTTCCTCGGCAAGACTTCCGGCCTGCTCCGAGCTCTGATCCACTATCGTTTCGCTTTCTATTTTTATATCTTGGACAATTACTGAGTCGGCAGCCGGCTTGCCTTTTTTATCCATTAAAATGATATGCCATACGGCAAGATCTTTAAAAAAGCGCGCCTGTGCAGCTTTGTCATATGAAATTTGCTTCAGACCTCTCCTTAATTCCGCAATCAGTCCCGGCAGTAATTTCAATATCTGTTTTCTTTCATTATCATCGGCCGGCGGCATAACGCTTGTAATCAGGTCGTCCATCGCCTGCACCGACTTTTGCCACTGACCGTCTTCACGCGTATAAGCGTCCAACAGCACCTCAAACCAAACATTATTTAAAAATTCGCCTATCGCGTTCGGTACAGCTTTACCGATAATGCTTTTTTCAATGGTTTTAAGAACTATTTTTTTGCCTGACGCCGCTGCGTATTTATTGATCATAAACTGCTTGGCGTTTTCTTCTATATGCTGACTGCACTGTTTTTGCTTGTTTAAATAATTCGAGAACTCATACGCTTCCATTTTCCAACCGGAAAGCTCAATCCCTCTTCCGGTTATTTTTTTAATTGCGATTGTTATACGCTCCAGTATTAGCCGGTCATCATGATCATCGGCATTTAAAAACATCCCGGCTTCAATCAAATCATCAAGCAGTTGCCTGACGGGATGGCATTCATTTGTAAAAATACTGTACTGCCTCAAAGACACGGCTGCCAGCGGAATTTCCAGCCGTAAAACAGCTTTTTTTACCGAGTCTTCCAGCCACTTGTCCCGCTCTATTTCGCTAAAGATCAAAGCGACCAAATCCAGCAGGTCTTCATCATGCCTGGCCAAGATTTTGACATCAATGCTAAAGCTTAGTTCTTCCAATTTTTTAAGAACCTTGATCTTTAACGGCTGTCTTTTTGCTATCAGACCCGGGCCATCGTCAGCCAACTGAAGAGCCCGCAATGCATTTTCTATTTCGGAATATTCGTAAAATACATTTCCGGTAATTGAAATTAAATCATAAACAGAAGGAAAATGAGCCAGCCGCCATCGCTCCAATTTTTGCTGCAACAGCTCAAATGCCGCACTTGGCTGCTCGGGACTTGCATGAACAGGCTCGACCCACCGCTTGTTATCTTCCACCACGTGTAATGAAACCGGACCATCAGTTTTGCATTGCTTGATCAATTCACGGTAAATGAACCCTAGTTGAGCAAAAACATTAGCTTCAAATGTTTTATACAACGCAATCCGGCCTTCTGTGTTGAGTTTCAGCGAATTAACGACATCGACCAAGGCACGAACCAGTTTTTCAGGAAAAATAGGATTTTGACTGTCGGAAATAACTTGTTTACCCTGCTGAATCGCAAGAAGTTTGTTTAAAGCGGCCATTTCTTCATAATATGATTGTTCGCAGTGGCGAATAATCAGCATGACGGCATGATTTTCTTTTACAGTCTCGTCATTGACTAGCGATACTTTGGAAAAATCTAATTGCTCTCTTTGGCTGGTCGTTGATTTTTGGTAATTGCCATCGAAAATTTCGTTAACTTTTAGTAAGTAATTTTGCTTAATATCGCTCCGAACTAAACGAAGATATTCCAGCAGTTTGATATATTGATCTTTATTTGTTCTTTCCCTGCTCTTGCCCAGCTGCAAGCCAAACTCAAGATCAATATGCCGACAGCAATCGTCAACCGCCTGCTCAAAATGCTGGAAGAAAATTGCTTTAATTTTACTTAAAGTCTCAGTTTTATTGGATTTACCTAAACTCGAATTTGTCTGTTGCCGGTTATCCATTGCAATATATCTATTGTCATTTAAAAATAAGTTCGTCATAGCCTAGCTCCCTAATAGCATTTTGGCTAATAATAAGAGCATCTGTCTTAAATACTGTGTTTTTGCTTCCGTTTTTACTTCTCTAATTAGCTCATGAAAATAAACCGGCATTGGTTAACCGATATTCCCCGAATCCCTTCACCCAATTCTGACGAAAGACCGGACCCTGAAGACATTTCACTACTCGTTATCCACTGCATCAGTCTTCCGCCCGGCGAGTTCGGCAATCATTATATCGACCAGTTGTTCTGCAATCAGCTTAATCTTGATGAACATCCTTATTTTAAAGATATTTATCAACTTACCGTCTCGGCGCATTTGCTGATCAAGCGTGACGGAAGCTGTGTCCAATATGTACCGTTTGATAAACGCGCATGGCACGCTGGAAAATCGATATACGAAGGCAGGGAGCGATGTAATGATTTTTCTATCGGTATAGAGCTTGAAGGCACTGAACTTATCGATTACACCGATCAACAATATGCTCAACTCGCCAAGGTAATTCGCGTTTTATTTGAAACCTACCCTAAGCTATCGGCACAACGTATTACCGGGCATAGCGATATTGCGCCTGAACGAAAAACCGATCCGGGCGCATCTTTTGATTGGCAAAAACTTTCAGAACTGCTGAGGTAACTTTGATTCACCACGAACGACTGCATGGACGCAGGAGGTAGACAGAAAACCGCTCCTGCGTTTTCTGCATTCGCCACATCCTTGTGGCTTAGCAACGCAAGGAGCAGCTGCCGAGACACAAAGTGGCTAAGCCTACGTCTCCGTGATAAAAACTTTTTATACCCAAGGGGCATAAGTTTCGTTTGGGCAGACACGCTGCCCAACTCAGCTTTAAACCGGCTCTTTCGGATGCCCTAGGCCGAACGACTCGGCCAGCATTAACATCACGCCTAACGTAATAGCTGAGTCCGCAATATTAAAAGCGGGCCAATGCCAAGAATCGTAATAAACATCAAGAAAATCGATCACATATCCATAAGCCAGCCGGTCAATCAAGTTACCGACAGCTCCGCCCAAAACCAGCGCCAAAGCCACAGCCAGCAAGGTTTCATGCTTTTTCAAGCGGGTCAGCCAAACCGCTATGACCGCGCTGATCACCACCGCCAAACCGGCAAAGAACCAGCGCTGCCAACCGCCGGCTTCGCTTAAGAAGCTGAAAGCCGCGCCGGTGTTATGCACATAAGTCAGCTTAAAAAACGGCATGATCTGAATAGACTCATAAAGCTGCATCGAACCGGCGATCGCAAGCTTGCTGGCTTGATCCAAAATGACTGCCAGTAACGACAGCCATAACCATTTCAACATAACCTTATCACGCATATTGCCTATGCTCGCCATTGCCGGCTACGTTTTCGACGCAACGGCCGCACAGTTCGGGATGCTCTGCATGTTGACCGACATCAGGCCGCTGATGCCAGCAACGTACGCATTTTTCATGCCCGGAAACAACGACTTTCAATTTAACGCCTTCAATTTCAGTCTGAATAGCTTCTTCGGAAGCATTATCCTCAGTCATAACCGCAGCATTCGAGGTAATGAAGATAAAACGCAATTCATCCGACAATTGATTTAACACATCAAAAAATTCGGCATTGCAATACAGTTCGAGTTCTGCATTCAGTGAAGAGCCGATATCGCCTTTGGTCCGGCTTTTTTCCAGTTCTTTACCCACAGCCGCCCGGACTGCCATTATTTTTTGCCAGCACTCGCGATTCAGGGCCGCATCGTCGTCCAGCTTGACCAAGCCCGAATACCAGGTTTCCAAAAATACCGACTCGCTACGCTTACCCGGCATGTATTGCCAGATTTCATCGGCGGTATAACTGATAATAGGCGCCAACCAGCGAGTCAGCGCCTCAAGCACATGATACATTGCGGTTTGCGCCGAACGCCGCGCCAAGCCGTCGGCTTTGGCGGTGTATTGACGATCCTTGATGATGTCCAGGTAAAATCCGCCCAAGTCAATCACGCAAAAATGATGCACTTTTTGGTAAATATGCTGGAATTGATAGGTTTCATAGGCAGTTTTAACTTCCTCCTGCAATGTAAACGCCCTATCCATAACCCAACGATCCAGCGCCAACAAATCCTTATTGTCGACCAAATGTTGCTCAGGATCGAAATCGTCCAGGTTAGACAGCAGGAAACGCGCGGTATTTCTTAAACGGCGGTAGCCGTCCGAAGTACGCCGTAAAATCTCGTCCGATACGCTCATTTCGCCACGATAATCGGTCGAAGCAACCCATAACCGTAACACATCGGCACCAAGGTCTTTCATGACCGATTGCGGGGCAACGACGTTGCCTTTCGACTTGGACATTTTCTTGCCGTCAGCATCGACGGTAAAACCGTGTGTCAGAACGGCTTTGTAAGGCGCCACTTCGTTCATCGCGACCGAAGCCAGCAATGACGACTGGAACCAGCCTCGGTGCTGGTCGGAGCCTTCCAAATACAAATCGGCCGGAAAGTGCAATTGCTCGCGCTTTTCCAGCACGCAGGCGTGAGTCACGCCGGAGTCGAACCAGACGTCCAGCGTATCGTTGATTTTTTCGTATTGCCCTGCTTCATCGCCTAACAATTCTGCTGCGTCCAGCTCGAACCAAGCATCGATGCCTTTTTGCTCGATGCGTTCGGCCACTTGCTCAACCAGTTCAGCCGTGCGCGGATGCAATTCGCCGGTTTCTTTATGAACAAAAAACGCGATCGGTACGCCCCAAGTACGTTGACGGGAGATACACCAATCAGGCCGCCCTTCCATCATGCTTTCAATACGCGCCTGCCCCCAATCGGGAATCCAGGTTACACGCTTGACTTCGTTCAATGCCTGTTCGCGCAGCTTGTTTTTATCCATTGAGATAAACCATTGCGCCGTGGCCCGGAAAATAATCGGGGTCTTATGCCGCCAGCAATGCGGATAGCTGTGCAAAATCGCCTCGTGATGCAGCAATTTTCCTCGTTGTTCCAGCACTTCCAAGACATGGGCATTGGCGTTAAACACATGCTCGCCGGCAAACAGCTCGGTATTCGGAAGAAAAACGCCGTCGTTGCCGACCGGGTTATCGACCGGCAAACCGTATTTCAAGCCGACTACATAGTCGTCCTGGCCGTGGCCCGGCGCTGTATGTACCGCACCGGTACCGGCATCGGTAGTAACGTGATCGCCGAGAATAATAGGCACTTGCCTGTCGTAAAAAGGATGGCGCAATAACTGATGCTCTAAAGCTGCGCCTTTACAATAAGCAATAACATGATAATTTTCGATGCCATAACGCAGCATCGCATCTTTGAGCAATGCTTCGGCAACGACCAATCGTTCTTTTTCGCCGTCTTTTTCGCATTGCACTACCGCGTATTCCAAATCCGGGTTTAACGCAACGCCCTGATTCGCCGGCAATGTCCAAGGAGTAGTTGTCCAAATGACCACCGATAACGGCCCGTAACCATCATGCTCAGGCACATGATGGCATTGATTCAAAAATCCATCTTCATCGACAACCAGAAACCGCACATCGACAGCAGGCGAATGTTTATCTTCATACTCGACCTCCGCTTCCGCCAGTGCCGAACCGCAATCGGTACACCAATGCACAGGCTTGGCACCTTTTGCGATATGGCCGTTCCGGCTGATTTTGCCCAATGAACGAACGATATCGGCTTCAAACGCAAAGTCCATCGTTAAATAAGGATGATCCCAATCGCCCAAAATACCAAGACGGATAAACGCCTCTTTCTGGATATTGACCTGCTTGCCTGCATACTCGCGGCAAGCTTTACGGAATACGGCCGGAGAAACTTTAACGCCTGCTTTGCCGACTTTTTTCTCTACCTGTAGCTCAATCGGCAAACCGTGACAATCCCATCCCGGCACATAAGGTGCATCGAAACCGCTTAATGACTTGGATTTAATGATGATGTCTTTCAACACTTTATTAACTGCGTGGCCGATGTGAATTTCGCCGTTCGCGTACGGAGGGCCGTCATGCAGGATAAATTTTGGCCGTCCGGCAAATTCCTTTCTGATCTTATTATATAGATCCATTTCATTCCATTTTTTCAGGCGTTCCGGCTCGCGTTGCGCCAGATTGCCTTTCATAGGAAATGCGGTATTGGGTAAATTCAGTGTTTTTTTATAATCCATCGTCATAACAATTAAACTCGGCAAAAATCTTTATCATCAGAGATGATGTGTATGCCGCCAACCGGTCAGAAACCGGCGCGGCGATCACCAGAAACGGTGTCCATACTGCTAGCGTACATGGAGCTCAGAGCAGCTTTGGCCGCAGCCACATCTTTTACAATCTGGGCTTTAAGCTCATCTAGTGACTGAAACCGCATTTCATCCCTGATCTTTTGTTTGAAATGCACTTCGACATAACGCCCGTAAATTTCTTTATCAAAATTAAATAAGTGAGCTTCCAATATAACCTTTGAACCACCATCAACCGTAGGCCGGGTACCTACATTCGCAACACCTTCAAACTCGCAACCGTCAATACCGGTCATGGTTACGGCAAATACGCCGTTAACAGGAGCGTTTTTTCTAAACATCTGTATGTTGGCAGTGGGATAGCCAATAGTCCGCCCTCGTTTGTCGCCATGAGCCACCCGTCCGCAAACAGAATAGCAATAACCCAGCAATTTTTCAGCCAAAGCCAAATCGCCGCTTCCTAACGCATCCCTGATCAAGGTACTGCTCACTCGAAGCCCGTCTACTTGATAAGACCCGGTGTCTTCCACATCGAAGTTAAATAACTTGCCCTTATCCTTAAGCATCGCGAAATTGCCGCGTCTGGCCTTGCCAAAATGAAAATCATCGCCAACCACCAGATGTTTTACATTCAACTTTTTTACCAAAACATCTTCAATGAACTGCTCTGCATCACAGTTGGCAAAGTATTGATTAAATCGTAATATCAGCAAATCATCAATGGGTAATTCAGAAAACCGGATCACTTTCTCGCGCAAGCGCATTAGCCTCGACGGCGCATTTTCTCCCAGAAAATACTCCAACGGTTGCGGCTCAAAGGCCATGGCGACAACGGGCAGCGCTAATGCCTTACCTCGCTCAGCCAGCTTTTTTATTACTGCTCTATGCCCTAAATGCAATCCGTCAAAATTTCCGATCGTCAATACACAACCGTTTCTTAACGGTTCCAAATGAGATAATCCTCTAATAAGACGCATGAATGTAGTAAATTCAAAAAGGTTTTATTCTACCATGGGTAGCTATAGCGTGAACTAAATCATCCTAACCGAATTGTTGTACTCAAAAAAAAAGCCCGGTGGAATCCCACCGGGCTTTCTATTTTGTAAATCAGTAATGATTTATTTCAGCATTGATTTTTTGAACATGCTGTCCAATTTGCTGTTTGTGTCTTGAGCATATTGAGCTGCACGGTTAGCAGCTGCTTCAGCAGAAGCAGCTTGAGCAGAAGCAGAATCAGCAGCGCTTTTTGCACTAGCTGCATCAGCAGATGCTTGAGCAACTGAAGTTTTCAAACCGTCAATTTGTGATTGCAGGTTTTCTACGTCTGAAGTGCTTGCGCAACCAACAGCCAAGCTAGCAACCAAAGCAACCATTGATAATTTCATTACTTTTTTCATATTATTTTTCCTTCTTAAAGTGATTACAACAAAAAAACGCTACTAGCTTTAATTCTGCACTGTTTTTAAATTATTTTCCAGTTTTATTTTATTTTTACGACTGTTCCTTTGTCCAACCATTGACTCAAATGATCAATTTGCCCGTTAGTCAACGCAATACATCCATGCGTCCAATTCATTGATTTATGAATTTTTTCATCCGCTCGACCTAGGCCATGAATACCAATTCTCCCGCCTAAAGGCGTATTTTGCGGCGGCACCTGATGAGCCCGGTGAGCACTTATAATACTGTTGTAGGTTGCTTGGTTGATGACCCCCTGCTCCAAGGCTTTTTGAGCATCGTCAGCAGACGGGTAAGTCAAACCGAAGAACTTTCGGAAAGAACTATTCTCACCAACCCAACCTATTCTGTAATCCCCAAAAGGCGTAATGTTATCGCCCTGATGACTTTTAAATCCGGCGCCTCCTCGACCAATGGCAATATCATTTATGGTGTCAATCGTTTGTTTACCTTTTTTGACCTCAATAGTCAGCGCTTTTGTGTCGACCAAAAGCCAAACATCGTCATCAGCAATGACCGAAAAAGAAAACAAACTAAAACACAGCAATAAATAAATTCGCGACATAAATGCTCTACACTAGATAAGAATTTTGGTGTACTTTAGTCACCAGGTTAATTGTCGAATTAAGGATCCCGCATGCAAATAGAAATTATCACAACGCATCCATACAACGACCAAAGTCCTGGCACCTCCGGTCTTAGAAAAAAAGTTAAAGTCTTTCAACAAACCGGTTACCTGGAAAATTTTGTTCAATCAATTTTCGATTCGTTACATAATTTTACCGGAAAAACGCTGGTACTGGGCGGAGACGGACGGTATTTTAACAGACCGGCCATACAGACCATTATCAAGATAGCAGCAGCCAACGGTTTCGGCGAACTTATTATAGGTCAAGGCGGCCTCCTGTCTACCCCGGCCGCATCACATCTTATTAGAAAAAATAATGCCTTCGGAGGACTGATTCTATCCGCCAGCCATAACCCCGGCGGACCTGATGAAGATTTCGGCATTAAATACAACGTCGGTAACGGCGGCCCTGCCCCCGAAAAATATACCAACGCATTTTTTCAGCGCAGCCTGAGTATCGATAGCTATAAGACCGCTCGTATCGACGACATAGACCTGGATTGCATCGGCGCATATCAAATAGATGGGCTTAAGGTGACTATCGTTGATCCGGTAGCCGATTATGCCGAGCTGATGCAGTCTATTTTCGATTTCAATTTACTGAAGCAAAGCATCGGCTCCGGCTATATCACCCTGCTTTTTGACGCAATGCATGCCATCACCGGCCCTTATGCAAAAAGAATATTGGTAGACATGTTAGGCGCAACGCCGGACTCGGTCATTAATGCCGAACCTCTGGAAGATTTTGGCGGCCATCATCCCGACCCCAATTTAGCACATGCTAAGGAATTGGCTGAGCGCATGTTCAATTCAAAAGCTCCGGTTTTTGGCGCAGCATCGGACGGCGACGGCGACCGCAACATGATTACCGGAAGCCATATTTTCGTAACGCCTAGCGACAGCTTGGCGATTATGGCGGCTAACGCGCACTTAATCCCGGCTTATGCCCAGGGTTTACGCGGCGTGGCCCGGTCAATGCCTACCAGTCAAGCAGTTGACCGTGTAGCAGCCCGTTACAACATCCCATGTTATGAAACACCGACCGGCTGGAAATTCTTCGGCAACCTTTTGGATGCAGGAAAAATCACCCTGTGCGGCGAAGAAAGCTTCGGCACCGGCTCCGATCATGTACGAGAAAAAGACGGCTTATGGGCAGTATTGTTCTGGCTGAATTTAATCGCCAGAAAACGCCAGCCTGTTGCCGACATTGTGCATGAACACTGGCAAAAATTCGGCCGCGATATCTATTGCAGACATGATTATGAAGCCGTAGAAATGGATATTGCCAACGGCATTGTCGAGCACTTGGTCAATCAGTTATCCGCATTGCCGGGCCAAACTTTCGGTGAATATAAAGTCAAATATGCCGATGAATTCAGCTATGAAGATTCCGTAGATGGAAGCGTCAGCAGTAAACAGGGCATACGCATCGGTTTTGACAACGGCTCTCGTATTATTTTCCGTTTATCCGGAACAGGAACCGTCGGTGCAACATTAAGAATCTACTTGGAACGTTTTGAAGCAGACGCCTCAAAACACGATCAAGACGCCCAAACCGCCCTTGCAGAGTTAATTAGCCTGGCCGAACAATTTTGCGAGATTAAAAAACGTACAGGCAGAACTGCGCCTGACGTCGTAACCTAAATAAATATCCATCGGAAAAACATCAAATTTTACTTTGCCGCCGAGCAAGGCATTATGCCTCAAGTAAAATAACAAATTCCGGCTATCCCCGTTGCCATATCATCAGGCCGCATGAAACTATGGGCAGATGATATGGCGATATAAATGAAGCCAAGCTTCTTCACTTTATTAAAACCAAGAACAAAATTATCGGTCTTAAGAGCCTCCATACGGAAAAAGCCAATCATGAGCGAAAATAGACGATCACATGAAGCCTTAAGCCTTAGAACTTTTTTCGACGATCAAATTCGCCACCTGCAAGAGCTAGTCCACGGCCTGAGCGATCACATCCACGAGGAAGAGCAACAGACGGAGGAAGACCGGCAAATTATCGAAAGTTTCGTTGATGGCTCGAACAGCAAAATGCGCGCCGTAGACGATTACTCTGATAAATTAAGAGGGCATGTGCAGGGCCTGTATAAACATGTACTCCAGATTGCCGATGAGATTCCCCCGCCCATCGACTTGAACCGGGATGCATTTATTACGGATCCTCTCGTCAACACCCTGTTCGTACTTAACAAAGACATCGACAAACTGTTCAGTACCGATCCCGATTTAGATACTTATTTACGCACGCACAGTAAATATCAATTCCCCGTAGTGTATGCCCTGTTAACTGCCTGTAAAACCGAAAAGCACACGTTGGGCATGAGTATGCAGGGAGACATGGTTATTCACGACGTACCTCAGCAAGCGGTCAATTTCTCCTCGCACAAAATTCATATACCTTGCGCCAGCCTTGAAGAACTAAGCGCCGCACTAAAAAATTATCTGTTCCGCCGCGTAGTAACGCTGACCAAGCAGGAGATGACGTCGCGCATGGCTAATCAACTTTTTAATACCGACCATGTTTCTTACGAATCTCGAGTAGCAAGCCTGGCTAACCCGGAAGTTTATCTGAATACCTTGGTCGAATATCTCGCCCCCCCAGCCAAACTGTTAAGCATTGACAAGTCTCATTTCAGGCTCAGCAAGCTGGGCATCAAATTAGACCGCGACGACAAACAGAGCGCGAATGAGTTTGATATTCACGAGCTGATATGGGCCAACAGCATCAGAAACGTGGTATTGCAAGTCGCCTACACTCGCTCAAACTAAAACGCCGCCGGCCTAAACTTCCATATGATGCGCGATGCCGTGCAACGAACAGATCAGCAACACGCCCATGGCAATCAACGCAATCTGTTGCAATGACGTTTTCGTGTCGGTTTTTTTATGTAGTGACGGTATCAAGTCGGCCACCGCGATATAGATAAAGCTTGAGGCTGCCAACGCCAGAAAATACGGCAGCTTATCATGCAAATCTTCCAATCCGAAATAAGCCAATACGCCGCCCAAAACCGTCGTTAAACTGGCGAGCATATTGTAAAAAAGCGCTTTGCTTTTGGAGTAACCGCTGTGCAGCAAAATAGCAAAATCACCCACTTCTTGAGGAATTTCATGCGCCGCAACGGCCAAGCTTGTCACTATGCCGAGTTGCACATCGGTCAAAAACGCAGCCGCTATTAAAACACCATCGACAAAATTATGAATGCCGTCACCAAGAATAATCAGCGCACCGGCCGACCTGGCCATGCCGTGACTGTGGCTATGCGCATGAGCATGAACGTGCTCATGGCCGTGTTCGTCTTCATCGCCATGCGCCTCACAGTCACCCGAATGACAGTGGCGCCAAATCAGTAATTTCTCCAGCACAAAAAAACCAAGCACGCCCGCCAGTATCGTTCCCGATAACGACTGAAACTGCTCGGGCTTAATTGCTGAAAAAGCCTCGGGAATCAACCCCCAAAAAGCAACTGCCAATAATGCACCAATCGCAAAACTGATCCCATGCGGCAGCACCGCATTTCTGCGATGATCCGGCAACAATAGAAAAACTGCCGCCGCCATGACACTTAAGATGCCGCCGATTGCGGTAAAGATGACAATTAATATCAGTAAATCCACTACTTTAAACTCTCCAAATTAGCGTAGCCATACGCCCTGTTTCTTTATCCCGGCGATAAGAATAAAAACGTTCATGTTCGGTGACGGTACAAAAACCGCCACCGTAAACCCTATCGACGCCTAACCGAGCCAGATCAATCCGAGCCAGCTGGTAAATATCGGCCAACCACTTACCGTTGCTTTGTTGTTTAAAAGCCGTTGTGAATGTTAACGACTTCTCCAAAAACGCATCCCGCACTTCCTGGCCTACCTCAAAGCAATCGGGACCGATTGCAGGCCCCAGCCAAACCAGGACACCGGTGCTTGTCATTGCCGTTAGCGTATTGCCGATCACACCGGCCAGCAATCCTCGCCAACCCGCGTGAATCGCGGCCACCTGCCCACCGTCAGCCGTGCAAACCAGCAATGGCAGACAATCCGCCGTCAGCACTGCGCAGACAACGCCCGACTCCGCCGTATAACTGGCATCGGCTTGCTGCAACGGTTCGGCTGCTAGCGCCTGTACCGCCCGGTTACTGTGTATTTGCTCCAGCCAAACCGGCTCACTCGGCAAGTCCAGCATCGCCTTGATGGTCTGACGGTTTTGCCTGACTAAATCCGCGTCATCGCCGACATGCATAGCCGGGTTAAGACTGGCATAAGCGCCGCAGCTCGCGCCGCCGGTTCGCAACGTAGTCGCCGCATGCACATTGGCCGGTGCGGGCCAATCCGGCGTCAGCCAATGTTTATACCCAAAGGGCATAAATTTCGTTTGAGCGGGCAAACCGCTCAACTCAGCTTTATACCCAGAGGGCATAAGTTTCGTTTGAGCAGACAAGCTGCTCAACTCAGCTTTAATCCCGCTCATTTTCCGCCAACGCCTCCAGCAACCGTGTCATATCGTCCGGCAACGGCTGTTCCCACTCCATGTATTCATCGGTCACGGGATGTACTAAGCCCAGCTTGGCCGCATGCAAAGCCTGACGTTTGAAACTGCGCAATTCTTTTTCCAGGCGCTCGCTACAATCCGGCGGCATTTGAAAACGTCCGCCATAAACCTGATCGCCCAACAGCGGAAAACGGATATGCGCCATATGCACCCTGATCTGATGGGTTCGGCCGGTTTCCAGCTTAACCCGGATCAGCGTATGACGGGCAAAGCGCTGGACGACCCGGTAGTGCGTCACCGCAAACTTACCGTTTTCCTTAACTGTGTAACGCTTGCGATCGGTCGGATGCCTGCCGATAGGCTCATCGACCGTACCGCCTGCCGTCATTCTTCCCTTCGTGATCGCCAGATATTCGCGATTAATATCCCTGTCCTGCAACTGCTGCGTCAGGCTGTTATGGGCTTGCAACGTTTTTGCAATCATCAGCAAGCCGCTGGTTTCCTTGTCGATTCGATGTACGATGCCAGCTCTTGGCAAAGTTTCCAGATTAGGATCGTGATTCAGCAGAGCGTTCAACAAAGTACCGCTCCAGTTTCCTGCCGCAGGATGCACGACCAAACCGGCCGGTTTATTCACAATCAAAAGGCTGTTATCTTCATAAACAATATCCAAAGGAATCTCTTCGGCTTCGGATGTAATCACAACTTCCGCCTCGGCATCCAACGTTATTGTCTCGCCGCCTTCAAGCTTGTCTTTTGCTTTAAGCGTCAAACCGTTAACTTGTACGCGTCCGGCTTTAACCCAAATTTGCAGCTTGCTGCGTGAATAATCGGTAAACAATTCGGCAAGTATTTGATCCAACCGCATACCGGCCATTTCAAATGGCACTTCTTCCGTTAATCTTGTCATAACAAGTTCTTCTGATTAACCCATTGTTAAGTTATACTCGCCGGATTCCCAAGCCATCCGAAGTATCGCAGTTATATCCAGCGAGAAAAACCCCTTATATTACAGCGTGTCGTTAGTACTATGCGATTAATTTTAATTAAACTTTTACTTATCTGTTGTTTAGGCCTGTCTCTTCAAGGCTGTGAGACGCTTAAAGGCCTGACTTCCGGCGATTCCGATACGACAGACGAATATGCCGACTGGAATGCTGAAAAATTTCGAAAAGAAGCCAAAACCGCATTGGATAGCGCCAATTACGACAAGGCAATCAAGCTCTACGAAGCACTCGAATCGCGTTATCCTTTTGGCGATGAATCGGCTCAAAACCAGCTGGATGTTGCTTACGCTTATTACAAAAACGCCGATCCGGAAGCCGCAATCGCTGCTGCGGACCGTTTTATCAAAACCAATCCACGCAGTTCCAGCGTCGATTACGCTTATTACTTAAAAGGCCTGATTAATTACAATCGCGGCATAGGCTTTATCGACCGCTTCCTGCCTACCGATACGTCGCAACGCGACCCGGGAAATGCACGTGACGCCTACGATAATTTCGCCGAACTGATTCGCCGGTTTCCCGCCAGCAAATACGTGCCCGATGCCCAACTGCGCATGATTGCGCTTAAAAACAACTTGGCGATGTATGAAGTCCATGTCGCCCGCTACTATATGAAACGGAAAGCCTATGTAGCTGCCGTCAACCGGGCGTCGACCGTACTTGATAAATACCAGCGCACCCCTGCCGTCCCCTTTGCCTTGCAAATCATGCAGGAAGCCTACACGAAGCTTGATTTGCCGGATCTTGCCAAAGATACCGCCCGAGTCTACGACCTAAACTACCCGAACGGTCCGCCGGTACCCGAACATAAAGATTCGACCTTTTCGCACAAGGTTTGGGATTTTATTGGTTTAGAAAAATAGACTGTGTTACATGCTGTCCACGAAAGACACAAAAAGCACGAAAAAGTTTTATCCTAAAAATCTCACGCCGCCTATTTGGCAAGCATTCCAACCCCCCCCTTTGACCAAGCGTTTTAAGCGCAGTCAAAGGGCTCAGAGCAACCTGAATTTTGGAGTGCTCAACTATCTCAGTTATTACAGAATGCACTCTTTATGAGCCTTGACCTTACGCAGCCTCCAACTCCCCATTCTTATTTTTCGTGGACAAACAAACCTCAATACAAATCCACCGGATCGACATCCAGCGACCAGCGCACTTTTTTCGCTTGCTTGAGCTTTTCGATAAGCGGCATCAGCACGTCAAGCAAGGCATGAAGTTCAGGCCGCTTACCGCTCTGAAACAACAATTGATACCGGTAAAGCCCGGCGCGCCTGGCCATCGGTGCGGCAACCGGACCCAAAATCTGGGTATGCCCCTTGCTGTGCTCGTTCGCCAATTCAACAACCGCATGCAAAAACAGCTTCGGCATCTCGGCATTTGTGGCCTGCACTCTTAATAAAGCCTGATAACTGAACGGCGGCAATGCCGCCTCCTTGCGCTCTGCCAGCGCAATTTTCGCAAAACTGCGGTAATCCTGCCTGATCAACGTCATTAATAAAGGATGTTCCGGCTGCCGGGTTTGCATGATAACGCGGCCGGGCTTTTCCGCGCGACCGGCACGGCCGGAGACTTGCACGATCATTTGCGCGAGCTTTTCCGGGGCATGAAAATCGATACTGAACAGGCCGCTATCGACATCCAAAATCGCCACCAGAGTGACATTAGGAAAATGATGGCCTTTCGCCAACATTTGCGTACCCAGGATAATATTCACCGAACCCTGGTTGATTTGCTGCAAATAATTTTCCAGCGAACCTTTGCGCTGGGTGGAATCACGGTCTAGGCGCACGATCACCTTATCGGCAAACAATTCCGCCAACACTTTTTCCACCCTTTCCGTGCCCAGGCCCAGCGGCGTCAGTTCCCCGATTTTGCAGGAAGGACATTGCCTGATCAGCCGTTGCTCCTGTCCGCAATGATGGCAACGCAACATGCCTTCATCGTAATGAATGACCAGGTTCGCGTCGCAACGCCGGCAGCGCGCAACCCAGCCGCAACCATGGCAGATCAACGTAGGAGCAAAGCCGCGCCGGTTTAAAAACAACAGTACCTGTTCATTTTTTGCCAGGGTAAGGCGCATCTCGCCAATCAGCGCTTCGGACAAGCCTTCCTGCATCCTTTTATTCCTGATGTCCAACAACTGCAACGCCGGCGCCGTTGCATTCCCTGCCCTTTCCGGCAAGTGCAGCAAGCGGTAGCGCTTGTTATCGACGTTATGCAGGCTTTCCAACGCCGGTGTAGCGGAACCCAACAATACCGGAATGTTTAACAGTTTGCCGCGCACCACGGCGACATCGCGCGCGGAAAAACGGAAGCCTTCCTGTTGCTTGAACGAGGAATCGTGCTCTTCATCGAGAATAATCAAACCGGGATTTTGTAATGGCGTAAACAGCGCGGAACGGGTGCCCAACAGGATCGCGCATTCGCCGCGCTGCATTTGCAGCCAGGCGCAAGCCCGCTGCCGGTCGGTCAATTTGGAATGCGAGACGGCAATGCTGACCGTAAATCGTTGCATGAAGCGCTGCTCAAGTTGCGGAGTCAGCGTAATTTCCGGCAACAGCACCAGAACCTGTTGGCCTCGTTCCAGCACCGTGCGAATCACCTGCATATAAACTTCTGTTTTGCCGCTGCCGGTCACGCCTTCCAGTAAAAACACGCCGAACCGGCCAAGGCTATCGCATACCGCGTCTATCGCCGCTTGCTGCTGAGGATTGCATTCGAGGGCATTATTCCTGATGATCGCTTCGGCTGCGCCCAAAGCAAAATTCGCCCGCGATCCCGATTCGGCAAGCTGTAGCAATCGCTTATCGATTAATTGTTTGACCGAAGACTTCCAATTATCGTTCCACGCGGAAAGTTCCGCTTCGGATAAACTGCTTTGATGCGCCTGAAATTTTTCCAATACGCTTTTTTGTTTGGGTGTTCGTTTCAACAGCTCGCTATCGATAGCTTTGCCGGAGTCGGTCAACGCATAGCGTTTTTCCGCTTGAATGACAGCTGATTTTCCTTGGCGCAACATCACCGGAAAAGCCGCACTGAAAACTTCGCCCAACGGATGATGATAATAACGGCCGGCCCAATGCAGCAGTTCCAGGTCTTTTGCCGATAACAACGGCTCCTCGTCCAGAATCCGTTCGGCTCGTTTTAATTTATCGAGTTCGACATCGCTGTGTTGAACGCATTCGACCAGAACGGCGATCTTTTTAGCCTTTCCAAAAGGGACTTCCAATCGAACGCCGGGCTTGATATTGCTCCGCTCAAACTGCTCCGGAACAAGATAATCAAACAACCGGTAAACAGGAACCGCAACAGCAACTCTCAAGACTGCTTCATTCCATCTTTGCAACTTAGCCATAATGCTTGAATTATTTTTTATGTTTGAAGGCTAAGTGACTATACGGTTTAGGCTATTTGAGTTACCCACAGGATCTGTGGATAACTCTGTGGAGAAACGGTTTTTAACATGTCTTACTAGCGGTTTTTATTAAAGTTTTCTTAATTTGAACAGTTTTTACCCACCGCTCTATTTTTATTAACTTTCAATAACTTATCAGCTTACATGCTGTAAATATCCGCTGTTTTCCCGCTCATATTCTTGCATTGCTCAATGCGGCTGCATTTGTGAATTACTGCGCGGGCGATACTCGAATTTAGAGCGCCTTCGGACTGAGTTTTATATTTATCGGGGTTTGATGAATTTAATCGTCATCCGGTCGCTTTCCCCGATAGCCAGATATTTCGCCCTGTCTTTATCCTTGAGTTTTAAAGCCGGCGGCAAAGTCCAGACGCCTTCCGGATAATCCTTGGTATCTTTACTGTTAGCGTTAATTTCGGATTTATCTAAAAACTCAAAGCCCGCATTCCTTGCCAGGGCAATCACATAATCTTCACTGACGTAACCGGATTCGGCCTTGGTATCCTGCGGTTTCAGCGCTGAGTTTCTATGTTCCACAACGCCTAAAATCCCGCCGGGCTTTAATGCCTTGTACATCGCATTGAATACCGCCGCGGCTTGATCGTTTTTCATCCAGTTATGGACGTTGCGAAACGTTAAAACCCGGTCTGCCGAACCATCCGGGGCTATTTGCAGGAATTTCGGCGGCTGTAGCACGGTTAGCTGAACTTTGTCATAAACTTTAGGCTGCTTTTTTGTCTTTTCGATAAATTCATGCAGGTTCTTTCTATAATAAGGTTCGTCGGCCTCTGTTGAAAAATGCGCCGCATAAAGCTTGCCGCGATTTCTCAAATAAGGCGCCAGGATTTCCGTATACCAACCCTCGCCCGGCCAGACTTCGACAACTGTCATGTTGTCCTTTACGTCAAAAAACTCCAGTGTTTGTTGCGGATGCCGGTATTTATCCCGGTTTTTATGCTCGACCGAACGCTGATTACCGGCGATTGCCTGATGTAAAGTATTTGATTTTTCAGCAGCATGCGACAATGAAAAACTGCCGGCAAGCAAAAGCGCCAATAAAATTTTTTTCATGTTATTTATTCCAATGAGTTTTCTCTACAGCAGAGAGGATCCGGTATCGTTGGCAGAACGGCTGCCTTCAAGTAAGCATTGTCTTGTCTACGCCGCTAGAATCAAACCAGCAGCTTCGATTACGTCCCCGGTCTTTCGCTTCATACAAAGCCACATCCGCGCGATGCAACACGGCTTCGCCATTAACATCCTCAGCCAATAAGGCGGTGGCGCCGATACTGACGGTAATATTTACCGGCCCTGCTTCATGATCGATAACGGCTTCTGCCACTTTTTGACGCAACCGTTCAGCCATTACCATTGCATCGTTTTTGTCTGCCCCTGACAGCAAAATAGCAAACTCTTCACCCCCCAAGCGCGCCGGTACGTCAATGGCCCGTGAGCTATTACGGGCGATGTCGGCAAATACCTTTAACACCGCGTCGCCGGTAGCGTGGCCGTAATTGTCATTAATCCGTTTAAAGAAATCCAAATCCATCATTAACAATGCGGCTGAATAATGAGATAAACGCGCCACTTTTGCCCTTTCCTGCTCCAGTAGTTCCAAGAATACGCGGCGGTTCGCCAATTCGGTCAACGGATCGGTACTGGCCAGTTTTTGCAGTTGGGCTTCCATTTCTTTTCGCGCGGTAATATCTTCTTTAATACCAATGAAATGAGTAATCTCCCCCGCTCGGTTTTTTACCGGCGCAATGCTGAGCTCCTCATGATACAAACTGCCGTTTTTGCGTTTATTAATCAGTTCGCCGCGCCAGTGCTCGCCAACCAAAAGATCGGCCCACATATCTTCATAAAATGCCTTTTCTTGTAAACCTGATTTGACTAACTGATTCGGCTTATGACCCACGGCTTCTTCCGGGCTATAACCGGTTAGTCGGCCAAAAGCGGAATTAGCCCATATAAGGGTCGCATTTTTATCGGTAATGACAATACCATTCGCCGCCGCTTCCAACGCAGCTATCAACAAATTATTACGTGCTTCCATTTCGGTTCGTAACAATGCATAACGGATCACCCGCGCCAAGCCGTCATAACCAAAATCGCCTTTGACCATATAATCCAGCGCCCCCGCTTCCAGTGCGGTGAGTGTAAAATCGGTATCGCCGCAGCCGCTGAGCACGACAATCGGAACATCCATCACCATGGCCCGAGCCCTATGGATAGTTTCTAAACCTTCCGAATCCGGTAACGACAAATCCAGCAACATGACGTTAAAAGATGAGTCCGCCAAACAGCGTTGCGCTTCATTGAGCGATTGAGCCCACGTGACATCGAAATGCCCGCTCTGAGCTTGTCTCAATTTCATTTTTACCAGATTAGCATCACCGGCTTCGTCTTCTACCAGCAATACTCGAATCGATTCGATTGAGCTCATAGCCTGTGATCTTGGGGCAATCGCACCAAACTGAACCAATAATCGCCAATCTGCTGAATAGCTTTAATAAACTGCACCATATCGACAGGCTTGGTAATATAACTGGCAGCTCCAAGCTCATAGGAGCGAACCACATCCTTTTCAACGTCGGAAGTCGTCAATACCACCACGGGAATGCTCTTGAAGCGCTGATCGGCTTTAATCGCCGCTAAAAACTCGCTGCCGTTCATCCGCGGCATGTTAAAGTCGAGAAAAATCAAATCAGGTCTCGGCGCATCGACATATTTTTCTGTGCGATTTAAAAAATCCAGCCCTTCCCGTCCGTCAACCACATGATGCAAGTGCGCCAGCACTTTGCCTTCTTTTAACGCCATTTTTACTAAATACGCGTCCGAGGGTTCATCCTCCAATAATAAAATCTCAACAAAATGGGAATTACCAGCTTCACTCATCATTAAATCTCTTACTCAGTGTTTTAGTGCCTGATTGTCTAAAACCGATAACTTTGACTCAGGCAAATCAAATACAACAGTAATGCCGCCGCCCGGCGTGTCCTGCAATATAACGGAACCGCCGCCGCTCTCGATAATCCGCCGGACAATGGCCAAGCCGATGCCCGTGGAATCTTGCTCGTCATGCACCTGCAAACGCTCAAATACGCCAAAAACGCGATCCTGGTATTCCGCCGGGATACCGATACCGTTATCCTCGACGCAATACAACGCTCGTCCCGCTCTCGATTCGCTATGAATCCGGATATGCGGCACACGCTCGGGATGACGGTAACAGAGGGCATTGTCCAACAAAATGCTGAAAATATCTTTCAACCGGGGAAGATCGAAATAAACGGGACAGACGCCATTGTAATCTACCTGGGCACCGGTTTCACGTATTAGCGGCGCCCGTCGTTCCAACAAATTAGAAATGACTTCGGCAACAGCAATACTTTCTGTTTTACTGCGCGGTTGGTCGGCAGCAAGATACAGTTGAATATCGCGCACCAGAGCACGTTGCCGCACCGCACTTTGCTCAATAAAATGCAAAGACAACGCAATGTCGTCGTTTAACTGTTCTGTCGGCATATGCGTTCGTAAACGTTGTACAAAGCTTACCAATCGCCGCGCCGGCTCCTGCAAATGATGTGCGGCAATATGCGTAAACTGTTGCAATTCAGCGTGAGCGCGCGCCAGTTTATTCTCTACCTGCTTACGCTCGGTAATATCGAAACAGGAACCGATATAACCAAGAAAGGTATCATCATCCGCATAGCGTGGAACACCGGTATCGATCAGCCACCGGTATTCGCCGTCATGGCGAAGCAGGCGATATTCCATTGAAAAGCCGATTCGCCGATCAAACGCCCTCACATAAGTATCAAGACAACGCTGATAATCATCGGGATGCACGCCATCCGCCCAACCGTTGCCCTGTTCCTGCTCCAGGGTACGGCCGGTAAACTCCAGCCAGACTTTATTAAAGTAGTAACACAGCCTATCGGTACCGGACAGCCAGATCAGTACCGGCGCCGAATCCGCCATTAGCCGGAAACGCTGTTCACTCTCACGCAATTGCGCCGTCAACTGATAGGCCATTTTAGCGGCGTTGGCGCTCATATTAAGATACGAACGCAACAGGAAGAACAACAACAAACTGGTGACCACCCCCGCTCCCAGGATGATCCGCATTTTGCTGTAATCTATACTGCTCTGCGTCCCGGCAATCCGCTCGAATTGCAATGTCCAGATCCTGCCGTTAAAGTCGGTCGCTATCTCCACAGTCGGCAAGGAATTGTCTGTCGCTACAGAAGATGTCTCCGCACTGTCATAAAGCATATTCTCCGCTTGCGTCGTGCTTCCGTCATAGACGCGCATACGCACATGCACCTTAGTGCCGCCTTCGTGGTTGGACACCAGCTTATCCAACAAATCCCCCATACGAAAAGGACTGTATACCCAACCTAATAATGCGGCCCGATGCTGTTCAACAGTATCGCCAGGCAGCCCCTTCCGGTAAACCGGCACATACATCAAAGTGCCGGCTTGCTTGTCTTTATCCGTTTCCTGTACCAGAGTCACCTTAGCCGACAGAGTGGCTTTATTTTCATCCCGCGCCTGCTCCATGGCCGCACGACGTATCGGTTCGGAATACATGTCATAGCCAAAGGCGCGTAAGTTAGGTCCGCTGAACGGTTCCAGAAAAACGATGGCGGTATAATTGTCGCGTTGACCATCAGGCCGCACCGTATAGTCAGGAAAACCTTCAGCGCGTAGTCGCGCCTGGTGTGCAGCCAATTGCTCAGCCGGAATCCAGACAGAAAAACCCAAGCCCTGAATACCGTTAAAGTGTTCATCGCTACGTAGGCGTGCGACAAAACGGCGCCATTCTTCACGTGTCACTCCTTCAGAGGCATCGAACATCGCGGCGGCGCTCAGCAATGTCTGCTTATGCGCATCAAGTCTTGACTCTACTGTTAAGCGGATTTCATCGCACTGAATCGCAAAATGGCGATACTCGTTCCGTTCCGTATCAAGCTTTATCGAATAGGCCGCCAAACCTGTTCCAAGCAGTCCAACCAGTAACGACAACCAAGGCAACACAGATCGCAAATAGTATTTCATTATTATTTTTTATGCTTGCTTCCAAGCTCTCGATTTGCGTAAAAGAAAATGTTGTTGAACATGATTAATTGCCTTGCCGTGCAAAAGTGCCGGTATTTATACCCAAAGGGCATAAGTTTCGTTTGAGCAGCCAAGCTGCTCAACTCAGCTTTATACCCAAAGGGCATAAGTAGGGTTTGAGCGGACAGGCTGCTCAACTCCGCTTTAAAAGCGGCAATTCAAACCAGAACGTACAGCCTTGTCCTTCGCCTGCCGACTCGACGCCAATGGTTCCATGATGATGCTCGACAATCTTACGGCACAAAGCCAAACCGACGCCGGTACCTTCAAAACGGCTACGCGCCTGCAAGCGCGAAAACACCTTGAATAGGCGATCCATCTGTTTCGGCTCAATGCCGATGCCCTGGTCGCGTACTTCTACCCGTAACGAGCCGGCACAAACTTCGCCATGAACATGAATTTGCGGCGGCTGGTTTTCTTCATGATATTTTAGTGCGTTGCCAATCAGGTTTTGCAGCAGACGCGTTAACTCATCGCGGCTGGCGAACAATTCGGGCCAATCCCCGCTTACTTTAATTTCACAGCCGTAACTGTTGATTTCGGGACCTAGAAACGCCAGCGCTTCGTCTAAAGAGATTTTACTGCTAATCCGGGTTTTGGCCTCAGTTTTACGACCGACCCGGGAATAATCCAGCAGCGATAAAATCATCGCATCCATACGCTTCGCGCCGTCCACCGCAAAATCAAGAAACTGTTGCGTTTCTTCATCGAGCCGTCCGCCTAGTGCGCTTTCAATTAAGGACAAATAGCTGGTCACCATGCGCAACGGCTGGCGCATATCGTGCGACACGGCATAAGCGAATTGTTCAAGCTCGGCATTCGAGCGGGTGAGTTCGTTTTCGACTTGTTTGCGCTGGGTAATATCGTACAGTATCGCTAAATTCATACCGGCGAAATCGTGCTGAATCGTCACCGCAGTCGCCAGCACGATCCTGATACTGTTGTCTTTACAGCGAATAGCCACTTCCATTGGCGGAAAGTCAGTCTGCTCCTGCTTGGCTTTTTCCAACGTCTCTTGCCAAGTCGTTTGAACCCAGTGCCGGTAATCCGGATCGGGATAAGCTTTCGGCCACCAATCCAGCAAAGAGGGAAGATCTTCCCTCGTGTAGCCGAAGGTTTGTACAAACGCCGAATTCAGGAAAGTAATGTTCAGTTGCTCATCATTCATCGCCATCGGTATCGGCGAAACTTCAATAATCGAGCGAAACTTTGCCTCACTGGCGATTAACTCGTTCTCCATGACTTTGCGCTCGGTAATATCGGTGGATATGCCGCATAATCCGTAAATACTGCCGTCTTCACGGCGCAAGGGCTGTTTGGCAGTGAAATAAGTACACGTAGTTCCGGTGTTTTTTTGATTATAAATATTTTCACTCGCTGTCGACTCGCCGAGTTCGATAACACGGATATCGTTTTGGCGCAACCTTGCCGACGTCGTCTCATCGAAAAAAGCGTTGTCAAATTTACCGATAATTTCCTCCAACGGTCTTCCAAACAGCTGCCGCACCGCTTTGTTAGCGTACTGATACTGATAATTGCAGTCCTTGATATAGATATAGGCGTCAACATTATCGAGAATGGTGGCCAGTTTATTTTCGCTTTCGCGAACGGCTTCCTCAATCATTCTGCGCTCGGTAATATCGGTTACAAAACCATGCCAAAGCACTGAACCGTCTTCTTCGCGCTGCGGCAAAGCATTGCCGAATAACCAACATTCCGTGCCATCGGAATGTCTAAGCCGGTATTCATTGCGCCACGGACTTAAATCATGCGCCGATGCCCAAATGGACGCTAGGTGCTGCTCTAAATCGTCAGGATGAACGACGGAAAATACTTTTGCAGCATCCTCAATGACGTCTTCGGGGTCGATACGGTAAATATCACGCAGCACACCGCTGGCATAAGGAAGGCAGGAACTGCCGTCGCTACGCAAGCGAAATTGAAACACCACGCCGGGCAGCTGGGCCGCTATTTTGTGCAGTTTATCCAAAGCCTCTTGCTTCGCCGTTTCCGCCTGCTTGCGCGCGGAAATATCGCGGACATAAGCGCTAAAAAAATAATCGTCCTTTTCTCCCAGCGCGTCGACAGCCAGCTCTATCGGAAACTCCGAACCATCCGCACGTATAGCCGTGACTTCCAGACGCGTACCGATAATGGCCGATACGCCGGTTTCCATAAATCTCGACAGACTTTGCCGATGCGATTCCTGATAAGCGGGCGGAATGATTAATTCGGTTATTTGGCATCCTAAAGCCTGTCCGCAGGAGTAACCGAAAATCTGTTCGGCTTGGCTATTCCAGCCTGTTACATTGCCGTCATGATCTATCGTGATAATGCCGTCCAGTGCCGAATCGAACAGCGATTGCGTACGCGCAACATTTCTCTGCAACTCGGCATTGGCAATACGTAGCGCTTCTTCCACCGTTTTTCTTCGCTGTATCTCGGCTTGCAGTTGCGCAGCGCTGGGCAAAAACAAGACTTTAGGAACAATCCATAACATCAGCATCGCGGTGGCTATTGAAAGAACCGCGGTAAGAACCTTAAACAAACCGTCCAGCCAATATAACGGTATCCATACGGTGACTGCCGATAATAGATGCGTAGTGCCGCAAGCAACAATAAAACCGGCAAACATGACAAGCAGCCAGGGATAAGGAACGTCTTTGCGCTTCTTGAGTAAATGGATCAGGATCAGCGGAATCGAATAATAGGCCAGCGTAATCAGCAAGTCCGAGATCACATTCAGCCAAAGTAATAGCGGGCTCCACGACAGGCAATAACCATGAGGTATGAGGCCCTTAATGCCAAGAAAATCAATTAATGCTTGCATTCAAATTAAATAGGTTAAAAATTTCGCGCCGTCGTCAACTAAATTCTGACCATGGTTTGAACTTTTATTAGCGGGCTGCTTGACCCGATAGGGTTGCTCTGTTTTTATTAAACTCGGCAAAGACGAGAAAGTGTAATTACGTTGAGATGCTCCCTGCTCTGCCATAACGGCAATATTAAAGCCGCAGCAAAAAGTAATCAATTACTTACGTTAGTATCAGTCAAGACGGACACTTTGATATATACTTTATAACCGTCGTCCAATTATTATTTATACCCGGAGGACATAAGTTCCGTTTGAGCAGACAGGCCGCTCAACTCGGCTTTACACTGAAACTATACGGCCGGAATATAAAAACGCGGACCAACTACTTGCAGCACCCGAAACTAAATCAAATAGAATCAATCCATTATCTATAAAACAATGGCATTTTCATGATCGTTATTTTAGTAAATTTACCTGAAAATACTGATAAGAAAGACATAGAGGAATTTATCAGACCCGCTATTAAAGACGGCCATATGGGAAGTGTTGCAATAATGGTGCAAAAACATCCCAAAACTCACGAGGTTAAATATCACGGGCTGGTCAGATTAACACCCGACCCTGTTGCACAGCGTGCGATAGAAATCCTCAAAAAAGAGCAAATAAACGGTAAGTATGTTGACGTGCATGAATATCGAGCCCGATATTGGCACAACGACCCGAGGATTATGAGTACTAGAGGCGCTCATTTACGCAATATGCGCAAAAGCGAGCGCAGGCAGTTTTTATAAGTTTAAGCTGGCGAATCAGCGCCAGCAACACGCAGGCTTGATAGTTTCTCCTTATCAATTCGCCCCTTTATAATTCCAAATTTGCAGCACGCTTAAGGTCGCCAGCATTAAAAAAGCCAGCAATGTCCATGCAGGCATGCTGAAGCCTAACATGGTCCAATCGACTTTCGCACAATCTCCGGTACCGCTCAGCATTAACTTGACGGTTTCAAATAAAGGGAAGTTTTGCAGTACATATTCCAGGCCGGGACCGCATTCCGGCACCTCATCCGCCGGTAAGTGCTGTATCCAGACATGCCGGGTTGAAATCGCCGCGCCGCATAAGGCCGTTATCGCGCCTGCAATCGCATAAGCCGTGACGCCTTTTTGGCCCGGATTATGGATAGCGGCGCTTAAAAAAACCAAGCCGGTCAATAAAATCGCGATGCGCTGGGAAATACATAACGGGCAAGGGTCCAAGCCTTGAACGAACTGGAAATAAGCGCCCATCGACAATAAAAATACACAGCCGAGAAAACCCAGGAAAAACCAGACTCTCGAGTTAAACCTTAACAATTCCAACATAACCTTCTGCCTTTTTAAACGTTAGTGACAAGCCTGTACATTCCATCCAACACCAGTGAGTTCGGACTGACCACACCGATAATTTTGTTATTTTCAATAACCGGCGCCCTAACTAGGTTATAGTCGGCAAATAAACGAGAGCAATAACGGATGTCCATGTCGGGATGCACTGAAATAACCGGTTTACTCATGATTTCGTACACGTTAACCCGGTCCGGCGCCCGGTCTTTGGCCAGCACGTAGCGTGCAATGTCTCCGGAGTTAATCATGCCGTATTCGTCATCGTCATGACGTTTATTAACGATCAACACCGAAGTTTTAAGCGATTTCATTTTTTTTAAGGCATCTTCTATCGTAGCAATGCCGTCGATAGTGGCGAAGTCGGCTTTCATCACATCTCTGACACGAATAATGGTGCGTGGCACAATCATATTTTGTCCTCAAGTTCATGGGTTAAGAGTTCAACCTGATGCATGACGCCGACAGCGTCTTCGACATCGATCTGAATCGCAATGCCGGTACCGGGTTTGTCATCGAATTGCGCGACCTTGGCGATAGCTTCGAGAATATGCCGGCTAAGATGTTCTTCGACCAGCAATAACAACACATCGCGCTGAGTTTCCAGAGTCAATCCGAAAAAAGTTTTCGACTGCTTCATGCCTTCGCCGCGCGCATTATTGACCACGGTTGCGCCTTTAGCGCCGTTTTCGCGCGCAGTCTCAAGCACCAAGTCAGTCTTGTCGTCTTCGACAAATACGATAATTAATTTGAAATGCATGGTTGTCCTCAGGGTTTGGATAAAAGACTGCTTTTGCTAAGCCATTGCGCGATTTGCGCATAACCCAACACAGCAATAATCGGAAATAGACAGGCAAAGGCAATCAAGCCGAAGCCATCCAATAATGGGTTGCGGCCGGGCACGGCAGAGGCCAACCCCAAGCCCAGCGCGGTAACCAGCGGCACGGTAACCATCGACGTCGTTACCGCACCCGAATCGTAGGCCAGGCCGATAATCAATTTAGGGGCGAACCGGGTTTGTATCATGACGATGATATAGCCTCCAATAATATATAAATAAAGCTCCGAACCTGTAACGATCCGGAAAGTGCCGAGAGCAAGGCCGAAACCCACGCCGATCGCGACAGAAATTCTTAATCCCCAGGCCTTAATCGTGCCGCCTGAAATTTGTTCGGCTTTAAGGGCGACGGCGAGCAGGGAGGGCTCGGCCAACGCGGTTGCAAAGCCAATGCTGGCGGCAAAAATATAGACCCAGCCATAGGATTGCCAGGAGACGGCCTGAGCAACAGGATTAACGCCCAGAAATTCAGGCGTGGTCAACTGCGACGCCATCAAATTTCCCAGCGGAAACAAGGCCAGCTCCAGCCCTTCCAAAAAGAAAACAATACCCAGCAAAACATAGAAGAAACCGATAATAGTTTTTCTGGGATGGGGCAAAGGTTTGCGGATTACCAGCAGCTGAAAACCGATAATAATGCCGACAATCGGTAAAATATCGCGGCAAGTTTCCAACAGCTTCAGCGCGAAATGCATTAACCAGTCGATCATGATGACGGCAACCGGAAAAAAATCGCGACCGGTTTCCAACAGCTCCAGAGTGAAATGCGTTAACCAGTCGATCATATCGCCATCCCGTAAGCTATTACAAAAATCGCCGGTATCAACGACGCCAAGACCACAAGACCAAAACCGTCGGTCATCGGGTTGCGGCCTTTGATCGAGGTCGCCAAACCGACGCCCAGCGCAGTCACCAGCGGAACGGTAATGCTGGATGTCGCGATGCCGCCGGCATCATAAGCAATGCCGATGATCTCGACAGGTGCGAAAGGCGTCATGACGGCAATGCAAACATAAGCGAAAAAAACCGGGTAATACACCGGCCAGCCCCGGATAATTCTCAATACGCCGATCAGGATTGCCAAACCGATAGATAACGCAACGGTAATGCGTAGCCCCAGTGCATAACCGGCTTTTGCCGCATCGGTTTGTGCTATCAGCTTGCCATTAGCGGCGATGGTTGCGGCTTTTTCGGCAACCGCGATCAGCGCCGGTTCGGCGATTGCAGCGCCGACCCCCAGGCAGAACGCAAACGTCAACAGCCAGAATAAACTGCCTTTACGGGCAAACGCATAAGCCATCGACTCGCCAACCGGGAACAGGCTTTGTTCAAGTCCCTGAACGAATAAGGTCAGGCCGAGAATAACAAACAGCGTACCGCCGATTAAACTGCCGACGTCGGGAATAGGCTGCCGGATAATCAAAACCTGGAATACTAAAACAACCGCAAGAATAGGCGCCAAGTCCAGAAAGCTGGCGAACAGCTGTTTGATAAAAGGATTGTTAAACATTCAAGTTCTTTGTCCGGGTTTAATAAGGATAATTATACCCAAAGGGCATAAGTTTCGTTTGAGCAGACAGGCTGCTCAACTCAGCTTTATACCCAAAGGGCATAGTAGGGTTTGAGCAGGCAAGCTGCTCAACTCAGCTTTATCGCTGTAAATCGATAACCAAACAAGCTCAATGATAAACGCAACCCTAAAAATTACGTCAACCTAAAATAATTTTAATGATCGGATTTTTGCCTTCGGCTTTTGCCAATGCGGCCACATCGTCAAGAATTGATTGATCGACGATACAATGTCTAACATAGGGCACACAGCCAAAAAAGATACTTTCCACTTTCATGCCGACCCTTAATTGCGGCAATGCAATTTCAACAATCGCAGATTGATTGGTGACTTTATTTTTCGCCCTCAGCAAAACGCCTTTCCGCCATTTCTCTGTAGCCAAAGCAATCTTTTTTTCTTTAATAATTGCTTCCTTGAGTTCTTCAGCGGATGCGCCTTTAAGCACATGACTGAAAATATAGACAATATCGGGATCGTAACAGCTATTTTTCCGAATCATTAATTGGCTCAGCGCCGCGTCGGCGAACATTTCCGACCCCGTCATTGAACCGTCAATAAAGCCGATATAGTCGCTAACCACGCTCAGTATACGTGCCCCTAACGGAATATCCTGCTCAATCAGGCCATCCGGAAAACCTTGGCCGTCATAATGCTCGTATTGATGCCGAATGATCGTTCTGGCACCGTCGAACTGCGGTAAGCCCGCCAATAAAGCGTCACCGTCTATCGCATGCCCCAAATAACGGTATTTATCGACAGTAGACATTGAATAAAATGGCTTAGTCAATAATTTATACGGCAGATTTGTCTTGCCGAGCTGGGTCAGTAACCCGGCATACAGAATATCGGTTTTCTCTTCCGCGCTCATATCCAGGCCGCCTGCAATCTGCAGCGCTTTCTCAGTGATGTATTTCGATTCTCCGTGTTTAATGCCGGGATACTTTTCAATAATACGCGACAGTGACCTGACGAAATCAATATCCAGTTTTTTTAGGCGCGGGTCCGAAGCATCAAGATACCGCGTGGTATTCTTGAATTGTTCGATAAATTTTTCAATTTTTTCTGCCATCGCAAATACTTAACTCAGTAATAGTAACGAAGAACGGCGCATTCGCGCGCAGGCTCCACAATATTGTCGATCATTATCGGCTTACAGCAAGTTTGGCAAAAATTTCCCGCCGGCAATCACTTTTAGGCAGGCATCGACAACAAGGCTATCCAACTTGATACCGCGCATCGCCTGTATCTCCCGCATCGCCGCATCTATTTCCAATGACGGCCGGTAAGGCCGATCCGAGGACATCGATTCGACAATATCGGCCACAGTAACAATCCGCGCTTCCAGCAGAATTTCATCGCCTTTCAGCCCCCGGGGATAACCGGAACCATCGAGATATTCATGATGCTGACGGATAATTTCGGCAATCGGCCAAGGAAAGTCGATTTTGCTCAGAATAGTGTAGCCGACTTCCGGATGAGTCTTAATCAGGCTAAATTCAGCCGCGGTCAAGCGCCCCGGTTTGGTGAGAATCTCGGCGGGAATGTGAATTTTGCCAAGATCGTGTACGGTAGCGGCCAGATGCAAACCAAGCAAGCGGTTATCATCCAGTCCCATTTCCTTGCCGATGTTCATCGCGAGATCGGCAACATGGTTTTGATGACCGGCAGTGTAAGGATCTCGCTGCTCTAAAGTCGCGGCGACCGCCATTAGCGTATCTTCCAGTAATTTTTCCAACTTGACGGCTTGGGCGGCTCTTTCTTGTAACGATCTATCGTAAGCCTCGCGGGTTCGGCGCGACTGAATACCGAAGCCGAGGTTGGAGGCCAGTTCTTCGAACAAACTGGTTTCGCTATCGTCGAAGGCTTCAGGTTCTTTGGAATAGACCGTTAAAACGCCGACGACGCTGCCGTCGACCATGACCGGTAACGAGACAGAGGAATGAATACCGCAAGCCTTGGCTTTTTGGTACCAAGGCGAAAAGGCCGGATTTCCCAGCGCGTTATTGTTGACTACCGTCCGCCCGTAACGTATCGCTTTCCCGGTCGGTCCCTGGCCCAAGGAATTGTCGCCCCAACTCAGTTTTAAGTCGTTCAAATAACTTCGCGCCGAACCGGATGATGCGATAATTTCAACGCTCCGCTCTTCATCTTGTTTAGCCCAGCCAAACCATGCCAGCATATACAAATCTTCCAGCGTTATCGCTTCGCAAATCGATTGTAGCAGCTCCGCTTCCGTTTCGGAGAAAATCAACGCCCTACCGCTGCGGCGCAAAGCTTCCAACGCCCAACTGCGCCGTTTAAGTCTATCGGCAGTGTGTTTCTCCTGGGTAACATCATGAAAAATGACCGCCACGCCACTGACGTTGGCCTGCTTGTCCAGTAGCGGTGCCTTGGTAGTCCTGACCCAGCGTTGTTCGGCATCCTTGATGTAGGGTTCTTCAATTGAAATAGTAATTTGTTCCGACATCACTCTACGGTCGTCGGCGCGGTAGCTTTCCGCCAGCTCCGGAGGGAAAAAATCAAAATCGGTTTTGCCTTCGATCTCTTCCGGCCTGATGCCGAGGTCTTCGGCATAGCTTTCGTTGCAGGAAACATAGACCGAGGCTGTATCCTTGACGATGATTTTCTGCGGCAAGTGATTGACTACCGAATTAAATATATTTTCATTCAGCTCGCGCGCCTGCTCGATAACCAGTTTCTGCAATATCTGTAATTCGTCAAGCGGCTGGTGAACAACAAAATGCTCATCAAGAATACCGACCATGACGCCTTTTTGATCAACCACCGGGAGCCTTCGGACTTTCAACGCCTGCATTTCGGCCAAGGCGTCAACCAACAGCATGTCCGGCATCACGCTGTGAACGGGTTGACTCATCACTTCAGCCAATCTTGCATCGCGTTTTTGCAGGCGGAACAGCCTGACCATGTCGCGCTCGGTCAGTACGCCAACGGGCTTGCCGTCTTTCAATACGACGACACAACCGATATTACGGTTTTGCATCTCGGCGGATGCTTCCATGACCAAACTGTCGCCCGGCATGGCGAGATATTCCCTGCACATCTTTCTGGCGACATTCAGCGCGCCGACCAAATTTTCTATGCCGCAATGTTTACGAAAATCGGTTTCAGTGACGACCCCAACCGGCTTGTCTTCGGCATTCGTTACCAGCAAATGCCGAAAACTATACAAGGCCAAGATACGATAGGCCGTATAGCGGTCTTCCGTTTCTTTTATGGAAATGACCCCGCGCGTCATCACCGTATCAACGGTGTGACTGCCCGGAATTGGCCGGTTCAGTGCGTGAATGATGTCGCGTTCGGTCAATATGCCAACGATATTGCCGGCTTCTTCGATCAGCAGACAGCTGATGCGCAAGGTTTCCATGCGCTCGGCAGCGAGCGCGAGCGTTATTCCGGCCGGTGCAGTAACCGGGTTCGGCGTCATAATGTCGCGAACTTTTTTTTGTCCATCCTGCATTGGAAAAAGGTCGGCTTGAGTGTAGTTGTCCATATCTATTTCTCCGGACTAGGAAATACATAGCCTTTATCGCGGAACAGCCGGATACAGGCGTCGACGACTTCAGCGGCGTAATGGGCGCCGCTGTATGCTTGTAGTTGATCTATGGCGTAATCGATGCTGTAGGCTCTACGGAAAGGCCGATGCGACAGCATTGCTTCCAGACTGTCGCAAACATGAATAATTTTCGCCTCAAGCAGAATTTGCGGTCCTTTAAGGCCGCGAGGATAGCCCGAGCCGTCAACGTTTTCATGGTGCTGGTAAACGATTTCGGCAATCGGCCAAGGAAACCTGACATCGCGCAGAATCTCATAGCCGGATTCGCAGTGATTCTTGACCAATTCGAATTCTTCAGGCCCCAGTCGCCTGGACCTCGACAATATTTCCGCCGGAATCTGGATCTGCCCGACATCATGTACCAGTGCGGCCAAGTATAAGCCCTCCAATCGGTCCGGCTCAAACGCCAGCTCCTTACCCACCGCCACGGCCAAGTCGGCCACTCGCTTTTCATGACCGGCTGTGCTCGGGTCGCGGTACATCATCGCTGATGAAAGCGCTCTGATCGATTGCTTAAGGATTTCGTTCAAGGCCTGGCTTTTACGATCCGCTTCAGCAAGAGCCTGCAAACGGTCGTCCAGCAACTTTAGCAGACCAGCGAACAATACAGTCGATATAAGTTGCGCCAAAAACAGCGGCATACCGATTTTGCCGAATATCGCCAGGCCGTCCAAGGGTTCGATAACTAGCAACAGGGAAAGTGCTTCCGAGCTACCTACCGCAAACCCTGCCAGCAAGATAGTTCTCAAGCTGAGCTTAGCGGAAACGTTTTTTGCTTGCGACAGATAAACGCAAAGTCCCGAAAACACAAAATCGCCGGCAATTCCGATCAAGCCGGGAAATGCCCCTGATCCGCCGATACTCCGCCAATAAATGGCTTCAACCGCTGCTGTTGCCAATCCAACCCGGTAACCGCCGAACATGTTGGCTATAGCGATCGCGGTGCCGCCAAGATCGACGACAACGCTGTTTTCAACAGACAGGTGTAATGCAAGCGCCGCAATCCCTAACAGAACAAATGCGACGTTTCTAATCAGCTTCTTACTACGGGGCGAGGAATTGAATGGCGGCAGCAATTCCAAGCAAATAAAAAAGCTCAAAAAAAGCAGTGTGGCGCCTGTCGTAGATAAAATGTATAGCAGTTCTGACATGTGTTCGCTGGCTTTATCTTAATAAGTTCGAGTATTTTCTTCAGATTATTTATAGGCAATTACTTGAAGAAATCTAACGGGTAAATAACTTTTTCATTTATCGCAAAGGGTAAAAAAATCAACTTGCTGTTTTTCACCTTAGCGTGAATTTAGTAGTTGAATCAGCCGCTCTCAACATTGCTCAACTTCCTTTTTAAACGCTTTTATTTCCCGTGCCGGTCCCATGACCACCAGGATATCCCCTGCGTCCAGACGATGCTCTTTCTCCCCGATTGCAAAATGCAATTGGTCGTCCAATTCCTTGTCGACGACACCGATCAGGATCAGGTTATGCTTCTGGTTTTTCTTTAAATCGCTGGTTTTAGTGTTTTCAAGGCAGGAGCCTTTAGGAATTTCTATTTGCGCCATATTTAAATCGTGCCGGCCGAAAACGGTATTATCGAGAATATTGGTAATGTCCGGCTTGGTCAGCATCTCGTGCGTTTTTCTGCCGCAGATCTCGTAAGGATCGATGATTTTATTGGCGCCTGCTGCTAATAATTTTTCAGCCGATTCCGGGTCGTCGACAATGGCGACAATGGTAATATTTTTATCGATTGCCCTGGCCGAGATAGTTAAGAAGACGTTTTCGGAATCTCGCGGATAAAAACAAAACAACGTATCGACATCGCTACCTATGCCTATGGACCTGAGAGCATCGTCATTGCGAAAATCAATTACCTGGGCATCAAAACCTTTTTCTGCAATCAGCGCGGCTTCGGCGTCGTCTTTGGCGATAAAAAGGATGCTGCACCGCTCCGGATTCAATCGGGCCATCGTTTCCAGAGACATCACGCTGTAACCGAATACGGCAATGCGCTTCATAACTTTCTCCTGTTCTTTAACCGGCTTTTTTCAATCTGGTCGCGAAAATAATCAATGGCGTATTCCCGGCCGATAACGACCGGCAGGTCGCCGTCCCGCAACACAAAATGCGGCTCGGGATTAAAATAAAAATGCTGGTTTTTAATGGAATAGCTGTTCTTATGTTTTTGATGAACCGGATTGGTGCTGATAATCCCCAGCAACAGCAATTTCCTTTGTTCAAAATCAACCGCGGCGATGCTCATCCCTTCAACGAAAGAACCGGCATGCACGCATAATGTTTCCATGATCACATGGCTTTCTTCGCGGATAATGCCCAAAATAGCCTCGAAAGCCACCGGCTGACCGATATACTCGGCAACCACCATACCGGCGATTTCAAACGGCTGGATCACATTGCTGGCGCCGGCTTGATAGAGTTTTTTTACATTGTTCTGGGAATTCGCGCGGGAAATAATCCGGATGTCCGGGTTTAAATGGCGGCTGGTCAGCGTGATGTAAACATTGATCACGTCATCCCCGGTCGTGCAAATCACCGCCGTTGCGCCCTTATTAATGCCCGCGTTCTGGATCACGCCGTTTTTGCTGGCATCTTCATGAATAACCAGGTAACCCAAACGTTTTGCCTTTAAGACATTATCTTCTTTAGTGTCGATAATGACGAAACGCTGCCGGTCTTTTTCAAGCTGCTTGGCGATATGCTGCCCTACCCGGCCGAATCCGCAGATGATAATAAAATCATCTGCACGGCTCAGTTCGGCATAGGTGCTGTTTTCGCGCAACTCGTCCATCTCCTCGTTAAATGCCGTAACGATAATTGAAACAAGAAAAGACAAAACACCCAGGCCAACCAAAATCAATACTATCGCAATGATTCGTCCGCCGATGGTCACCGGCGATATATCGCCATAGCCGACCGTCGCGACCGTCACAATCGCCCAGTAAAAGCCCTCGAACAGGTTTTTAACCTGTCCGCCGTTAGCGGGATTTTCAAATAAATAAATCGCAGTGCTGCCGATAAACACCAAAAAACCCAGGAAAACGCCCAGCGTAATCAGCTCGAAACGCCTGCTGACCAAGACCCTGGCAAAAACTTTAATGCTATTGAAGTAACGGAACAGCTTGAACAGGCGGAACAGCAGAAATATCCGCATGACCCGCAACGGCCGGTAAGTCGGTAAAATAGCCAGTAAATCGATCAAGGCCAGCGGGCTAAAAACATAGTCTAGTTTTTTAACAAGGATGATTCCGGCGACCTTGCCCAACTTAAAACGAACATTTAAATATTTAGCTTTTTCATAATGTTCAAGTATGGTTTTATGAATGTCGCTGTACAGCCAGCCCCGCAATACGTACTCGGCGATAAACAGACTGATGACGCAGTACTCGAACAGCACTTCGCCTTTGTCCCACGGATGATCCACCTCATAAACCAGCAGGAAAACGCTGAGCATCACCAGGCAAATCATAAAAACATCGAAATAGGACTTCAGCCGGTTGTTAGAGTTTTCTAACAGGTTATAGAAAAACAGCTTGGTGCGTTGATAGCGCTTCGACGTTTTCAGCAAATAGGCAAAATAAACGATTAGCCGTGTAAACATATTGCTTCCTGCAAGTCTTCGTTGAAAATGAACGATTGCGTGGATTTCCGGCAAGCAAAACTATTCCGGAAGAAGAACATATCTTGCAGAGGTAATTTATTCATGAGTCTTGCTAATACTGGCTTGACGGTAATGTAACGTTGTTTAGGGCTCGAAGACTGGTGACATAGCGCCAGTTTGCCGGATGCCGCCCGATGCGCTCCAACAAACTGGATGAGATAACCATGGTAGGAAGCTCAAGACGATCTATTTTAACTGAATTACTCCTGTTCATATTAGATAGAACTTACGCATTGACAGCCGGTATAGAATATGAGGCATGAACTAACCCTAGGCAACGGAAGGCCCGCCCGTGATAAGAAAAATAA
>NZ_RYFG02000113.1 GCF_003994235.2 Candidatus Methylobacter oryzae
TATAGGTGTTGGGTTTTTCTTGGCTCATTTGGACTCACATCTTTTTGAGAGTATTTTAAAAAATGTGTCCGGTTTAGTGTAGCCACATCAACCATCCTTATAGGTGCCTACAATCATGATGTCGTCGTTTCAATCCACGCGCCTACGCGAGGCGCGACAAGCATGATGAATTACTTATCCACGCTGCTTAGTTTCAATCCACGCGCCTACGCGAGGCGCGACCAACAATGTGTTCGACTTCAGATCGTTTTAGTGTTTCAATCCACGCGCCTACGCGAGGCGCGACCGTCTCCTGGGTCCGGTATTTCAATCGGGTAGTTTCAATCCACGCGCCTACGCGAGGCGCGACGCTTACCCCAGTCATCAGCCAACTTTTTTTTCGCGTTTCAATCCACGCGCCTACGCGAGGCGCGACTGCTGACGGTTGTCAGCATAATACACAATTTAAGTTTCAATCCACGCGCCTACGCGAGGCGCGACAATGCCTGGACCGCGCAAAGCAAAGAGTTCAGCGTTTCAATCCACGCGCCTACGCGAGGCGCGACTAGCGGCCCAGCCATTAAGCGTTCCTGGATTTGTTTCAATCCACGCGCCTACGCGAGGCGCGACTGCATGGCGCGTTGTACAAATTCCGTCGTCGAGTTTCAATCCACGCGCCTACGCGAGGCGCGACCCCTACGATGGTGTTATGCGGGATATTATCGGGTTTCAATCCACGCGCCTACGCGAGGCGCGACAAACAAAACCCGTTGGTGCGCCAACGATAGCTGTTTCAATCCACGCGCCTACGCGAGGCGCGACTGCTATCGGCAGTTGGCGAATACATTCCGATTGTTTCAATCCACGCGCCTACGCGAGGCGCGACGTCTGGTTATCTTGCTCCTGGACAGGCGATAACGGGTTTCAATCCACGCGCCTACGCGAGGCGCGACTTCGATGTAGTTGAGCCTGATATTGTTATTCCCGTTTCAATCCACGCGCCTACGCGAGGCGCGACTTCCATTATTAACCCTGACCCTTGCGCTGACCGGTTTCAATCCACGCGCCTACGCGAGGCGCGACCGACTGGCTCGCCTGCCAAATCATCGCCGTCTTTGTTTCAATCCACGCGCCTACGCGAGGCGCGACTCGCCGGGGATAAAAGGCATTTGCCGGACAGACGTTTCAATCCACGCGCCTACGCGAGGCGCGACGGATGTTGCACAACTGAGTGCCGATCATGCCAAGGTTTCAATCCACGCGCCTACGCGAGGCGCGACCTTTTTAGCATGGGACATCGCGACAATATGACCGTTTCAATCCACGCGCCTACGCGAGGCGCGACACCATGCTTTTGTTTCCACTTCTGCAACACTGGTTTCAATCCACGCGCCTACGCGAGGCGCGACCTGCGTTTCTGGTTCTTGGTATAGTGATGCTAAGTTTCAATCCACGCGCCTACGCGAGGCGCGACTAATGCGGTCTGTTCGTCGACCTCTTTAAAGAGTTTCAATCCACGCGCCTACGCGAGGCGCGACAATAGCTATACTGTACAGTGCGAGGAGTGATTATGTTTCAATCCACGCGCCTACGCGAGGCGCGACAATTTATGTACCCCTTGTTTATTACAGTTATCCCGTTTCAATCCACGCGCCTACGCGAGGCGCGACCGCTCACACTTTATCAATGAGTGTGGCTGGGCAGTTTCAATCCACGCGCCTACGCGAGGCGCGACCAGCTGGTACTTCGTTAGCTGGTACTTCGAGGCGTTTCAATCCACGCGCCTACGCGAGGCGCGACTTGTGGAGGTGGTACAGTGCGAGGGGGATTATGTTTCAATCCACGCGCCTACGCGAGGCGCGACGTAGCTTGCTTGGCAAGTAACACCAACGGGTTTCAATCCACGCGCCTACGCGAGGCGCGACGGCGTATATTCAACCGGTTGAATCCACTAGCCCAAAAGCCAACTATTTGCGAACCGGTCAAAACATCCGCCAAACCCATTTTAACTCATTTCCCACTGTTCAAAAAAACTACTATTAATCAAAGTATTACCAAAAACGCAAAACATCGACTTTTTATGTGCGCTTCAGGTTCGCATTACAGCAGCAACAAGCCGTTCAAATCCAACGGCGCTTTGGCGCCGATATGTTCAACGCGGCGCTCCCAATTATTGCCCAGATAATAAAACCTCAAGCTGTCCAGCGATTCGTCCATCACTGAAATCAAATCGTTCTTCAATTTCGTCCATTGCGCCATATCGACCTCAATTTCAAACACCGAATACTGCACCCGCTGCCCGTACACCAGGCATAATTTGGACATCCGGCGCAGGCGCTTCGGACCGGATTCGTTTTCAAAACTCACATCGTAAGTCACTAAAATCATCATCTCGATTACTCCACTATTTCCACAAGAACGGCACGTAACTATCGCAATCGCCGCGCAAGAAACGCGCCAGCACCTGCGCCTGTAGCCAGGGCAGCAAACCGACCGGCACAGTTTCCTCGAACCACGGATGCAGTAACGTATCCTGCTTGCGGTCCTGCCATGCCGCCAACAACGTTTTACGCGCATCATCTTTCAGCGTGACCGAACCGTTGGGCCAGGTTTCGAAATCCTTGCCGGCCAGTTGGCGTTTGTTGATTAGCGACAACACGAAGCGGTCCACCATCGGCCGCAATTCCTCTGCCAAATCCAGCGCCAACGACGGCCGGCCGCTACGCAGTTGATGCAAAAAACCGCTGGCCGGATCGAGCCCGGTAGTTTCCAGCGCGGATCGGCAATCGTGAACCATCAGCGTGTAACAAAACGACAGCAACGCGTTGACCGGATCGGTCGGCGGCCGGCGCCGGCGGGCGTCGAACTCGAAACCGGCCTGCCGGATCAAATGCCTGAACACGCCAAAATAAACCTGCGCCGCTTCGCCCTCGCGTCCCATCAAGGTATCGATGCTGTCGCAGTCGGCCAGTTGCGCCAGGCAGCGGGTCAGGCGTTTTTCGGCGGTTTGCATTTGGCCGAGCACATCATCATCGCCGATGCTATCGCCGTGGTCGCGCAAATAGCGCCTGACCACATAACGCTGGTTATACAGCTTGCCTTCCAGCATGGTCCGGGCGATGACGACGCTTTTGTCCTTGTCGTGCCCGGTCAAATGTTGCGTCCGGCGCAGCAACACGTTGCCGCTAACCGGACCTTCGACGCGCGCCAGGAATTTGCCGAACATATTCAAAAAAGTAATGGTGATGCCGTTTTCTGAGCAATGCGCCATCAGGTACGGCGAAATCGTCACCTGGCCGAAACAAACCAGCCCTTGCAGCTTGTGTATCGGCACGCGCGCCTTGGTTTCCTGGTCCACTTTCAGGACCAGGTTGTCGTTGTCTTTATGCAACCAGGAATTTTGCGTTTGGATATAAATAACGTTGCGTAACGGGCGCATGTTTAATCCTGTGTCAGTTGTTGAGCCAGCCAAGCGGCGGCGGATTTGCCGAACTCTTTCGGATGGCATTGGTCGATCAGCGAGCAGGCCCGGCATTTTTTGGCCTGGTACTGTGCTTTCGGAGTGATTTTGCTTTGCACGATAGCGCGGCAAGCGGCGATGGTTTGCCGGGTCAACTCTCGCAACTCGGCATCGAATATTACCGGATGCCGGCGGCGAACTTCGCCGTAAAACAGCGCACCTTCCGGCACCGCGACGTTGTGCATTTCCTCCAGACACAACGCCTGGGCGCAGAGCTGCACTTCATCGGCGCTGTGTTTTTTCGGCTTGCCGCGCTTGTATTCGACAGGGAAAGGCATCTCCGAACCGTCGGGCTGTTTATGGTATTCGACGACATCGGCTATGCCTTCGATACCCAGTTCTTCGTTGGATAATCGCAACGCCCGCACCGTGCGGACGGAACCACGTTTTTCCTGGTCGGCTTGGTTTACTCGTTGATGCAACACTTGGCCTTCGGCGGTGAACTGGTTTTCCGCCCAGACGTCTTCCAATTCGATTAACGCGAATTGGCGCGGGCAGAACAGGTAGTGTTGCAGGCGGGACAGGTAGATGGGTTCTTGGCTTTGCATAATTGTTATGTCCAAGTATCGGGGATAAGCAGACCTTCCAGGTTTTAAAAACCTGGAAGGTCTGACCAGCAGTATTCCGGATAGACAGGTGGTTCCGCTGGTTCCGTCCAGACTAGCGTTTAAGCCGGAGTGCAAGCTTCGCTTGCTGGCAGGCGAAGCTTGCACTCCAAGCAATCTATAACATTAAAAACCATCAATCTCTTCCTGCTCCAAGCCGTCAAGCGGCTCTATTTGATAGCTACCGTCGGCATTGACAGTTAATGAGCCATGTACCTTTGCAGATGAATGTTGTCCTGCTTTCGAATTATGCTGCCACCAAATGACTTTCTTCACTGCCATTGATCCTTCCGGCCTAGCGGAAGAAGCATCGCCTTCGAACAGTTTAGGTAAAATGGCTTTGATGCTTTCGGCATCAGCATCGCTAAAGCCGGTTTTTTCGGCCAACTGCGGCGTCATTGCGCCGTAAGCAACATAAACCGCGTTATCGATCCGATGCTTCATCCCCATTGTGTCGGAACCTTTTTTACTGCCGTCGCCTTCGCCGCTGACGCTTTTGGTTATTTGGGTGCTGGTAATACTGACCGGTTCGCGACTAAACGCCGATTGAATAGTCACCGGGCCCCTGATCGCAATAGAAACCCCGGCCGCATCTGCCTCTTTGCCGAACGCAAACACTTGACCGAAAGCGCGGACATCCAACCATTTCTCACAAGCCTTTTTAGCTATTTTGTCTTTGGTGTTTTCCTTGCTTGGCTTAAACGCATCTTTACCAAGCCCCACTGTTTCCGATTCGGCGCGGGCTTTAAGACTAACGGCATCATCGGTTTTCTTCTCATCGGATTGGACAAAAATGGCATGTCCTTCCGTTTGCAGACGATCTCGGATTTTGCGCTTTAAACATACGTCGGTGATTTCGCCATAGCCGTCATAATCTGTGCGTGGGCGGTTGCCGTTCAGCGGGTCACCGTTAGGGTTGGCATGTTTAACGCTGAAGATAATTGCAAAATCTATTTTATGGCTTAATGCACTCATTCTGAGTCTCCTGATAATTGGGTTTCGTCTGTTTTTTGGGATTCCTTATCTTTCTTTGCTTTGCGCTCTCTGTTTTCTGCGGATTCCTTTGCTATCTTCTGGCGTTGGCAGTGATAACCTAATAAAAACTCGCCTGATAAAGGCGCATTACTGTTGAATTCTTCAATCTTGAACGCATCACTGACAACACCTAATTCTTTTAGTTGATTGGTTAAAAAAGGAGCTCTTGAAACACGTAAACGTTGCATATAGGGATCTAATGCTTTGTAAATGGTTCGCCAAGTTTCAAAAGGACGGTCGGCGAAGCGCTGCATTAAACGCGCGGCAGTGGTTGATCGCTTTTCATCGGTCATTTTTAACGCGACTTCTTCAATCCGTTCGGCTATGGCCAACAGCCGCCCGTACAGGTAATCGCGCGCATGGTAGTTTTCATCTAGTGCCATTTTATATTCTCTTTGTTCAGTTGAATTCCGATAGTAATAGCCTCTATACAGTGCGCAGGCTATGCCCAGATTTTTTTCCCACAACCATTGTTTATCGCTGGCATAAGCCACTCTATTCGTGGCCTTGCGCACGCAGCTCATCAGCAAATCCAGCGGGAACTGTTGACCGTCGATAATGCAAGGCATCAGGCGTTCGATGACCTTTTTCTTTAGCGTGTCGGTTACATTGTCTCCGTAAGCGGCAATGGCTATATCTTTAGGCACAGGGGAACTGATAGGCCATATCACCGTGGTTTTAGGTTTCCTGCCTGTATTGTTGGGTATTTCTTTAGTGTGGCGTTGATACCAGGCAAATGCTTCGTGCCAAGCTGTCAGACGATTGAAATAATCGTCGCGCAGTAACTCCCGGTAATAAATAATGCCCATGCGCCCCGGCGTCGCCGAATCAATGCCCATGATGATGATTTGTTCCTCAAAGCTTAATTTGACGGAATACCCTGCCATGTATTTTCTAAGCTTTTCCGCGTAAGCGTTGCCTAAATCAGTCGAATAATCCAAAGAGGTTTCGGATTGTGTTGTGCTTGGCTCGACTTTATCCAGATTCGGTTCTTCACTAGCAAACATTGAACGAGTGTCATTCAATGGGTCCGGTATGGCTTTGCCCGATACCGCCCAAGCCACATAGACTTGATCGCCGTTTTTAAAGCTCTGTTTTCTTGTAATCAGCCAACTTAGGGCGTTGTGGGCTTTTTGCGAAACCTCAAACCCTATGCCGCTGGCTTGCTGGTCGTCAAAAAACCTGCCCCGGTAGGTGTAGCCGCTGGTGTCGTTGGCGGAAATCAGTTTGGCTTTATCTCCGGAATGGCGGATTTTGGCGGGATGCTTGGTCGATAGCGTTTGTTGCCGTCCTGTGATGTAACATAAACCGGTATCGCTGCTGCCTGCTGAGTCAAAAGCTATCCAACTGGCTTGAATGGAAGCGTCTTTCCAGGTGTCGGCATTGGGATCGGTACCTGCTTCCACTGTCCAACAAACCAGCGCCGAACCTTGATCCAAAGCACCTTTTTCTTTAGGCAATACTTTAAACAACTTCGGCGTTTCTCCGTCTTCGCTGTTCCATTGCGTCAGTAAAACATTGTCCGGACCGACGTGAACAATGCGATGAGCCAGCAAATCCGCAATCACCGTGCCTTTTTCGATATATCGATAAACCGCTTTGACTTTGTCGTGTGCATGTTCCGATTCGCACCATGCCTGTAATTGCTTTTTATAGCTGTCGAAATAGGCTTTTTTCTTGCCGCCGAAATCGGCATAGTCTTTAGCAACATATTGTAATTTGTCGGCAAGCGGGTGTGGCGCTTCGCCGCTGCTGCGGCTGGCTGAGTCTTCGGTTGCGGGCAGAATAATCTGTGTTTTCTCCAGGACCTCCGCCGTCCTGAAATTGCCTTCGCCGTCGATGACGATCCTAATGTGGGCGTTTTGCAAGGTGTGGCTGGTCGGCATCGGCAGTTCCGATTGCGGCAAATCCAATAACATGCCGGCCTCGTAGGTTTGGTAAAGCTTTTCCATCCAGCTCATAACAAGACCTCTTCTTGTTCGGCCGGCAATAAGTTTTCGCCAAGTCCAAACGCTTTCATGCTCATTGGGCGAACAAAACGGCGTATTGAACATTGCTCCGGGCGAGGAAACTCCAAAATACCCTGTTTTAACGTCGCTTGCCAAAATTGGCTGTGCAGTTCTTCAACGCCCGTTTCATCGGGATAAGCAAAGCTATGGAACATCAAGCCAAAAGCCAATTCATTGATGTCGTCATAAGCACCCGGCCCTTCGCCAAATTCACAAGGTTCGACATAGCCCTGGCAGTCGCGGGTGCCAAGAAAAATGTCCTGCCTGCCGCCTTTTTCTAAGGTGCGTTGCAATATGTTGTAATGCTTGCCGTCGATACGGTCATTTGCCAATTCAGGACGATGTAGGTTCCATTCAAAATGCGCTTGTACTTGATATTCGACGTCATGCAAAAAAGTATAGATCGCCAGAGTGTTACCTCCGCCCCAGGTTAGCGGTTTTGTCCCTTTGGTTTGGGTGCGCAACGGTCTCATCACCCTGACTTTATCGACATACCAAATTAACGTCGGCTTCCAATAAATGGACTTGAGCACGCCTTTTATCGCTTCGTAGGTAGGCAGTTGGTACGAGCATTTTTCACCGCCTATTTTAGTGATGGGGTCGGTAAATAAGGCATACCGGCCTTTTAATCGAAAACTGATACTGTTCTTCAAGGAATACTCTCCTTTGGGTTATAGAATATCGACTCTGTTTTTCCCTCATTCCGCATATTACGCGGAACGAGGGAAAGCGCCATCTTTAGCTTTTCAGCGACAGTTTCAATCCACGTCCTTTCTTGTTTAAAAACTTATCACCTATCACTTTGATTAGATAGCACGTCATACCGGCATGGACTGCCGGCACCCAGAACACAGGGATGTGCTCCGAGCCTTGCCATCCGTGGCTCCTGGATTCCGGCAATCCCTGCCGGAATGACGTATTGGATATTCTCGTTAAACTGATAGGTGTTAAGGTTTAGAAAGGACGACTAAGTTTTTAATTAATACGCCTCGTTACTTCCATAACAATGTGACACTCCCTGCCGCAGCCGCAATCCATGCAATAGCTCTGAATTTCGTCAGTACAAGCTCTCGTGGAACCTTCCCGAATAAGCTCATTGTGTAATGATCGTCTTCGGTTTTCACTTCAATCGCGAACTTGAACATATCTTTCTCCGTAAATTAAAAACCTAGAGTTGCATAGTAAGCTCTAGCATTGCATCAAGTCAAGTTCTGTCGCTGAAAAGCTAATAAAATTTCAAAATACATTATACTCTATTTTTATGCCCCTCTTTCTTTAGCTATAAAATAGTTGCTTCGACTTTACCGACCGGTTCGGTAGACAAGCCGAACTCCGAACTGTAATAACATTTATCCAGGTAATACACGCCGTCATCAATTGGATGCACTGCTTCTTGATTGCACAGTTTTTCCCAAACATGAGGAAAAACGCTGACACTGAATTTTTGCGCCCGTCTTAAGCAATCATGGTAACGAGCGGAATCAAACGGCTTGGCTATACCACAAAGCTCGGTAACCAAATTTTCGCCCTGCCCATACGGCACGATGACCGAATGCGTCGGTGCATCGATAGCTTTAAAGACATTACCGGCAGTCATAAACGATTGCTTTAACAGCATGTCTGCATTTTTGCCGTTGTTCAGATTATTTTCACTGAGCAAATTCAGCAGGGTATCGCCCGTCCTTCCTACTTGTTTTTCGGTTAACGGATAAGCCATTTGGTCGGTGCGCTGATGAAAATAGAAGTCGAAATACCGAGTCATAATTTCCGGGTCTAATACGTCTTTTCCGTTTAAATCCCTGAATATGCGCTCGGCTTGTTTGCGACCCTCTTTTATATCGATAAGCCGGTCAAGATTTTCCTCAGCAGGATTAACGACATGCACCGTTGCTGTTGGTAACAGCCCATTTCTATTACACCTTCCGGCAGCTTGGGCTATCGAATCTAAACCGGCCAAAAAGCGGATGACGCTGGCAAGACTGATATCGACCCCAGCTTCAACCAACTGGGTGCTGAAACACAAAACCGGAAGCTTTTCTTTCAAGCGCCACTTGATTCGATCAAACAACTCATTACGATGCGCGGAACATTGGTTGGTGCTTAAATGAAACAAGCTGTCCTTATCGACTTTTCCCTTGCATTTAAGGTAAAGCGCTTGCGCCCAGTTTTTGGTGTTGACGATAACCAAACAACTGCCTTTTTCATCCAGCTCCGACAAAGCCAAATCCGCTATTTCATCTTCCGACCAGCCGCCGAGTTTGGTTTTATCGCTGATGTTCACGCGTTTTAATCGCGTAAATAACTCGTCGACATCATCAATCAATTCGTTTTCTTTGGGAATCAACAACTGGCCTTTTTCGGGAGCTTTCAACTTATCCAGCAAAGGTTGGGTTGCAGTACATAACACCGCAGTGGTCTTGGCATAAGCGCATAAAAAATTAAGTGCGTTACAAAATAAATGCGTGCAGTTAACCGGCAGGGTTTGGATTTCATCGAAAATCAACACGCTATTCGCTAATTGATGCAAACGCCGTACTCCGCGCGTTCCGCCGCTAAAAAGCGTTTCTAAAAACTGCACCATCGTAGTCATGACAATCGGAGCATCCCAATTTTCCGACGCCAGTTTACTGTGCCAGGTTTGGTCTTCGGGCTCTAAATTGGAGTGATGCTCGAGCACCCAAGAATACTCTTCACCGACCCGTTCGATAGCCTTGCGAACGGCTAAAGCATTTTGTTCGATAATCGATGTGTAGGGAATGATGTAGATGATGCGTTCCAAACCGTGTTTTTTGGCATGATGCAAGGCGTAGCGCAAGCTGGCGTAAGTTTTGCCGCCGCCTGTCGGCACGGTCAGCTTGTAAATGCCTTGCGGCCCTTGGCTTTTGCTTTTGCAACTCTCGGATATGTCGCGCCGTATCGCGTTAATCTCAAGGTTATCGTTTTCCGACTGCTGCTCGCTTAGAAAAAGCTCCAACCGGTTAACGGCAATATCCCACGACACGGGTTTATTCCGTTGCGCGGCTTGATGAGGATTTTCGAAGTCCGAGCTGTTAATGCGATCGGCATCAATCAGGCAACTAAATAAAAACCGCGTCCAAAAGCCGAAATAAAATTGTTTGATGGTGTTTGAAATGACTTGTTCGTGTTGCTTCGGTTGATCTAAACGCCAAAGCTGCTTGTACATGGCGGGAATTATTGCTGTGTCGGCTAGTTGCCTTGCCTTATCTAAAATTTTAGCGGCGGCTTTTTGCTTACATTCTGCTAAATGCGAGTCGTCATCCGGTTTTTCTATTCGCTTTTTAAAGCCATTAATTTCCGCTGGATTTATGCAGTCGGGTTTTAAGCAATCAATCAAACCGCTATGATGCGAAACAATGCAAAGCGCTAGAATTTGGGCGCATAGCTTTCCTTCGCCATTTGCCCCCACTTGGCTCAACGCTTCCCAAATCCATTGGGCGCCCGCTGTCGAGTGGTCTATTTTGCCTTTTGACGCAACAACCTCGACATCCGCATCCGCATCCATCAACCCGGTGCCGGTTTGTATATAGTCCTGAAAAGCCGTGCTGTATTTGCCGAAGTCATGTAAAAGCCCTATCAACTCGCCTGCTTCAGACGCATTAATTTTAGCCGCTAATTTTTTGCTGATTTCCGCCACTTCAAGCAAGTGGTCTTCTAATGGTTGAATTTCTTGGTCCGATGCCCGGACATGGGCGATATAAGCTTCGGCGGGCTGGTTTTCTATCATCGGTTCTGTTTCCATCAGATGCTTTGCACATTTTACTGAAGCTTTAATTCTAACGTTTATTATTACCCACCGGTTAAAAATAAAACAGGATCAGAAAAACTACATTAATCCTGCTCTATAATTTCACTCATCAAGTTCACCCACATCCTTTTTATAAAATGCCAAACTCAAAAACATACCTGAATGTCCCTTTTGCCCAAAAGGATGAAGCCAAAGCGCTGGGAGCAAGATGGGACGCTGTTAAAAAGAAATGGTTTGTCCCGGCCGGTAAGGACGTTGCGCTTTTTACCAGATGGCAAACCGAATCCGGTACGATGGAATCGCCAAGCCCGAAAGCATCATCTTCCAGTTCTTCGTCGACAACCGCCACCGGCGCAAAAACTCATGCGACAATCGAAAACTTTATTGCCTATAACGGCGATGCGCCGCCTTGGGATTAATGCGGTTTCTGCACGATACCGGATAGACCAAGCCGCCGGTTACGGCTTAATCATCCTCGTCCGGGATTTGTCCTCTAAGTTCCTCTGACAACAGCATCTGTCCGCCAGTCACGACCAACTGCTCGCCGGCACTAAGCCCGTTGCCGACAAAATAACCGCCGGCCGTTACCGAATATTGATCGATAACGCGGCGGCTGAATTGTTCGTCCGCGTTTTTTATATATACAAAGGCTTGATCCATGTACCAGACTACGGCGGACTTCGGGACAATAACGCCGTCCCGGCCTTCGTCTTGCTCCGGTATCCAGGCCACGACGCGCATGCCGGTCCTGATGCGGCTGCCGTCGGTTTCGAAAAAGTAGCTTTCGCCTTGTACGGTGGTGTCGGTTTGCGGGGCGATTGAGATTAGTTCGGCTTTGCCGGCTGTGCTGCGGTTGCCGGCGGCTTCGACGTCAATGCTGTGAATATCGCTTGCCAACTGTTTGTTAACCGGCAAGGTGATATGCAATAGTCTCTTCTGGCCGGATAGGAAGCCGCTTAGCGGGTCGGAGCCTGTCGTTAATGCCCAGTCGGCCAGTTTTTTACCCCAGCTCAGCCGGGCCTCGTCAAGAATGGCCTTGCCTTGCACGCTGCTGGCATCGACTTGGGCTTTATCGGTTTGCCATTGCGCTTGCTGGATTTGCAAATTGTGTTTTGACGTTGCGCCTTCCCGGTACAAATCCTGCTGGCGCTTAATATTTTGCTCGGCCTGTTGAAACCTTGCCGCCGCACCGCCCCGTTCGGATAAGGTCACTAAGTAGCGATGCCGTAAGTCGACCAACGGCTGTATGTTGACTGCCTTGCCGTAGGCGGTAAATTCCGGATGATGGCTGACCGGCGTCAGCGTTATCGTTTGCAAGCCCGACAGCGTCTGGGCTTTAGCGGACAATAAAACTGTTCCCAACGCTACGGTATTATTCGGGAGTTTGGCGGCCGGTTTATCGTCGTCATCCGCGAAAGCGGCGTTAATATTGAGAATAAATAAACAGGCGATTAAAAGAACTTTCATGGGAACAATAACAAAATGTAAGGATTTATTCATGGTATAAGATTTCTATTCGGAAATGCATTTTTTTGTTGTTTTTAAAAATTTGCACGCTATCCTTAAAAAATAAACTAACTAACTCTATAAGGATCATCATGAGCGACTTACCGGATAACTTAAAGTACGCAAAAACCCACGAATGGGCCAAGGCTGAAGGCGATAATATCGTCCGTGTCGGTATAACCGATTTTGCGCAGGAAGAATTAGGCGATTTGGTTTATATCGAGCTGCCTGAACCGGGCCGCAAAGTGGCTGCGCAAGAGCAATGCGCTGTCGTCGAATCGGTTAAAACCGCATCCGACTTGTTCAGCCCGGTGAGCGGCGAAGTGGTTGCAATCAACGAGTCGGTGATCGATACGCCCGAGCAGGTCAATGATGACGCCTACGGAACCTGGCTGTTTTGCATAAAAGTAGATAATTTGGCTGAACTGGACTCACTGATGGATGCCGCCGCTTATCAACAAATGATCGAGCAATAATCCGGCTTTATACCCAGAGGGCATAAGTAGGATTTGAGCAGACACGCAGCTCAACTCAGCTTTATCGTCCTTGTAAAAAAGCTGACACACAGCTGTGTAATATTTACTTTTTTAAACAACCCATAGTCGTAAAAGTAATGGCAAACCAAAATGCAAAAGGCTTAAAACGCTTGATTAACGCGTGTTTTTTCTCTGTTGCCGGTTTTAAAGCAACCTGGACGCATGAAGAAGCATTCCGGCAGGAAGTTATCCTGTTTATAGTAGCAACTCCACTGGCGATCTGGCTGGGACAGACCACAATCGAAAAGCTGCTGTTAATCGGCAGTATTGTTTTAGTTATGCTGGTCGAATTATTAAATTCGGCCGTCGAGGCGGTCGTTGATAGAGTCGGTCTTGAACATCATGAATTATCGGGCCGAGCCAAGGATATTGGCTCCGCTGCGGTTATGATGTCATTGGCTTGGGCAGCGGTCACCTGGGCATTAATTTTACTTTAACCCCAAGGGCATAAGTTTCATTTGAGCAGGCAAGCGGCTCAACTCAGCTTTATACCCAAAGGGCATAAGTTTCGTTGAGCAGACCAGCTGCTCAACTCAGCTTTAACCGCGCCTGTGCCCGACAGGCTTGCGGCATATACACCATCCCTGGTAATTAAGAGGAACACAATGAGTGCATTAATATGCGGATCTATGGCTTACGATACGATCATGGTTTTCCATGATAAATTTAAGCATCACATTTTGCCGGAAAAAATTCATATCCTGAACGTATCGTTCCTGGTACCGGTCATGCGGCGCGAATACGGCGGCTGCGCGGGCAATATTGCCTACAACCTTAAATTGCTCGACGAAGAGCCGTTGATTATGGCGACAGTCGGCCATGATTTTGAGCCCTATTCCCAATGGCTGGCGCAAAACCAACTATCCAGTGAGTTTATCAGGATTCTGGACAACAGCTATACCGGTCAAGCCTACATCACGACCGATGAAGAAGCCAACCAGATTACCGCTTTCCATCCCGGCGCAATGAATTTCTCGCATTTGAATTCAGTACCAACCGCCGATAAAAGAATCAGCATCGGCATCGTATCGCCCGACGGCAAGGAAGGTATGCAATTGCATGCGGAACAGTTCGCGGAGCTGGACATTCCTTTTATTTTCGATCCGGGCCAAGGCATGCCGATGTTCAATGGCGAAGAACTGGTCAAGTTTATCGATCAGGCAACCTGGATAACATTGAATGACTATGAATCCGAGCTGATGCAGGAGCGCACCGGCTTATCGCTGGAACAAATCGCCGAGCGCGTTGATGCGTTAATTATTACGCTGGGAGCTAAAGGTTCGCAGATATATGCCAACGGGGAATGCATCACTATCCCGGTCGCCAAACCCAAAGCCATACTCGACCCGACCGGTTGCGGAGATGCCTATCGCGCCGGGCTCTTATACGGATTGATGAACGAGTTGGGCTGGGAAATTACCGGCAGGGTTGCTTCGTTAATGGGCGCGATAAAAATCGAAAACAACGGCACGCAAAATCATTCATTCGATCTCGATACCTTTAAAGAACGTTACCGCGAGAATTTCGGGTCTTCGTTTTAGTTGTTTCTAATATAATGGAACACGGATGCCACGGATTTAACTGATAAACGAATAAGTCCCTATAAATTCCGTTTAATCAGCGTCGCCTTGATTACAGAGAAGCTGTGCTTGCAGCCGGCGTCTACTTTTGGCATCCGCGTCACTTTATTCATCCACTCACACTCACCAACAAGCTAGTCATGTTAAAACACACCCAAGAGCTATTAGACATCATGTCGCGCCTGCGCCACCCGCAAGAAGGCTGCGCCTGGGATCTTAAACAGGACTTCACCAGTCTAGTTCCTTACTTGATCGAGGAAGCCTACGAGGTCGCCGATGCGATTGAACGCAACGACCTGGATGATTTGCGCTCGGAGCTGGGCGATTTACTGCTACAAGTGGTCTTTCATTCCCAAATCGCCAACGAGCGGGGACTGTTCAACTTTGAGCAAGTTTCGGAAGGCATTTGCAACAAACTGATCCGCCGCCATCCGCATGTTTTTGCCGGTGCTGTTTTCAATACCGATGAAGAACGCCAACAGGCCTGGGAACGGGAAAAAGCCATCGAACGGCAGGCGAAGAGCAAGGCGGATGAGCCTAAAAGCGTGTTATCCGGAGTAGCCCGCAATCTTCCGGCATTGATCGAGTGCGAAAAAATACAAGACCGCGCCGCCAATCACGGTTTTGATTGGCCGGATGCGTTGCCGGTTTTCGACAAAGTGTTGGAAGAACTGAATGAGGTCAAAGAAGCCTGGCAATCGGGGGACCAAGCCCATATTCAAGAAGAAATCGGCGATTTATTGCTGGTTGCCGTTAATCTGGCTCGCCATTTAAACGTCAATGCCGAAGTCGCATTGAAAGAAAGCACTAAAAAATTCTCCAGGCGTTTTCAGCATATCGAACAACAGGTTAAAGCGTCGGGCCTGAACCTGAAAGACTGCGACTTGGCCGAACTCGATGCTTTATGGGATCAGGCTAAACAGGCGTTAAAGCTGAGTTGAGCAGCTGGTCTGCTCAACGAAACTTATGCCCTTTGGGTATAAAGCTGAGTTGAGCAGCTTGCCTGCTCAAATAAAACTTATGCCCTTTGAGTACAAAACATAAAGGGAAACCGGCCGGCGGTTACCCTTTGCCTCTCTTGCTACATCGTTAAAACTCTTCCCACTCGTCATTGGCAACCGGCTTTGATTTTACTACCGCAAAGCTTTTAACCGGTACTGTCTTCTGTTGATGTGGGGGCGGTAAATTTAAAGAGCCGCTACCTTTAACTGCCGCTTCCTTCGAAGACATATTGCTGGCGCCACTCTGTCCAAAGTTAAAGTAAGACACGGTGAATGCTAGGTTTTGTGTTTGTTCTTCCAGCGATTCTGCTGCGGCCGCGGCTTGCTCTACCAACGCGGCGTTTTGTTGAGTGACGTCGTCCATTTGCGCGATGGCCTGATTAACCTGCTCGATACCGGAAGTTTGTTCCACCGACGCCGAGCTGATCTCGGACATGATCACAGTTACGCTACGAATCGCGCTAACAATTTCTTCCATGGTCTTTCCGGCTTGGGCAACCAGCTTGGAACCTTCCTCAACCTTTTCTACCGAATCGCCGATCAGGCCCTTGATTTCGGCGGCGGCAGCCGCCGCGCGCTGGGCAAGATTACGCACTTCCACGGCCACCACCGCAAAGCCTCGGCCTTGTTCGCCTGCACGCGCCGCCTCTACGGCGGCATTCAGCGCAAGAATATTGGTTTGAAAAGCAATACTGTCGATCACGGAAATAATATCGACAACCTTACGCGAAGATTCGTTAATCTCTTCCATCGTCGATACAACCTGGCCAACTACCTTGACCCCTTTGCCGGCAATATCCGTTGCGCCAACCGCAAGTCGATTGGCATGTTTAGCATTTTGGCTATTGGCTTGCACGGTAGAAGTCAACTCTTCCATACTGGCGGCCGTTTCTTCCAGAGAGGCTGCCTGCTCTTCGGTACGATGCGATAAGTCATTGTTGCCTGCTGCAATCTCTTTTGCGGCAGTATTTATCGTTTCCGAAGCCTCATGGATCCGGCCGACGATCTCTTTCAATTTTTCTACCGTGGAATTGGAATCATGTTTAAGCTGACCAAAAGTGCCGGAATAACTATTAGAGATGGTTTCGGTCAAATCTCCTTGGGACAATGCGCCCAGTACGCGCACCACTTCATTCAAGCCGGTGGAGCTAATCTCCATCAGTTCATTAACGCCATCCGCCAATTCCAGAAAAAAGCCCTCTTTATCCTCTTTGCCAATACGCTGGTTAAAATCGCCTAATACCGCTCCGCTGACCACTCTGGCAATTTCCTGTTCGATAGCCACCTCGGCAGTTCGATCTTTCCATTCCATCACGGTACCGATTCGATGGCCTTCTTCGTTAATGATCGCATTGGCTGTCAAATGAAAAATACAGCTCCCAACACGAATCTCGCTACGAAAAGTCGAAGTCAAATTGGCCAACAATTGCTTCTGGTGGGCAGGATTCTTGTGAAAAGCATCCATATTCGTTCCCAACAATTTACCGGCATCGAATTTAGGCAAAGCCTTGCGGATGTCGGATTCGGCGTGTTGCACCATAGCGAGTACAGCCGGATTCATATAAACAATGTTGCGCTCGTTATCGGCTATCATTACGTTAGAGCTGATTCTATCGAGGGCAATTTTGGCGCGCATGAATTTGTCACGGTCATAGTGCTCTTTAGTAATGCGAGCCAGTAATTGTTGTTGCATGACATTCATGGAGCGGAACAAATTACCCAGCTCATCTTTTTGCGAAAGATCGATACTGGAACTTAAATCACCCTCTGCAATGGCGCCCGCCACCTGCTGAAGCGTATTAAGCGAACGCAAAATGCCCCTGCTGATGAAGAAGGTCAATGCGACAGTCACCAACAGCGACAGGCCTGTCAGTATGGAAAAGAATACTGCCACGCGTTGGGCGTCAATCTCGAGCTTATCCGCTGCACCGAGAAGATCGCCAGCAAGTTTATTTTCGACTTCCTTGATCAAGTCAATTTTCTCGGTCACTGTTTTAAACCAGTAAACCGGATCAATACCAAGCCCCGTTTCATTGCCTTTGTCCATCGCAACTTTTTTTATTCTGGCCACTTCATCGACGGCCGGCCCTGATACTTTCGCCTTATAAAATTCTTTTTGGCTATCCAACGCGTAGGCGAAAAAGAGATCGGTATAGACATCCTGAGCGGAGATGTTTCTCAAAAACCGGCTCTGGGTATCAGGGGTAAAACGGTCTGCGACAAATACCGTAGACAGCAAGGCTCGCTCTATGCCGACACGCTCCTTGGCTTTTAACAAGCTTGCATATGAAGAAGCCAAACGCGAGATTTCACTGTGACTGCTGAGCGTGGAAACTTGGGCGGGAATATCAAGAAGAGAGCCTATGGTTTTAGTGTAATAAGCGCTCGATTGCGTAGCGTCGATGCCGAGAGAGCTGACCATGCCACGCTTGACGCCAAGCTCTCCCAGATTACCCACAGCGGTATCCAGCAGGCTTTTCAGTCCATTGTTATAACTGCCGGCGTCAAAGCTTTTGAGCGTAGTTTGAAGCGTTTCAACGGCTTTATCTGTTTTCGTGCGTTGGGCCGGTAGCTCGGAAGTGAACTTAGCACCGCTACTACTGATGAAAGAAGCACTCATGCCGCGTTCTTTCTGCATTTCATGGGTCAATGCGCCAATCTTGACCGAAACATCAACCAGCGATTCCAGCTTAACCATTTCTTTTGAAAGCGACAGCTTTTCAAGAACGCCGGTTCCGGCAAAATAAAGTAGAGCAAGAGCCGGAATCGCCGCCATCAGGATTAACTTTGACCTTAGACTCGACGTAAAAGCAATGTTGTTTGACATGGGTGGCTGCACTCCTTGAGTGATATTTCTAAAGTACTTTGAAGAACTTACAAATGCTGAGCATATATACCTTCTGGATAAATTCGCCTTTCATGAGTAATTTACCCATACAAAAAAGTATAGCAACTAAAAAACTGAATCATCCGGCAACCGAATCGCCATCACATCGCATCCGGCATAATGCAGAACACTATTTGCTGTAGACCCCAGCAATAGAGACAAACCATGGCGCCCATGAGAACCGACGACGATTAAATCGACCTGCTCCCGCTCGGCAAGCTGAACAATCTCCTGTTTGGGAGTCCCCCAAATCAACCAACGATTGCTCTGGGCTATGCCAAGCCGATCGCCGATTTGCTTCAACCGGTCTTTCTCCGCTTCGAGCAGAGCATAGCCCGAGTCCTCGGTTAGCGAAATTACTGTTCCGTAACCGGTATCCGGCATGGGTATATTATCCAGCACATGAATAAGGCTGAATTTAGCTTGGTATTTTTTGGCCAAATCTTTTGCGCGCCGGGCGCATATATCGCTATGCCCGGAATAATCCACGGCCAATAGAATATGTTGGTAAGCGCCCATTGGATTTGCCTTATTTGTGTAGAATTGATTTTGGATAAGTGTATAGGAGTTACTACTTATACCAAAGAAAAACTCCTTTTAAATTAGGGAAGCTGAAGCTGTATGATGGAGTGCGGGAATTATATGAGGAGGGAATAAATCTAATATAGACGCCCTTCCCGATTACGGGAAGGGCTTCATATTGTTAAACTTTATGATAAATATCGGCACCTTCTTCAAGGAACTGCTTGGATTTTTCATCCATGCCTTTGACTAAAGCGTCCTCTTCTTTAAGGCCTTTTTCGGCCGCATAATCGCGCACGTCCTGGCTGATTTTCATCGAGCAGAAATGCGGACCGCACATCGAGCAGAAATGCGCGACTTTGGCCGATTCTTTCGGCAGCGTCTCGTCGTGGAATTCGCGCGCTTTCTCAGGATCGAGACCGATATTGAACTGGTCTTCCCAACGGAATTCAAAGCGCGCTTTGGACATTGCGTTATCGCGCGCTTGTGCGCCGGGATGGCCTTTTGCCAAATCGGCCGCATGGGCGGCGATTTTATACGTCACGATGCCTTCACGAACATCTTGCTTGTTCGGCAAACCTAAATGCTCTTTTTGGGTCACGTAGCACAGCATAGCACAACCGTACCAGCCGATGTTGGCCGCGCCGATCGCCGAGGTGATATGGTCGTAGCCTGGCGCAATATCGGTCGTCAGCGGGCCTAATGTATAGAAAGGCGCTTCGCCGCATTCTTCCAATTGCTTGTCCATGTTGACCTTGATCATATGCAACGGCACGTGGCCCGGGCCTTCGATCATGGTTTGCACGTCGTGCTTCCAGGCGATTTTGGTCAATTCGCCCAGCGTTTCCAGTTCGCCGAATTGCGCGGCGTCGTTGGCGTCGTAAATCGAGCCCGGACGCAAGCCGTCGCCTAATGAGAACGCCACGTCGTAAGCTTTCATGATTTCGCAGATTTCCTCGAAATGCGTGTACAGGAAGCTTTCGGTGTGATGTGCCAGACACCATTTCGCCATGATCGAGCCGCCGCGGGACACGATGCCTGTCATGCGTTTTGCGGTCAGCGGCACGTGATGCAGGCGCACGCCGGCATGGATCGTAAAGTAGTCGACGCCTTGCTCGGCCTGCTCGATCAGCGTATCGCGGAAAATCTCCCAGTTCAGTTCTTCGGCCTTACCGTTGACTTTCTCCAGCGCCTGGTAAATCGGCACGGTGCCGATAGGTACCGGCGAATTGCGCAAAATCCATTCGCGGGTTTCGTGGATGTTCTTGCCGGTGGACAAATCCATGATCGTGTCGCCGCCCCAGCGGATGCCCCAAAGCATTTTCTCGACTTCTTCCTCGATAGACGAAGTCACCGCCGAATTGCCCAGATTACCGTTGATTTTGACCAGGAAATTGCGGCCGATAATCATCGGCTCTAATTCCGGATGGTTGATGTTGCACGGAATGATCGCACGGCCCCTGGCCACTTCGGAACGAACAAACTCAGGCGTAATCACGTCGGGAATCGACGCGCCGAAAGAATCGCCCGGATGCTGGTCTTTCCATAAGTCGCGCATCTCTTCCATTTTCTGGTTTTCGCGGATCGCGATAAATTCCATCTCCGGCGTGATAATGCCTTTTCTGGCATAGTGCATTTGCGTCACGTTCATGCCGGCTTTGGCGCGGCGCGGTTTGCGGATATGTTCAAAGCGCAGCTCTGCGGTAGCGGGATCGTTAAGACGCTGGAGGCCGTATTCCGAAGTCGGCCCTGATAACGCCTCGGTGTCGTTTCTTTCCTCTATCCAGGCTGAACGGATGGCGCCCAAGCCTTTTCTCAAATCGACTTCGACGTTAGGATCGGTGTAAACGCCGGAAGTATCATAGACATAAAGAGGCGGATTTTTTTCCGCACCGAAATGCACCGGCGTATCGGATAAGGTAATTTTACGCATCGGAACTTGTATGTCGGGACGACTGCCTTGAACATATACTTTTTCCGATGCAGGGTAGGAATCAATCTTTACGCCGCTGGATTCAGCCGACGTAACTTCTTTAAGGACAGCGCTCATGTTTTTATCTCCAACAAAACAATAAGGCGCAGGCAAGTCTGGGCTTTCCTACGCCGGCATTAACCGGGATCAGGTTCAAAGGGTTTTTCTCAGCCTCCCGATCCATGTAATTCGAAAATCGGAAAGCACCCCTAGCCTTTACGGATATGCTTCTAAGTTAAAGGATAATGCTAAAGATTGCAAGCTTCGGCAGCATCACTAAAATGACAAACACCATATAAAACAAGTGGTTTTGATAACCGACATCATCGCTACAAGCTTCTTTACAGTTGCCATCTACCACCTAGAGGAAATACCAGCCTAAGGAGGAAATTGTTTACCAATTGTAAAAATGATTTTTTTCACCAGCAATGTTAGAATCAGTACAATTTCTGACCAACCAGATTCAGCGGATGTCAACGGACTCTCAACAGAACACTCATCACTCACCGGTATTGGAATTTAAAAGCAGCACTTTTTCCGTACCTGTTTTGGTCTTAGCCAACAATGACCTCATTGCTATTGAACAGCAGTTACAAGAAAAAATCCATCAAGCTCCGGAGTTCTTCAAGAATTCGCCATTGGTGTTTGACTTACAGGAACTGAATAACCTTAATCTCGACACTAATATCAACAAGCTAGTCAATATCATACGTAAACTGGACTTGTTACCGATAGGAATACGCGGCGGCAGCGCGCAACAGAATCAACAGGCGCTGAAGCTTGGAATTCCCTCTCATTCAGGCCATATAAACCATAACCCGGCAACATCGCCAGAAAAACAGAAACCACAAACGCCTGAGCCCGAGATTGCACCAGAGCCGCAATTCGTCACTGTCAATAGTACATTAATCACTCATCCGGTCCGCTCAGGCCAGCGTATTTATGCTTCGGGCGATTTAATCATTTTAGCCCAAGTCAGCGCCGGCGCTGAAATCTTGGCCGAGGGCAATATCCATGTTTACGGCTCGTTAAGAGGCCGCGCCTTGGCAGGCGTGCAAGGCGACACGGAAGCTCGTATTTTTTGTTCGGATTTACAAGCCGAGCTTATTTCAATCGCCGGAAACTATAAAATCAGCGAGGACTTGAACGGCGCTGCTCCCAATCAGCCTGTCCAGATCTATTTACAAGACCATACTTTAATTATTAAAGATATTTAATTCATATTGCTCTGTGGAGGAAAAATTTGTGGCACGAATCATAGTCGTAACATCAGGCAAAGGTGGCGTTGGCAAAACAACTACAAGCGCCGCTATCGCCATGGGGCTTGCAAAAAGGGGTCACAAAACAGCAGTCATCGATTTTGATGTGGGTTTGCGCAACCTGGATTTGATCATGGGCTGCGAGCGCCGCGTTGTTTACGATTTTGTTAACGTTATCAACGGCGAAGCCGGCCTTAACCAAGCATTAATACGCGACAAAAATTGCGACCAGCTTTACATCCTGCCTGCTTCGCAAACTCGCGACAAAGATGCACTAAGCCAGGAAGGTGTAGGCAGAATTTTGGACGAACTGAAAAAAGATTTTAAATACATCGTCTGCGATTCTCCTGCCGGCATCGAAAAAGGCGCCCACTTAGCGATGTATTTTGCCGATGACGCTTTCATTGTAACCAACCCGGAAGTCTCCTCCGTACGTGACTCTGACCGCATGCTAGGCATTTTATCCAGCAAGTCGCGCCGCGCCGAACAAAACGAAGAACCTATCAAAGAGTATCTGCTGCTGTCACGTTACTCGCCCGATAGAGTCAAATTAGGCGAAATGTTGAGTGTAAATGACGTACAAGAAATCTTATCATTGCATTTACTGGGCGTTATCCCCGAATCAAAATCGGTGCTTAATGCATCAAACTCCGGCATCCCGGTTATTCTTGATGAAAAAAGCGACGCAGGCCAAGCCTACGCCGATATCATTGCCCGTTATTTAGGTGAAGATAGACCCCATCGCTTTATTGATGAGAAAAAAGGCCTGTTTGGGAAGTTGTTCAGGAGCAGATAATGAGTTTACTGGATTATTTTAGAACATCTAAAGCCAGCTCGGCATCGCTTGCCAAGGAAAGGCTGCAAATTCTGGTTGCTCACGAACGCAGTTCCAGGAATCAACCGTCCTATCTTCCCCAATTACAAAAAGAATTGCTGGAGGTTATTCGGAAATACGTTAACGTAGGACAAGATGCAATATCTGTTAATTTTGAACAAAACGACACTCAGGAAACACTGGAATTAAATATCGTGCTTCCTGACCATCAAACCAAAGCTCCTTAACACAACCATCTAAACTAAAGGTGATTACTATGTCTAATACAATCGGCGATGCAGCAGGAACAGTCTGGAATTATCTAAATCAAAACGGACCGTCCAGTGTGAATAAAGTTACCACTGAAACGGGCGTCAGTAAAAATGATGTTCAACGGGCCATTGGGTGGCTATGCAAGGAAGACAAACTATTCATTGAAATGATAGGCCGAACTGAAACGCTATCTTTAAAATAAAACCGAGTTGAGCGGGAGCGGCTTGTCTGCTCAAACCCTTATGCCCTTTGGGTATAAATTAAATCGGCCAGCTGTAAGGACGGCACCACACGGCTTTACAGCTAGTCTTAATAAATCTGATAGGCCGCAACAGGGGCTTATTGTAATTCCCGGTGACGGACAATCACATTAAAAGAAGGACCTTTAAACTGTCTGGCAAATGCATCCACCAAATAGACCGAACGGTGTTGACCGCCTGTGCATCCTATAGCAACTGTCAAATAGCTGCGTCCTTCGGCCTCAAACCGGGGAATCCAACGATCAAGGAAATCCTTAATATCCTTAAAAAGCTCGGCAACCAACTCCTGATTATCAAGAAAGTCGATTACGGGCCGGTCTTTTCCCGTCAAGCCGCGCAACTCCGGAATCCAATAAGGATTTGGCAGACCGCGGGCATCGAATACAAAATCGGCATCTAACGGGACGCCATGTTTAAAGCCAAAAGATTGAAATTGCAAAGAAATATGCCTGCCATCTCTTTCGCCGACCTGATCCCTGATCAATTCCCGCAATTCGTGGTAATGTGTTCGACTGGTATCAATCACTACGCTGGCGTGTCTTGCGACCGGCGTCAACATTTCCTTCTCAATTTTTAACGCTTCTCTTAACGGTACGTTTGAATCCGTTAGCGGATGCCTCCGCCGGGTTTCACTGTAACGCTTCAATAAGGTAGATTCTTCCGCCTGCATGAAAATAATTTCGCAATCAATCTGCTTACTGCGTATTAGCTCCAAACTTTCGGAAAAATCGGCCAAGCTTTCGCTTTGATTCCTAGCATCAATGCCAATTGCCGTTTTTGCATAGGTAAGTTTATCTACCAACATAACATGGTTGATAAAATCTTCCAGCAACGTCACTGGCAAATTATCAATACAATAGTAACCGCAATCTTCCAACGTATCCAAAGCGATACTTTTACCTGAACCGGAAAGACCACTAACGATTAATAATTTCATGAGATTAGGTTCAAGGTAAAAGGTTCAAAAAAGCGCCTTTTACCTTGTCATACCCTATTATCTGTGCTGACTGGTTTTTTCTTTGTGCTTGATAATTTGACGGTCCAGCTTATCAACCATATTGTCGATAGCGGCGTACATATCTTCTTGATGATCTTCTGCGAATAATTTAGCACCGCTTAACTGCAGTGTTGCTTCAGCCTTTTGAATTAACTTTTCCACGCTTAAAATGACGTGTACATCGGTAACATTATCAAAATGACGCGCCAATTTTTCAAATTTTGAGTCAGTGTGCGCTTTTAAAGCGTCGGTTATTTCAAGATGATGGCCTGTTACGATGACTTGCATGAGATAAACTCCTTAATTATGATTGTTTTTTGTTTGTCAGTCCGCGCTATAAAATACGCTTGCGCTGACTTGATGATGAAATAAGCATCGCTTCGCGATACTTGGCAATTGTCCTTCTAGCAACATTAATGCCCTTTTCTTTTAATAGCTCGGCTATTTTACTATCACTTAACGGTTTTGCCAGATTTTCATTGCTGATTAGTTCTTTAATAAATGCCCTTATGGCCGTAGATGAACACTCGCCCCCTCCTTCTGTTGATACATGACTGGAAAAAAAATACTTAAATTCGACAATACCATTGGGGGTATGCATAAATTTCTGTGTCGTCACCCTGGATATAGTCGACTCATGTAATTCCAATTCTTCAGCAATATCTCTTAACACCATGGATTTCATTGCGATAGAACCATGCTCAAGAAACCCGGTTTGTTTTTCCACAATACACCGCGCGACACGCAATAAGGTATCGTTTCGGCTCTGGAGACTCTTAATAAACCATCTTGCTTCCTGCAAATGGTCCTTCATACAGGTATTATCCTTGCTGTTATCCGCTCTTTTTATCATGCTTGAATAAAAAGGATTAATACGCAACTTTGGCGCTATATCAGGATTTAGGTTAACCTGCCATTTATCGTTTTGCTTAACCACGTAAACGTCGGGAATAACGTATTCGGAATCCGAGTCCTGTATGCGCGCGCCCGGCTTGGGGTCCAAAGTCCGGATTAAGGCCACAACCTCACTCAGTTGCCGCTCCGTCACCCCCAATTTGCGCATCAGTTTCGATTGCTCGTGCGTAGCCAGCAAATCCAAATACCGGGTAACAAGAATCAGTGCTTCTGCTTTATAAGGAGTCGTCTCCGGCAACTGCAATATTTGCAACCTCAAACAATCCTTTAAATCGATAGCCGCAACGCCGGCCGGGTCAAAATTTTGCACCCTATGCAATACTGCGTTCACTTCATCGAAATCCAGATCGTCTAACTGGTTTTGCAATCCTTGAAAGATTTCTTCAAGACTACTGATCAGGTAACCGTCTTCATTGATCGAATCGATAATGGCCATTGCAATGGCGTGATCCCGCTCGGAGAATGTGGTCAGTTCCACTTGCCACAATAAATGATCCATTAAGGTTGATGATTTACTGCGCTGTGTTTCGAATTCAACAGCTTCGGCGGAATTGGAACCCGACTCCATCGCATATTCATAAATATCATCCCAGGAAGAATCAACAGGCAATTCATCGGGGATATCGGTTTGCGAGCCTTGGCTGGTCAGCAAATCCGAATTATCGATTTTCTTCTCCGGCGTTATTTCGCTTTCCTGGACAGCGCTTTCTTCCTCATTAACTTCCAGCATCATATTAGACTCAAGAGCCTGCTGAATTTCTTGCTGCAACTCTAATGTCGACATCTGCAACAACTTGATCGCCTGCTGCAATTGCGGCGTCATAGCCAGTTGTTGACCCAGTCGAAGATGTAAGGATTGTTTCATTCGGTCACACGATTTAGTAGGAGTATCCCAACGGTTATTCTGTTCTTGGTTAGAACAACTATGAAAAATTGCCCTTAAATTAAAGGCTAAAGTTATTGCCTAAATAAACTTTGCGTACTTCCTCATTGGCAACAATAGCTTCCGCACCGCCTTCAGCTATCACTCTGCCGTCGTTAAGTATATAGGCACGATTACAAATGCCTAGCGTTTCCCTGACATTGTGTTCGGTAATCAGCACACCAATGCCGCGATCTTTCAAATGCTCTATGATCTTTTTTATATCATCTACCGATATCGGATCAACACCGGCAAAAGGCTCATCCAGTAATATAAATTGCGGATTGGTGGCTAATGCCCTGGCAATTTCAACTCGCCGCCTCTCGCCGCCCGACAATCCCAAAGCAGTCTGGTCACGCAAATGAAGGATATGAAACTCCTGTAACAGCTCCTCAATGACCAATTCCGCCTGCCCTTCGGTTAAATCGGAACGAATCTGTAAAACTGCACGTAAATTATCTGCTACACTTAATTTTCGGAAAACCGATGGCTCCTGCGGCAAATAACCTATCCCTAATTGCGCCCTCAAATGCATCGGATGATGAGTAATGACTTGGGAATCCAGCGTGATTTCACCTTCATCGGCCTTAATCAAGCCTACCATCATATAGAAACTAGTCGTTTTCCCGGCACCGTTAGGCCCCAACAGCCCAACGACCTCACCGGTATCGACATGTAATGAAACCCCGTTAACTACATTGCGTTTATTGTAGCTTTTAATCAGATGTTTTGCGGCTAATCTGGTCATGTTTAACGGCTAAAAGACAAACAAAAAAAGAATATAGCTGGATATTTTGCGCCCTTCGGCTTCGCATCATCAACTTGGCAGCTTATCATTTATTATTATCCTTTACGGTCGTTTTTTTTTCCTGTCCCTGAGCCTGCTCTTTACCTTTTGGCTGCAATACCACATGAACTCGTTTGTTATCGGATTCTTTCTCTCCCGCTTTAACCAGCGAGGTTTTAAGATCGTATTCAATAAAATCGCTAGCATAAGCACCACTACCCTGCCAGACGGTCGCTTTACCGATCAAAACCAACAAATTCTTTTTAGGATAATACTCACCTGTTAGCGCTTCCCCGGTTATATCCGGATCACCCTCATGAGGCGTTTGTTTAAATTTTGCGAGATTACCTGTAAACACCATTTTATCAGCTTCGCCGTCTATAAAATAAACCACTAACTTATCCGAGTTTACCCGAATACTGCCTTGAATTGATATGACATTACCAGTATACGTGCTGATGGCTTTTACATCGTCATAAGTTGCTGTATTCGAATCGATGATTATCGGCTGATCGCCGTCGCTTTCCAAGGCGCAAACGCTCGTGCTAAAAAGCGCCAATAATAGTAAACAACAGCTACTTCTACGTAATATGCGGCAGCCAAGGTTTTTATTTTGTTTCATAGTTACCCTTTACATTAGAGAGCAGTTCCAGGTGAATCGGTTGCGCAAAGACCAGTTTCATACCGACTCCTGTAGTCCAATTTGGTAAGCTGATCAATTCTGCCCATGCATTCGTTTCTGCGTAACTGGTTTCCGGTTTTACTTTTAAATTGGAGGTATGGATTTTAAGCTCTCTGACGCCTTTAGCTGCGGCCCTATCGACATAGACCTGACCGTTCAACAACAAATCCTTCCCGTCAGCCGATAAAACGCCAGTCTCCGACTGAATTACCCACGGCGGCGTTTTCTCATTATAAAAAGCCATGATCGGCTTGACTAAATGTGTAGTTCCATCGTCACTATAATGAGTCATTTCATCAGCAACCAATTTACTTTTCGGCCTGCCGAGTTCGCTCATTTCCCATTTCGTATAGCCCTTGCTGAAATAATCGGGACTATGAGCCGGCACCACTATTCGGCCAAGACCTTCCGAATCGGTCAACCTCATCAGCCACCAACTCATTAGTGCAATAATGGCCAGGTACAAATACCCGTAATTTCCATTTAGCCTGATCATTTATCTTCGCGCTCTAGCAAGTCAGGTAAGTATTTAAGACATCATCAAAATGTCCTTGCGCCTGCATAATAAAATCACAAACTTCCCTGACTGCACCCTGTCCTCCTGACAATGTCGTACACCAATCAGCGCGTTGTTTAACGGCAAAGTTGGCATCGTTAACCGCAATCGCCAGGCCCACTCTAATCATTATCGGCAAATCCAACAAGTCATCGCCGACATGAGCCACCTGTTCGTGTGTTACACCTATCTTCCCTATGATCTCATTAAATGCCGCAACCTTGTTTTCATGCCCCTGGTACACATGTTCAATACCCAGACTTTTCATGCGCAATGCAACTGAAGTTGATTTTCGCCCGGAAATTACCGCAACCTCAACACCAGTCTGGCGTAACAATTTGATACCGTGGCCATCTCTCGCATGAAATGACTTGTATTCGTTGCCCTCGCTATCGAAAAACAACTTGCCATCCGTCAATACCCCATCGACATCCAGTATCAACAGTTTGAGTTTCTTGGCTTTTTCTAAAACGCTCAAACAACGGTTTGTATCGGTCATCATACGATCCCCGCACGGATCAGATCATGCATATTCAGAGCACCTATCGCTTTTTGCTGCTCGTCAACAACAATTAACGCGTTAATCTTTTTTCGTTGCATAATTTGCATGGCCTCAGCAGCCAGAATATCAGCCGGAATCACGGTACAATTAGGAGTCATAACTTCCGCAATAGATATTTGGTGTACATCAAGATTTTTGCTCAACATTCGCCGTAGGTCGCCGTCGGTAAAAATACCGACCACACGGCTGTCGGCATCGACAATAGCCGTCATACCCAACTTTTTCTCGGTCATTTCGAGCAACGCGTGACTAATCAGCGCGGATTCAGGCACTGAAGGCACTTTTTCATCGGCATGCATAATATCGCCGGCCATTAATAAAAGCCGCTTACCCAAACTGCCGCCTGGATGAGATAAGGCAAAATCATCGCGGGTAAACCCTCGCGCCTCAAGCAAAGAGACAGCCAGCGCATCACCCATCACTAATGCAGCGGTGGTACTGGACGTGGGAGCCAAACCTAGCGGACAAGCTTCTTGCTCAACAGCCACGTTGATATGAGTGGAGGCAAATTTAGCCAGCGTTGAAGCGGGGTTACCGGTCATGGCTATTAATGGCACGCCCAACCGTTTGATAATCGGTAAAATTGTTAAAACTTCCTCAGTCTCTCCGGAATTTGATAAAGCCAGTACGACATCCTGCTGGGTGATCATCCCCAAATCACCATGACTGGCTTCCCCTGAATGTACAAAAAACGCCGGTGTTCCGGTACTGGCTAAAGTCGCAGCAATCTTACCGGCAATATGGCCTGATTTACCCATACCGGTAACCACAACACGACCTTTACAGTTGAACATTAACTTGCAGGCAACTACAAAATCATCATTAATTTGATCAGCCAATGCGGCAATTGCCTGTGTTTCTACCTGTATAACAGCTAAGCCCAACTCACGGAGCTTTTGATCATGTAATTTCATTTATCTGTAAAAATGTATTTGCCAACCCATAGCAACAACGCTAATGATAAAGCATTTACAGCCTTATGGAGCAGCTGAATGTAAATTTCTACTACTGCTCCGCAAACCTATCGGTTGCAGCCACTAATGCATCGACCATTTCTTCGCCCTGAGCGACATGCCCGGCATTGGGCAATATAATATATTCGGCCTTGGGTAATGTCTTGTATAGACTGAAACCGGATTCCATAGGGCAAACAAGATCATAGCGCCCATGAATAATCACCGTCGGAATTTCGGCCAAACAGCCACAGTTATCCAATATTTGATTTTCCTGAATGAAATAATGATGCTTGGCATAATGCAATTCCATGCGTACCTGTTTAATCATTTTTTCCGTTATAGGCCCGCTTTTCAAATTCGACTGATAACCATTGCCTAACGATACTTGGCCGCCCCAGGCCATCCATTCTTTAGCGGCTCGCCTTTGCGCCACCTCGTCCTTACCCCATAACACTTGCCATAACCCTGACACCAGACTGTCACGGCTTTGCTCCGGGATGCTTTCAATCAATCGTTGCCATTGTGCTGGATAGATCCTGCTGGCACCCTCTTTGGCAAACCAGTCTAAATCCTGCTGCCTTGCCAAAAATACTGCACGAAGAATCAAACCCATTACCTTATCTTTATGCTGCTGAGCATACAATAAAGCCAGAGCTCCACCCCATGAACCGCCAAATACCAACCACTGATTAATAGCCAACTGATTACGGATACGCTCCATATCATCGATTAAATCTTGGGTAGTGTTATTTTCCAGCTCACCAAAAGGTAACGATAAACCGCAACCGCGCTGGTCGAACAGAATAATCCGATAAAGTTGGGGATTAAAAAAACGCCGGTGATCGGGCTTAGTACCGGAACAGGGGCCGCCATGCAGAAAAATAACAGGAATACCGTCAGGATTGCCGCTTTGCTCCACATACACAGCATGCTTGCCGCCGGTTTCCAGAAAAAACGTATGGTACGGCAAAATTTCAGGATAAAGAGTTTTCATTACTTGTAACGTCAGATTTGATTATTTTCCGGCACAAACCGGAAAGGATGCTATTTTACCTTGCCCCTTTATCTTGCGCTTTTTAATTCTTTAAGCATAAAAAAAGGGAGGGGTTTGAAACCCTCCCTTTAGCGGATTTTTTCTAAACTAAATGCTTAGAAACCCAAACCGAGGTAACCGCCGGCAGTAACACCGTCTGTGTTAACGCCATCAGTATTTTGTGTAGTTAAGTGATAACGAGCATCAGCACCTACGTAAATGTTGTTCCAGATTTTGTAATCCGCACCTAAACCAAATTGCATACCTGGATTCAATACGGTAATAGCATCAGATGGAGGGCTAACTATATTCAGTTCAAAACCGACAGGAATCAACCAAGGTCTAAATGCGCTGCCTTTCATGAATTTTATTTTTGGTGAAGCAGCCAGTGTCAACTGATTGACAGTTGCTTTCTGAGTGTTTGCAGCAGGTAAAACAATGCCCGTTGCCGCAGCAATTGTTGCTGTTTCGGCAGGAGACAAACCATTATTTTTTCTTTCGCCCAACTGCTTATAATCGAACATCAATTCAGCCAAGACTTCTGTTTTATCCATCAGGCCAAACAGGTTATCGTTCACGCTGAAATCAAAACCGGCACCGAAATACCATGAATCTTTATCGTCTATCGGACCAACTGTTGTACCGTTATTGTTCGCTAAACCAAGAGCTGGGATCGCAGTAGGATCTAATGTACCACCTCTTTGATTATTAGCATGGCCATAACCGCCGCGGAAGAATACCATGTTGTCTTTGCTTTTTTTGCTTTCTTTAGGCTCTGATTTAACCGAGTTCATCCATTGATCTAATTCCTGAACCTTGCCAGCGTCTGCATTAGGGCGGTTTGCCTGAGCTCTTAAGCTGTTGATTTCAGCTTGCATAGATCGCAGCTGGGCTTCCAATGCGTCCACTTTGCTGTTTGAATAGCCCGTAGAGCTTGACGAATATGAGCTTGACGATTCTGTAACTACGTGGTGCTTAGCTTTTTTTGAATGCGCCATAGCTTGTGGAGAAACCAGAGCACCGGTCAAAGCCAATGCTGCCGTAATACCCAGAGCTAATTTAGTTTTATTGATCATTTATCCCCCTCATGAGGTTGTTATTTTACAAAAATTTGCTTTAATACAACAAAGCTCATCTTCCGCGGATAATATTAGCAGCTAAACCAAATCCCTACAAGTTTTAGCGACATTTTTTTAATTTTAATTAATCCTTATATTTCAATAAGTATAAAGATAATTTTAATCTTAAATGTGTTGCTGTAGGCAAAAAACAACAAGATATTCAACTTATACATTCAAACCACAGCTAAGAATTTCTTTTACTGCCAAGCGGCAAATAAAATGAATTTGTTCTGAGCAATATGGCAAAATCTACGTCGCACCAGATAATTTTGGCAATTTTATTTAGTCCAAACAAAATCCTTAACCGACACTCATACGCCAAACCCGAGCCCTATTTGTTGATTTAGACTATTCTGAGTTTGAGCAGGTAAACAAGCATGTTAATAGAAAATACCTCAGCTACGGTTAAGATTAAATACACTTGGTAGCAGCAACATATTTATTCTTTGTATTAATCTTTATCGAGATACATGACCAACATTGCAGATATTACCATCATAGGCGGCGGCGTTATCGGCTTACTGACTGCCCGCGAGTTTATTAAAGCCGGCGCTACCGTTACGGTTATTGAGAAAAATGAACTGGGCCAGGAGTCATCCTGGGCGGGCGGCGGAATTTTGTTACCGATTTATCCATGGCGGCAACCGGATGCGATCACTCGCCTGGTAATGCAAAGCCTAAAACTATATCCTACTTTAGCCGCGCAATTGGCTAGCGAAACCCAGATAGATCCCGAATGGACTCAATGCGGCTTATTGATTGTCAAAAACCCGGATATTGGCGATGCTGTTCACTGGTGCGATACCAATAACATTGTATATCGACCAGCCGGAGCGGATTTTTTCAATATGCTAAACACTGTCCCCGATCAACCGCTTTGGTTACCGGAAATTGCTCAAGCGCGCAATCCACGATTAGTAAAATCATTAAAACAGGACCTGCTCAATAAGGGAGCAATATTAAAAGAACATTGCGAACTAACGTCCGTTAACATCGTTAAAAACCGCATAACCTCAATTAATACCACATCCGGCCAGCTTGCCGTCAACCAACTGATCGCTGCAACGGGAGCGTGGACCGGCCAATTGTTTCGACAAATTTTTCCCGCCGCCATTGGCGACACCCCGGAAATAACCCCCGTCAAAGGACAAATGCTGTTATTTGATGCCCGGCCGGAGACGCTGAGTTATATGGTATTGGATGGAGATCAATACCTGATTCCGCGGCGAGACGGTAAAATACTGGCAGGCAGCACGGTAGAACAGGATGATTTCAACAAAACAACTACGACACAAGCCCGAGACCAGCTTGGAGCTTTCGCATTAAATTTATTACCGTCGCTTAACAATTGCCCGCTAATTAAACACTGGGCAGGCTTACGGCCAGGGACAGAGCATGGCATACCCTATATTGACCAGCATCCTGAAATCGACAACCTGTATATTAACGCAGGTCATTTCAGAAACGGCCTGGCGATGGGGCCTGCCTCGGCACAGCTAATGATCGATCTTGTTTTGAAACGGCCTACCGCAGTAGCGCCGGAGCCATATACACTTAGCCGGCCACACTAACATTATTCAAATCATTCCGTTCCTGCCACCTTATCCAACCACACCACATACAAATGAATCTTTATCCATTGTTACGCCCCTTATTATTCTCTTTAGACCCGGAGACAGCTCACGAAGTAACGCTTAAATTACTGAGAACCGCCAATGCCTCAGGCCTATCAAAAGCGATCTATCCGGAAATTGATCATAAACCTGTTAATGCGATGGGACTTGATTTTAAAAATCCGGCCGGTCTCGCTGCCGGTTTGGATAAAAACGGGGACTATATTAATGCGCTGGCCGCATTAGGCTTCGGCTTTATAGAAATAGGCACGGTCACACCGCGCCCGCAGCCCGGCAACCCGAAACCGCGCTTGTTCAGGCTTCCCGAGCATCAAGCCATTATCAATCGCATGGGCTTTAACAATCTGGGCATAGACCACTTACTGGAGCGAGTAAAACAAAGCCGTTACTCCGGTATTTTAGGCATCAATATCGGCAAGAATTTCGACACACCGATTGGGAATGCGGCGGACGATTATTTAATCGGCCTGCGCAAAGCCTATACCGCAGCCAGTTACATTACCATTAACATTTCTTCGCCGAATACTAAAAATCTACGGCAACTGCAACAGGGAGACGAAATTAAGAGCCTGATTGCAACATTAAAAGAAGAACAACTGAAACTACGACAAGAACACGGCAAGTATACGCCGTTGGTTCTGAAAATAGCCCCCGACCTGAGCGCCGACGAAATAACGCATATCGCCAAGTTATTGCTGGAATTTGAAATTGACGGCGTCATTGCGACCAACACGACCATTGCCCGCGATATGATTGCAGATCATCCGCTTGCTCATGAAGCCGGCGGTTTAAGCGGTGCGCCGGTTAAGGAAAAGTCTACATTGGTCGTTCGCGGCTTAGCTGCGGAGCTGAACGGCAAGATTCCGATTATTGCGGCTGGCGGAATTTTAAGCGCGGCAGATGCCCAGGAAAAATTGGCTGTGGGAGCGAATCTGGTGCAGATATACAGCGGCCTTATTTATCGTGGGCCACAGCTAATCGAAGATATTGTTAAAAGCTTATGACATGAGATTCATCACCCGCGAAGAAAACCGCGCCCTTCGTAGGTGATGAACTTAATTTTCTATCCCAATCATTCCCCGGCAATCGACATCCTTTCAACCAGTATCGAACCGGTGCGGATATTGCCGCGATAATCAACGTCGTTACCGACGGCAATAATATTTCTAAGCATATCTTTTAGATTGCCGGCAATGGTGATTTCCTCAACCGGATATTGAATCTCGCCGTTTTCGACCCAGAACCCGGCTGCGCCGCGCGAATAATCGCCGGTCACCATATTGACGCCCTGCCCCATCAGCTCGGTAACCAACAATCCCGTACCCAGCTCTTTTAACATACCCTGATAGTCCAGCTTACCCGGATCAATCGTTAAATTATGCACGCCGCCGGCATTGCCGGTACTGCGCAATCCCAGCTTGCGGGCAGAATAGGTGCTCAACACATAACCGCGCAAAATACCGTCGCTGACAATGTCCCGAGTTTGGGTTGCAACGCCTTCGCTATCATACGAACTACTGCCCAAAGCGCCTTTTAAATAAGGCCGCTCATGAATACGCACAAATTCCGGAAAGACTTGGGTATTTAACGCATCCAGCAAAAAGGACGATTTGCGGTATAAATTACCGCCGCTGATTGCGCCGATAAACGATCCCAGCAGGCCGGAAGCGACTTCCGCGCAATACAGCACCGGACACTGCCGCGTACTGAGACTGCGAGCTTGCAAACGCCTAAGCGTCCGCTCGGCCGCTTTTTTACCGACATCGGCTGCGGATTCCAAATCGCGCGCATTTCTTGCCACGGTATACCAGTAATCCCGCTGCATGCTGTCGCCTCGTTGCGCCAATACCGAGCAGCTTAAAGAATGGCGGCTTGAAGCAAAGCCTTGAAGAAAACCAAGGGTATTGCCCATCACGCGAATACCTTGATGCGTATCGATTGAAGCGCCTTCGGAATTGCTGATTTCTTCATGATAAGACCGGGCCGCATCTTCGCATTCGATAGCCAACGCAATCGCCCCATCGACACCAATATCCCACGGATGGTTAAGGTCAAGATCCGGAAACTCGGTCGCCAGCAATTCCTTGTCCGGCAGTCCGGCATATTGATCTTCGCTGGTGTAGCGAGCAATACTGCATGCCGCGCCAACCGTTTCCTTGATTGAAGCTACCGATAAATCGGTAGTACTGGCCGAGCCTTTGCGCTGCCCGAAATAAACGGTTACGCCTAAACCTTGGTCGCAATGATGTTCTATCGTTTCGACATCGCCAAGACGTACCGATACGGATAAGCCGTTTTCCTGGCTCAAGCCGGCTTCAGCGGCGCTGGCGCCCTGTTTTACGGCTTCGTCCAAAATGTCTTGGACGATATTTTTTAAGTGGTTGATTTGTTGGTGATTTTGCACTGTTTTCTCTAATTCTGCGTAGAAAAGTGGTACGAGATACGCACCCTACATAAAGTTGATTGTTAGGTTACGCTCTCCCAACCTACAAACTTTTAAACACTGGTCCCGCCAACCGTCAAGCCATCAATCTTTAGCGTAGGTTGACCGACACCGACCGGCACGCTTTGCCCATCCTTGCCGCAGGTGCCGACGCCGCTATCCAGCTCCAGGTCGGAACCGACCATCGATACTTTCGTCAGCACTTCCGGCCCATTGCCAATCAATGTTGCCCCCTTAACCGGACGGGTAATTTTACCGTCTTCGATCAAATAGGCTTCGCTGGCAGAAAACACAAACTTGCCCGAGGTAATATCGACCTGCCCGCCGCCGAAATTTTTCGCATACAAGCCTTTTTTGACCGATTTGATAATTTCTTCAGGATCATGCCTGCCCGGCAGCATATAGGTATTGGTCATACGCGGCATCGGTAGATGTGCGTAGGATTCACGCCGTCCGTTACCGGTAGGGCTGACGCCCATCAGGCGTGCATTCAGTTGATCCTGCATATAGCCTTTCAGTATGCCGTTTTCGATCAATACTGTTTTTTCAGTCGGCGTGCCTTCATCGTCGATTGTCAGCGAGCCGCGCCGTCCCTGCAAAGTACCGTCATCGACGACAGTACATAAGTCGGACGCCACGCGTTCGCCAACGCGCCCGCTGAATGCCGAAGTGCCTTTGCGATTGAAATCGCCTTCCAAACCATGACCGATAGCTTCATGCAACAAGATACCGGGCCAGCCCGATCCCAACACGACCGTCATGTTGCCGGCAGGCGCTTCGACGGCCTCAAGATTGACCAATGCCTGTCTTACCGCTTCGCGGCCGTATCCCAACGCAGTATCCCGGTCGATAAAATAGTTGTAATCGCAACGTCCGCCGCCGCCCATGCTGCCTTGTTCGCGCTGGCCGTCCTGTTCCACGATGACGGTCACATTCATCCGCACCAAAGGCCGGACATCGGCGACCAGCGAGCCGTCTTGCCTGGCTACCAGGATATGCTCATGAACGCCGACCAAGCTGACGATAACTTCTTCAATACGGCTGTCCAGTTTGCGGGTTTCGTTTTCAACCCGGTGCAATAAGTCGATTTTCTGCTGATCCGCAAGTGATTTTAACGGGTTGTGCAGAGCATAATGCTTCGGCCAGTCACCTGCGTGCATTGACACTTTGCAATGCGAACGGTCAACTTCTTGCCCTTGGCGAACGATGGCTTTGACATTATTCGCCGCTTCCAGCAATACCGGCAATTCAATCCGGTCGCTGTAAGCAAAACCGGTCTTTTCGCCGAACACTGCACGCACGCCGGCGCCTTGTTCGATATTATGAGTGCCTTCTTTAATGATGCCGCCTTCCATGACCCAAGATTCAAAATGGCTGGATTGAAAATAAATATCCGCCGCATCGACCGGCGAACTCAGCAACCGGCTCATAATCTTTTCAATATCGCTATCCTGTATACCAGCCGGCATCAAGATAGCTTGTCTTGCAAGGTTTAGTATTTCCATCAAAAAATTTACAATAAAAGTTCAAGTAAAAAAGTAAGGATGCAACAACATCCCTGCTTCGTCATTTTTCTTCCAGCTTGTCATGTAGCGTATTAAACAATACCTTCAACAGGTCTTCCGCGCCTTCGACCGAGGGAGCCGAAGCACTTTCGCTCGTTGCACTGCTCTGTTCGGCCGCGTTAGGAACTGAGGCTGTTACTGTTGTTTCTTCTCCCTCCTGTTTTACGGTCAGAAGATAAATGGATGGATCATCGCTTAAAAAAGCGGTCGCCTTGGCGAAAAAGCCGGTTCTATCCGTTTTATCCTGGGTAACATAATAAAGCCCCTTATCGCGTTCATGATCGGTTACTTTAATATCGCTTTGCTTCAATGCCCGGCCTAAAGTATTCCAGGCATCGTCAAACGGCTGTTTAATCGTCAATTGCAGCGGGCTATTCAAGTAAACGTCCGGACCTAATCCGGCCGTGTCTTTTCTTTTCGGAATCGAACTGGTATCGACAATGCGTTGTTCTTTGGCAGGACTTTCGCTGATTACGGCAGGCGGACGCTCAAGAGCTTCGGTATCGCGGTAGCGACTTGGCTCCGATCCGCAAGCAGCCAGAAAAACGGTCAACAATAAGCTTTTAACGATTATGCGCATATTACTCACAAAAAAAACGACGATGATTCAGTGCCGGAAATGCACCCCGCACTTTTTCCAGGCGTTCGATATCTATCTCCGCGGAAACAAAACCGCCGCCCGTTTTATAGCAATCCAGCACCACGCCCCAAGGATCGATAATCATGCTATGCCCGAACGTTTTACGGCCATTAAGATGAAACCCTCCTTGATTCGGCGCAATCACATAACACAGATTTTCGACGGCTCGCGCGCGCAATAATAACTCCCAATGAGCGGCTCCGGTTTCTGCGGTAAACGCAGACGGAATAACCAGTATGTCCGCGTCCATTTTACGGAAGAATTCGGGAAAGCGCAGATCGTAACAAACCGCTACCCCCAGCCTGCCGAAAGGCGTATCGATAACCAACAAGTCATTGCCCGGTTCAATTGAATCGGACTCGCGATAAACATCGTTACTGCCGGGAACGTTGACGTCAAACAAATGCACTTTATCGTAGCGTGCCACCCGTTCGCCCTGATCGTTATAAACCAGACAAGCCGCCCGGACCTTATTGCTGTCGTTACCGGCTATAGGGATGGTTCCGCCAACAACCCATACGCCATGTTTTTTAGCAACCGACGACAAAAAACTCTGGATAGGCCCTGAGCCATCGACTTCCTTGGCTTTAATCTTGTCCAGTTCGTGATCTCCCATCAACGCAAAATTTTCCGGCAACGCCACCAGTTTCGCACCCGCCTTGACCGCCTCCGCTATCAGCTTTTCGGCTTCCAGCAAGTTGGCGCTGATATTGGGACTTGACGCCATTTGTATGGCTGCGCATCTACTCATCTTTGTCTCTCTTTAATTTACAGTAAGCTTATGAATCAATATCACAGCTCTATTTTTATTTTTCTTCTTGTGGGTTTAACCATGGAAAATCGGTAATGCCGTTCCAGGTTTTTTGAAATAATCCATCGTTTTTATGCATCGGAATAATTTCCGCTTCGCCCCAAGCGCCTTTTACCAAGTATTGGGAACCAAAGAAAAAACCTTCCTGGTCTTTTCCCGTCAAAGACCGCCCAACCAAGGCCGCTACTTTACCCATAATTGTACCAGCAATAGGCACCGCATCGGCACTTTTAGGCGTGACGTTGATAATATGATCAACAGTCTGATTGACAAGATCGGTATCGCCGCTGATGACGATTTTCGCCGGCACTGCATCGACGACTAAATTGTGAGTCGACGCCACTCCGTTCGCTAAATCAAAATGGCCTTTGATGCTGTTAAACGTCAAGCCTTCTTCATAAACATCGCTAAAATCAAGCTGTGCACGTTTTACCCACTGTGCCAGCGCCAGCACGCCCAATAACCTGCCGAACCCGGGTTCGATGCTTAAGATTCGCCCGTTCTTCAAATTAATGTCCACCTGGCCTTTCAGGCTTGCCAGCGAGAATTGATAAGGAGCCGCATTCCAATCAACACTGAAATCGGCAGCAGCGCTAGTCTCGCTCAAATCCTTGGTAATCCCCAAGTTTGACAACATTTGCCCGGCAAGGGGCACTTCGAGATGTCCTTGGGCGTGAGTTATCGAATGCCCGCCCCTGGTTTGCCAGTCGCCGGACGCGACCAGCTTTTGCTTTTCTCCGGTCAATTCCACATTTCTGAAACGCATGCCGCCCGGTATGCGTTCGGTTGCCAATGATAACCGCCCTAAGTCGATCGACTGCCATAATGTTTTATTACTGGTGATCGTCAATAAAGGGGTCGTCTCGGCCGATAATACTTGCGAGTCGGCAGCATCTTTCGATTGTATTTGCTTTAACGCCGAAATATCCAGTGAATCCATGTTCAGGCTGATCCTGCCAGTACTCTGGAAGTCGGAGGGAATTTTGACGCTTCCCTTTGCAAACGAACTGGCGATAGCCCCCTCCCAGAAGTTACTGCTGCGTTTCAAGTCCAGGCCAAAAGCGCCTATATCAGTCTTGTTCCACAACGCATGATCGCTATGAATTTTCAACGCAATAACATTGTCACCGGCGCCTTGAACCGTTGCCAAGCCTAACCAGTCTTGCAAGGCTAAGCGATCACGGTTGATTTCCAGCTTTACTCCTGCTGCCTGAGACTGAGCGACCTCCCCGGTTCCGACCAAGAAACTCCCCGAATACAGATTTTTTTTAACCGTATCCAGTTGCATCGCCGCTTTGACTTTATTGTCGTAATTCAACAGTACCGGCAATAACTGCTCATCGTTTAAGTTAAACGTCAACGACAACGGCATGATTTGTTCCTTAGTTTTAGCCAAGGACGGCGGTAAATCCAAAGATACGCCGAACAAAGTTGATTCGACAAGCAGTTCCGGAGCAACATTATCATAGGGCAACGCCAGCTTTAGCCGGTAGTCCGCAGCACCGGCCGCGATTTTCCACCAAGGCATAGCGAATTGTCGCTGTAAGTCGTCAACGCCAACGCTCCCCTCGACATTGACGACGGTTTCGTCAACCGAACTTCCAATATTGATTTGTATCGGGTGATTCAAAGCCGCTGCCTGAATGGTGTCGCTAAAAATTCCCTGCTCATTGAATTTGAGATCGCCGCTAATTTTGCTGACCGGCAGATCGAGAGACTTTACAGTTAATTTGGCGTCTTTCAGCCGAGCCATCCCATCGACTTTGGTTGGCGCACCATCAATTAAAGGAATTTTAAGATCCAGCGTTACTTGAGTATGTCCTTGCGGAGCAATAGCTTCCAGCAGTGAATCTACCGGCGAACTCAACGGGGTCTGCTGCATAAAGGCCAAGACCTGGTCAATTCCGCCTTCGGCCTCGCCCTTAATCAGCACATGTTTGCTGTTATTTAAATCCGGAATAGTCACTTCCGCTTGTTTAATCGCAACCTTCGCCGCGGCAGCTGCCGGCAGTCTTGCATCCTCCCTGGCGATACCGGATTGTCCTTGCAGCACATTAACCTTAAGGCCTTCCTGCGAAAACATAACTTCGGCGTTCATGCCGCTTATATGGGGCCATTCGGGAGCATATGACAACTCGAATTGCTCGCCACTGAATACGGCTTCGAAAACACCGGGGGCGGTATTAAACGGAAAATCGCTCAAATTACCGTAAACCAGCAAACCGCCGTTGGCGATGTTGCCGCGGATAAACGCATGGTCCAGCCAACTAACGACATCTTTATCCATAATACCCACAGGATAAAAATGTGAAACTTGAGTTGCATCGCCGGCGAATGAACTCTGTAAGTCCATAAAAACGGGCTTGGCTGTTTTAGGAATATCGACCCGAAACTTGGTTTTGCTTTGAAAACTCAAGGAATCCAGATCAATCGCTGTGCCGGATATAGACCAGACATTTTCATCTTGCCGCCAATTTAACAGGCCTTGAAGACGATCAATCGGCAGCACTTCACGAAACAGTTCCGGCGCCGTTAACCGGCCCTCTTTAGTTTGGAGCGTAATAGTCCCCTGTTTTTCATTGCCTTTTATCTGCCCGGTCAAATTCTCTATGCCGGGAACGGACAATAAGGGGGCAATGCCGATGTTGGCAAAACTACCGTTCAACGCAAGCGATTTCATATCCAGATCGGCAAACAGCGAGAAACGCCCCAACATTCCTTGTACCTGGGCTTGAGCCAGCAAGTTAGCCTGTTTGTCCGGCAATGGCATAAAAAACTGCGCCAGCTTAGACGCTTGCTGCAAATCCAAGCGTTCGACATACAACGCTAATTTGTGTAACGCATTGTCGTCCATGCGCTGCCCGGAAACGCTGAATATCGCATCAGTCCACTTTTTAACAGCGCTTTGGGGATTATCCTGGTTTCCCAGCGAAAAGTCGTTTACATCGAGTTGCCATTGCTTACCGGCACCGATTAGTGCCCAATGAAGGCGGGTTTTCAACTGTTTGGCAAAAAGCTCTCGCTTGTCTTTCCGGGCTAATGCCAGTTGCTGAATCTGTGCATCAACATCCATCGACACCAGTTCCGATTGCCGCCAATCGCCCCAAATTTTAAAAGTTCCAGTGCCGTTATCGATATGTATCCGCTCACCAACCGAAGTTTGAGCGAGCACGGCCAATTCGGGCAACAACAAGGATTGGCCCTCTATGTAAGCACGCCCCTGAATAGTTGAGGGCTCAAAAACATTGCCGCTAAAATCCATTGAAACCCTTAAGGTATCGCCGATTTTTTGGGGCAATTTCATCAACACGTTGAGCCGATGATGCTCTCCCAAATTACTGAGCGCCAAATCGACCTGATTAAATACCAGTGGCCGGCCGTTGCCTGTTTTTTCGTCCAGCCAAGTAATTTCGCTTTGCAATACCTCGTATTTTCTGCCCTGTAAAAGCCAATCCGGTTGCCCGTCGCCGGATTTTATGCCGACAATAGCAACACTACCGTCCCGTTGCCGTCTAATGGATAGTTTGGCACCCACCAAAGTGACCCAGGACGAAGCCAGCAAGTCTCTGCTAGCCAGCATATCCAATAAATTAATTCCCAAACGGATCTCATTAAACTGGATAGCGGGCTTTTCGCTGCCGGTAGAAGCGACAGCTATATCTTTCAACACCAGCTCCGGATTAAATCCGCGCATCTTTGCACCCAAGCGGCCTATAGTTACCGGATTGCCGACAACTGTGCCGATGTTGACCGCTAAATTGGATTTATAGCGCTCAATCTCCGACAATAGCAGGCGTACGCCGGTCAAGCCGATAGCTGCTGCGATTAAAGTCCAGAAAATAAGATGACGCGTGGCACGCGTAATATGATGGATCACTAAGAAAGTTAAATCAGTATTTCGTATTTGTCACTACAGACAAATACTCAGCAATTATAAAAATAAGAAACTATTGTCCACGGAAGACACGAAAAAAAACACAGCCATTATAAAGCTGAGTTGAGCTGCCGGTCTGCTCAAACAAAACTTATGCCCTTTGGGTATAAAGTTGCCATACAACCACTCATTCCGGAAAGAAAGCAGTTACATCTAACTTGATACAGCCATGCTGTTGAAGGTCTTGCCGGTTAAAAAGCCTTTTCGTGCTTTTTGCGTATTTCGTGGACAAGATTAAGCTGACGAATCCGGATGCCTCAAGACGCTATCGCGTGCTTTATGCACTAAAGCAACACCACATCATACTGCTCCTGATTGTATTCGGCTTCAGCCCTGAACTTGATGCGTACGCTTAAAAAAACTTCCAGTTCAGCCAGCATATCGGCCTCTTCATCAAGCAGCATCTCCACGACTTCATTGGAGGCCAAAACCAATATCTTTTGAACCTTGTACTGTCTGACTTCGCGGATAATCTCCCGGAATATTTCCAGGCACATCGATTCGGGCGTCTTCAACACCCCGCGGCCGCCGCAGGCTCTGCAAGGCTCGCAGAGTATATGCTCCAAACTTTCCCGCGTTCTTTTACGCGTCATTTCGACCAAGCCCAGTACCGATACCTCGGTGATATTGGTTTTTGCGTGATCTTTTTCCAGATGCCGCTCAAATGCCTGCAACACTTGTTTTTTATGATCTTCGCTCTGCATATCGATAAAATCGATGATGATGATGCCGCCCAAATTCCTGAGCCGAAGCTGCCGGGAAATCGTCTGCGCCGCTTCGAGGTTGGTCTTGAAAATAGTTTCTTCGAGGTTGCGTCCGCCGACATAGCCGCCGGTATTGACATCGACAGTCGTCATCGATTCGGTCTGGTCGAATACCAAGTGCCCGCCCGATTTCAGGTTGACTTTGCGGTCCAGCGCTTTCTGGATTTCATCCTCAACACTGTAAATATCGAATACCGGACATTCGCCGGTGTAATGCTCGATTACCGGCACAATTTCCGGCACAAAAATTTCCGCAAATTCAACCAGGCGCAGATAGGTTTCTCTTGAGTCCACCCGCACTCTCTCAATACCTTCCCGGTATAAATCTCTTAATGTCCTAATACTCAGCGGTAAATCTTTATGGATAAATTGCTTGGGCTTGGCGTTGGCGATCTTGGCTGCAATGGACTCCCACAATTTCAGCAAAAATGTCATATCGGCAATTAATACCGACTCATCAACGCACTCTGCCGCTGTTCTCGCGATAAATCCGCCGCATTGATACTCGGCCCTGAATGCATCCAGGCAAGCTCTTAACCGGGCTCTTTCCGTCTCGCATTCAATGCGCTGAGACACGCCGGAATTATGCGCATAAGGCATATAAACCTGGAAACGCGACGGTATCGATATTTCCGTGGTTAAGCGCGCGCCTTTGCTGCCTATGGGGTCTTTGACCACCTGCACGATAATATGTTGACCTTCGTGCAGATAATGCTCGATGTTTTCAGAACCTTTCTTTTCCAGGTCCTTTGCGCACAAATCGGAAAGATGCAAGAAAGCCGCCCTGGGCAGGCCAATATCGACAAAAGCCGCCTGCATGCCGGGCAGGACCCGGCACACCTCACCTTTATAAATGTTGCCGACTAATCCCCGCTGCCGGGTTCTCTCGATAATTAATTCCTGCAAGACGCCATTTTCAATAACCGCAACACGCGTCTCAGGCGGAGTAACGTTAATTAAAATTTCTTCACTCATTTGAAAAGACCTATGCCTTGCCTGGATAAAAGTTCCGCTGTTTCAAATAACGGCAGGCCGACCACACCGGAAAAGCTGCCGCTAATCGACTCTACAAATACGCCCCCCAAACCTTGAATAGCATAACTACCGGCTTTATCGGCCGGTTCGCCGCTGTGCCAATAAGCTTCTATTTCGCATTCCGTTAAGAACCTGAAAGTCACCTCGGTAATGCTCACAGCCTGACCATGCTCCCGCCCCCTGAGCGAAACCGCACTATAAACCCGGTGCATTCTACCGGATAGCAACCTCAACATCGCCAACGCATCGTCCCGGTCTTTGGGCTTGCCCATGATCAAGTTGTCCAGTACGACTGCGGTATCGGCCGCCAAAACCGGAAGGCTGTCGCCCAACCGGGCGACGCATGCCGCCGATTTCTCGGCAGCCAACCGCTGCACATAATCCAGCGGCGCTTCACTAGGTAGCGGCGTTTCATCGATGTCGACCGGACTGGCTTTATAAGCAACCTTAATCTGATCCAACAATTCCATACGGCGAGGAGACGCTGAGGCAAGAATGATCTGCACAGTCATTAACGATGATAGGGATGGTTATGAAGAATACTCCAAGCGCGATAGAGTTGCTCGGCAACAACAATACGCACCAGCGGATGCGGAAATGTCAGCTTGGACAAACTCCATGATTCCCGCGCCAGTTGTTTGACCGACTCGGCCAAGCCTTCGGGCCCTCCAATCAGCAATGAAACATGCTGTCCGCTTTCTTGCCAGCGCTGCATCGCTTGCGCCAATTCAGGTGTCGTCCAGGGTTTGCCGGGAATATCTAAAGTGACAATATGGGTATTTTGAGGGATTGCCGCAAGCATCCGTTCTCCTTCCTCTTTAACAATCCGGGCAACATCACTGTTCTTGGTTCGTTTGCCGGGCGTAATTTCCTTAAGCACCAACTCGCACTCGCGGGGTAAACGTTTGGCATACTCGTCGTAGCCCTGCTGCACCCAGCCGGGCATACGGTTTCCTACTGAAATTAGATTTATCTGCATGCGGTGCAGCATACAGAGAACAGGCTTCCGATGCAATGGAGTCAAATAATAGTCATATTTCGCAATGAAAATAGCTTACGAAAAACTTAAGTAATAGACGAATCAGCCGCTATATTGGCAAACCGATACAGGAGTAATTACCGTGAACATTAAATCCTCACTCAGCAAGCTTGCAATGCATAGATCCTTACTTGCGGCAGCCGGAGTAGCCATCAGCTTACTAATGACTGCTTGCACCACAACTACGGCAGCCAAAGCGCCGCCAATGGCGTTTCCGCCGTATAAGACCTTAAGTGCCGTGGGCTATGGCACTGTCGAAAAGAGCGATCGCTATTCACGCTCGCAGATTAAATTGATGGCGATGAGAGCATCCAAAATGGACGCTTACAGAAGCTTAGCCGAGCAGCTTAATGGCCTTCAATTACGCGGGCAAACTACCGTCGAAGACGCGGAAGTTACTCATGACAATTACCAAGTTTATCTTAATGCTTATTTACGCGGAGCCAGGGTAAAAAGAACTTCGGCTATCGGCAGCGATATTTACGCAGGAGATGATACTTTTGAAACCGTCGTGGAACTTGATTTAACGCCAAGATTTTATGAATGCATTAATGGTCCTAGCGAATCGATTAACCAGTGCCTTCAACAAGGCCTGGAAAATCCGGCGCCTACTGTTAGCCACAACTCATCTACTGTATCGAGTATTGGTTCGGAATGCCATTCCACTGATTGCTACAGCTACCCTAAGAGCAAAGGTTTTAGCCCAAAATAACCCGGCCGAAATTGCCCGAATAGTGGGTGTTGAATAAATTCGCACCCACAATTAGCTTTGAAAAATTACCGCAAATAGCATCTAATGAAGCTTACAAGCTGTATCCAGTTTATTCAAAGACAAACCGGTTTTGATGAATGGCAAAAATATTATTCAAATATATATGGGTGGCGTTTTTATTAACCCAGTCTTGCACCACTACTATTCAACCTCGGCCTAATACGGTAACTGTTGAAGGCCAGGCCGCCATTAATAAAAGCATGCCGCTATTAGCCAGGAAACAAGCATTGCAGGACGCTATTCGTCAAGCCTCCATGCAATCATCGATTAATATTCACGGCCAAACTTTCGCCAATCAAAACAATATTTCGATAGACGCCGTTTCGATGCGTACGGCTGCTGCCGTCAGCAATACCAAGGTACTCAAGGAATGGACTACGGATAACATCTATCATGTTGTCGCGATGGTGGACTTGGTAGCGGATAACTCCTGCACGCCTCACCAGCGCAAGCGTATTATCGCAACAGCTTTCCCGCTAATTAAACAGGAACAAGTAACCGCCTACGAATCGCAGGATTTAACTGGCGGCATTCCACGCGAACTTAATAATCATTTGATCGAATCCGGCGACTTTATAGGCAGTAATGCTACTAATATCAATCTATATCCGAGGCCCGACTTAGCTCCGGAAATACAGGACCGCGCTGCTTACCGCCCTTCAAAAGTCATGCAAATCGCAACATCCAACGGTACCCAACTGGTACTGTCCGGCGTCATTAGGGATTTGGAGGTCGAATCGACTGAATATATGAGCGGCGCGGGCCCTTTGGCTTTTGCCAGGAGCTTGGCCCGGGAAGTCGTAGCCAGACGCGGAATCGGCATTGATATTTATGTGCATGACGGCTTTACCGGCGCATTACTCTTCCAACAGCGTTATACCGACAGCGTCATAGGCGATGTATGGGTACCGGCAACTTATACGGTAGGCAGCGAGCGCTTTAACTCTACCTCGACCGGCGAAAAAATCGCCAAAATCATAAATCAGGCAAGCTCGGATATTCGCCAAACATTAAGTTGTTACCCTTTTACAACGCGCATTGTTGAAATTAAGGATGACAAGGTATTTATTGATGCCGGCGCTCAGGAAAGACTTAATGTCGGAGATCAACTAGTCGTTTATAGTACCGGCGGCGATGACTTAAATATCGATGGCGGTCTCAGCTTCATAGGTAGAGACAAGCAACCTGCCGGCGTGTTAACGATCATGACTGTAATGCCCCGTTACTCGATTGGACGCTTGGAAGCTCCTGCGCGCGATCTGGGCGTCAGGATTGGAGACTGGGTAAAATCCTGGTAAACATCCGGCTTCAAGTTAGCCTTGCCATATATATAGCTTTAGGCTATATATTTGCACTTACATCCACCTTTACCAGAGTTCATTATGGAAATTAAATCAAATTTTTTCGGCGAACAATCCATCGATCCCAGCACTATTATCAGCTTTCCTAACGGAATCCCAGGTTTTGAAGACCAGGGCCGTTTCAAGCTATTCCATCAGGAGGGCCAGAACCCACTTATTTTCTGGCTACAATCTCTAGACGATGAATCCTTGGTATTTTCAGTTGCACTTCCGTCTGCCTTCAATATCAATTACAACTTTGTTTTAAGCGACGAAGAAGTCTCTACCCTAGGAATTGAAGATGCGACAGACGCGCTTATCCTGATAATTCTACATAAAGACGAATCCGAGCAGCCTACCATTAAAGGCTCCATCAAATCTCCACTGGTAATCAATAGCGTCAAAAGAATAGGCCTGCAAAAAGTGCTTGTTCAAGTAGAACAAAGCATAACGCTGACCGACGTTAGCAATGAAATTAATCTTTCTGAAAGCGCCTAAAGCCAGTAGCTGGCAAATATCTCTTTTAACCAGGGAACCTATTTAACTTTAACTGTAATTTACTGCCGCGTTTTGGCGGCAGTTCTTACTTACCAGGATGCGCAGGCATAAACCCAGAACCAAGTACCCCCCCTTAATGGCTAAGCATTGCTGAATGATGATTTCCGGAAAAACTACCCGTTCGAGCAATCATACAACCGAAAAAACAGCATGGCCAACTCTATCAAGCTGACCATGCATGCAAGAAGAATGACCTGAAAAATTAATATCTTTCAGGCCATTAAGATGGGAATGTTGTTACACGTATAATTATCGAACTGGAACTGCCAGACGATCAATACAAAACAAGGCGCTACCCCTATCCAACAGTAATAACTTTTAGAGAGTTAGTACCACCCGCTATTCCTTCAAGATCGCCTTGAGTAATAATGAATGTATCACCGTTTGTAGCAACTCCGCGCCTCTTTAACTCTGCGATAATAGCTTTGTTTACTGCTGCATGGTCGCTAAGATCGTGCATGAAAAGCACGGGAAAAACGCCGCGATATAAAGTAACTCTACCGAGGGTTTCTTGGTGTGGGCTAAGCGCAAAAATTGGAATGCCTGAACTAATTCTGGACATCCATAATGTTGTAGAGCCCGACTCGGTTAATGCCGCAATGCCATGAATTTTAGTATGGTTAGCCATATACATAGCAGACATAGCAATCGCTTCATCGACGCGTTCAAACTGAAGCTCAACACGATGCCCTGAAGTGCGTACTCTAGGTTGCTTTTCGGCTTCGACGCAGATACGGTCCATCGCTTCAATCGCTTTGATTGGATGTTTACCGGATGCGGTTTCAGCCGACAGCATGATGACATCGGTACCGTCATAGACCGCGTTGGCAACGTCACAGACTTCCGCGCGGGTAGGGATCGAGTTTTCGATCATCGACTCCATCATCTGTGTCGCAGTAATGGCGACACGGTTAAGCTCGCGGGTGCGTTTAATCAGCATTTTCTGCACGGCCGGCAGGTTTGCGTCGCCAATCTCAACGCCGAGATCGCCGCGCGCTACCATGACCGCATCGGACGCCAGGATGATTTCATCGATAACGTCCAACGCTTCGGCGCGCTCAACCTTGGACACGATTCCGGCATGGCAGCCTTCGGCTTCCAGCAAACGGCGTGCTTCGTTTAGGTCTTCCGCGGTACGAGGAAAAGAGACAGCCACATAATCGCATTTAATTTTTGCGATGGTTTTGATGTCTTCTTTATCCTTGTCGGTCAAAGCGGCAGCGGAAAGCCCGCCGCCGAGCAAATTGATGCCTTTGTTGTTGGACAGGTCGCCGCCGACTACAACCGTGCAGTTAACGCGCATATTTTCGACATTGACCACATCCAATACGATGCGGCCGTCGTCCAATAACAAGCGGCTGCCCGGCTTGACTTCCAAAGCCAGCGGTTCGTAGGTGATGCCGACTTGCGTGTTGTCGCCGGCAGTGGGATCAAGGTTGATGTCCAAGGCAAAATCCTGGCCTTCTTTCAAAAACACTTTAGTGTCTTTGAAGCGGGCAATACGGATTTTAGGGCCTTGCAAGTCGGCAAGAATACCAACCAGCCGACCGGTTTTTAAGCTGAGCTCACGAACAGCTTTGGCTCTTTTAATATGGTCTTCCGCAGAACCATGAGAAAAGTTCATACGAACAAAGTCAAGGCCTGCTGCAAACATACCCTCAAGTACGCCCGGCTTATCCGTAGCAGGACCCAGCGTTGCTAAAATTTTGGTTCTTCTTAACATATTGTGTTGGAAACCCGTTATTTCGCGTTGACTAAAGCAATTGTCGTATCTAACATGCGGTTTGAGAAGCCCCACTCGTTATCATACCAAGATAGAACTTTTACAAGGTTGCCGTTCAGGACTTTGGTTAACGATGCTTCGTAAATTGACGATGCTGAATTATGGTTAAAGTCCATTGAAACCAATGGCAAAGTATTGATATCCAGAATGCCTTTTAACGGACCTTCGGATGCCGCTTTCAGAATTTGATCAACTTCTTCTTTGGTGGTGTTTCTGCTTGCTGTGAAAGTTAAATCAACAACAGAAACATTGATAGTCGGCACGCGCATCGCGAAACCGTCCAATTTGCCGTTCAATTCTGGCAATACCAAACCTACCGCTGCAGCTGCACCGGTCTTGGTAGGAATCATTGACTGTGTAGCTGAACGAGCACGACGCAAATCGCTGTGATAAACATCTGTCAGGACTTGGTCATTAGTGTATGAGTGAATGGTTGTCATTAAACCATTTTCAACGCCAATCGCATCGTGTAAAGGCTTAACTAATGGAGCCAAGCAGTTAGTTGTGCATGAAGCATTGGAAATGACGGTATCTGAGGCTTTCAGAACATCGTGGTTTACGCCGTAAACGATAGTTGCATCGACATCGTTGCCGCCTGGGGCCGAAATGATGACTTTTTTGGCTCCGGCAGTAATATGCGCAGATGCCTTGGCTTTGCTGGTGAATAAGCCAGTACATTCGTGAACTGCATCAATGCCCAGTTCGCCCCATGGCAACTTTGATGGATCTCTTTCAGAGAAAACTTTAATTCTATCGCCGTTGATAACGATATGATCACCGTCAACGGTCACATCGAAAGGAAATTTTCCATGCACTGAATCATATTTAGTCAGGTGAGCATTTGTATTCGCGTCGCCTAAATCATTGATTGCAACAATTTGAATTTCATTGGTACGGCCCGCTTCGTACAATGCACGAACGATATTACGCCCAATGCGGCCATAACCATTGATTGCAACTTTAATTGGCATAGATTTTCTCCAGAATGATGAAATGAAAACTTACAGAAATGGATAACCCTAAGATTTCTGATAATCTATTCAATTGTATCAAAAATTAGCCTAATTAGTCCATTGACGTAGAAAACAGCTATTACGATCAATATCTACCATGCGAGCAAGTAAACTTTCCATAGCATTAAAAGAAAACGACAAATAAAACTTAGATATTGAATTTATCCTCTATCTTTTGTTTGTAATTTAAATAATGAATGACTTGCAATTTTTCCGGCCTATCAATGCGAAATGCCGAGAGCGGTAAATCTATATCAGTAATATGAATCGGATAATTTATCTTGCCGTTCCTAAATTGAAGTATGTATTGGTAAGCGGCGTAAAAGACTTGATTGCCGTAATCCAGCGACGAAAATTCTTTTTCATTGCAGTAGACTGAATAAATAATGCCGTTATGAGTATCTTCTCCCGTGATGCGTAAACTCAATTGCTGGCATGAAGACGCAGCTCTCAGTTGCACCGGGCTATAAGAAAAAACGCCGGTAGAATTCTTTTTGACCTCATAATATTCAATAGCTAAAAATGTTTCGAAAAGATTACGCCTGAGCAACGACTCCAAAAAAATAGAGTATTGTTTTAACAGATGATTCGAATTCGTTTTGCTATGTTGCTGTGTGTATAAGCTGCCTTTCTCATCGACAATATATACACCGGTATCGCCCTTATTTTCATAATAAAAAAGCTGAATCACTTGCGGCCTATTCAGCGAGTAAATAAGCTGGATCGGCGTGTTTTCAAGCACAACCTGGTCGAAATGAACCGCACTGAACCACTCCCGGGGAGAGGCTAGCTCGCTTAACAGCATTTTCTTTGTGGCTAACTCTTTATAACTTAGAGTTTTATTGCTCATCTGAAAAACATAAAACGAAGTTCCGCCAGGTAAAATATATCGGGGCGAGCGATTATGATGCGGCTTGGTAAAAAGCTTAATTAAGACATCAAATACAGCCTCAACACGAAGAATAATTTCTTTGGCTCGCGCCGGCGTGTGACAAACAAACTTCAAACAGCTCGAAGACAGCGGCTTTTTAGTATTATTGATAATATCCGTGAAACAGTTAAATAACCCTTCTATACCTTCGCCTTGGCTGGTTGTAATTTCGCCCCAGCTGGATAACGAGATCCTGTCAACCGATTGAACAAAACACTGACGACTCATTCCGTAACTTAACGCATCGGAGCGCTCGCTCATAACGCACAAACCATCATCATCCGACATGCCCATATTAATAATAACCAGCGAGTTCAGCTGAGCCTTGAGGATTCGGTAAGTTTCCAGCGGAGGGTCATAGTTAAAATTTTGGGTTAAAAAAAGATTGATCTGGGCCAAGGTCGAATGCAGTTCTTCATTCGGCATTTTGAGCGAGTGAGAACTAAACTGAAGCTGCAGCTGTTTATAATAGAGCCTGTTAACGACCAGCCAGCAAAGAATTTCAATTAAAAACCGGCACTTCTGTATCGGTTCAAAATCGGTAGCATTGGCCATCAACACATTGCCCAGATACACCCCCCAACCATCGCCGCCGGGAAGATGATTTTCCACAATAGATAATATGTTTTCTTTTGAATGAACTTCCGAACGCGTGGTAATGATCTCAATCTTACCTGGCCTTTTTTCCAAAAAAGAGTGAAGCTTTCTGCCGATTAATTTCAAGTCATCCGTATTTTCCTGATTTTGAGCCACATGATCTTTGGCAAACCCCATGATCATACGATAACAATGGGTCAACTGCTGCACGATGACGGCATGCTCTGCTGTTGCTTTTTTTATATTCCAGAGCCGTTGATATTTAAGGTTATCAATAGCGGATATAGGCCAATTCCAGATTTTAGCAATCGATTGCATATACTTCTCCCTGACGCCCCTGGTCTGAGAGTCCATGGTATTATCCGACGCGCCCATTACCTTCAAATAAAAGCATTGACGCGCTAAAGCCAATCTTCCGTGACTATGGGCGTTTTGCAGATATTTTTCGACTTTTTGATAGATCAGCAAATAAGGATCGAGATCGACCATCATATACCCCCCCTGATAGACGGCCTTTTTTATGTCCTGACAGAGCCATTCAGTTTGAGGGTATTCACTGGCATAGCACTCCATCAATAATAATTTTAATAGCGACTTGTGCGGCGAATGCAGTGCTTTATAAAGATGCCAAAGCGTTGCGCTCGTGAACTCTTCAGCCGGTACCGCATCGAAGCCGCCAAAATCGATCAACTCATGTTCGGGAATGAACAGATTATCGATTAAGTGCTTTATATAACGCGTGTAATTACCTTCTTCATGAGGAGGGACCACCCACCAAGCGGGGCTTTTTCCGGCAATGTAAATAGCTGTCCGGTAAAATTCTTCAAGCAATAGGTAATGCTGCGTTTGGCCGCTGCTTTCCGAAGAAATTGGAGTATTTTGACCGAGTACGAATTGTCTGCTGTCCATTAAGAAAAAATGCACTTCGAGCGCTAGCGATGCGGCCCAATTCTCTATTGCAGTCGCTTTTTTTTGCAGTTCCTCAATAGCGTCAGACGACAGATTGGATTGATGACATAACCAAATATCCATATCGCTGGTTTTGGAAAAGGCAATACTACCGACGCTTCCCATCAAAAATATCCCTTCAATCGGATAGACATGTGAAGCTACGCGGGTATAGCTGAAATTTTTTGCAAGCTGTTTGGCCGCATTGATGGCCTGAACGCCTGGATGGTATTCAGGTATTCCGGCCGGTGTAGACGAGGAAATAAAGCCCGGCAACATCGGAAAATTGCAATGAAAAAGCAAAGGCAGCAAGTCTAAAAATGCTTGCTGCCGAGGCTGTAGGAAGTCTTGAACGCGTTGTTGCCGAAGTTGATTTAAGCTTTTAAAACGGTGCTTGATCGTCTGGAGATCTTGTATGCTAATTTCTTCGCCGGGCGACCCTAGATAAATAGGCCGCTCTTGGTGTGGTCTAATCATCGTGAAAAAGCTTAATTTTATTATACTGAAGAGATGCTTTGCCGCGCCGTCCTAATCGCAAGTCTAACCGTATCGGGAGCCGTGCCGCCGATATGTTTCCGGGCCGCGACCGAACCTTCCAGCGTTAGATAATCAAAAACATCGTCGGCAATCAGACTTGAAAAATGCTGCAGTTCCGGCAAAGACAATTCCGACAAGTCACGCTGGCTTTCTAATCCCAAACGTACTGCCATGCCGACGACTTCATGGGCATCGCGAAAAGCCATGCCTTTGCGCACCAGATAATCGGCAAGATCGGTCGCGGTAGCAAAACCACGCTTGGCTGAGTTATACATATTGGCTTTTTTGGCCTCGATATGCGGAACCATGTCCGCATAAGCCCGCAAACAGTTGATCAAGGTATCGGCGGTATCGAACAGCGGCTCCTTATCTTCCTGATTGTCCTTGTTATAAGCCAACGGCTGGCTCTTCATCAGCATCAGCAACGAAACCAAGTGACCGGTTACCCGGCCTGATTTGCCGCGTACCAGCTCGGGTACGTCGGGGTTTTTCTTTTGCGGCATAATCGAAGAGCCGGTGCAAAAAGCGTCGGGCATTTCAATAAAGTCAAACTGGGCGCTGGACCACAAAATCAACTCTTCGGAAAAACGCGATAAATGCATCATGATCAAGCTGGCGGCCGCCGCGAATTCAATTGCAAAATCGCGGTCGCTAACAGAGTCCAGCGAGTTGGCTGAAGGGCGGCTAAAGCCAAGCAATTCAGCCGTCATCTGACGGTCTATCGGGTAACTGGTTCCGGCTAACGCGGCAGCTCCCAACGGCATGACATTGATACGTTTATGGCAATCCAACAATCTTTCCCGATCGCGGCTAAGCATCTCAAACCAGGCCATCAGGTGATGTCCGAAAGTAATCGGCTGGGCAACTTGTAAATGCGTAAAGCCCGGCATGATCGTGTCGGCATGCCGCTCAGCCAAATCCAGGATCGCTGTTTGCAGCCGCGTAAGCTGGCTTAAAATCTGCTTGATTTCACTACGCAGGTAAAGACGAATATCAGTCGCCACCTGATCATTACGGGAACGGCCGGTATGCAGTTTTTTCCCGGCAATGCCGATCAGATCAGTCAAACGTGCTTCAATATTCATATGAACGTCTTCCTGCTTGATCGACCAGACGAACTCGCCGTTAATGATTTCCTGGGCAATTTGGCCAAGACCGTCAATAATAGCGTCGCGTTCCTGCTCGCTCAAAATACCGCAGGAACAAAGCATTCTGGCATGGGCAATTGAGCCTTCAATATCCTGTTGCGCCATGCGCTGGTCAAAATCGACGGAAGCGGTAAACACCTCGACAAAAGCATCGGTTGCTTGGGCAAAACGGGCGCTGGAAAGTTTATCGGAATTAACGTTGGACATAGTAGCTTTGCGGATTACTTAAATTGTCTAATTATACAGCTAAAGCTTACGCGCCTGCTAACGCTGCTTAACTTCTCCCGGCAACGACTAAGCAAAATTTCCTCTTCCGGCTGTTGCCTTTTGCTCACATTACTTTCACAAAGAATTCAAGTTCGATTGACTCTGATTAACTTACACGAGGTACAATAGAACAATTTATCGTAAAAAATGAATGGTGCCCTTTTGACTGAAAAAATTATTCGCATTGCAACGCGTAAAAGTCCTTTAGCATTATGGCAGGCAGAACATGTGGCAGAACGGTTGGAACGGACATTTCCGGGATGCCGGACCGAACTGGTTAAAATGTCCACTCAGGGTGACAAGATTCTTGACGCGCCTTTAGCCAAAATCGGCGGCAAGGGCTTGTTTGTCAAAGAACTGGAGCAAGGCATGCTGGAAGGCTTAGCCGATATTGCCGTGCATTCTATGAAAGATGTGCCGGTCGAGTTTCCTGATGGTTTGCATCTGGCTGCCATTTTAACGCGCGAAGATCCGACCGATGCCTTTGTCTCTAACCGTTATTCGACGCTACATGATTTGCCGGCCGACGCCAGAATCGGCACTTCCAGCCTACGCAGACAATGTCAGATTAAACAACTTTACCCCGATGCTGAGATATTGTCGTTAAGAGGCAATGTCAACACGCGCCTATCCAAACTGGATGCCGGCGAATACGATGCTATCATTCTGGCTTCAGCCGGATTAAAAAGACTGGGCATGGCCAAACGCATCACCCAATGCCTGGACACTTCCATCAGCCTGCCCGCCATCGGCCAAGGCGCCATCGGCATAGAATGCCGAAGCAACGATCGGCAAATCAATGAAATGCTGGGCTTGCTACATGACGATGAAACCGGACTGTGCGTGACAGCGGAAAGAGCGATGAACACGCGATTGAATGGCGGTTGCCAAGTACCGATTGCCGGTTTTGCGCAATTGCAAGACGGACAACTGTTCATGCGCGGCTTGGTTGGCAGCCCCGACGGCAACGTCATATATCGGGCTGAACGGACAGGCGGTCCGGATGAGGCCGAGTCTATCGGCAAAATGGTTGCTGAAGAGTTATTAGCCCAAGGCGCGGATAAAATTCTGCAAGCGCTGTTTCATTAAAATAAAAACGTAGGGCCGGAAGCTTTGAATAAATTATTAAGCGGTGTACGCATTTTAGTGACGCGGCCTGAACATCAGGCGGACAACCTGAGCCGTTTAATTGAAGAGCAAGGCGGAATAGCCGTCAGGTTTCCCACACTGGAAATTATTGCAAAGGATAATGCCTTAGAAATAAAGCAGATGTTGGCGAATCCGGACCTTTTCCAATGGCTTATTTTTATTAGCGCCAATGCAGTAAATTTTGCTCTAAAGGCGAATGATGGCAAAATAGCCTGCACGAAATCCGTGCGTTTTGCCGCAGTGGGACAGTCAACCGCGCAGGCGATGCGAATGGCAGGATTAAATGTCGACTTAGTGCCTGAGAGTGGTTACAACAGTGAAGCGCTGTTGGCAATGCCCGAGCTACAGCAAGTTGAGGGGCAGCGTTTTTTAATCGTTCGCGGTGAAGGCGGGCGTGAACAGCTAGCGACAGCATTACGCAGTAGAGGCGCGGAAGTTAATTATCTGGAAGTATATAGAAGAGTAATCCCCCGTATTGACAGCTCGCCAGTGGTCGAATTGCTTGCGCAACACAGCCTGGACATCGTTACCGTGACCAGTGCCGAAGCATTGCAAAACTTAAAATTAATGCTGGATGAAAAAAATAATAAGCTATTGTCATTAATAACCCTGGTAGTAGTTAGCAATAGAATCAGGTGCATAGCGGCCGATATGGGATTTAATCGAATTATTGTAACGAATAGTCCTATCGATACAGCAATTCTTGAGACAGTAATAACGTGTGTGACAGGGGAATAGAGTGGCTGAAGTGAGTGAACAACAAGAACAGAATGTGAGCGAAAATAATAAAGCTCACAAGTCGCGTAGCGGACTCTGGTTTGGCATCATTATGCTGCTCGTTATCTTAAGTGTAGCGGGTGCCGGCTTTTATTTTCTTCAGCAACTACGCTCTCAACAGGATAATCTAGGCGGCGAAGTTAATAAAGGCGACATGCAGCTAATCGAACTATCGAAACAGATTAGCGGCTATCAAGCGCAACTTGCCGCCATTCAATCCCAGCTGGCAACCGTAGAATCCGATGTTGCCGGGAAAGAGTCCCACTTTAGCCAAACCCTGGAAGGCTTTTCCAAACTGCACAATGAAAAATTGGACAGCACGCGGAATGAATTAAATACAGCAATTACCCAAGTACAACGCCAATTAGGCAAAACACGCGGCGACTGGTTAATTGCCGACGCCGAATATCTGTTAAGCATTGCCAATCAGCGCTTGTATTTAATGGGCGACGTGAATACAACTCGCGAAGCGTTGGAAGCGGCGGATCAACGTCTCAGGGAAAGCGGTGATGCCGGTGCGTTTAAAGTACGCGAGCAAATCGCCAAAGACATTACCGCCATCCGTAATGTTGCCGTTGCCGATATTGTCGGCATGTACGCCTCAATTCAATCACTGCAAGATCAAGTCGATAGTTTGACCTTACTTTTGCCTTATACGGGAAAAACACTGACTCCGCCTAGACAGGCACCGGAACCTGCTAACAAAGAAGATCAAACCCTGCTTGATTCAGCCTTGGGACAATTGGAAGGCGTGGTGACGCTCAGACATACCGAGCATCCTATCAAGGAAATATTGACGCCGGAAGAAGCCCAGTTCATTCGCGAACAGTTAAGGGTAAAATTGGAAATGGTCAAAATCGCCCTGGTTCAACAAAATGAGCGACTGTATCAATCCGGCTTGGCAGATGCCAAAAAATGGACTGAACAGAACTTCGCCAAAAATGCAGAAACAGGCAATTTTATTGGCGAGCTGGACAAATTTAGCGCCATTAAAATCCGCAGCCATTTTCCTGACATAAGCATGTCATTGAAAATGCTTAGAGATATTACCAAGCTGAGACTGGAAGCGGACAAAGCTCTGGCGCCGGCTGAAAAAACAAAAAACGAACAGACCGTCACAACACCTCCGGCTGAACCTCAAAAACCGGTTGAAACAGCACCCGCCGCACAATAATCCAGAGAGCGCACAATGAAAAATATAATGTATTTTCTGGGCTCGCTCCTTGTTGCCGTTGCCACCGCTTTTTTTGTTTATAAATGGTTGGGCGGTTTTGAAACGCCCGGTTATGTGCTGATAGGCATCGGAAACTGGTCTCTTGAAACCTCGCTAATTGTTTTTTCAGTTAGCCTGATCATGGGATTTTTCATCTTCTATATCTTCTTCAGGTTTTTAGGCTGGCTGCTCAGATTGCCGGGCCATGTCAGAAATCGCGGCAAAAGCATCAAATTCAACCGCTCCCAGGAAGCCCTGATTGCGGGCCTGGTCGATTCCGCCGAAGGCAACTGGGAAAAAGCCGAAAAAGTATTAATTAAGCACGCATCCCATAGCGGCGCGCCGTTAATCCATTATTTGACAGCCGCAAGAGCCGCTCAATCCCGTGGCGCCTACGACAAAAGGGATGAATATTTAAGAAAAGCAGCTGATCAAGCCCCCGGTTCCGATGTAGCTATAGGCCTGACTCAAGCTGAATTGCATTTATCGGAAAAACAGTTCGAGCAAGCTCTGGAAACACTGACACGCCTGCATTCGATCGACCCGACTCACGCCAGCGTTTTAAAACTATTACACCAAGCCTATCAACAAGCCGGCGATTGGGAAGGCCTCCGTAAGCTGATCCCGTCGTTGAACAACAATAAGGTGTTGATGGAAGCCGAAATAAAGCTGCTTGAGACCGAAGCATTCAGCAAATTGTTAAAACAGGCGGCCGAACGAGGCAGCGCCGATGAAATTGAATCGCTGTGGTCGGAAATCCCCGATTACATAAGAAATATGAAAGGCGTTTCGGCGATCTATTTTGCCGCGATGATTGAAGCCGGTGCAGGCGCAAAAATCGAAGGCAGCTTGGCTAGAGCCTTGTCAGCAACTTGGGATCAAACGTTGGTCGTGTTGTATGGCAATGTTCAGTCGATTGACATTGCAAGACAGCTTGAGACCGCCGAACAATGGTTGCCAACGCATCCTCGGGATGCGGTATTCCTGACTGTACTGGGCAAGCTGAGCATCAAATGCGGCGACAACCAAAAAGCGACAACCTACCTGACTAAAAGTTTATCGATAGAACCTACCGTTTCGGCTTATCAAATATTCGGCGATTTGCTGTTTGCCCAAGGTGACAAGGATAGGGCCACCGAATGTTATAAGCAGGGGTTGGAATTGGCGTCTAGCGAGCTTGTTAGTCGGATTGATTCAATATCTGGATAAAAGAAAGGGTAGAGACTATCAACTCTACCCATCATCATTCTCGACCCTGAGCCACTCCACCTAATCTACATGATTAGAATAATGCATCCCATATATCATCCACCTTCTTAACCACCTCCGGCGACATCACAATAGTCCTGCCCCATTCCCGGTTAGTTTCCCCAGGCCATTTATTGGTCGCATCGAAACCCACTTTGGAGCCCAAGCCCGAAACCGGCGAGGCGAAATCAAGATAATCGATCGGCGTGTTTTCCAGTATCGTCAAATCCCTAGCGGGGTCCATGCGAGTGGTCATCGCCCAGATCACATCCTGCCAGTTGCGGACATCGACATCATCATCGACGACAATTACAAACTTGGTGTACATGAATTGACGCAGGAACGACCAGGTACCCAGCATCACGCGCTTGGCGTGGCCGGCGTATTGCTTTTTCATGCTGATCACGGCCATCCGGTACGAGCAGCCTTCCGGCGGCAAGTAAAAATCGACGATTTCCGGGAATTGTTTTTGCAAAATCGGCACGAATACCTCGTTTAACGCAACGCCGAGAATGGCCGGTTCGTCGGGCGGTCTGCCGGTATAAGTGCTGTGGTAGATCGGAGCTTGGCGCTGGGTGATTCGTTCGATCGTGAATACCGGAAAATCGGCGACTTCATTGTAATAGCCGGTATGATCGCCGTAAGGGCCTTCTGCGGCGAATTCGCCGGGATAAATGAAGCCTTCCAACACAATTTCGGCACTGGCCGGCACTTGTAAATCGTTAATCAGCGATTTGGCGACTTCGGTTTTGCTACCGCGCAATAAACCGGCGAACGCATATTCGGACAGCGAATCCGGCACCGGCGTTACGGCGGCCAGTATCGTTGCAGGGTCAGCGCCCAAGGCCACGGAAACCGGGAAAGGCTGCCCCGGATGAGCTGCCTGGAATTCCTTAAAATCCAATGCGCCGCCCCGATGCGCCAGCCAGCGCATGATGACTTTGTTTTTGCCGATGACCTGCATCCGGTAGATGCCGAGGTTCTGCCGCTCTTTATTCGGGCCTTTGGTGATGACCAGCGGCCAGGTGATTAACGGCGCGGCGTCCTCCGGCCAGCAGGTTTGGATAGGGTAATCGCCGAGATCGATTTCATCGCCTTCCCGAATCAGTTCCTGGCATGGCGGAGAACTGACTACTTTGGGAGCCATATTCAGCACTTGCTTGAATACCGGGAATTTCTCCCAGGCGTCTTTCATGCCTTTGGGCGGCTCGGGTTCTTTCAGGTAAGCCAGCAGTTCGCCGATGCCGCGCAATTCGGTGACGGATTCCGCGCCCATGCCCATCGCGACACGGCGTGGCGTACCGAACAGGTTAGCCAGCACCGGAATATTGGCGCCTTTGGGGGTTTCGAACAGCAACGCGGGACCGCCCCGCTTCAGGGTGCGGTCGCAAATTTCAGTCATTTCCAAATAGGGATCGACTTCAACTGTAATGCGTTTGAGTTCGCCCTGTTTTTCCAGCTGTTTGATGAAATCACGCAAGTCTTTATAGATCATGCCGCAATGCCGTTATGTCTGAGTAACGCGTCAATGGTCGGTTTGCGGCCGCGGAAGTTGATAAACAATTCCATCGCTTCCTGGCTGCCGCCTTTTTCAAGGATGTTCGTTAAAAAGGCTTTGCCGGTTTCTTGGTCGAAAATGCCTTTTTCTTCAAATAGCGAGAAAGCGTCGCTGGACAATACTTCCGCCCATTTGTAGCTGTAATAGCCCGCCGCATAGCCGCCGGCAAAGATATGTGAAAAGCTGTGCGCGAAGCGGTTGAATTTTGGCGGACGGACAACGGCAACTTGCTCCCGTACTTGCTCCAGGATTTCATAGATACGGCCGCCTTGTTGCGGATCATAGTCACGATGAATCCTGAAATCGAACAGGCTAAACTCCAATTGTCTGACCATGATCATACCTGCCTGAAAATTCTTGGCGGCAATCATTTTGTCGAATAAAGCGTCCGGCAGCGGTTCGCCGGTTTGATAATGCCCGGACATCAGCGCCAGTGCCTCTTTCTCCCAGCACCAGTTTTCCATGAACTGGCTGGGCAGTTCGACCGCATCCCATTCCACGCCGTTAATGCCGGAAACGCCCAGATAATCGACTTGCGTCAGCATGTGGTGCAGGCCGTGGCCGAATTCATGAAACAGCGTGGTCACTTCGTCGTGCGTCAACAACGCCGGGGTATCGCCTGCCGGCGGAGTAAAATTGCAGGTCAGGTAGGCGACCGGGATTTGAATATTACCGTCGAATTTATCGCCAGGAATGGCGTGTATGCCGCCAACCAGTCGGGAACTGGCGCGGCGTTTGCGGCTGACACAATCATCCATCCAGGCGCCGCCACGCTTTTTCGCACGGGCGTAAAGATCGAGATAAAACCGGCCGCGCAACTGCCCGGCTTGGTCATGGATTTGGAAGAAACGCACATCGGGATGCCAGCTGTCGAAATCGCTAATTTCAGAGATTTGCAAGCCGTACAGTTTTTCTACGATTGCAAATAGGCCCGGCAAAACGCGGGTAATCGGGAAGTAAGTTTTAACTTCTTCTTGTGACAACTGGTAAAAGTGTTGGCGCATTTTTTCCGAGTAATAGGCCAGATCCCAAGATTGCAGGTCTTTAACGCCGTAATATTTTTTCGCGAATTCGCGCAATTCGGCCAAGTCCTTGCGGGCATGGCGCCAGGACCGGTCGGCCAAGTCTTCGAGAAAAGCGGTGACGTCATCCGGCTTTTCGGCCATTTTTGTTGCCAACGACAGTTCCGCGTAATTGTCGAAGCCCAACAAGCGGGCTTTTTCATGACGCAAGGCCAGGATTTTTTCCATATTTTCGCCGTTATCCCACTGTCCGGCATGCGGGCCTTGATCGGACGCGCGGGTAGCGAAAGCTTCGTAATGCTCGCGGCGCAATTCGCGGTTATCGGCATAAGTCATTACTGAAATATAGGATGGAAATTGCAGGGTAATCATCCAGCCGGCTTCATTGTGGCTTCCGGCAACTGCTCCCTGCGTTGCTCTACCTCCTGCATCCATGCAGTCGTCGGCGGTCTGTTTGGCTTGGGCCAGCGCCGACTCAGGGAGTCCGGCCAGATCGTCCGCATCCCTGATCAGTTTACTCCAGGCGTTGGTTGCATCGAGCACGTTTTCTTCGTAGCTGCTGGCAAGCGCGGATAATTCCTGGCTGATTTCTTTGTAGCGTTGCTTTTTTTCGCTATCCAGGTCGATGCCGGATAATTTGAAATCTCTTAATGCGTTGCGGATGATCTTTTGCTGGGCAATGTCCAGTGTCGTAAATTCATCGCTTTCGGCAATAAAACGATAGGCTTTGAATAAGGCTTCGTTTTGCCCCATTTCAGTCGAGTAGGCGCTGAGTTTTGGCAAACAAGCATTATAAGCATCCCGCAATTCGTCGCTGTTGACCACGGAATTCATGTGGCTAACCGGCGACCAAGCTCTACTGAGCTTATCATCGACATCTTCCAGCGGCGCGATCAGATTTTCCCAAGTGTAATGTTGCGTGGCCTGTAGATGTTGTTCTACGGATGAACGGGCTTCGGCCAATAATTGATCAATTGCAGGTACGATGTGCTCCGGTTTTATCTGGGAAAACTTCGGCAATGTGGAGTTAGCTAGTAAAGGATTATTCATAGTAAAAGTATATCAGGAAAGAAAATTCATGGCCGCATGGATGCGATGCTTGGCTTTATGCAGCACGTCCAAAGAAAAGTCGGGGGTAAGTTTACTGTTTTTCAGTTTAGCGTAGGCAGGTATGGAGTTTATGTAAGGTATTTCTTTGGCTCTATGAGTGCCGAAATAACTATGCAATTTGGCTAATATGACAATATCGGCTAAATTCAACTTATCGCTACCACTCTCATAAAACCAGTCTTCAGCGCATTTGGGAATGCCCGTTAATTCAGGAGTAAAACCTAATGTGTGTAATACCAAAGAGCCGACCGACGGGCTCAAAAATGGAATGGCCGACTCCAATACGTCGATATTTGCGTACTCATCCGGATTCTGCTCGGCAAAATGCAATACAGGTATGGTACCTATATCGCTGACCAAACCGGCCAATAAAGCATCTTCAGGATTAACCGAGCCATTTTCCTGCGCAAGCACGAAGCTCAAACTGGAAACATAGAGGCTGTTTTTCCATAAAGTTTGCATTTTTTCCATCAATTGCTGATTTTGGCATTGAAATAATTGTTTTAAACTGATGCCCATGACCAATTTGCGCGTTTGATCCAGGCCTAGTCGAGTAACGGCCGCATGGCAGTTAGTAATCGGTGATACAGGGGAATAGAGCGGACTGTTCGCCAATTGGATTAACTTGGCCACGATAGCGACATCGACACTGATAATTTTTACAGCTTCGTTAATGCCTAAATCCTTCTCTATCGCTTCTTTCAGCTTTAAAGCGACATTAGGCAATGAGGGCAAGCTTAATCTATTTTCCCGGTAGGCTTCGGAAAAACTGGTAAAAAAACGGTTGCCGGCAATTTGTTTAGGCAAGTCAATATCAATCAGCTCAACAGAAATAGGTTGTTGAAGACTTTTCCCCGACCATCGGCATATGAATTCTCCTGAAATCGCCAGAATAGCAATGTCGGTTTGAGCGAATGCCGTTGCGCCGCAAACCTTACCGCTATTGAGCGGCAAGTTGGCCAACGATGATTCTGCCGATAAGGTATAGCGTTTGTCGCTATCGGGCTGAAGTTCAATATTTCCTTTAAGCAGATAAAAAACTGAATTTGTTTTTTGGCCCAATCTGAAAATCACAGAGCCCTGAGCATAATTTAATGTGGCGTGTGCCAACTGCTCAACATAAGCATCATCCATGTCGCGAAGCGGAGCCAGCTTCTTTAGCGCTGACAGCGATAATTTTTTATATTCGCTAGAAACAGGCTCCGAACAGGTAAACTGATTATTTATGCTGGCGGCCGGAACGCTTATGTTCTTTTTCGGAAGAGAGTGCTTGGAACGCGAGGAAAATAGATTAGCAAACCAATTCATGATGACATCTCGACTTTAAGAGTTTGGAAGATGTGTAATATGATGTTTTGTAATAACTTATTGACTATTTGTCATGACCGTCAAAAAAAATGGCGGTTTTAGATAAATGATCGTGCCAACTACACTGATCTTTATCAATAAGAATCCACAAAATACCAAGTCCACAAAAACTCCATGATATTATGGCTGCGGCAAAACGGAATAAAGCCTGTTCCCAGCTGATCGGCCTCATGTCCAACGTGAGCACTTTTATTTTCCAAGCGCGAAGCCCTAATGTTTGCCCGCCATGAGTCCAAAACCAAGCGTAAAAAAAGAAGCTGACCAGCAGTAAATAGAGGGGAAAAAAGAACTGTTGAGCAGTAAAAGCCTGCCCTCCGTTAAAAGGCAGCAACAGCGCAGTGGCAACAAATAAAAGGCCAATAAGTAACAGAATGTCGTAAAGAGTTGCTGCTAAACGACGTAAAAAACCAGGTTTAGAAATGGGGCTATTACCTGGTTTTTGCGGCGTGCTTTTTGTTAACCCTAGCAATTAAATTTTAAATAAAGCCAGTTTTTGACCAAAATACATACACATCGCCATTAGCGCTCCCAACATTATCAGAGAAAAGAAAAATGGCGGTCTATGAAACAGAAGAATGAAAAAATCTGTTGCAAAAAGGCTGGTTAACAAAGGTTGATCAATTAAGCTATTAAGAATCTTTTTGAACATAACAAATTCCAGTCAAGCACGCTAATGTTTGTGCGAATGTTAAAAAAATGGTTGCCTGATCTTTTATCTGGCGCCCGCAACGTGATGTAATTAAAATTGCTCGAAAAAATCAGAACGCTGATTCTACTCCATTCAAAAGGGGAATGTAAAAGAAACTTGCTGATTGGGTTAGAATTCATTTGCAATGATATAATTGGACATTAGAAAAAATAAATAAGGTGTAAAGGCTATTTTAAACTTCTTTAAAAAAATTATTAGATCAGCAAAAAATGATGCTGAACCGACTGGCGCAAACGTCAAAATATACTCACGCGCGGAACACAATATTTCACGATCCCTGATCAGTGAGCACGCACTGAAGGTTTTGTATCGTTTGCAAAAAGAGGGGTTCGATGCTTATCTTGTTGGCGGTTGTGTACGTGATTTACTGTTAGGACGGGAACCCAAGGACTTTGACGTCGTCACCAATGCCGACCCGGATCAAGTCAGAAAAGTATTTCGCAATTGTCGCTTAATTGGCCGCAGGTTTCGTCTAGCTCACGTGCATTTCGGCCGCGAAATTATTGAAGTTGCAACGTTTCGAGGCAGCGGAGAAGAACAAAACGATAATCAAGTACTCAATAAGGAAGGACGACTATTACGGGATAATGTTTACGGTACAATTGAAGAAGATGTTTGGAGGAGAGATTTTACCGTTAATGCACTCTATTATAATATCAAGGATTTTTCGGTAGTAGATTATGTCGGCGGTATGACCGACCACAAAACCGGAACGCTTAAGCTCATCGGCGATCCCGAAACGCGTTTTCGTGAAGATCCTGTACGTATGCTTAGAGCCGTGCGCTTTGCCGTTAAGCTCGGTTTCAAGCTTGATCCTGAATGCGAAAGAGCAATGCATAATGATGTTCAACTGCTGGCTGGCATACCCCCTGCCCGACTTTATGATGAAGCGCTAAAGCTGTTTTTATCCGGCTACGCATTACAGACTTTTGAGATGCTCAGGCATTATGGACTTTTCCAAATGCTGTTCCCTTCTACGGAAAATAGTTTAGCTGTTGAAGACAACAGTTTCCCACGATTGCTTTTAATTAAAGCACTGGAGAACTCGGACAATAGAATCGCGATGGGCAAAACTGTCACCGCTTACTTTTTATTGGCTGCGTTTTTGTGGGAGCCTGTGCGAATGTTGGTCAAAGAAAAGATGGCGCAAGGAGAGGTCGAATTTATTGCCTATCAAGATGCAGCCAATGAAGTTATTTCCCGACAAATTAAAAGCACGGCCCTTCCTCGCCATATTAGCCTGGCTATGCGTGAGGTTTGGAGTATGCAACCAAAATTCAATGCACGTATCGGCTCGAAACCCAGCCGTTTGCTTAGTCATCCTCGCTTTAGAGCCGGTTATGACTTTCTAGTATTACGTGCTGAAACAGGAGGCGCCGACCCCGAGTTAGCTGAGTGGTGGACAAAATATCAAAATGCCAATGAAAATGAACAAAGGAAAATGACTCAGCCTCCGCGCCGCGCACAGAATAACAAATCGGGGCGCAAAAGAAGTTATCATAGAAAAGCTAAAGATAACTCTCCTAAAACAGAGCCTTAAGGCGTAGCGCTTCAAAATTAATTATGGAAAATTCTGAAACTGATTCAGTCACTGTCTATATAGGCTTAGGCAGCAACCTTGCAAATCCTGCTGACCAGGTAAGGTCAGCGCGTACTGCAATAATGCAGACTCCTGGAATCAAAGAAACTGCATTTTCCAGTTTGTACCATAGCCCACCTATGGGACCACAGGATCAGCCTGATTATGTTAACGCTGTGATGTGTGTCGCGACCAAGTTGCCTCCCATTGATTTACTACACTGCCTGCAACGTATCGAAAATAACCACGGACGGGTCAGAAAAGCCGAACGCTGGGGCGCAAGAACTCTGGATTTGGATATGTTAATTTATGACGACCAGCTGATTAATATACCTGAGTTAATCGTGCCGCATCCAGGCTTAGCTGAACGCGCTTTTGTCTTGTATCCTTTATTTGAAATCGCTCCTCAATTGATGATTCCCGGCAAAGGCAATATTGCAGATTTGCTTGCCCAATGCCCAATGAATGAGTTGAGACGGCTAGATTAATTATTCTTAGCCTAATCAAAATCCGTTACCCTTCCGAGAAAAATGAATCAATACCTCTCTACTGGTACGCTTAAGCCCCTATCAATCACTGACCTAGCAGCCATGAAGCAACGCGGTGAGAAGATATCTTGCCTAACTGCTTATGATGCTAGTTTTAGCGCCCTAATCGATAAAGTAGGTATCGATATGATACTGGTGGGCGATTCTTTGGGCATGGTTATTCAAGGACATAGCACAACATTACCGGTCACTATCAAAGATATGGTTTATCACACACATTGTGTTAGCAAGGCTAGGCAGCGGGCATTTATCGTCGCGGATTTGCCGTTTATGAGCTATGCCTCACCGATTATTGCGGCCAAGAATGCTGCTAAGTTAATGCAGATAGGCGGCGCACAAATGGTTAAGCTTGAAGGTCCGAAATTTGAATGCGTTAGCTTTCTTGTTGACCAAGGCATTCCTGTATGCGGGCATTTAGGACTGCTACCGCAATCAGTCAATCAATTGGGCAGCTATAAGGTCCAAGGGAAAGAACTGGCTGCCGCCGAAAAAATACTAACAGAAGCACATCAATTGCAGCAAGCAGGCGCTAGTTTACTGGTATTGGAGTGCATCCCTGCATCTTTGGCTAAAGAGATCAGTTCGCAATTGACAATCCCAATTATAGGTATTGGTGCTGGAGTAGACTGCGATGGACAAGTACTGGTGCTTTATGACATGCTTAACATCGGCCCGATCAAACGACCACGTTTTTCCAGAGATTTTATGAATGGCGCAAACAATATTGAAGAAGCTCTTAACACCTACCACCAGTCTGTTAAACAGTCCCTATTTCCTAGCATCGACCACAGCTTTTGAGTTTTATGCAAATAGCTAAAACAGTATCGGAATTACGCGAAATTGTCAGAGAATGGCGTTCTGCAGGACAGAGCGTTGCATTAGTACCAACAATGGGTAACTTGCACCCCGGACATATTGCTTTGGTAAACAGAGCCAAAGAAAAAGCGAATCGAGTGGTAGTCAGTATTTTTGTAAATCCCATGCAATTTGGCGTCGGTGAAGATTTTGAGACTTATCCCCGCACCGAGCGTGAAGACCAAGAAAAACTTAATATTTCTGGCGCAGATTTATTGTTTCTACCCACTGTCTCAGAAGTTTATGCGCAGAATGCCAAAACGACCGTATCGGTAACCGATTTATCCGAATGGTATTGCGGCGCATCCAGACCTGGACACTTTAACGGTGTGACAACAATCGTTTGCAAACTGTTTAATATGGTACAACCAGATATTGCCTTATTCGGTTTAAAAGATTTTCAGCAGTTTACATTAATAAGAACCATAGTCAGAGACCTGAATATTCCTGTTGAAATCATCGGCGTGAAAACTGTTCGTGAAATCAGTGGATTGGCAATGAGCTCTAGGAACGGCTATTTAACTCCAGAAGAAAAAAATGTTGCGGCAAAAATATATCAGTCTTTATGTACCGCTCGTAACGCTATTTTATCAGGACAACAATCTTATGAAGAAATTGAACGTCAAGGCGTACTTTTTTTGCTTGAATCGGGCCTTCAACCGGATTATTTCTGCATATGTAGGGCAAGCGATTTAAAAAAAGCCGACATAGATGATATAGAGCTGGTTTTACTTACGGCAGCAAAGCTTGGAAAAACACGATTGATCGACAACCTTTGCTTTACCAAACATGAAGCAGCATAATTTATACCATTCTCAATATGCTAGAAGTTGATAGATTATTGTAATTAATGGATAATACGCGGTTCTCAAGGGTATTTAGATAATTTTATTATGCAAATTACAATGCTTAAAGCGAAATTACATAGAGCAACTGTAACTCACTCAGAACTGGGTTATGAAGGTTCTTGCGCGATTGACGGTAATATTCTTGATTTATCTGGTATTAGGGAATACGAACAGATACAAATTTATAATGTCAACAACGGCGCCCGCTTCACGACCTATGCCATACGTGCAGAAGAAGGCTCAGGATTGTTTTCAGTTAATGGCGCCGCCGCACGCCTGGCATGCCCTGGCGATCTCATTATTGTTTGTGCATTTGCAATTTTAGATTCAATAGAGGCTGAACACCATAAGCCAGTTCTAGTTTATTTTAATGAAAAAAACCAGGTTCAACGATCATCAAGCTCTATTCCTGTTCAAGCCGCTTCTGCCTGATATTACAAACCTTTTCTACTTCAATCCGTACCGCAACAAATTCCTACTGTTCAACAAATGGACTTTAGCAGTAGGATTAATCTTAACTAACCAAGAGTTGCTCTAAACGATGCGGCTCAGTTTTTTTTAAAAACACCAATCACGGCATTCTTGTTAATATAGAGCCCGTACGGCATTACACGAATACAGCCACAAGCAATGACCATATCGATAACTTGTTTTTTTGATACCAAATTTACAGCCTTGTAGTAGCAAGCCAATATAAAAGTTTTCACCTCATATCCAGTGGACCTCGATTTGCTGAAATAGTCTGAGGGTCAATTGAGTACTGATAGTGTCATCATAGAGAACGATGACGCCATCGACGCACCGCCTCTGTCGTGCAGGCGCATCCATGTAAAACTTGTCCCATAGTTCCTCCCGTTGTAGCTGGCAATACTTTACACCCGTACATTGTGGGACTAAACATCTAGCCCTGGCCGACAACCTGGAAACATTCAGTTAACAGTGAGCGTAACGGGATATGGCATTAAGCCAAATCAGTGAAAAATTAGTCGCAGGATTTTGAATTGAGCGAATGTTTCTAATAGTCAATCATATTGAAGCGAAGCGAAATTTTATAGTATAGCTATTGACTTTAGCGTAGTGAGGTTCAGTCATGGCAGCCATTAAATACAAAGTCAATTTGACCGACGAAGAAGAGCTCCAGTTGGAAGCCTTAATTCATAAAGAGCAAAGTGCAGCGCGCAGTCAACCCCAGGCTCGCATTCTGTTAAAAGCCGCCGCCGGCATTCAGGATAAAGACATGATCTAGGCGATGGACGTCTCGCCGTCGATGGTGGCAAAAACCCGGCAGCGCTGTATAGAAGAAAGGCCAGAAGCCGCGCTCAAAGATCGCCCACCCGTCCCGGAGGCCAAACACCCAAGTTAACGGAAAAACAAGCACTCATGTCATCGCCATCACTTACAGTGAGGCGCCGGAAGGAGCACACTGCGGACCCTGCGACTATTGTCGGACAAGGTGGTGGAGTTGGGTTATGCGGCCTCGGCAGCTATGAACGATCCGCCGGCTTTTAAAAAACACTTTAAAGCCCTGCAGAAACAAGGGCGATGTATTCCGGACGTCAACGTAGAATTTGTGGCAGCGATGGAAGAAGAAGTCCTGGAGCTGTATGAAGCCCCTTACGATCCCATGCGTCCGGTCGTGTGTTTCGATTTTAGGGAAAGCGTGTTTTCCGAGGGTGTCCTGAATTTTGTGTAAACGGGGTTTATTAAAAGTTCGGCATTCGATCGTCGAATTGAATACTAAACCGATTCAAAGCGGCTTTCCAGTCCTGTAACGGCATGGTCCATTTTTTACTGATGTTCATCAGCGCCAGATAGAACAGTTTCAACAACGCCTCATCACGGGGAAACGAGCCTCGATTCTTGGTGATTTTCCGCAGGCTCATATTCACCGACTCGATGGCATTGGTGGTGTAAATGATACGGCGTATCTCCGGCGGGTAATCGAAAAACGGAATGATACGGCTCCAGCTGCACCGCCAGATTTGGGCAATAGACGGATAAGCCTCGTTCCATTGGGTCTCGAATTCAGCCAGCCGCTGCTCGGCCTCATCGGCCGTGGCTGACTGGTAAATCTGCTTGAGATCGGCTGCGATCTGTTTGCGCATTTTCCAACTGACATAGTTCAGGCTATTGCGCACCCAATGCACGATGCACAGTTGCACCGCCGTTTGCGGATAGACCGTTTCAATAGCTTCAGGAAATCCCTTCAAGCCATCGACGCAGGCGATGAAGATGTCCTGCACGCCGCGATTTTTCAGTTCGGTGACCACCTGCAGCCAGAATTTGGCGCCTTCGGTTTGGGCGATCGAGAGTCCCAGCACTTCCTTTTCACCGTTCATATTAATGCCAATCGCCAGATACACCGCTTTGATCCGTACCGCGCCGCTGTCGCGCACTTTAACGTGGATGCAGTCGAGATACATAATCGGATAAATCGGGTCGAGAGGCCGTAACTGCCAGGCTTTAACTTCATCGGCTACGGCATCGGTTACCGTGGAAATCAACGAGGGTGATACCTCGGTACCATACAGTTCTTCCAAATGGCTCTGGATTTCTCGAACGGTCAGACCGCGCGCATACAACGAGATGATCTTGTCATCGAAACCGGTCCAGCGCGATTGGTGTTTGGCGATGATTTGCGGTTCAAAACTACCGTGCCGATCACGAGGAATCTCAAGCGGCAATTCGCCGAAATCGCCCTTGAGCGTCTTTGGCTCTTGCCGTTGCGGGTATTGCCGGTGGGATTGATAACGGGATTATGCCTGGCATGCCCCAGATGTTCGGTCATTTCGGTTTCCAAGGCTCGTTCGACCAAAGCTTTGGTCAATTGCTTCAACAGGCCATTTTCGCCGATCAGGTCTTCGGTTTTTTGATAACCTGACAATAAGCTATCGATTAGGTCGGTAGGGATGGATTTTGGTGCGGTCATTTTGACTCCTTATAAAGTAACGGCAGTTTCCTGCCTAATGACCGTTTACACAAAAATTTTTACACCCTCTGCTTTCCCGCCCTAAGATTTATATGCGCTTGCTCTGCCCCATTCGAGAGGAAGTAATACCTTATAATTATTGAGCTATTCCCTCAAAAAAAAACCCCTGCTATCTTACATGATAACAGGGGTCTTCAATTCCTTAACCGACAACCGAAGAGCTATCGATCAATTTTTTTCATTAGATGAAAGTTGGAATTAATGGAGCGTCTACCATAACCATTTGACGGTTGCCAGCTTCATCAAAGAAGAACAACAAACCAGCAAAACGGCTATCTGGATCATAGATCAAGTCAGCTAAACGGTAAACTTCCCAAGCAGCATCAGATGCAGTAACTTGAACAGTTCTTGAAGTACCTGGAGCGATTGGGCTGTTATCGCTAACAGACAAACCTTCTTCAGCTAACAAGTCATCTGGATAACCAGTTTCGTCTGTATGAACTTTTGGATCCAAGAAACGAACACCAGCAGTGTTGAACTCGCCCAAACGAACTGCAGAATCACCATTGTTAGTGATAGTCAATGTCATTTGCATAGCACGACCTGGCACACGATAAGTTGCATCTTCAACTTTAACGTTAACAGTTCTTGCTGGCAATTCAATTGGCTTCATACCACGTAACAAACCAGCTTGCAGAGGTGTAGTCACTGGATATGCTGCATTTGTGCTGCTCATACCAAAAGCAACGATTGCAATTGTACCAACCGCAAAGCCCAGAGCAACTTTTCTGTCGCCAGCAGTAATCAAAGAATCTGCTTTTCCTGCTTCCATAGCAATGTGGCGTGGAACGAAGATTGGTTTACGAGCCCAATATCCAACCCAAACCAAGCCTAAGCCATACCAGAAAGCATGCCAGAAGTAAGTGTTGCTCAGGTTATACGTTTCCAAGTTGATTGTATCACCTAACAACGTAGTAACTGGGTTAGTAAATGATCCCATAGTACCAGTAACAGTTACCCATTTACCTGGACCAATGATTGGACCACCGCCTTTTACGTTCATCATAGTGTGAACGTGCCAGTCACCTGGACGACGTGCTTTTAACAATACTTTAAACTCATAAGTTTCGCCCAATTCCAAAGTTACTGAACGAGGAACCAATTGACCACCGATCCATGAACCTTGACGAATAAATACAGGTCCTGGAATACCGATGTTCAAGAATGAGATTTCTGGTTTATCAACAGTTTCAGGCCATCCAGCGAAAACGTGGAATTTACCAGAAATTGTCATTGTATCGTTAACAGCTACTGTATCTTTTGACCAGTTCAAATCAAACCAGTGAATTGTACGCATACGCATGAATGCAGCTTGCGACTTTTCACCATGAGCAGATGCAGTTGGTGCGTAAAACATCGCTGCTGTAACAGTTACCAGCAGTGCGACAAAGGATAATTTAGCAACCTTGTCTTTTATTAATTTCATATATCCTCCTCTATAATAGAGAATCTATAGTTTTCAGAGTATCCAGTGTCAACATATTCTTGCCAACACCAGTCTTTTTGTGTGAATTTCTACAACCAAAGGTTATTAAGAGCTTTGGACGAATCCAGTACCCGCGAACCATTTACCAAAGAAATGCCACAAGAAGTAAATCAAGATACTCACGAAAGCAGAGAAGAATGCTGATACTGGAGCAACGTCTTTACCAAAAGTTCTTAATGTACCTTTTTCAACCATTCTGATGTACTCAGGAGTACCAGTTCTTACATAGTGGTAACCTTGTAAGTCAGCCAATGTCATCATCATGCCGTTGTATTCAACAGGAACATGTAATGGAGCCATAATTGGCCAGTTGCCTGGATAGAATAACAGACCGTATGCCATACCGCCGATTACAGCAGTAATTGTCATGCTGTTTGTCAACATCAACACAACGTCAAGAACGATAGCACCTGGCATCAGGTTTGAAGGGAAGCAGAAGTTTACTGGGAAATAAGTCCAACCCCAGAAGTTCATATATCTGTTGATCCACTCACCTAAAAGCAGACCCAAGATGCAAACAACCGCGCCGAAAGGCAAACGGTAACGCCACCACAAACAAGCTTGAACAGCAGCAGGGAAAGTAATTGAAACGATTGGAGCTACGGTTACCCATAGACGTCTATCTTTCCAGTCAGTCCAGAAATCCCAGTCACCACCGGTTAACATGTAGTGAATGTGATAACCGCCAAGTACAACAAAGAACAATGTAAACAGAATTAGCCAGTCGAACGTACGTGAAACTTTAACTGCTTCAGCGCGTGAACGTACAGCTGATTGAGATGCGCTCATTAGCTTACCTCCTAAAGGATTTAAATTATTTTTATTAATGACTATCTTCAACTTCCGCTGTTCCGTCTAAAAACGGAACAGCGTGGAGGAGATAGTAATTACAACCAAAGACTTATATTAAGCTAAGTCTTTTTTCAGAAGCTTAGCAATAGCTGCAACTTCTGTGTTCACAACACCTAATACACCTAAAGCAGCCCATCCGAAGAATACGAAGCCATAATGTAAAGGAGCAACAAACAACTCTTCCATAAACCAGAAAGTATGACCCCATTCGTTCAAACCAACGTTTGGCAGAATCATGAAAGGACCAACAACCGCAACCATATATTGCAGGTGCAAACCTTGCTGATAAGTAGGAAGTCTTGTTTTTGCGTATAAGAAGCAAGCACCACCAGTGATGATGTAGATTGGATAGCTCAAATAGAATTCGATGATGTGACTTGGTGTAAAGTCAGTATCACGAACGATAGTTTGATGCCATGTTCCATCTTGCTCTGTAAAGTAGCTAGCGCCATAGTAAATAGCGAAAGCATACATTACCAACCAAGTCCAATGAGTAAAGTGTCTTCTTAACTCTTCTCTTGGAGTGATCGACATTACTTTACGATCACGAGTTTTCCAGATGTAACCCCACAGGATACCTGCAGTTGAAACTTCTAAAACGAACTCGATATAAAGAAAGTTCATCCAATATGTTTCGAATTCAGGTGCGAATGAATCCAGACCAGCTGACCAGCCATAGATACCTTCATACCAACGAACCCAAGCATAGAATACTACATACACCAGAGATCCAAGGATCAAGTTTTTCTTATTTAACAGCGGTGCTTCCGCAGCATCAGCTCTCACTGATTCAGTTGTAGCTGCCATTTCTACCTCCAAAAATTATCAAATCCCTGACTTAATTATGATCAGGGGCTATAGTTACAACTCCATTTTCTCACCAGCACCTAATAATCTAAGGGCCAAATGCCACCAAGTCAATTTAGTGAGCTGTCAGTCTACCAGTTCAATTAGCCTTGTCAAGTCAAATTCAATCACTGATTACACTTCACCCCCTCTCATCCTTACACACCATTTTCTTGTACGCTTAAGATATTGATTTCTGATAGAATTAATTTTTACATTAACCGCTTCAATCATCACTTTAAATCCATGAAGAAATATTCCATCTTAATTCTTATAGTCGGTTTGGCAGCTCTGCTTTTGGTTCAAAAAAAAGTCGTCATGCCTTTCGTCTATAAAGTTGTCCAATCAGACCTTTTTCTTGTAGAAAGCAAAGACCAAGGAGGACAAACCCCTATATCCACCCCCCTAACCAAACTCGCCTTTTTACATTGCAATAATTACATTAAATCCAAACTCGAACCTAACTCATCCGTTAGTTTTCACGACAAAGCACTTAACGCCTGGAGCCTAGGAAATTACCAATATATCATTAACGGCGAAATTGACATTACAAACACAAGCACAATCACCAAGAAATATGTTTGCAGAATAAATTACAAAAATGGCGACAATGAAGAAGGCGCCATCGACTTTGCTAACTGGTCTATTGAAGGCTTATCAGGATTAGATTCTATTTAAGACATCTCCAAAATATACCCCCAGCCAAATTACTCCAATCTCAAAACAAACCATAAACCCCGAGCGATAACCATAAAAAAAGGCCGACTCAGTTTGTTGAGTCGGCCTTTTTTTATGGTTATCGTAAACAATCAATATGCTTTTTTGCCTAGAAATAGACAGTACACAGCAAGAAAGAAAACACTTCTCTTATTCACCACCATTCTTTCTCACACAATAAATACTTCCCCCGCAACAACGCAAAAACCTAACTACTTGAACAAAAAAGCAAATAACTTATTTACCGTACTTTTTACGGAACTTATCGACACGTCCCGCCGTATCGACAACACGTTGTTTTCCTGTATAAAAAGGATGGCATGAAGAACAAACCTCAACTTGCAAATCCTTACCCAATACAGAACCGGTTTCAAACTTGTTACCGCAACCGCAAGTTACAATAATTTGTTTATATTCTGGATGAATTTCTGGTTTCATATCACTTTACCCACAAACGTGGCCACATACTTTATTAGAGAACTCGGCATGATACGTATTTTATTAAAAGTTTGCAAATTAATTTATCTTATACACATTTCTTTAGATATTAACGCATTTCCTCAGCCAACAAGACACTAATACAGAAATATCATTTCCATGAGAATCAATTTAGCAACCCGATCATTATTGCACTTTGCTTTATTCTTCATCTTAAAGGCCATATATCGCTATAGAAATACATACATCTATTTATTACAAACAGATCCGCAAAACAAGCACCACATTCGCGGCATGAACATATAACTCAAGAATAATAAATACTCAAAAGACCAAAATCTTTCTAGAAAAGAACAAGCCCAATTAGATCAATTCTTCATCCAGAAGCATTGAAAAAACGGGCAATAGGTTAAACATGCGATTTATTTTAATGCCTGCTATCAAGAAATCACTTGCCCTGCTTGTGCAGCCTCAAACTATAAAAACTGACCGTAGTACCGAGGAAACGCAGCGTTACCCAAAATCCGGATTTCCCCATAAAAACCTTCATGCTGAATTACCGCCATACGCTTACGAACCCGGCAAAAAGAACAAGTGGGACATGGATATCAATGGCAGTGACATCCGTGATACCGCCGCAGAGCACTCAAAATCAATAAAAATACCGTGATTCGTACGTTAAAAAAAGCCGAACACTATCATCCAAGTAAATTCCAAATTCCAGGCTTTTTTCCACAACGGAAAAACTTGAAGTGAAATTGGAGCTGACTTGTGGTCAAACTGAAATGGATAAGCAGAGATCTTATACCGACAACAAATCCAATCAGTGCAGGCTCTGGCATGCCGCAAATCACCCCATAAACATCGCGATGACTTATTAGGTATTTAACAAATTCAAGGATACCGTATTCAAAGAGCTGAAAGCACTGCTTGAATCCTTTCGTTACCACACCAATGACTGGGACGTTTATGAGCGACACCTTGAAACCAATAGGTGCGAAGCAAGTAAGAGCAATATTCAAAAGACTGAACGCAAAATTTTGAATCCCAGAACCCGGAGAAGCGATTGACAAACAAAATAATCTGCTTCTTGAGGCCGAAAATCCTGCATGACACCGCCATCGAATGATCAACAAAGTTGAATTTGGCTTGGATATTCATGCTAAATTACAAATTCAACCCACCATCAAAAAACGCACTTATCGCATTAATCAAGCGTAAGATCACCAACATCAGCCCTAGGCAAATCAGCCCCAGATAAAAGACGAATCAATTACCCCCAATTTATCATTGTTTATAACCATAATCTTTAAATCGCTCCTGATAGCGCATCAATAAAAGCACCAGCACAATTGACGGCAAACCTACCGCCGAAGCATAAATAAAAAAAACAGTATAACCATAACTATCAACAACTACCCCGGAGAACCCTCCCAATAGCTGAGCAGGCAAAGTCATTAAAGAACTAAATAGCGCATATTGAGTAGCTGTATACGCACTACTTGTTAAACTGGAGAGATAAGCTATAAAAACCGATGTCGCAATACCGCCACTTAAATTATCAGCACTTATAACGCCTGACAGTAAAAGCAGGCTAGGTTTGCTAATTGCCAACACAGCAAACAACAAGTTAGTAGCAGCCACCATAATCGCACCCAGCAGCAAAGGACGCATAATTCCATATCTAACAACTAAAGCCCCACCCACTGCGGCCCCGGCAATAGTCATAAAAAAACCAAAAACCTTACTAATATCCGCAATATCCTTTTTACTAAATCCCAAATCAAGATAGAACGGGTTTGCCATAACCCCCATGGTAATATCACTCATCTTATAAACGGCGATGAGCATTAATATCAATAAGCCAACCCGGCCATTACGCGCAAAAAACTCCACAAAAGGATTTAGCACAGCGTCGATAAAACCCAGAAACAATCTCAGCCAGATACCCTGACGCTCCGTAGAAATATTTTCACCCCTTTCGCCACAATGTTTATACTCCGGTTCCCTGAGACAAAATGTCGTTATCAATCCAACAGACATAGCGGCCGCCATAATAAAATAAGCAATTTTCCAACTAGCGTAATCTGCGATATAAAAAGCCCCCGCACCTGACATCAGCAAAGCAATCCGATAACCCAACACATAGGTTGCCGCCATAGCCCCTTGAAACTCAGGAACCACCGATTCAATACGGTAAGCATCAATAACGACATCTTGCGTAGCCGAACAAAACGCCACCCACACCGCAAAAAGAGCAATCTGTTGTAGCTGACTATGCGAATCAGAACTCCCCATTCCAACCAAACCAACAATTACTCCCAACTGGGCAAGCAGCATCCAGCCACGCCTTTTGCCTAAAAACTTAGTCAGAAATGGTAACGGCAGCTTATCGACAACGGGAGCCCAAAAAACTTTTATTGAATAGGTAATCCCGACCCAGCTAAAAAAACCTATAACTGATCGCTCAACCCCTTCATCTCGCAACCAAGCAGATAAGGTTGAAAAAACTAATAAGAAAGGAAGTCCAGCAGAGAAACCAAGAAATATCATGCTGCGCACTTGCGGCTGCATATATACAAAAAAAGCCGACTTCCAACTTTTACTATCAGACATCGACCTTACCAGGCTGACTCAATTGCATTAGCAGACATGCCGTTACTTTGTAATTATCTGCTTTTATTATACTCATAATTAATTTGAAAAATGGCTTGTGCAGTTACCGAGCACCGCACATAAAGTGCGGTGCTCAATAAACCATCAACCATTAATAAGATAATGAACAACAATACTTCCTACGTACCCCCCGGCAATCGCCGGAGTCCACTTCAAGTGACTGAAGAATGTATATTTGTGGTCAGATTGCCCCATTAATGCAACACCCGCAGCCGAACCGACAGACAATAGCGAACCACCGACACCGGCAGTTAACGTTACCAATAGCCATTGGTATAAATCCATATCCAGATTCATATTCAACACAGCAAACATAACAGGAATGTTATCAACAATCGCCGAAATCACACCCACTAAGATATTAGCCGTTGTAGCGCCTAGCCCATCATACATAGCGGCAGACAGCAACTCCAAGTAACCAATATAACCTAAGCCGCCGACAGCAAACACCACACCAAAGAAGAACAACAAAGTATCCCATTCCGCATGACGCACTTTGTCGAAAATATCAAACGCATCATCACCTTCAACGCGATAAACTGTTTTTAAGCGATAGCCGTAAAGCATTAATGCAGAAAGTCCAACCATCATGCCCATAAATGGCGGCAAATGTAGGGCTTGTTTGAAGCTTACAGCCATAACGATAGTCAATAAAAACATTACACAAACTACTATTGCACCCGGCTTTAACTGCACAGCTTCCTCTGCACTGGCTTTAGGTTGCTCATCAGGCACAGCAAAATACATCACTGCTGCCGGCACACCATAATTCACGGCTGATGGAATAAATAATTTAAAGAAATCAAAAAATTCAGCGTATTCAGCCTGCCAAACCATCAATGTAGTAATATCGCCAAAAGGACAAAACGCTCCACCCGCGTTAGCCGCAACCACTAAGTTAACAAAACCGATACTAACAAACTTAGGATTATCAGCTCCCACCGCCATAACAACCGCGCCAACCAATAAAGCCGCCGTCAAGTTATCCGCCACGGATGACAAGAAGAATGTAATAATGCCGGTAATTAAAAACAATTTGCGATAGCCAAACTGTTTTCTTACCAACCAGGAACGCAAAGCCTCAAACACGTTACGCTCAGCCATTGAGTTAATATAGGTCATCGCAACCAGCAGAAATAACATTAATTCTGCATATTCTTTTAAGTTATACTCGAAAGCCTCATGCATATCTTCAACAGAAACGCCCGCTTGAGCCGCTAAAACCGCAGCATTCGCCCAGATAATGCCAGCCGCCAAAATAACCGGCTTGGACTTACTTAAATGAGTAAATTCTTCAGCCATAACAAAGCCATAGGCAATAATAAAGATCAGAACGGTATAAATACCCCGCTCCGTCCCCGTCAAACCAAGACTTTCAAAACCGCCAGCCATCGCCATTCCGGGCAATAGCAAGAGAGACAACAACACAAACAATGACCGTAACAAAATAACCCCCTAACTTTTATCTAAAAAATTAACCAAAAACACCCAAAATTTAACAGTCAATCTTAGCACTATATAATAACCTTTGTCATTTTATGACCCACAGTATATGATTGTTGGCTGTAACTAATTGTCTATACATGCGCTTAGCGCCCATCTATGTACCAGTATAATAACGACGACCAAACACTCATTGAACAACGGGTAGCCCAATTTAGAAGGCAAACCGAAAGTTTTTTAAAAGGCCAAATTTCAGACGACCAATTTCGCGCATTGCGCCTAATGAACGGTCTCTATGTACAAACTCACGCCCCTATGTTGCGGGTAGCGGGTCCTTACGGCCTGCTTAATTCGAAGCAATTCAGAAAACTGGCCCATATTGCCCGAACCTACGACAAAAACTACTGTCATTTTACGACCCGGCAAAATGTCCAGTTTAATTGGCCTAAATTGGAGCAAGTTCCCGATATTCTTGAAGAACTGGCCAGCGTCCAATTGCACGCCATCCAAACCAGCGGCAATTGCCTAAGAAACACCTCCTCGGACCATTTAGCCGGCGTTTGTGTCGATGAGATAGAAGATCCTCGTCCTTATTGCGAAATTATCCGGCAGTGGACAACCCTGCATCCAGAATTTGCTTACTTGCCGCGGAAATTCAAGATTGCCGTCAGCGGTGCTGAGCATGACCGTGCTGCAACCCAACTTCATGACATCGGCCTGCATCTAGTTAAAAACGATGCCGGCGAAGTCGGCTTTAGAGTACTGGTTGGCGGCGGGTTAGGCCGTACGCCTATTATTGGTCAGGTCATCAAGCCCTACCTGGAAAAGAAACACTTGTTGTCTTACCTGGAAGCCATACTCCGTATTTACAACCTGTTCGGACGCCGCGACAACAAATACAAAGCGCGTATTAAAATTCTGGTTAAAGAAACCGGCATGGAGAAATTTTCCGAGTTGGTTGAAAACGAATGGCTGCTAATCAGGGATAGCTTGGAACTTAGCACTGACCGCATTGAAGCCATCAAAGCCCACTTTACCTCGCCAGCCTACGAAACAGATGCCGCGCAAGACACAAGCTTTGCACAAAGCCTGTCCGAAAACAAAGCGTTTGCGACTTGGGTTAAATACAACACGGCCGATCACAAAATACCTGGTTACCGCGCGGCATTCCTATCGTTAAAAGCGCCGGATTCACCTCCGGGCGACATGACCGATGCACAGCTCGACGCAGTTGCCGACCTGGCTGACCGCTACAGCTTCGGCGAGATCAGGAGCACGCACCGGCAAAATCTAGTTTTTGCCGACGTAAAACAAGCGGATTTATTTCCTTTGTGGCAACAGCTCGATGCGCTGAAACTGGCGACACCGAATAACGGCACCGCAACCGATATGATTTGCTGCCCCGGTCTTGACTTTTGCTCACTTGCCAACGCAGGAACCATCAGCATTGCCAAGGAAATCAACGAAGCGCTAGATGACTTGGACTATCTCCACGACATCGGCGACGTGAAGATCAACATGTCGGGCTGCATGAACGGTTGCGCGCACCAAAGCGTCGGCCATATCGGCATACTCGGCGTCGACAAAAAAGGGGTTGAATGGTATCAGTTGACCTTGGGCGGCTCTTCGGAAAACGAGGCGGCTATTGGAGAAAGGCTGGGGCCATCCATTGCTAAAGATCAAGTTACCAAAGCCGTTACCACCATTCTGGATGTTTATATCAAACAACGCCTCGACGACGAGTCCTTCCTAGATATGGTAAAACGCGTTGGTCTCAACCCATTCAAAGAGCAAGTCTATGCAAGTAATTAAAGACAAACAGATTATCGACGACAGCTGGAGTTATATTGCCGATGATGCCGAACTTAAAGACGGCGATATCAGCGTCTCTTTAGCTCGCTGGAAAAATGACAAGCAGCAACTGCTTCACTCTAACGGCAAAAAAGGTGTAAGAATCGGCCCTGCTGATTCGGTTGATGAAATCGCAGCCGATTTAAAAGATATTCAGCTAGTCGAGCTCGATTTCCCTGCCTTTGCCGACGGCCGCATTTTCTCTCATGCATGGCTGCTTAGAGGCCGCTATAACTATCAAGGCGAAATCCGTGCAACCGGCCACTTCATGCGGGACCAAGTCTATTATTTATCGCGTGTCGGCGTGAATGCGTTTAGTCTTAAAAAAAGCGAAGACTTGCCTGTCGCGCTAGCTAACCTGGATGATTTCACCGTCAACTATCAAAAATCCATTCTTTAATTTTCAAGACACGAACAAGGTGCGCCGTCGATGCACCTTGTTCCGTTTAAGCTACTTACCGGCCTGCAAAGCAAGCTTATAAGTGAAAATCCTTTCCTGCCGACACCTCTTTGACATAACCAGCCCTAATGACAAAATCGCCAAATCGTTCACCGGGTTCCCGCTCGCGGCCATAACGATGAAGAATCGGCGTCAATTCGGCAACAATCTGTTCCTCGTTGATATTTTCCCGGTACAGCTTATTCAGCCGCTGTCCGTAAAAGCCTCCGCCCAAGTACAGATTATACTTACCCGGAGCTTTACCGATAAAGCCGATTTCCGCCAGCACTGAGCGTGCGCAGCCGTTCGGGCAACCGGTCATGCGAATCAGGATAGGATCGCGTTGAAGCCCGGCCTGTTTAATAATCAGGTCAAGCTTATCGAGCAATGATGGGAAATAGCGCTCGCTTTCGGCCATCGCCAAGCCACAGGTTGGGAAAGCCACGCAAGCCATTGAATTCAGGCGCAACGCTGTCTGACCGGTATCTGTAAACCGATATTGTTCCAGCAGCGCATCAATGGCCGGTTTTCGTTCACTGCTGACCTGGCCGATAAGCAAATTTTGGTTGGCGGTTATCCTAAAATCGCCGTCATGCACTTTGGCAATTTCACGCAACCCGGTCATCATCGGGTGATCATCGGTATCGGCTATACGGCCGTTCGGAATAAACAATGTACGATGCCAAGTATCGTTAGCCCCCTCGACCCAGCCGTAGCGATCGCCGGAATGCTCAAAAATAAAAGGCCGAGCTGGCTCCATATTCCAACCCAAGCGCCGATTCAACTCAAATTTGAGCCATTCAACGCCTCGATCTTCAAGCGTATATTTAAAACGCGCATGTTTGCGATTGATCCTATCGCCGTTATCGCGCTGAATCTTAACGATTTCCTCGGCAACTTGCAGCGCCTTGTTTTTAAGGCAATAGCCGATCACATCGGCCAAGCGCGGATAGGTTGACGTCTCGCCATGAGTCAGGCTCAAGCCGCCGCCGGCGGTAACATTAAAGCCGAGCAGATGATTATCTTCGGCAATCGCGATAAAACCTAAATCGTTCGCAAATATATCCACATCGTTGCTGGGCGGAACCGCCAGCGCTATTTTGAACTTGCGCGGCAAATAATACTTGCCATAGATCGGCTCCTCGTCCTTACGACTGGAAGATAACAGCTCTTCATACCCAGGTTTCGTTTGTGCGGGCAAGCCGCTCAACTCAGCTTTATCCAGCCAGATTTCATGGTAAGCCGTGGCTCTAGGCAGCAAATGTTCGCTGATACGGCGGGCATATTCGTAAACTTCCGCATGAAGCCGCGATTGGTACGGGTTGGAATGGCACATCACGTTACGATTCACATCCCCGCAGGCGGCAATCGTATCCAGCAACGCGGCGTTAATTTCGGCAATCGTGCTTTTCAGGTTACGCTTGGCGACACCGTGCAGTTGAAAAGTCTGCCGCGAAGTCAACCGTATCGTGCGATTGCACCAAGTATTGGCGATACGGTCTACGTCCAGCCATTGCATTGGCGTACACACGCCACCGGGCACGCGAATGCGAACCATAAACTGGTAACGGGGCTCCAGTTTTTGCCTGCGGCGCTCGTCGCGCAAGTCACGGTCATCCTGTTGATAGATGCCGTGATATTTTGATAGCTGGGCATCGTCCTCGGCCAGCGCGCCAGTCAGCGGATCTTGTAGGCTTTCAACCAGAGTGCCGCGAAGATAATTGCCGGCATCCTTGATCCGCTCGGCGTCAGCCAGCTTTGCCAATTCTTCCGGAGTCTTAGCTATCATCATCTCATCCTCGGATTTAATAGACATCCCGTTGATAACGCTTTGCCTTTTGCAGCTCCGCGACATAGCCTTCCGCATTGTCAGCGCCGATTTCAGCAGCAACAATTTTTACTAACGCCGAATGCACATCATGAGCCATCTGTTTTGCATCGCCGCAAACATAAAAATAGGCGCCATCTTGCAACCATGCATACAACTCCTTGCCGTGCTCGCCCATGAGGTGCTGAACGTAGATTTTCCGTTCCTGATCGCGAGAAAAGGCCACATTCATCCGGGCCAATACGCCGTTTTTCAGGTAACGCAGCCATTCGGCTTGATACAGAAAATCGGTCTCGAAATGCTGCTCGCCGAAAAACAGCCAATTTTTACCCGGTGCGCCAACAGCTTCGCGCTCCTCGACAAAAGCGCGAAAAGGCGCGATGCCGGTACCGGGCCCGACCATAATAATCGGCGCAGCCGGATCGGCCGGAAGCTTGAAATTATTGTTGCAATCGATATAAACGGGGACAGCCGCATCCTCGTTTATACGGTCTGCCAGAAATGTAGAACCCACTCCTTTACGGTCCCGGCCGTGCGCTTGATAACGCACGGCCGCCACAGTGATATGCACCTCGCCGGGATGCTGTTTCGAGCTGGAAGCAATCGAGTACAAGCGCGGCGGCAATTGGCGAAGACATTTAACGAAAGCTTGCGGCGACACATAATCGGCCGGAAAATCAGCGACTAAATCGATCATCTCGCGACCGTGCAAATAATCGTTCAGTTTGCGTTTGTCGTGCAGTAACTGGTCCAGCTTTGGGTTATTCGCCAATAAAGCGTATTTTTGCATGACCGGCCGGGTAATGGTCGTGATTTCATAATGCCGGAACAGCGCATCGTAAAGGAAACCGTCCTCGCCGCCGTCAAGAATCACCCATTCCTTACCGCCAAAGCCCAGTGCCTGCAACAAGACCTCAACCATGTCGGGCGCATTGGTTGGATAAACACCGAGCACATCGCCGGGCTCATAAGTCAAACCGGAACCTTCCAACGACAACTCCAAATGATGCGTTTCCTTAAGCGAACCGCAGCCATTCAGCACAATATTTTCCAATAAAATCGCAGGAAACGGATTCTTCCTGGAATAAGCTGGCGTGTTTGCGGCAGGAGAAGGCGGCAGCCCGGCCGGTTCGATTTTAGTTTCCGCCCGAACTGACAGTTCATTCAACACCGCATCCATCCAGGCTTCGGCGCTGGACTCGTAGTCCACATCGCAATCAACCCTGGGATAAATCCGCGTTGCGCCCAGCTCCTCCAAGCGACGATCAAAATCGGCGGCGGTTTTACAGAAGAATTCATAGCTCGAATCGCCCAGGCCAAGCACCGAAAACTGCATCTGCGGGAACGATGGAGCCCGCTTGCTGAATAAATGTTCGAACAACTCTTTGGCGTTGTCGGGCGGTTCGCCTTCGCCGTAAGTGCTGACAATCACCAGCAGCTTTTTCTCCGCCTTCAATTGCATGAACTTATAATCGCCCATTTTCTTGATGACAGTCTTTAATCCCCGGCCGGCCGCCAAGCGATGCATTTGTTCGGCCAACGCATCGCTGTTGCCGGTCTGCGATCCGACCAGAATCGTAATATCGGCGCTATCGTTAAGGCTTGGAGCGGCAGCCACATTGCTCGCCGCCAACCCGGACAAATACCCTCCGGCCCAGGCGATTTGCTCCGGCGATAACGCGGCAATAAACTGCTGAAGAAGGCGATATTGATCGTTGCTTAAAGGCGTCCGGCTACGTTCAAGCTGCATATAAATACCCTGGTTCGACATGAACGATAAGGCGATACTTGCAATTTCGCTGATCAGGCTACGCCAAGCCATGTAGACTCACAATACCGGCTATTACGTATTTATCTGGAGGTACCTAATAATAGAACACGGATGGCACGGATCATGACTGATGGTCGCGGATTGATTCAATCCGTTTAGTCTTGGCTCTATTTCCCAACTAACTCATCGTGCAAGGCTTGAACTATGCTACGCTCTTGTTATGTGTATGAATTCAACACGCACACCGTTCCATTAACACCAGGAGTTCAAATCATGCTAATCGGACTACCCAAAGAAATTAAAGACAACGAAAACCGCGTCGGCCTGACGCCGGGCTCAGTCAAAGCGTTAACTCGCCGAGGCCATCAGGTGCTGGTACAAAGCGGTGCCGGCGAAGGCAGTTCTCTGCCGGACGAAGAATATTTGACCGCCGGCGCCCAGATCGTGCCGACTGCGGAAGATGCCTGGGCCGCGGACATGGTGGTCAAAGTCAAAGAGCCGATTGCATCGGAATATCACTATCTACGCCAGGACTTATTGCTGTTTACCTACCTGCATTTGGCTTCGGATACAGCCCTAACCGAAGCACTGCTGGCCAGCGGCACGACCGGCATCGCTTACGAAACCGTGCAAACCGAAGACGGCAGCTTGCCGTTATTGATGCCGATGAGTGAAGTTGCAGGACGCATGGCGACTCAAGCAGGCGCAACCTATTTGCAAAAATCGCACGGCGGACGCGGCGTACTCATCGGCGGCGTACCGGGCGTCGCACCGGCCAATGTTGTCATTCTGGGCGGCGGCATTGTCGGTACGAACGCCGCGCGGGTAGCCGTCGGCTTAGGCGCGCAAGTCACGGTACTGGACATCAGCCATGCCCGCTTGAAATACCTGGATGACATTTATCGCGGACAACTGCAAACCCGCATCAGTAATGAATCGACAATCGAAGAACTGATTACGAAGGCCGACCTAGTCATCGGCGCGATTCTAATCCACGGCGGCCGTGCTCCTTGGCTGATTACCCGCGACATGCTGCCGACGATGCGTAGAGGCTCGGTAATTGTTGACGTGGCCGTCGATCAAGGCGGCTGTGTGGAAACGACTCGTCCAACAACCCACAGCCATCCGACTTATGAAATTGACGGCGTCGTGCATTATTGCGTCGCCAATATGCCTGGTGCGGTGCCGCGCACCAGTACCTTCGCATTGAACAACCAAACCGCCGGCTACGCGTTGCGCCTGGCAAACGAAGGCCTGGACGCGGTGCGTAAGGACAAGGCCTTGCAATACGGGCTTAACACTTACCGAGGCGCCGTGACTTATCCGGCCGTCGCGGAAGCGTTCGGGCTGAAATCTATCGACCCGGTTCAGGCATTGGCTAACTGTTAACCGGCGTTAGGGATTGTCCGCGACAACCGGCTGTTTTCGCGGACTTCGCTTTTTATAATACCAAGACTTAACATCAGTCTTGAATACAGATAGTCGACAGGAGAACACAAATGCCCTCATGGCTCATATTCGCAATTATCGGCATTATCGGCGGCATAGCGGCGGGCCTGTTCGGCATTGGCGGAGGCATTGTGATTGTACCCGCGCTCATTTACTGGGCAGGCTTCTCCCAGCACACGGCGACAGGTACCACGATTGCCGTATTACTCCCGCCGATTGGTCTGGCCGCTGCATTTGAATATTACCGGCACGGCAATGTCGACGTAAAAGCGGCCGCGATTCTGGCCGCGACGATGTTTCTCGGTTCATGGCTAGGCGCGTACGTTGCGAACCAGATGCAAGGGCCGCAACTTCGCCTTATCTTCGGCCTTTTTGTTTGCGGCCTTGGCGTTTACCTTGTCTATGGCGCTTGCAAACGGCTTGGCTGGATTTGATCGAGTTTTGTCAGCATATGAAAACACTGTTCAAGTTCGTTTATTGAGGTTCCTGGCCTCACCACCTATCACATTATTTAGGCTATTATAAAGTCCATCGATTTTTGCCGTTGTAAATTGATGAGTACAGTAAAACAGTTGTCCGAAG
>NZ_RYFG02000114.1 GCF_003994235.2 Candidatus Methylobacter oryzae
TAAATTCGCCGTTACGTTGCTGGTAAATATAATTGCCGGCCCAATTGTGGAACAGGTCCAATTGAGCTTTAATCCAGTCGGCTTTGAATTTGTACCCCAAATCCAGGTTGTAGGAGGTTTCTTCGCGCAGGTTGATGTCGCCACGCTCAAAACTGCGAGTCGCATCATGAAAACCGTTGGACAGCAGCTCCTGCACTTGCGGTGCGCGTTGCGAGCGCGTTATCGCCAGATTAAGGCTGTTGCTGTCGTTTATCTTCCATAAACTGGAAGCGGAAGCGCTGACCGGCACATAATTAAGGCTGGACAACCCTTGCGGTTCCAGCGTCGTGTCTTCAACCCGGACGCCAAGCTGGTTAGACAGCGCTCCGGTATTGAATGATTCCACCGCAAAGACGCCATAACTATTGCTTTGAGTTTCGGGGACAATTACTTCATTGGTCGATTTATCAATCGCCGTAAAATCGCCGGCTATGGCTTGAAACCCGACCATGCCGCGAAATATCCCGACAGGGTTATGGGTTAGTTCCAGCCGGCTTTCATAAGTTTTATTGGTAAAAAACGCACCCGGTTCTCCATCGGCAATTTCGGTATGTTGGTAATCGGTATAACCCAGCTTCATACGCAATGATTCAGCGAACTTGAACGGATTTTTCAATTCGCTTTTAAAGTCGTATTTGCTTTGTTTCAGATCGATGCGGGTAATCTCACCGCCGCTGCCGTCCGGTGCAATGCCATAGTTATTTTCCAATCGGTTGATAGAGACGCCGGCAAAACCGGGATCGCCGATCAATGAAACGCCGGCCGACCCGCTGATCGCATGAGCGGAGGTATTGTTGATGAAGCCTTGGGTGTTTTGAATAACCTCCAGTGTCGGATCAGTCGCCTGAGCCGCGTTGACATCAATAGCCGAGCCGCCGATATCGAGATTATTGCGGCTGCGGTAAAAACCGTCCAGATGGTAAGCCAGGTGACTTTTGCCGCCTTCTATTTTCATTACGGTAGAGGTTTCGTCGGAGGTCGAATCGAAACGCTGCTCAAGAGCGCCGCCCAGCAATTTGTCCGGGAGCTTGCCTGGAATTCGGTTATCGATCACATTGACCACGCCGCCGATCGCGCCGCTTCCGTAAAGCAACGTACCGGGGCCGCGCAATACTTCGATACGATCCGCCAGCAACGGTTCGATGCTGGTGGCATGATCCGGGCTGATTGCTGAAGCATCATTGCTGCCGATGCCGTTATTCAATACCCTGACACGAGGTCCGCTTTGACCGCGAATGACCGGCGTGCCGACTCCCGGACCGAAGGACTGGCTGGTAATGCCCAGCTCGTTTTTCAGTGTTTCACCGATGCTGTGCCCGACTTTCAAGCGTAGTTCCTCTTCGCTCAAAACCGTAACCGGGATGGCGGACTCAGAGGCCTTGTTCTGTAGCGGCGCAGTCACAACAACATCTTCTAATTGTTGTATATCTTCTTCGGTCGCTCCGGCTGCATAGGCTGTCGGCGCTGCCACAGCCGTTGATAGAAAGAGAAAAATAGCGGTTTTTTTGTTCATCGGATGTCCAAGATATTCAATTGAAGATAAGAAAATTTAATATGCCACGCTGATAAACTCATTAATCCCGATGGTAAATAAGCATGGAAAAGTATTTAGCATTAGATGATATGTTATAACATAACATTGCGCAATTATTATTTATCTTCAAAAATTCTTCCGGCACAAATGAGATATATCCGGAGTACAGGCTTTTCCTGTTCGCAAGCAGAGCATGCACTTCACGTGCCCTAGCCTATTTATAATCTGCCCGGCTTTGACGGATAGCAAAAAAAGCTACCGAAGGATCATAAAAGGTTTAGCTTTGGTCGCCGTAAAACGCCGCACATTTAACGCAGATACCGTGAATTTCTATGGCTTTGCTATGCACGATAAAACCGGCTTGCTCCAGCTCTTCCGACAGGGCTTGCATAACTTCAGTCGCGGGGCGCTCCTCGACTTCATTGCAATGCTTACAGATTAACAGCAGCTGCTCATGTTGATGACCTGAACTACTGCAACCGACAAACGCATTAAGGCTCTCCACCCGGTGAACCAAGCCTTGTTCAATTAAAAAATCCAGCGCCCGGTAAATCGTCGCCGGTTTAGCGCCGTTTTTCAGCGGCTTGATCTTATCCAACAATTCATACGCTTTAACGGCTTTGTGGCTATCCCAGATCAGCTCCAGCACCTGGTGACGGATAGGCGTCAATTGCACGCCGCGCACCACGCACAAATGCTCGGCCGTGTCTAAGGCCTCACTGACGCATTTAGTATGGTCGTGTTCCGAAGGATGGGGATGGTTGTGAATTGCTTCGGCGACTGTGTTCATTGTAAAAACGTTTATCTGAAATCGAATGTTATATTATAACACTCGTTAGGGTTAGGCAATTTACCCTTTCAATAATTAATAAATGTATTTTGCTACGATGGAAATAAACCTTCCAGGTTTTTAAAACCTGGAAGGTTTGGACCGCGGAATTAAACCAAATGCCCCCAAAGATCATATTCGTCCGCTTCTTCCAGCTCGACATCGACAAATCGCCGACTTTCAGTGACAGCATAGATTTTCAAGCAACGGAAAAGACGCGCGGTACTCTCTACTTGACTACCTTATGCATTGTGGCGATGTTTCGCTTGCTGTAAATGCATTAGTTTTGCCTGAGTGCTTTCCAAAATAAAATCGCGCAAAAAGGTGCTGGCCTTTAGAATTTCCACACCGATCAATTCGCCGTCAGCATTCAATTCCGCCGTGATATTTGGACTTAGCTCCATGCTGTCAGCTTCATCGTCATCGGTCATCGCTATGTGGATAATGTCTTGATCCGGGAAATAGTTCATTTTTGGTTTATTCATAAATCAACCTGCCTGTAGTCAGTCTAAATTTGATTTGTTGCCGCGATGTCGTATGTATCGTGACAGGTATCAATTCCCTCTCTGTTTCGTCATAAGGAATCATCACCAGTTTATCGCCATGTTCACCCACCACGATAACCCGTTGCGTTTCCGCATCATAATACCTTTCCGAACTGTAACGGATAATTTGTTCTATTAACAGCAAATCAAAACCGCGTAAGTCCGCCCGAAACTTCAGGTAATCCGTTACTACAAACGTTTTTTCAGCCATGATACCCATCCCGATTAGCCTGAAATATCCTAAACCAAATGCCCCCAAAGATCATATTCGTCCGCTTCTTCCAGCTCGACATCGACAAAATCGCCGACTTTCAGGTGCGTCGCGCCGTCGATAAAGACCTGTCCGTCGATTTCCGGCGCATCGGCTTTACTTCTTGCGACCGCGCCTTCCTCGACCACTTCATCAATCAATACCGTTTCGATTCGGCCTACCCGTTTTTGCAAACGCTCGGCGCTGATTTCAGCCTGATGCGCCATGAAGCGCGCCAAGCGTTCCTGTTTGACTTCTTCCGGCACTTGGTCCGGCAAATCGTTGGCCGCCGCGCCTTTGACCGGCGAATAGGCAAAGCAGCCGACCCTGTCCATTTGCGCTTCGCTGAGAAAATCCAGCAATTCCTCGAACTCCTGTTCGGTTTCGCCCGGAAAGCCGACAATAAACGTGCTGCGCAAGGTAATGTCAGGACAGATTTCGCGCCATGCTTTGATGCGTTCCAAATTATTTTCGCTGGCCGCCGGGCGCTTCATCAACTTAAGAATCCTGCTATTTGCGTGCTGAAACGGTATGTCCAGGTAAGGCAGGATTTTTCCCTCGGCCATCAACGGAATCACTTCATCGACATGCGGATACGGATACACGTAATGCATCCTGACCCAAATACCCAAATCGCCGAGCGCTTCGGCTAAATCGTAAAAACGGGTTCGGACCTCGCGGCCTTTCCAGTTGCGGCTTTGATACTTCAAGTCCAGGCCGTAGGCGCTGGTATCTTGCGAAACCACCAGCAATTCCTTGACGCCGGCATTCGCCAGGCGTTCGGCTTCCAACATCACATCGTCAACCGGCCTGCTGACCAAGTCGCCGCGCATCGAAGGGATGATGCAGAACGTGCAGCGATGATTGCAACCTTCGGAAATCTTTAAGTAAGCATAATGCCGCGGCGTCAGCTTGATGCCTTGCGGCGGCACCAGGCTGATAAACGGATCGTGCGGAGGCGGCAGATGTTCATGCACCGCCGAGACAACTTCTTCCAACGCATGCGCGCCGGTCACTTTTAAAACTTGCGGATGACGTTCCCTGATTTCAGCTTCCCTGGAACCCAGGCAGCCGGTCACGATGACCTTGCCGTTTTGCGCCAGCGCCTCGCCGATGCTGTCCAGCGATTCTTCGACCGCCGCGTCGATAAAACCGCAAGTATTCACCACGACCAGGTCGGCATCCTGGTAACTCGGCGAAACGGTGTAACCCTCGGCGCGAAGCTTCGTTAAAATTCTTTCGCTATCGACCAGGGCTTTGGGGCAACCCAAACTAATAAAACCAATTTGTGGAGCAGTCATTTAAATCTCGGCTAATGTTTCAAAGCGCGCTAGTTTATAGGAGCGGCTGTGCAAATAGAAATTTAAAACGCTAAATTTCTTCGTTATGTTCTTAACAACACCGAACTTTAATTCTCCTGAACCGGCTGTTTCGGCGCTGCCGAAGATTGCGCCTGGCCGAGCGCATCCAGCAGTTGCGAAATATCGCCGGGGCTTTGCGCAATCTGCGGTTTCGGCCCTTCTATTTTTTCTTCCGCCCAATCCACGGCTTCTCCGGAGCCCCACGACAGTAAAGAGGCGAGTGAAAATACCAATACACCTCGCGTCACGCCTTTAGGCAAGCCCTGTTCCTCCAGGTAAGCGCGCAGGTACTTCGCGGCGATGATAAATACAAGGGTCGATATGACCAGGTTCCAGACGGAAGGTAGTGCAAACATGGGTGGAAATTTCCCTGAAGTTAAAACGATATTTATGTAGGTGCGTTTTTGCATTAAGCGATATTGATATGCAACTAAAAAAGAAAACACGGATTGGTACGGATAAGAAAGTTAGCCTCGTAAAAATCCGTGTCAGCCCGTCGCATCCGTATCATCCGTGTTCCCTCTTTAATATTAATGGATTAGCGCTTCTATTATGATGATTGTAGTTGGATTAAACGGCAATAAAGAACAGCGCTTTCAATTTGCCGTCAGGCGTTTTTCCAATATATCCAGCCGCAAATCCGCCACTTTCGGCGTCCATAGTTCGGGATTCACCGGAAACTCCTTGCTTATCCCGGTGCGCCGGTAACCTCGCCGTTCATAAAATGCAATCAGTTCGTTTCTGCATGAGATAACGCTGATCACCGCTGTACTAGCTCCCCAGATTTGCCGGGCGGTCCGCTCTGCTTCGCGCATCAGCTGTTTGCCTACGCCTTGTCCCTGCAATGACGGATTGACGGCCAGCATGCCGAAATAAGCTTGATCGACCTGCTTTTGCAAATGCACCGATCCGACCAATTCCACACCGGCCTTGCACAGCAAAAATAATGAATCGCCGCTTGCAATCAAGCCCAGGATTTCATCGGTATCGGTCCTGAGTCCGGCCAGCAAATCCGCTTCGGTAGTCCAGCCTTGCCGGCTGTATTCGCCGCGATAAGCCGAGTTCACCAACGCGGCAATTTGCCCGGCGTCCTGTTGTTCCGCCGTGGCTATCGATAAATCCAACGCCATGATTAAAGCAATGCCTCAACAGCCGTGCAATCGTCGGCCGTTAATTCAAAATCGAAAATCGCAAGATCGTCGCGCATATGCTGTGGCGATGTGGTCCCGGTCAACGGGATAATGCCGATTTGGCTTAAGTAACGGAAAAAGACTTGCGCGGCGCTACGCCCGCACTTCGCAGCCACCGCTTGAATGGCTGGATGCGACAAAATATTGGGATTGGCGGTCAGCGTCCAGAAACTTTGGTAGATCACATTGTGCTTCCGGCAAAAATCGCGGATCGCTCGATCATAGCCGCTCTCCCGATAGAAGCGGTTCTGGATAACGGCCGGTTTAATCTCGGCCTCTTGATATAACAGCTCGAACTGTCCGGGATCGTAACAATTGCTGATACCCAACTGCTTAACGCCGCCGCTATGAAACAAACTCTCCATCGCTCGCCACACTTCCAGCGTTTGCTGCCGGCTTGCCAACGGCGAATGCAGCACAAGGCAATCCAGGTAAGCCATTTGCAGATTTTGCAGCGAAGTTTGGAACGATTGGAGGACTTGCTCGCTAAGGCTTGCATTCGGATCGTAAGGCACGCGCGCCGGATCTTGGCCGTTCAACGGCGTGAATTTGCTTTGCAGATAAAGTTCGGAACGCTCCAAGCCCCGGCGCAAACAGGCGGCTACGCCTTCGCCGACTCCCGCTTCGTGGTAATGCTTGGGCTGGCAGGCCGTATCGATGCCGCGAAAACCGAGCCCGATAGCCTGCTCGACCAGCGCGGCGGTGCGTTCTTTCTTCCAGGCCGTACCGTAAATAATGCGCGGCATTCGCACGCCGCAGGCCGACATCAAAAAATCTTTAGGATTCATAAACACTCCGGAAAAAATATTAGTCTTAATCATCCTCGCATATTAATCGATTTCAGGCTACAGACCGGCACATACAGCTACACGCTGAAGCTGTCCGCTATCGTTTCATTTCCGCCCGGGAATTTGACAACTTGCATCATGCTTCCACCTCGCACAGGTGAATACTGGAGAAATGCCAAATTGTCCGCATAAACGTGGAGGTTGCCGTCCAGCCAATCCGAAAGCAAGAGTATTTTACTAGCCGCCAAGATTCAGCGCTTCACTCGCCCTGATAACATCGGCCGCAAGTTCCGTCAATTTCCGGCGCTGATTACGCGCGGTTTTGCGCAGCAGTTCAAAAGCGGCCTTGCGGCCAAGCCGGTATTGCACCATCGTGATGCCTATCGCAATGCTGATTTCACGCTCATTATTAAGCGCATTCTGCAACTGCTGTCCGGTTGTTCGCAGCCCCTGAAGCTCCGCGGCTCGAGCTAACGCGGCCTCAATCGTCGGTACCAGTTGCCGCGTATCGACCGGTTTCACCAAATACCCCAGCGCCCCGCTTGCGGCCGCTTGCTGAACGATCTCCTGATCGCTGTAGGCAGTCAGCAGCATGAACGGAATATGGTCGAATAAATGCAGCCGCTCAGCCAGTTCCAGACCGCTTCTGCCGGACATACTGACATCAAGAATGGCCAAGTCCGGCCGTTCGCCGCTCGCCAGCAAGGCTTCCGCATCATCCACGGATTCCGCGCTGCTGACAACATAGCCGGCCCTGCTTAAGCCTTGACCGAGAGTCGCCAGCACCAAGCGCTCGTCGTCGACCAGTAAAAGACTGTGTTTAGTGATTTTGTCAGGATTCATAGGCATTCGAGATAGCAGGTTCGCGTTGGATGATGGGCTCTTCCAAACCCAGCGTGGTTACGACAATATCGCCTTGTTGCGACCAGGCCAGCGTGGCGCCTGTTCGCGGTAATAGCGATGAAACTAACTGCAAGCCGGTGCCGAAAGCGCTCATATCCTCGAAACCGAATTCGGCCGGAATGCGGCCGGTATTGTGAATCGTCAATTGGATCGAATTTTCGTGCGGCCCTTGGCTCAGCATAATTTTGACTTGTCCTTCCGCCCCGCCGTGTTTGATCGCATTCCAGATCAGCTCGTTCGCAACCAAGGCCAAGGGTACGGCTTCCGCCTCGCTGATAACGCAAGTCATCCAGGCTTCGGGAATTTCAACGGCGATCGACTTTTGACACATCGATTCAATGCCCGATGCTATCGCAACGATCAATTCGCACATCCTTACGACGGACGTAACGCTACTGCCTTGCAAGCCATGGATGACGGAAATACTCTGCACTTGGCTGATAGCTTGATTGATAGGATCGCTCATCTCAGGATGGGTTTCGGCAAACTGGCGCAATATGCCGGTAATGCCCTGTAGATTATTTTTGATGCGGTGATGTACTTCACGCACCAGTATGCGGCGATGCGCGGCCTCGTCAAGCAGGCGCTGCTGCTCATGCAGCTTGCTGTTAGTCGCATCGGCGATATTGCCGACGTAATGCGTGACGTGACCACCCTCATCCCTAACGGCCGTAACCATGACCTGCGCCGGATAATCCTCGCCTTTTTTCCGCCGCTGCCATAATTCGCCTTGCCAGGCGCCGATACTTTTGGCTTCGTTCCAGACGGTATCGTAAAACGAAGCCGGGTGCCGATCAGACCTGAAAATGGCTGCCGATTTTCCTTCAACTTCTTGCTGTAAATAACCTGTAATCTGTGTGAAAGCCCGGTTAACCCGTAAAATTTTCAAGTTCGGGTCCATCACCACAATGCCTTCCTGACATTCAAATGCGATAGCGGCAATACGCAACTGTTCCTCTACCTGCTTACGAACAGTGATATTCATATGGGTGATGACCACGCCGCCTTGCCCCGTCTCTCCCAGAGGGGTAACACTCATATTGAACCAGCGTTGTTGTTGCAGCGAATGGCATGGATACTCCATGCTGAAGCTGGGCAAATGGCCATCCAATACAGCACGGATGCCATAGTAGGCTTTCAGCGCGCCATCCGCGGAAGCCCCCTTGCCTGCCGCGTTGCAAACGTCCAGATAATTAGTGCCGACATCGGTTTTTGCCGCTGCCACACCGGGTTTAATGCCGTTCTCAGCCGCAAAACGCCGCCACGGCTCGTTGACGGCAAGAATAACGCCATCACGGTCCAGCACGGCTATTTCGGCAACGACTGAATTCAGGATGGCTTGCTTGAAAACCTCATTCTCCTTCAGCGCCTTCTCCGCCTGCTTACGATGATCAATGTTTTCGATCACGGCAATAAAATAATCGGGCGAACCATCGGCACGCCGGATCAGCGTGGCCGACAAATTACCCCAGACCGGCCTGCCGTCCTTATGCAGATACTGCTTCTCCACATTGAACCCGGAAATTTCGCCGGTCAAAGTTTCGCTGATCCTATCGGCATCGGCCCGGCGAAAATCCGGATGGGTCAATTGCATGAAAGTCATCGTCAAAAGCTCATCGCGGCTGTATCCGACCAAGTCGCAGAATCCTTGGTTAACCGCTATAAAGCCGCCCTCCAACGACGCGTTAACAACACCGACCGGGGCACCCTCGAAAGTAGAACGAAAACGCTCCTCGCTTTGAACTAATGCCGCCGTGCGCTCGTCTACCAGTTGCCGAAGCACGCTTCCACGGCCGGAAAATACCATTGCAAATGCACCGCCCATGCCGGTCGTAACCAAACCGACCAATAAAATCAACCATTCATGATTAGAGCGTCTATGAACGAAATAATCCTGCGTCGGTACGATCTCAAACAACCATTGACGCCCTCCGACCGGTATGACTAACCGGCTTGCCAGAGAAAAATTTCTGCCGAAAAGCCCGCTTTCCTGCAAGACCAACGGCTTTAGCGGTTGCCCATCGCTGGAAAAAATTAACTGTTCGTCGGCCGGCGCCTGCTCGTCGATAAGCCGGTAGGATAGCCTGTCCCGATTCAAGCCTTTGAGCGCCGCGTTAACAATATCCTCCCCCTTGAATACCGCGACCATATAACCGGCAATATTATTATTTCGCCGCTCTTCCTGCGTTCGATGCGGGAAACCTTTGCGATAAAGCGGCATGAATGCGATAAGGCCGTACTGATTTTCGTGTTCCTGAACTAACTTAACTCTGGCCGTAGCGGCGATTTCCCCGCTATCCCGTGCCCGATCGATAGCCTCCCGCCGCAACTGATCGGAATACACATCGTAACCTAACGCCGCTTCATTGCCCCCGTAAGGCGCAATGAAATTGACAGGAACATATTCCGGACGATCTTCCGCCCGAATAAGCTGATTATCGATATTTCTCTCGGTTATCCGGAAATCCCGGAATCCTTCTCTTCGTATGCCGTTTTCAAAGGTCTCGCGTTCAGATGCCGGAATCAGGGGATTCCAGCTTAGCGCTTGAATTCCTTGAAAATCATCAAGCGTATGCGCGACAAAAGTTTGAAATCCCTCTCTGCCGACCATTGCCGAAGCGGTATAGAAACTGCCGAGGGAACGGAGTATGTTTAAGTGCGTCAAAATCGACTTTTCCAATGCGACGCTCAGTTCCGTAGCCTGCTGGTCGAACTCGAACTTTAGCCGCTCATTGTTGTTCTGGGCCTCATAAAAAATGGCGACCGTTGTCAGTGCGAACATGGCGACAATAGGAAAAGTGATCGCGATGCGTCTATTACGCCAGGATTCACGGGGCCGCAATCCCCAGACCAAAACAAGCGGCGTAAAAATAAATATCCCTAGCATATCCCCCATCCACCAAGTTCCCCAGTTAGCCGGAAAATTGGCAAGCGGTATGCGCCCGGTGACGGCCAGCGTCGAGACAGCGGTAGTCGAATTGATCAGTGCGCTTAAGATTCCGCCGTAAAGCAGGAACAAAAAGACCTCTTTCTCCCGGATAAGCGGATTCGGAAAACCGGCAAACCGGCCGACTAAATAAGCGCCGGCAATGGCTTGCAAGCTTGCTCCAGCGCCGATAACCAACGTCGTCACGACTGAAATAAGTGTTTCTGTTGGGGAAATGTAAATGAATGAAGTCGAAAAATTGACCAGGAAAGAACCCAGCAAAATACCCGGCCATGCCCGGTATCCATAAATCAGGAGCCCGCCCAAAGCGATCCCCGAAGGCGGCCAAATGGCTGTCGCATAGCCTGGAGGAATAGCTAAAAAAGTACCGAGTTTGCCGGTTACAAAGTAAGCCGCGGCCAGAACCGCGACGTGAAATATCCAACGATAAGATCGAATCGCCGGGTTCGCAGACGAAAATGAAAAAACACTCTGCAGGGTATCTTTAGGCATATGAAGTTTATTTTTTATTTTTTTCTTAAATTATATCCACATCAATTCAAAATTCAGCATTTCCATTAACCTGAAACCGATACCATCAACCGAAACTCAAATTATAGCCAAAGGCCATAAGTTTCGTTTGAGCGGACAAGCCGCTCAACTCAGCTTTAACCGGAAAATCAGCGGATTGTAAGTAGTCATGCGGATTCATCACGATTTACAAACAAGAGATACTTTATTATCGACATTGACTGAAATATACCGGCCATGAGGATCGAAGGCATGGCATTGGGTAGCTGAATTCGATGTGCAGTTTTAACCGGCCGGTCTACAAGCACAAACAACTAGGCGTTAATAATGCGACAGGACATTAAGCTCCGCCGGTTTTACCCGGTTTGGTCATTAGCGTTACTGCTCTCCGGCTGCATGGTCGGCCCCGACTATGTTTCTCCTGCCACCGAAACGGCAACCCAGTGGCTGGAAGCCGAGGACAAACGGCTTAAAACAACGTCCTCGGCCGATCAAAGCTGGTGGAAAACATTTAACGATCCGGTCCTGAACCAATTGGTCGAGCGCGCCTATCTCGACAACCTGAACATTCGCGTGGCCGGGGTTCGGGTACTCGAAGCCCGGGCCCAATTGGGCGTCGCTATCGGCGATTTCTATCCGCAAAACCAGCAATTAATAGGCTCGCTGAACAAAGTGCATCTTAGCGAGCGTGCTTCGCAGGCAGCTTTTTCGAGGATATTCGATTATGCCCAAACGCAGTTAGGCTTTACCGCCGGTTGGGAACTTGATTTTTGGGGCAAATACCGCCGCGCGATCGAATCGGCGGACGCCGGGTTTCAGGCGGCGGTGGCCGATTACAACAATGCGCTGGTTACTCTAACCGCCGATGTCGCGCATGCCTATGTCACTATCCGAACTCTGGAGAAGCGCTTGAGTATTGCCAAACAAAATGTTGATACCCAACAAGAAAACCTGAATATTGCAAAGATCCGCTATAACGGCGGCACGACTTCCGAACGCGACGTCGAACAGGCCAGGACCGTGCTGGCGAATACGCAGGCGTCCATTCCTACGTTGGCAATCGGCTTACGCCAACAGCAAAATGCGCTGAGCGTCTTGTTGGGCATGCCCCCCAACCGGATGAACGGTTTGCTGTCTGAAACCGCACAAATCCCGTCTCCCCCGCTACGAGTAGCCGTAGGCATACCCGCCGAACTGCTGCGCCGCCGGCCCGACGTTCGTCATGCCGAATGGCAGGCTGCGGCGCAATCGGCCAGCATCGGCGTGACTAAGGCGGCCCTGTATCCGGCTATTTCTTTAACCGGCACGTTCGGTTTATTGTCCAGCGATGTCGGCTCGTTTTCGCTGGGCGATGTATTCTTGTGGAAAAGCCGCACGGCCAACTTCGGCCCGGCGCTGCAATGGAACATTTTCAACTACGGGCAAATCACCAATCAAGTACGGGTGCAGGACGCACGGTTGCAGGAGTTGTTGGTCAATTATCAAAACACCGTGCTGACCGCGCAACGGGAAGTCGAAGACAACCTAGTGGCGTTTTTACGCTCGCAGGAACGCGCCCAAGCCTTGGGCGAAAGCACGGCTGCGGCCCAACGCTCGCTGGATCTGGCGACATTGCAATACCGTCAGGGCATTACCGATTTTACCACCGTGCTGACGGCTCAGCAGGCGCTGTTAAGCGAACAAGACAATCTCGCCAGTACATTAGGGGATATTGCCAATAACCTCGTCGGCGTGTACCGGGCTTTGGGCGGCGGTTGGCAGGTTCGGGAAGGTAACGACGTCGTGCCCGACGCGATCAAGGAGCAAATGGAAAAACGCACCGATTGGGGCGGATTGTTAAGGCCTTCCGCCCAGCCGTCGCCGGATAACGAGACGCCGACCGGCGTCGGTTGGCCAAGATGGTAAAATTTGCCGGCTTGCTAGTTCCGAAACTCCAGCTTGGGAATTCAGTTCTGGAGGCTCTTGGTTGGAAATCAGCCCAAGTTTTTCTTAATGAAGTTGCCGATAGCTGGAGTGCGGGCTTCGCCTGCAAGCGCAAGCAAAGCTTGCACTCCTGTTTATCTCGCTCTCACGCAACGCGCTCGTCGTTATACACAAGTCTGACGTTCAAAAGCGTCCTCCAAAATGAATGCCGGAATGGTTCGGAAGTAGGCCGGAATAGCCTTCAGAGCACAAGTAAGCCCTCCCGGCGGCAGCGAGAACTGGCGTTTGCGGCCTACTTCAAGATGCGTATAAACATGAAAGCTCCGGCTTGGGAGTCGGGTTCTGAAAGCTTTAGCTTCGTGTCTCGCGAAGCTAAAGCTTCGCCTCCCGGATTCCCAAGCTGGAGCTTGGGAATCCGGGTGACCTGCGCAAAAATTGTATGGCTGATAGCAATCCTTAACGCCGCCGGTTGCGAAAACAAAAACACCTACGCGCCCCCGCCTCCGTCGCAAGTCACGGTGAGCCAGCCGATTCGCCGGCAAGTCAGTGAATATCTGGAATTTACCGGCAACACCCAGGCTGTCAATTCAGTTCAATTGGTCGCCCGGGTGCAGGGTTATTTGGAAAAGGTGTTCTTCCACGATGGCGATAAAGTAAAAAAGGGCCAACCGTTATTCCTGCTTCAACAGGACACTTACCAGGCCCGGTTGAAGCAAGCGGAGGCGCAAGTGCTCCAGCAAAAAGCCAGCCTGAGCCATGCGCAAACCGAACTGGAACGATTCAGCGACCTAAACCGGCAACATGCGGCGGCCCAAACCGACGTCGACAATTGGCGATTCGAGCGCGATAACGCCAGGGCTGCCGTGGTAGCCGCCGAGGCGAACCGCAGTCTGGCGAAACTGGATCTGGATTACACCAAGGTGGTTGCGCCTTTTAGCGGACGCATCGACCGCCGGCTCAAAGATCCCGGCAACCTGGTCGGCGCCGGTGAGTTCACGCCGTTGGCCCAAATCAACCAGACCGATCCTATCTACGTCTACTTCACGATCAACGAAACCGACCTGTTAAGGGTTATCAAACAGACCAGCATTGGTCCGGGCGAAGCCGAAAAGTTAAAGATACCGGCCCAGCTTGCGCTATCCGGCGAACAAGGCTATCCCCATGACGGACATCTTGATTTCACGGCGATCTCGATTACGCCGACCACTGGCACGCTGCTGTTGAGGGCCAGTTATCCGAACGCCGACGGTGCGATATTGCCGGGCCTGTTCGCCAGGGTACGGGTCCTGGTGCTGAACTCCGAAAAAATGGCGTTACTGGTGCCGGAAACCGCGATTGGCTATGACCAGCTAGGCTCATATTTGCTGGTAGTGAACGACAACAACGTCGTCGAGCGCCGGCCTGTTAAACTGGGCGTCAAAGAGCAAGATCAACAAGTTATTGAGGAAGGCGTTAGCGACCGGGATTGGGTGATTGTAACCGGGCTTTTACATGCGATCCCCGGCAACACGGTCAATCCGGTACGAAAAACCGATGACGCAGCCGAAAGCAGGAAAGCCGCGCAATGATTTCGCAATATTTTATCGAGAGACCGATTTTTGCGAACGTGATTGCACTGATCACGATCATTCTGGGCCTGGTTTGCTTCATGAACCTGCCGGTGGCGCAATATCCGCCGATCGTGCCGCCGACCATTCAAGTTACCGCCCGTTATCCGGGCGCCAGCGCCGAAGTGGTCGCGAATACGGTCGGCATCCCGATCGAGCAGGCGGTCAACGGCGTCGAGAATTCTTTGTATATGCTGTCGACCAGCGCCAGCGACGGCAGCTATACCTTAACCATCACTTTCAATGTCGGCACCGACCTGAATACCTCTACGTCGCTGGTGCAGAACCTGGTCAACAGCGCTTTGCCGCAGCTTCCGTCGTCGGTTCAACCGCAGGGCGTCAACGTCAAAAAAGTGTCCACCGATATTTTGTTGGTGGTCGGGCTGTATTCCGAGGACGACCGCTTTGACGACACGTTTCTGTCCAATTACGCGGTGATCAACCTGCAAAATCCGCTGGCGCGCTTGCCCGGCGTCGGCCAAATCGCAGTGCGTGGCGCAGGGCCTTACAGCATGCGAGTCTGGCTAAATCCGGAGAAGCTTCGTTACCTGAGCTTAACGACCCAGGATGTGATTAACGCTATCCAAAGCCAAAATCTGCAAGTGGCCGCCGGGCAACTGGGCGGCCCTCCGGTTCCGTCGAACCAGGCGTTTCAATTCACCGTCAACGCGATGGGCCGACTTGAGGATGCCTCGCAGTTCGAGAATATCGTGATTAAAAGCACCCGCGGCGAGTCGGCGCAAATCGTGCGGATTCGCGACGTCGCCCGCGTCGAACTCAGCCGGCAGAGTTTCAGCAACTTTTCCGAATCCAGCGGCCACAAGGCGACCGTGATGCCGGTGTTTACATTGCCCGGCGCCAACGCGCTGAACGTAGCGGATGAAGTTAAAAAAGCCATGGCCTCTATGAGCAAGGACTTCCCGCCCGGCCTGAGCTACGACATTCACTACGACACCACGAGGTTTGTCCGTAGCGCGATTCACGACGTTTACATTACGCTGTTCGAGGCCGGGATACTGGTGCTGGTCGTGGTAGTGGTATTTTTGCAGAGTTGGCGGGCCACCTTGGTACCGGCGACGACGGTGCCGGTCACGCTGATCGGCGCGTTTGCGGCGATGTACATGCTCGGCTTCGGTATCAATCTGCTGACCCTGTTCGCGCTGATCCTCGCGATCGGCATTGTCGTCGACGACGCGATTGTGATCGTCGAAAACGCATCGTTTCATATCGAGCAAGGCATGGCGCCGAAACAAGCGACGATCAAAGCGATGCAGGAAATCACCGGGCCGGTCATGGGCATTACGCTGGTGCTGACGTCGGTATTCCTGCCGGCGGCGTTTCTTCCGGGCATTACCGGACAGTTGTTCCGCCAGTTCGCGTTGGTTATCGCGTCCACGGCGATTATCAGCGCGATCAATGCGTTGACGCTGAAACCGGCCCAGTGCGCTTTGTGGCTGCGTCCGGCTGAAGACAAGCAGCCCAATTGGTTTTTCCGCGGCTTTAACAAAACTTATGCGTGGTTCGAAAATTCTTATGTGCGCCTGGTTAGCTGGATGGTACAGCGGGCCGTTGCGATGGTTCTGCTCTATGCGCTGATCATCGCCGTCAGCGTATGGAAGTTTGCTTATCAACCGACCGGTTTTTTACCGACCGAAGACCAGGGCTATGCGATGATTATCACCAAGCTTCCGGATGCGTCCTCGCAGCCTAGGGTAATTGTCGTGACCAAGGCGCTGAATGATATTCTGCATAAAACCCGAGGCGTGGAAGCGTGGGTAACGATTGGCGGACTGTCGATATTGGACTCCGCCAATGTCTCTAACATCGTTACGACGTTTATCGTGTTTGACGATTGGAAAAAACGCGGCGCGGATTTGAACCAGGACAAGATTACCGCCAACCTACGCCAAGATCTTGCATCCATAGAAGAATCCGATTCCCTTGTTTTGATTCCTCCGCCGATTCGCGGACTGGGCCAGGGAGGCGGTTTCCAGCTGATGATAGAAGACCGCCAAAGCCTGGGACTTGCCGAGCTGCAAAAAGCCGTTGACGAGGCCATCCGCGCGGGAAACTCCCAATCCGGCTTGCGCAATTTGATCTCTACGTTCAATGCGCGCAGTCCGCAGCTATTTCTTGATATTGACCGGACCAAGGCGGAGTCGCTGAATATCCCTCTGAACAACGTGTTCTCGACATTGCAAACTTATCTGGGGTCGTCGTTTGTGAATCTGTTTAACAAATTCAACCAAGTGTTCCAGGTTTATGTCCAAGCCGACGCACCGTTCCGTACGCAGCCGGAAGACATCAAAAACCTTTATGTCCGTAACGGGCAAGGCGAAATGGTGCCGCTAGGGACTTTGCTGGACGTGAGGCGAACTGTCGGGGCCGAACTGGTGTCGCGCTACAACCTTTACCCGGCGGCGCAGATATACGGCGCCGCGGCTCCGGGATTCAGTTCCGGGCAAGCGCTGAATTTGATGGAGCAAGTGTCCAATCAGACTTTGCCCAAAGGAATTGGCTTCGACTGGACGGCAACGTCCTATCAGGAAAAGCAGGTCGGCAACCAAGCTTATTTTATTTATGTGCTGTCGATTACGTTGGTGTTCATGGTGCTTGCGGCTTTGTACGAAAGCTGGACCAGCCCATTGGCCGTGGTGCTGGTTGTGCCGATGGCCCTGGTCGGCGTGCTGCTGGCTTTAATGATACGGGATTTTGACAATAACCTTTATACGCAGGTCGGGCTGATTCTAATGATCGGCCTGGCTTGCAAGAATGCGATTCTAATCGTCGAATTTGCCCGGCAACTGCAAGCCGAAGGCAAGTCCGCGGCGGATGCCGCGGTAGAAGCGACGCGCCGGCGCTTTAGGCCGATAGTGATGACCTCGTTTGCTTTTATTCTCGGCGTCGTGCCGTTGCTCGGCGCGTCGGGAGCGGGCGCTGCCAGCCAACAGGCTATCGGAACCGTGGTGTTCGGTGGCATGCTGTCGTCGACGCTGCTGGCAATACCGTTCGTGCCTGTGCTTTACGTTATCGCGCAACGGCTGGCGGCTTGGGTAAGCGAGCGGAATTAGGGCATTATCGATCAGTTAAGATTAATCCTACCGTTAAAGGCCATTTGTTGAGCAGTAGGAATTTGTTGCGGCACGGATAGAATCCCGGTTGCCGCGCCGAGCACCGGAGCTTTTGCCGAGCATAGCCCGTTAGGGGGGCGGCCGGGAGGCGGCGTAAAAGAAAGTATCTCGCCCTCGGGGGCGAGACCTCGATTCAAATAACCGTCGCGCTAGCGACTCTTCAACTAACGAAGAAATCGCTCACTTAATAACCGGCGTAGCCACCATTGTCGGCATAAAGTTCGCGACGAACGGAACGGTATAGTTCGCCGATTTAACTTGATCCGAACTGCGGTTTTTGTCCGTTTCAGGATAGCCGCAAGGCTGGCCGGCGCATTTTGTCGCCAATGCCGGAGAACTAAAGTACATCAGCACCGGCTGCTTATAGCTCATGATTGTCGCAAAACTGCCTTGAACGCCCCAAGCATAAGAGTAATCGAACACCCCGGTAAAATCGCTGTATTCGCGATCGTGCACCAAACCCAGGCTGTGGCCGATTTCATGGGTGAAAGTGTTGTCTCCGCAATAATAACTTCTGAGCGAATCTTTAGACCTGCCGTCGCTGACGGTACCGTAAGCCAACCATTTGTTGGCGGAACCGGATTGCGCAAACTCGACATAAGTCGTGCCGCAAGAGCCGGAAGTCTGCGCGTACAAAGGCCTGAATAAAAACACAAGATCAGCCCCATATTGCACGCGTTTTTGGCTTATGCCGGCAAAAGCGCCTTTGTCGTTAGCCAAGTCGGACAGCGCTTCGGAGTTGTCGTTATTTTCAATGTAAGTTGTCGGTTCGGCGTAGACCAGCCTCAGTTTCATATTGATGCCGGAATCGACATAAGCTTGATTGCTGGCCGTCACCAGTAACGCGATGCGCTGTTTAGCATAGCCGGCCGTTTGTCCCGCGGTTGTATACAGCACCATTAAATCGACCACCGGCGCGTCTGTAGTCAGTGTCGCGTTGGCGTTTGCGCCGGACAATGCCGAATTGGCGCCGTTAAAGGCTTTAACCGCCAGATCGTAGTTTGCCTGCGCTTTAGCCGCTGCCGCTTTAGCGGCCGCTAGCCTGACGTTGATTACATTAACGTTATTCATTGCGGTTTGGCTGGCGTTGGCGGCATTGACAGCGATATTTTTAGCATTGTTCAGTGCCGTATAAGCGCCATACGCGGCCGTTTGATTCGCGGCGCTTGGTTTGGCTTTATATGCGGCCATTGCCGTATCGAACGTACTTTGCGCGGCACTACGGTTGGCAATTGCGGCATTATAGGCCGCCTGGGCGGTTTTCAATTTAGTTTGATAAACATCCAGAAGGGATAGGTACTGCGTAACCAGGGCCGTTGCGCTATCAAGCGCTTTCTTGGCCTCATTGACAGCAACCTGCAACTGGTCGACTTGCGCTTGCGTGGCTTTCATCGCGATAGCGTTCATCATCGTTTCGGAAGGCACGGCCGAATCGCCGTCAAAGCCGGCGTGTTGCAACTTGCCGGTATCGACAAGATAAATACCCGTTTCGTCGGACTCGATGTTATAAGTTCCGTCGGGCGTCGTTACCATGCCCATCGTACCGCCCGGCCCTTCGGATAAAAACACCCGGTAGCCTTCGCCCTCGTCGGACAAGTGCCCCACCCAGGTTTTGCTGCCGTCATCGCCGTTCTCAGTATGGTCATGAGCGACATTAAACTGCCCCATCGGCAAATCCAGCGCAATCGTTGCACCGTCCTTAACATCCATCATCGTTTTGACCGGTAAAACAACCGGCGTTACCGAACCCGCGGGCAAGTTTTTGTACTTTTCGGGAAGGGGTCTCAACTTAGGCTCGATAACGACAAGATTGCCGGCATCGGCAACGCTCGTAGCAACGCCATCGTTATTACGGCCGGAAACGATGACGGTTTTGACCGTATCTTTATCCTGAATGATAGTGAAATTGTAGTTCGCCAGCAGGGACTTGACCGCAATGGTCCAGTTCTCGGCAGCAATCGACCGATTAACAACATCATTGCCGAGATCGGTGTCGATCTTAAAAGTAATGCCGGAACGCTCGGCGATTTGAGCCAGCGTGTCTGTAAGCGATTGTCCGCGAATAGCATGATATACCGTTGAAGGCTGAACGTTAATCAACCCGGCGGATGAGTGAACATCGGCATAGGAAGCCGTTGCAAAAGCCGCTGCAATCAAGGCAACCATTACATTTGTTTTGATAATGTCATGCGTTTTCAAATCGGCCACCTTAATATAAAAATCAAATGATTAAGCAGCTCAACCCGATGTTTCATTGCCATTAATATCAAGACTAAAACCATCGGCAGGTACTGAAGCTGGGTTTATTTTATAAAATTTTTTAGAGAAGTATTGTGAATTTAGCCGTTTTTTGGTTGAAATAATTTCGATACTACCCGTTGTTCTGTAGTTACCGGGGAACAAGCTGTTAAAAACGATAGCGCGCCAGCCGTATGCCAGGTTTAAACGCCATTGCTCCACCAAGGTTGATTAGTTTTACCCCATGCCATGCGGCTGTCTGCCGGTCGCGATTGCCCCGTGTTCAAACCTATTGGCCGTGCCGATACAGCGGGCTCGCGCCTTTGCCGATTAGGCATTTAGCCAAATTTTCTATACATGCAGATACCCTGGCACGCGTGCGCGGCGATTCCAAAACGGCTTGCAATCCATCGGCACACGCTGCCAACTGAAAGTCTGAGTCCACCGTATCGTAAGCTGCCGTAAGTGGAATATTGAGTCGGCAGAATTGCCGGCATCGATATGATCGGCTATCGAGGAGGTATTCGGGAAAGTCTGGCCGGCCATCAAATTGCCGAAAGGTCCATAGCCGGGTGTCTTTGGCAATAAAGCTAACTTGGCTGTGCTCGCCAGGCGGATTGCCAACCGGTCTATTGACTGTACCTGGAATTTAGCCCCTTAATGTTTTAATCTAATTGGAAACAATGGCAATTACGAGATAGCGCAATAAAAAACAATCGCGCATAGTACCAATAATCGGCGTTGCACTAATCGTAACTTCAACTCTGTCGAGCCGCTATGAGTAACTATTGGCAAAATTTAAAGATTTCCTCTCGGTTGTTAATCGGATTTGCCATAAAAATAACTTTTGTAGCGATCCTGGCCGTATCTGCTTATGGACATCTGACCCAAATTTCTAAGCAAATGGCTACCTTAATAGATCATCCACTTAAAGTCATTGATGAAACCCAACAGGCCCAATTAAAAGTTTTGACAATCGAACGGGATTTTAGAGCTTATATCCGCAACGACGATCCCAATGCCAACGATGAACTATTGCGTAATGTTCGGCAAACCGACCAGGATCTGAACAGTTTGATTAAAGAAATCCGCTCTCAATATCTGGGTCCTGCGGAAGATACCGTAAGAGCCCAAAATGCTTTGGATAATTGGCGACAAACCCGTGAAGAATTTTTGAGCCTTGGACGCGCAGATATTCATTCCGAGGCGTACGTTAGACTGGATGCGGATCGATTCCGTTATAGCGCGGAAACAGAAAATCAGTTTCAAAACATTCTCAATTTTGCCCGTAATAAAGCCAAAACTTTAGGTCGAGCCGCTGAACTCGAACGAGATAATGCGCTATCGAATTTAATCGCAGTCACCACTGGACTCCTTTTTTTAGGTGCCCTCATTGCTTGGATTATTTCCAAAAGCATCACGGCGCCATTGGAAAACCTTCGTTCAAGTATGAATACATTGGCGGAAGGCAACCTTGAGACCAATATTCCTTATTTGGAAAGCCAATCCGAGTTAGGTTCAATCGCGAAAACAGTCCATGTCTTTAAAAAAGCGGCGATCAAACTGGAAACCCAGCGCTGGATCAAAGCCACAGTTTCCGAATTGAGCACCACGCTACAGTCCCTGACCACGACAGTGGATTTTGCTCAACAGGCCATCAACCGGCTGGTTGTTGAATTAGGCGGCGGAGCAGGTGTTTTTTATTACTGGAATGAAACGGACGAGAGCCTGGAACTGCTCGGCAGTTATGGGTTAAAAAAACGCCGCCATCTGGACACGCATTTCAAATTAGGTGAAAGCCTGGTCGGCCAGGCGGCGTTGGAAAAAACGACCATTATCCTCACGGAAGTTCCCGACGACTACGCCCGCATTGCCTCAGGTATTGGAGAAGCCTCGCCCCGCAACATACTGGTAGCGCCGATCCTGTCCAAAAATAAAGTTCTGGCTGTCGTCGAAATCGGCGCGTTTGTCACGTTCACATCCGAACAGCTAGCGTTGATCGATGAAATCTTGCCCAGTTTAGCGTTAAACCTGGAATTGTTGGAACGGAACAATCGTACCTTAACGCTTTTGGATAAAACCCAGCAACAAACCGAAGAATTGAGAGCGTCTGAAGAAGAGCTGCGGGCGCAGAGCGATCAGTTGCAAGTCGCGAACGAAGAATTGCGAAAAAAATCGGACGCCTTGCAACAACAAGCCGAAGAACTTCGGGCTTCGGAGGAGGAATTGCGGTCCCAGCGCGAAGAACTGAGCGCAACCAATGAGGAATTAGCAATTAAAAGCAAGAATCTGGAGGAACAAACCAAACAACTGGATGAAGCGCGAATCGAAGCAGAAAAACGCGCTTTGGAAAGAGATACGGCGAGCCGGTATAAATCCGAATTTTTAGCCAATATGTCGCACGAGTTGCGCACGCCTTTAAACAGTTTATTGATTCTCGCCCGTTCCCTGCGCGATAACGAGGAAGGCAATCTCAACGACGACCAGGTGGAGTCCGCCGGCATCATTCACGAAAGCGGCACTTCGTTATTGCGCTTGATTAACGACATTCTGGATTTGTCCAAAGTCGAGGCCGGCAAGATGGAAATGAACGTCTCGCATGTTCGCCTGGATCAATTCGCGGCCACGCTGCAACAACGCTTTCGTTTGCTGGCCGAAAGCAAAGGCCTCGGTTTCAATATTCAATCGGCACCGGATTTGCCTGAGGCTATCGTCAGCGATAGCGGCAAACTGGAACAAATTCTCAATAATCTGATCGGCAATGCGGTGAAATTCACCGAGCAAGGCCAAGTCTCCGTCACGATAAAACGCCCTGCCCCATCTTCAATGCCGGCTGCCGTCGGCCTCGCCTCCGACCGGGTCATCGAGTTCGAAATCAGCGATACCGGCATCGGTATTCCCGCCAATAAAATCGATGCGGTCTTTCAGGCATTCGAACAGGTCGACGGCAGCACCAGCCGCCGCTACGGCGGGACCGGCCTGGGCTTGACCATTTCCAAGCGCCTGGCGCAATTTTTAGGCGGCGATATCGCCGTTATCAGTAGCGAAGGGCAAGGCAGCACGTTCCGTTTGATTTTGCCGCAGGAAACACGGGCGCAAAAAAGCAGCCAGTCCGGGGCTGCCGTAATTTCAACCTCCTCGGTCGAGCGTGTTTCAACGCCGGAAAATGCCGGCGCGCCCGCCATGCAGAAATTTCCCCAAATCGCCGACGACCGGGAAACGGTTTCAGCCGGGGATGAAACGATTCTGATCATTGAAGACGATGAAAAATTTGCCAAAATCGTGCGGAATTTGTCCCGTAAACGCGGTTTCAAGTGTTTGATCGCCGAAGACGGCGCGGCCGGACTGGAACTGGCCCGGCGCTACCGACCAACCGGCATTGTGCTCGATGTCGGCTTGCCGGGCATGAACGGTTGGACGGTCATGGCAAAATTGAAAGAATGCGCCGAAACGCGCCATATTCCGGTGCATTTTATGTCCGCCACCGATGCCAGTCTTCGCGGCCTGGAAATGGGCGCGGTCGGCTTCTTCACCAAGCCGGTCAGCAAGGAGCAAATCGAAAGCGCTTTTGAACGCATACGCCATTTTACCAGTTCCAGCCAACGCCGCATTTTAGTCGTCGACGACGATGCGGCTACCCGCAAAGCCGTTAAAACCCTGCTTGCCAGCGAAGACATTCAAATCGTTGAATCCGAGGACGCCGAAGCGGCTTTGCTTCATTTGCAAAGCGGCCGCTTGTTCGATTGCATGATCCTGGACCTGACGCTGCCCGGCATGAGCGGCGTGAATCTTCTGGAAGCTTGCGCTCAACAACAGCTCGCCTTGCCGCCTGTCATCGTCTATTCCGGCCAGGAGTTATCGAACGAACAAACCTTGGCGCTGAGGGAGTACACGGACAGTATTGTGATCAAGGGCGCGCGCTCGCCTGAACGCCTGCTCGACGAAGTCACGCTGTTTTTGCACAGCGTAAAAGTCAATCTGCCGCTCGCCCAGCAACAACAACTGAACAAACCGGAACAAAAAATAGAAAGTATTTCCGGCCGAACGGTATTGATCGTCGACGACGACATGCGCAACACCTTTGCCTTGTCCAAGGTGTTGCGCAGTAAAGGCTTGAATGTTTTGATGGCCCAGGACGGGCTCAAAGCCATTAGCCAGTTGGAAGCCAATCCGGGCATCGATCTGGTGTTAATGGACATCATGATGCCGGGAATGGACGGTTACACGGCGATACGCAAAATCCGCCGGGAAATTCCTTGCCAATCGCTGCCGATTATTGCGTTGACGGCTAAAGCGATGATCGGCGACCGGGAAAAATGCCTGGAAGCCGGCGCTAACGATTATTTATCGAAGCCGGTGGATATTGACGATTTGACAGCCATAATGATGCGGTGTTGGCAGGGATAAAAGATGGATAAGGCAAAATTGGACGATATCGAAACCGGATTGTTTTTGGAGGCTTTATATCAACGTTACGGTTACGATTTCCGGCATTATGCGCAAGCCTCCCTGAATCGCCGCATGCACGGCATAACGGCCGCCGCCGGTTGCCGCTCCGTTTCCGAATTGATTCCCCGCTTATTGCACGATGAAAGTTACCTCAATGAACTCTTAAGCCAATTATCCGTTCCGGTGACGGAAATGTTTCGCGATCCCGAGGTTTTTTTGACGCTGCGGCAAAAAGTGCTGCCGGTTTTAGCGACATTTCCCCGCGTGAACATTTGGCAAGCGGGTTGCGCCACCGGCGAAGAAATCTATTCCTTGGCCATTTTGCTCGAAGAAGAAGGTTTGCTGAACCGCACGCAAATTTATGCCACCGATATTAACGACACGGCGCTGCAAATCGCGGAGGACGGTATTTTCTCCACCCGCTTATTGGATGAATACCAACGCAATTACCTGGCCGCCGGCGGGAAAAGTAATCTGGCCGATTATTGCACCGACAGTAAAGACTTTTTCCGCGTCCACGAGCGCTTTCGCCGGAAAATAGTGTTTGCCCATCACAATCTGGTTTCGGACGGCGTATTTTGCGAGGTACAATTGATTCTGTGCCGGAACGTATTGATATATTTTGACAATATCCTACAAAAGCACGTGCTGGAATTGTTTCACGAAAGTCTCTCGCGCGGCGGTATGCTGTGCCTGGGAACGCGCGAAAGCATTCGCACGGTCGCTTCGGAGCGCCTTTTTACGGTGCTGGATCGCGAGGCCATGATCTTCCACAAAACCGAACAGACTTCTCAATGACACGCACAAGCCGCAGCAAGCCTATTGCAAAACCGCAACGCTCGAAAATCTTCGAGATGGTGGCGATCGGTTGTTCGGCTGGCGGACTGGACGCATTGCGCACGATATTGAAAGCGTTGCCCGCGGATTTTAGCCTCCCGGTCATCGTGGTTGCCCATACGCCGCCGGACAACAGTTATTTGCTGCCTTCTTTACTGGGGGCCGTGTGCAAGTTGCCGGTCAGCGAAGCCAGGGAGCGCGAGCCGGCTTTAACAGGCCATGTCTATGTAGCCCCGCCCAATTATCATTTGCTGATTGAACAACATCGCCACTTTGCTTTGTCGGTCGATGATCGGGTTTGTTACGTGCGCCCGGCCATCGATGTGTTATTTGCCGCGGCAGCGGATGTTTACGGCGAATTTTTGGCCGGCGTGGTGCTGACCGGTGCGAACAGCGACGGAGCCGAAGGCATTAAAGCGATCAAACGGCGCGGCGGTTTGACGCTGGTACAAGACCCCAAGGAAGCCTATGCCGATACGATGCCTCAAGCTGCTATCGATACGGGCGCAGTCGATCAGGTTTTACCTTTGGCAGCCTTGGCCGAACGTATATGCGGGCTTTCATCCAACCGGCCAAAATTATGACAATAGAAAAGCCGAAAGTACTGATAGTCGATGACCTGCCGGCCAATCGGATTGCGATGCGTAAGCTGCTGAACCGCTTAAATTGCGAGGTCGTGGAAGCAGGATCGGGCAATGAGGCTTTGACTTGCTGCATTAATCAGGATTTCGCCATGGTGCTGCTGGACGTCAACATGCCGGAGATGGACGGTTACGAAGTGGCGCGTTTACTAAAAGACGAGCCGACCACGCAACATATACCGGTCATTTTCGTCACCGCGGCCCATGAAGACATGGAGCATCAACTGCGCGGCTATCGAACAGGGGCGGTCGATTATATCCAAAAGCCGGTCGATGACCTGATATTACTGTCCAAGGCCCGCGTTTTCATCGATCTTTACAACAATCGGCAATGGGCTCGTTATGAATTGGAACGTAGCGAAGCGCTCCGCCAAACGTCCGCGGAAAACGAAGCCCGATTCCGTCAAGCGTTAATGGACGCCCCCATTCCGATCATGCTGTATGCCGACGACGGGAAGATCATTTTGCTTAGCCATGTTTGGACCGAGTTGACAGGTTATACCTTAAACAATATGTCTACTGTGGTGGATTGGTTTTCGAAAAAACTAACATTGTCCGAAGGAATTCAGGAAACAGTTGATCAGCCGGTTATTGCCAGCGATAGTCTTAACTTCGAGGAATTCCAGTTCTTAACCCAGGATGGTCAATGTCTAATCTGGATAATCCATCAAAGCAGTTTGGCGCCTTTGACCGATGGCCGCCAATTAACGGTGCTGATGGCAATCGACGTCACGGAGCGCAAACAAAACGAAATCGCGTTAAAACAGTATCAAGATCACCTTGAAGAGGAAATTCAACAACGTACCGCCGATTTGGTTTTAGCGCGCAATGCCGCTGAAGCCGCCAATAAAGCCAAAAGCGTGTTTCTGGCCAACATGAGCCATGAACTTCGCACACCGCTGAATGCGATATTGGGCTTTTCCAGCATGATTCTCAAGGATGCGCAATTGCCCGAAAACCAGCTGCGAAACCTTGAAATTATTAACCGTAGCGGCGAACACCTGCTGAGCCTGATCAACGATGTACTGGAAATGGCCAAAATCGAAGCCGGCCGTATCCAGTTTGAAGAAGCTCAATTCGATCTTGGCAGCATGATAAGAGACGTTGCCGACATGATGTCGGTACGCGCTCAAGATAAAGGCTTAGCGCTGTTAATCGATCAATCGTCCGAATTTCCGCGCTTTATCGTCGGCGATGAAGCGCGTCTACGCCAGATATTGATCAATCTGATCGGCAATGCGCTTAAATTTACCCAGCAAGGAGGCGTCACCCTACGCCTTGGAATCAAACAAGATCCCAATGCACAGCTATTGATCGAAGTCGAGGATTCGGGGTTCGGTATCAGCCCGGAAAACCAACGGCATATCTTCGAACCGTTCGTACAACTGGGCGAACAAGGCGACGGCAAAGGCACCGGACTCGGCTTAACCATTACCCGTCAATTCGTACGGCTGATGGGCGGACACATCAGCTTGGAAAGCACATTGGGCAAAGGTTCGCTGTTTCGGATCGATCTGCCTTTGCGAGAAGTCAAGGAAAATGACCTCATCAAATCGAAAGAAACAAGCCGCGGCGAAGTAGTCAGCCTGGCTCCCGGTCAACCCGCATACCGCGTATTGATCGTCGAGGACCAGCTGGAAAACCAGTTGCTGCTTACTCAGCTGATGGAATGCATAGGTATTTCAACCAAAATCGCAAAGAACGGCAAAGAAGGCGTTGAACTGTTTCAGAGCTGGCATCCCCATCTGATCTGGATGGACCGGCGTATGCCGCTAATGGACGGTATTCAGGCTGCCCAGGCAATACGCCTGCTTCCCGAAGGCAAAGCCGTGAAAATTGTCGCGGTGACCGCTTCGGCTTTTATGGAGCAACGCGACGAAATGCTCCAGGCGGGGATGGATGACTTTGTACGCAAGCCCTACCGTTCTAGCGAAATTTACGAATGCCTGTCGAGACAATTGGGCGTTACCTATATTTACGACGGCGTTGCCGAGCCGCAAGAACAAGACATGCCGTTGACGCCGGAAATGCTGTCAGCGCTGCCGGATGAATTGCGCAAGGATCTGCTGGATGCGCTGGAAAGTCTGGACAGCGAAGATATAGACTCCATAATCCAGCAAATTGCAAACTATGACCAACCTTTGCAAAAAGCCCTGACGAATCTTGCCGAAAGCTTTGACTACTCGGCAATCTTGAAAGCCCTAAGAGAGTGTAGATAAAATAAATTACCCGGCCAACCGACCGGCTTCGGCGCACATCCAAAATCGCATCGCTGTGCCTAACGCTTGGAACTATTGGGTTGGCAATTTTCTGAACAAGGCATGACAAGAACTGCAGGTCATCTTGATCTGGCAGACAATATTGTCAAGAGCATCGATATAGTTAAGCTCGGCCTGATCTTGTAACAAACGCGATTGTTGCGATAACTTTTGCGCTAATGCCAGGAAGGTTTGACGTTCGCTACCGGTTAATTGTAACGCGGGCATTCTTTCGATAATTTTGCCTATGGTTTGCTGCATACTCTCCGCATTATCGGCAACGCCTTGCGCGTATTTACGCCGCTCCCGGTCCAACTCCGGCTGGGTCGTAAAGCGGTCCAGCACCAAGACGTCCATTTTATCCGTCAGTTCATGCAAGCGGTTGAAATAGACTGCATGCAATGCAGGTCCGCTACGGCCGTTAACATGCTCGTAAACCCCGCCGCCCGGATTGGAACACGCTGCTAATGTAGATACGGATAATATAAAAAGATATACTTTGGATCTGCTTGGCATGTCTGATTGCTTCCTCTATAGAAACACCAACGATACGGGAAATAGCAGCCGGATTAGGTTCGCAGATTAGCCGCCCCGGCCTTTAACCGTCAACAGTAGCAAATACGTATAAAAAGCTGAGTTGAGCGGCTTGTCTGCTCAAACCCTACTTATGCCCTTTGGGTATGGAATATGCGCATTGTGAAAAATAACAAAACGGATAGCCGCTAAAATCGGGCGCTGCAAAACAGCTAAAGGGAAAATTGAGTAATGCAAAAAATATTTGATCGATGCCCACCATCCCTTGTTTTAGCGCTAACCGTCATCAGCTCTGCATTACCGTTCCTGCTGGTAGAGTTATTCCCTTCATACTTTTACTGGGTTATGGACATTACTTCCTACCTGGTATTCCACAACCTAGCCGAATTCTTCAGCGTGATGGTCTCGCTGTCGATTTTTGGCGTGGGCTGGTTCTCTTATAATCAATCGCGCGATTATCATGCCCTGCTCCTCAGTACGGCTTTTCTTGTCGTTGGCCTGGTGGATTCCATGCATACGCTGAGCTACGTCGGTATGCCGGAATTTTTTACTCCCAATTCCGCCGATAAGGCATCGCGTTTTTGGGTGTTGGTCAGGATGTTTTCGGCCTCAGTCTTCCTGGCCAGCGCTTTCATCCGCATCAAAACGACAAGCCGGCGACTGCCGAGAATGTTACTGTTGGCAATCGCATTGGCGATTTCCGCACTGGCTTTCACGATCGTCATTTTCTTTCCCGAATACATGCCTGCCGCGTTCGTACCGGGCCAGGGCCAAACCCCGTTCAAGAAAAATTCCGAATACCTGATTATTGTCTTGCTGCTGCTAGCGACCGCTGCCTACTGGCGCCGCATGTCGAAAACCGGCAACCGGCTGCTGCTGTACTATTTGACCGCATTTATCGTTTCGATTTTCAGCGAACTGGTGTTCGCTTTTTACAAGAACGCTTTCGACAGTTACAACGGCTTGGGCCATCTCTACAAAATCGTAGCGTTCTGCCTGATTTACAAAGGTATTTTTACCAGTTTGATTGAACATCCCTATGTCAGCCTGGCGCAAGCAAACAATCATCTGCACGTGGAAATTGCCGAACGTAAACGGGCGGAAGAAAACCTGCGGCACATGAACCGCGAACTACAGGCCATCAGCAACTGCAATCAAACCCTGATGCGGGCGGAGGACGAGCAAACATTGCTGAATGAAATCTGCCACCTGATCTGCGACAAAGCCGGTTACCGCATGGCCTGGGTCGGCTATGCCGAACACGATAATGCCAAGAGCGTACGTCCTGTCGCCTGGGCCGGAGTCGACAACGGCTATCTAGCGGCCGCGAACTTAACCTGGGCTGACACGGAACGTGGACGCGGCCCCGTAGGAACAGCCGTGCGTAGCGAGGTAACTGCCTGCATCCAAGATTTCGTGACCGATCCTCAAGCCGCTCCCTGGCGTGAAAATGCTTTACAGCGCGGTTACCGCTCCTGTATCGCGCTGCCCCTCAGGGATCAAAACGGCAATGTGTTCGGTGCGCTCATTATCTATTCGACCGAACCCAACACCTTTACCTTAAACGAAATACGCCTGCTGGAAGAGCTCGCCGGCGATCTGGCCTTCGGCATCACCGTTCTGCGCGCCCGCACCGAGCTCAAGCAAGCGGAAGCGACCCGCACGCAACTGGCCGCGATTGTCGAATATTCGAACGATGCCATTATCGGCAAAACGCCGAACGGCATCGTCAGTCACTGGAACAAAAGCGCCGAAAGAATATACGGCTACAGCGCAACGGAGATCATCGGCAAACCCGTTACCGTACTTGCGCCTCCAGCACTCCATGCCGAGATCAAGGAGCTGCTGGAAAAAATCCGCAACGGCGAAGTCGTGGTCAGCCACGAATCGGAAAGAATCCGCAAGGACGGCACCCTGATTCATGTCGCCATTACGCTCTCCCCGATCAAGGACGCTTCGGGCAATACCATCGGCATATCGACGATAACCCGCGACATCACCGAACACAAGCGAAATGCAGAAGAGCTTAGGCGCTACAAAGACCATCTCGAAGAAGAAGTACAGCAACGTACTGAAGACCTGGTATTGGCCCGCAATGCGGCAGAAACCGCGAACCAGGCGAAAAGCGTGTTCCTATCCAACATGAGCCATGAATTGCGCACGCCGCTGAATGCGATTCTCGGTTTCTCGAAGCTGATGCGCAAAGACACGCTGCTGCCGGAAAGCCACCGGCAAAACCTCGACATTATCAACCGTAGCGGTGAGCACCTGCTGACGCTGATCAATGACGTATTGGAAATGGCCAAAATCGAAGCAGGCCGGCTGCAACTTGAAAATGCTGCATTCGACTTGGGCGCCATGGTGCGGGATGTAACCGACATGATGCTGATACGCGCCGGGGAAAAAGGCTTGCGCCTATTGGTCGACCAGTCGTCGCAGTTCCCACGCTATATTGCCGGAGACGAAGCCCGCTTGCGCCAAGTGCTGATTAACCTGATCGGGAATTCGATCAAATTTACCGAACAAGGCGGCGTCACGCTACGTTTGGGTACGCGCCAAAACAGCCGCTCGCATCTGGTGATTGAGATTGAGGACTCCGGCCCCGGCATCGCGCAAGAAGATCAACAACGTATCTTCGAGCCTTTCGTGCAACTAGACTCGCATTGGGATAACAAAGGAACCGGGCTGGGATTAAGCCTCTCGCGCCAATTCGTGCAATTGATGGGCGGCAGCATCAAACTGGAAAGCACTGTCGGCAAAGGCACGCTGTTCAGGATTGATTTGCCGCTCAGCGAAGTCGCGGAAGCCGATATTATTCAATCGAAACAGGCCGAAAAAGGCGACATCGTCGGTTTGGAGCCGGGACAGCCGGATTACCGCATCCTGATCGTCGAAGATAAACTGGAAAATCAATTGCTGCTGACCAAGTTGATGGAATCGGTCGGTTTTCAGGTCAAAGTCGCGGAAAATGGCGAACAAGGCGTGAAATTGTTCCAAAGCTGGCATCCGCATTTCATCTGGATGGACCGCCGCATGCCGGTCATGGATGGGCTGGAAGCAACGCGCCGGATACGCAAACTTCCCGGCGGCAAGGACGTGAAAATAGTCGCCGTTACCGCATCCGCGTTTATCGAGCAACGCTCGGAAAGCATCGATGCCGGCATGGATGATTTTGTGCGTAAGCCCTACCGTTTCAATGAGATTTACGAATGCATGTCCAAACAGTTGAGTGTAAAATACATCTACGACGGAATGTCTGAACCGGAACAGCAAGCGGTCACGGCAAACATGTCGGAAATGTTGTCTGTATTGCCGGAAAGTTTGCGTTACGACTTGACGGAAGCGCTTGAAAGCTTGGAAACCAACCACATCGCACAGGTCATCCAGCAAATTGCAACATACGACCCCAAATTACAAAAAACGCTTTCCCACCTTGCCGACACCTTTGATTACACGGCGATCCTGAAAGCGTTACAGACAAACTAACCAGACCTCTATGACAAGCAAAGGCAGAATACTCGCCGTCGATGACACCCCAACGTCCCTGAAGCTGTTGTCGAACATTCTCAATGAAGAAGGCTATGAGGTGCGTGCCGCGATTAACGGGGAACTGGCTTTACATTCCGCCATCAACAATCCGCCCGAACTGGTGCTGCTGGACATTCGCATGCCCGGAATGGATGGCTTCGAAGTCTGCCGGCAACTTAAGAGCCATCCGAAAACCTGCGGCGTACCGGTCATTTTCGTTAGCGCGGTCTCTGAAACGGGTGAAAAAGTGCAAGGATTCGAGCTTGGAGCCGTGGACTTTGTCACCAAGCCTTATCAACGCGAAGAGTTGCTGGCCAGGGTACGTACTCACCTTGAAGTCAACCGGCTACGCAATCATCTCGAAGACCTGGTAGAAGAACGTACCCGCGAGCTCAAGAACAGCCTGCTGGACTTCGTCACCGCAATTGCAGCCACTATCGAAGTGCGCGACCCTTATACGGCCGGACATCAACGCCGCGTCGCCCACCTTGCGACCGAGATCGCCAAGGAGTTGCACCTGCCCGAAGACCAGATCGTCGGACTCAAACTGGCCAGCGTGATGCACGATATTGGCAAGATTCGGGTGCCGGCCGAAATACTCAGCAAACCGGGACGCCTGGATGAGCTCGAATTCAACCTGATCAAGCGCCATCCGGTCACCGGCCATGAAATACTCAAATCCATCAATTTCCCCTGGCCGATTGCTACAGCGGTACTGCAACACCATGAACGCTTGGACGGCTCGGGATACCCCAATGGGCTAAAGGGCGAAGAAATCATCGCTGAAGCCAAAATCGTGGCGGTAGCCGACGTTGTCGAAGCCATGGTCTCGCATCGCCCTTACCGCGCAGGGCTCGGCGTCGATGCGGCGATGGAGGAAATTACCGCCAATAAAGGCACGCGGTACGATCCTTTAGTCGTGGACGTCTGCCTGAAGCTGTTCAGGGAACAAGGCTATACCTTTCCGACCTGATTCGTCCGCCGCTATTAAGTCAAGCGTTGTAATTATCTCCTTAACTTAATGACCGCTTTATGTCGGAGCGCGAAGCCAATACGTCTTATGCAGGCTAAAACACCGCCGCATGGCGCGCGGCAATCCCAGGTGTAACACGCCCAGCTTGAATCCGAGCCATTTCAACCCTGTCCGCAGCAACGCGGACGGAATCAACCAGGGTGCGTGCTTTAGCAAGTAGCGTATTTCCGATCTTACAAAACGCAAACCCTCCCCCGACGCCCGGCCGAACGTCTGTTGCAGCCAGGCGGTGTAATTATGGAAAACCCCGATATCGAAGTAGCGCCTAAATTCGTCCAGAAAACCGTAATCATGGGAATGAAACACCTGCGCATCGGCGCGATAAGCGACTTTCCAGCCCGCCACCAGCATTCTGCCGGCCACGTAAGTATCTTCGTTCATGATAGTGCCGGCCGGAAAACCGCCGACCTGCATCAACGTGCTGCACCGATAGGCCGCAAAAGAATTGGAGATAAAAACCGACTTAATGCCAAAGCGCATTCGGTCTTCTATGCCGCGCAACTGGCTTTCGGCCGGATAATTGAACAGCCGGGCGTGCGCGGCAATCGGTCCGGCATCGCGGTGCGGAAGCTGCCGCCCGTAGGCCGCCCCGACTTGCGGATCGTCGAACGCCGCCAACAGCCGCTCGATAGCGTCGGGACCGGCCAATAACGCATCCTGGGTCAGGAAGACAACAATGTCCATCGCCGAAAGTATATTCACGCCGAGCTGGCGAGTGCCGCCGTGATTGAATTCCGGCTTTGGTATCACCTTCACCTCAAAACCGTAGGCGCGCGCCAACGCGGCCGTGTCGTCGCTGGACGATGAATCGATGACCAACACGCAATCCGGCTTCCGGGTCTGTTGATCGAAGGCCTTCAGCCAGGATACCCATAAACTGCCGGCGTTTAATGTAGGTACGATAAGACCGACCTTGTTCATAACGAAGTCCCCTCTGCTAGCGGTTGCGGCAGCCTGGTTTGAACGGCTTTTTTCAACACCTGCCAAATACGCTCGCCCAACCTGACCGGGTTGAGCTGTTGTTCGACATACTGCCGGCCGTTCCGTGACATCCGCTCCCAGCCCGAACTGTCCAGCGCTTGCGCTTTACGCAGCGCGTCGCAAACCGAAGCCTCGGTTCTATCGAATACAAAACCGGCCTCCAACGATTGCAAATGATCCCAGGCCAAACCTTTGGCGACCAATACCGGCCGCCCGGCAGCCATCGCTTCGGCGACGACGTTGCCGAAGTTCTCGCGCATGCCGCCCGCAGCCTCCAATCCTGACGGCAACACCAGGAAATGGCTCGCTGCGAGCAACTCGGCCACCTCGCCGCGCTCCAGATAACCGCGATAAATAATCGCGCCTTCAGCCTGTTCGACCAGGGCTTGAAATTCTTCGAAATAATCGCCGTCGACGCTTCTGCCGGCAACGACCAGGCTATCCTCGGGTTTGCGCACATTCAACCATGCGCGAATGAAAGCATTGATGCCTTTTTCCTGCTGAATATGTCCCAGAAAGCAAAGTTTCAGGCCTTTCCCGCCAGGATATTCGGCGACGTTAAAATCGCCGCTGTCGATGCCGTTCGGGACCAACAGTATGCGGGCCTTTTCGCCGAGCACGTTGCGCACGCCTTCGGCCTCGGTTTCGCTGGTGCAATGCACGGCGATAGCGCGGCGCAAAGTCGGAAAAGTCAGCCATCGATAAAACAGCCATTTGTGCGGCTTTCGCCGTTGTATCAGCTCAACATGTTCGGGCATCAAACCGCCATGCACGGCAACCATGAACGGGCGGCGCAACAGACTGCAAAAGACCGCAGCCAGCGTCGACGGCCAGGTCGCAATGCCGTGGATATACACAACCGGCGATTGCCGGCAGAGTTTGAATAGCTTGGGAACGGCGCTCAAACCGAAGCCCCAGCGCCTGAAGCCATAGCACCGATAGAGCCGGACGTCCACCCGCTCGCCAAGACAGACCTGCTCGGGCCGCAGCCGGCCTGCAATCGATTCGTCTGACGCGACCAGCGCCATTTTATGGCCCCGTTCCGCCCATGCCTTGGTCAACACGCCGGCTGTAACGGACACGCCGCCGTACCCCTTGGCCGGCGGTATATGCGTGGTAACGATGCCTATATTCATCGCGTTTCTCCTGGATCTAACTGTAAATAATAATTTTCAAAGAATGGAACACGGATGACGCGGATTAGACGGGTATACACGGATTTTATTCTCTCCCGTTTTTCTTTCGTTCCCAGTTTGCTCTCGTTCCCACGCGCTGCGCGGGAATGCAGTGAAGGACGCGCCGCGTCCCGTAAACACAAGACATTAGCCATGACTCGCGGCGCAGCGCGCCTTGATCGCATTCCCACGCAGCGCGTGGGAACGAGCGGAAAAATCCGTGTACATCCGCCTAATCCGCGTCATCCGTGTTCCATTACTTTGTCTAAGCAGCCGGCGGCAACATTACCTGCCATACGCCAAAAAACCGCGCCAAATACCGACCAGGTTATAAAACGAGTAAGCCAGCTTCTCCCTATTCAACAGAATCGCGGCCAACAACATTTTCAAGACCGGCGCGACAAACATTTTGCGAGCGATGTAATACAAAATGAAGACGTCCTGCTGGTTCGCGAACTTCCTGATATAAGCGCCGATGCCGGTCGAATACATCAGCATTCTTGAAGTACCGAGCTTGTAGTGATCTTTATTCGGGTGGTAAACCTTGATTTCCGGGTTATAAAACGCCGTGCAGCCGGACCGCAGCAAGCGATATAAAAGCTCAAAACCCTCCGCTCCCGAATATTTGGAACCGATGCCGAAATCGTGGTCCAGGTAAAATTGTTTCGGGTCGATCTTTTTCCGGTCGAAGAATTGCGTGAACTCAACGCCCATCATTTTGAAACGCGAAAAATACTGCGCGCTATGGCTATTAACGCCGACGCTAAATCCGCTCGATGAAAAATCGTACGAGCCCGCTACCAGGATGGAAAGGTTCGGCCGCCGTTTAAACTCGCCGACGACTTTTTTCAACACATCCTTATGGTAAGCGCAATCGTCGTCCGGAAACGCTATGATCCTGCCTTTAGCCAAGCCGATGCCGTAATCCCTGGCCCTGGCGTTACCGGTGAAATCCACTTTCACATGCTTCACGTCCAGGCAGCTGTAAGCCGGCTCGACAATCATGTCGATTTTGCCGTCCTTGTTTTGATCGATAATAATCAGCTCAAAATCCCGATAGCTTTGGTATATCAGAGACTTCAGTAAAACCGCCAATTCCCAGTCTCTACCCAATGTTGCTAAAATCAACGAAACCTTCATAGTAAATCACCTCGCCTGAATACCGGCTTTTGCTTGTAAATAGATCGTTGCTTCGTACCAGGTAAACATCAGCGCAAACTCCAGTCCTGCAACGCCGTCCAAAAATCCGCCCCGAAATACGAAGTGGTATAAAAAACGGGCAATAATCCTGAGCCACGACCTGCCCAACAAAACGCTTAATCGCCCGCGCGTCGTCATAACCGCGCCTGCTGTCGGTTGAAGTTGCACTTCCTGCGCGGCTTTACCGATATGTTTATGCATCCATTCGATAATTTCGCCGTGATAAAAATAGTGTTCGTAAGGAATCGCCGAATAGCCGATCCGGCAGGCGTTAACGACGGCTTCTCCGTGCCCGGTATGGTTGCGGACAAAGCGGGCCGTTGCTCTACGCACCAGTCTTGGATGGTAAATCGGATAGCCGGGCGCATAATTAAGGCGTTTGCCGCGAAGATAAAGTATCGACGGCACCATCCATACATCCGTCGAATCGGCATCGGCCATGCCCGATTCAAACCAATCGTAGAACGCTTGCGGATAGATTTCGTCGGCATCGACGAACAATATCCATCGCGTGTTTATACCGCATTGCCTGATCGCAAAGTTGCGCTGTTCGGCAAAGCCTGGCCACGGATTCGTATAAATCCTGCAATCCCGGCTCACAGCGATGGCCACCGTGTCGTCGGTGCTGCCCGAATCGACAATCACCACCGGATAGCGCTCAGGGATAGCAGCCAGACAACCCGGCAGATTGGCTTGCTCGTTTTTGGTCAAAATAACGATGGTTAGCATGGATAACTTCTTCTTAACTTTGTGATTTGGGGGTGAGGTTCAAGATTCAAGGTCCAAGGTCCAAGGTCCAAGGTCCAAGGTATTTTGTCCTTTCACCTTGCCCCTTTCACCTTGTACCTAAATCATTTCTTAATCGCATATAAATTGATATAAATGCCCAACCCGAAATAATTCATCAACTTAGCAAACGGCCCCTGTAGAACCCGTGTCAAACCGTCGATAATCGCCGCCGTTCTGCCTTTCAACTTTAGCCGCCTGGATAACGCATTGAACGGCACGCGGGTGATTTGCTCGACCTTAACGACGCGGAAGCCGTTCCTCTCCACCAAGGCTTTGAGCCCATTCTCGGTAAAATAATTGACATGCTCCGGCACCCATAAACACGCATTGTCCTTCGTGCCCAACAGCTTGACTAAAAACGAGCTGTAATTAGGCACAGCGCAAGCCAGAACGCCGCCCGACGCCAACAGCATTGCTACTTTTTTTATCGCATGATCCGGTTCAAGCAGATGCTCCAGCACCTGCGACATCATCACCACGCCGAACTGCCCCGGCGGTTGCGGCTGGTAATTCTCGAACATCACCGGCAACGGCTCGTCGCCGTTCAATTTTTTGAACACTTCGTTTTCATATTGGCCGGGATTGATGCTGACGGTCCGGTAGCCCAAATTTCTAAGCGCCCGCGTGTAAAAGCCAAAGCCCGAACCAATATCGAGAGCCCTGTCGTTACCCGAGCTGTTTAATAAATCGGCTTGATCGCTCATCCGTTCCGCATCGACCGTGCAATTAGGAAACTCTTTCTCTCTGGCCATGACTTCCGCCAAGGTTATTTCTTGCGTCAGTGCCTGGCCTGAGTATTGATAAATGGATTGCAGCCATTTCACATGCGGCGGCCGGTTTAAGAAGCCGGTACCGCAACATTCGCAACGATAAATATGAAACTCCTTGTGGCTGGTGCCTTCCGTATACTGGAAATGTTTCTGGCGCCAATACCTTATTTTCTGGCCGCCACACGCCACACATTCCCGCAAAATATCGCCATAAACTTCCGAAGCTGCCGGTGCATACGCCATAATTTTCTCCTTCAATGCTTACTTGATAATCTGTTGACTGTAATAAGTCGGTTTAAAAAATCTTTTGTTACATACATTTCAAAGTAGAACGGAGCCCATCCCCTATGCCGCGCCGAGCACCGGAGCTTTTGCCGAGAATAGCCCGTAGGGGTGCGGCAGGGATGCCGCACGTCGGCAGAGGGGCAGGAGCCCCTTCTGCTGACCCTCGGCAAAAGCGAGGAGCGCAGGAAGCAAGCGGCATGGGGCCGCCTTTCTTTTGGATACTTTTCTTTGGCGGAGCAAAGAAAAGTATCTCGCCTTCGGGGGCGAGACCCCGATTCAAATAATCCGTCGCGTGAGCGACTCTAAATAATAGAAATCCAAATAACTAAGCAGCAAAAGGTACGCAGAGCGTACCCTACCTTCTGCGCCTAAAAACAAGAGCAACATACCGTTCAAACCGTAACCCTCGACTCCGACGCTTCCCGATCGGGCTGGTCTATTTCAACCGGTTCATCAATATCGATATTCCGCCAAGGCTTCGCCAACATCGCCAAAACCAGCGCCTCAACGCCAAAATAAACCGGATTGGCCATCGCCGCGCCGAGCAATCCGAAATGCATCACCATCAACGGGATACTGACAGCCGCCGTCACCGCCCCGCAGACGCGCCCCAGCAACAACACCCGTGTCCGTTTGGCGGCCAGCAACGGTTGCGCGACGACGGTTCCCAACGCATGCAGCGCACAGCCAATCGCAATGGCCGGCATCAGCTCAATCGCCGAATGATAGGATTTAGCCAACACCATAGCCGCCACCCAATCCTTCATAAGCAACACCAGCACCACGCCGGCAACGCCCAACGCAACAACGCTGCCTATCCATAGCCATAAAATCCTGAATCCTTCCTTAGCCCGGTATTCGGCATAATGCTGAAAGTAAACCGGCTGGAAGGTCCGCAATAAAATCATCGCGCTACGGTTAAACGCCTCGTTGACGATCGTGTAAGTCGCCGCATATAAACCCACCTCCGCGGCCGACATTAAATAGCCGATCACGTAGCGGTCGCCCATGCCGTTCAGCCAAAATATCAATTCCATCGGGATCAGCGGCAACGCATAAGCCCAGACATCGGCGCCGAAATGACGGGTGACGATGGAACGCTTGCTGTCGGGTTTCGCGCTCAATGCTAACGACCAAAACGTATTCGAGAGCACGCTTGCAACGATGTAACCCAACAGCACCCACTCCGCCTTTTGCCCGCCCCACACCACCAACGCAATCGCCAACGCTGGCCGTAAAATGCTGTCGCCGGTCTGCCACAGGCTTGCACCGCGCTGCTTACGCTGGCCGATCAGTAACTGAATGCCCAATTCACGCCGAACGGTGACCATCAACAGTGCGCCGGCCAACATGAACAGCCAAAAATCGCTGCCTGAAAAATAGCTGTACAGGCCGCCGCCCAATACCAGCAAAACTATCGCGACCGCCGTGAAACGGACGGCCAGCCTTGCCACCACGGCATATAAAGCGGCTTGCTCGCCTTTGTTCAGGCATTCCGGCACTATCCTCATGCCCGCGCAAATAAACGGATAGGAAAACAGCGTAACGCCGAGCGCAACGAAACCATTCAGTAACGCAACTTGTCCGTATATGTCCGGTGTGACCAGCTCGGTCAGGATTCGCGTACCGGCCAGCAATGCGCAAGCCGAAGCCGCTTGTCCAAACAGCGCCCAAAACGCATCGCCGAATAATCGTTTTTCTTTTAATGGTCCGGTCATAGGCTTCTCAATCAGTCTGCATTAGACCTTCCAGGTTTTCAAAACCTGGAAGGTCTGAATATCGGCAATGGGGATGCTTCCCGCTGCAAGCCCGTCCCCAACACCATGCCCCACAAATACATCAGCATCGCGTTCTGCGGAAAATACTCCCACATGTTGAACGTCAATCCGGCAACGAAGATGAACATCACGACCACGCCTTTGTTCCGATGAATAGACGTTCGCGTCGTCATCCATAAAAACAGCAGATACGCCAGCAAGCCGATCAATCCGTAACCGTTCAACAGGAATAAATACAGGCTGTCCGAATCGAATTGCCCCGGAAAATGTTCGGCGCCGTAAAGAATGTTGATCGTGTTCGAACTTAGCCCCAAACCCCAGCCAAACAGCACGTCCGCCGGTCCATGCACTTGCTCCGAAAACACCCGCTGCCATAAAGCGATACGGCCGTCTTCGGTAGGATCGGCATCGTTGCGCCCGCTAAGCAAAGGACTGGACGCCAGCACCAGCGCGCCGACCGCCAATACCGGCGCGGGCATCACCAGCGCCCAGCGGTCGCGCGGGCGAAGCCGCGCATAAACCTGGAAATACACGACCAACAACGCGCTGATGAACGCGGTCCGCGAACCGCTCAGCAAAGCCAGGAATACGCTGACCGCGACCCACTTGCCCATCGCCGGAACCAACGAGAACAACAACGCGCAAGTCGCCATCGTCGCGCCGAACAAGTTCGGGCTGACAAAAGTCCCGAATGGCCGGCCGCCGCCCAAAAACGACACGCCGAACAACGGCGGCGCCCACAAGGCCTGGGCTATCGCCAGCACCGCCTGCACGGCAATGTAATAACGAAGATAATGCGCAAAGCGGTTGAGAATATAGTCGCCGGCACCCAAGCGGCTGGTCACGAAGCCGATTAACGCCAGCGGCAGGTATTCGAACACGCGCAGCCCGGCCATCGGCACGACGAACGGCAAGTCCAGGTACAACGCGTAGCCGACCTCGAACAATACATAGGTTGCAACAGCGCCCAAAAAAGCCAATACCCTGCTGGACAAGGCCCCGTTGCGCAAGCGCGGCTCGAAAAACGCATACGCGACCAGCACCAACAACATCAACTCGCGAAGAATACGCAAACCGAAATCCTGCTCGCCGTAGACCTCCTTCACGCCTGTCCAGGCCGACTCGACCTGCGGCAACGAAGCCAGCGTCGACGCGCCGACCAACGCGAACAACAGCATCGGCAAGTCTTTTTCGAAGCGCAATATCATCTTAGGCCTGCACCTTGTCGTCCGAGTCGTCGATAACTTCCGAATCGATCAGGTAGTCGCCGCGGTCCTGGCGCTTACCCAGCCAGTCGCCGACGGCCTGGTAACCGGCCGTGAATAGCGACGGGTTCTTGGCTTCCATATCGGGACGGTTGTAGGCGTAACCGTAATAAGGGTAGTAAGACGAGCCTTCCTTCATATCGTTGATAATAAAGCCGTTCGGTTTGACGCCGACCTGCTGGAAACGCCTGAAACTGACTTCCAATTCCTGCGCGGTATAGCGGCCTTCCTTGACGACCAGGAAAGTCGCGTCGGCATGCTTGCCGATGATCGCGGCGTCCGTCGCGCCCAAAATCGGCGGCGAATCGATCACGATGTGGTTATAAAAACTCTTCAATTGCTCAAGCGTCTCGTCCAGATGCCCCAGCACCAGCAACTCCGCCGGATTCAGCGCCATGCTGCCGCGCGGTATCAAGTCCACGCCGACCTCGGGCAGGCTGATAATCACCTCGCCGAGCGTCGCCGTTCCTGACAGCAAGTCGGAAAGCCCCGGTTGCTTGTCGATAAAGAACGTTTCATGCAAGCGGCCGTTGCGCATGTCGGCGTCGATGACCAGCACGCGTTTTTTGATGCTCGCCAACAATGCGGACAGATTCGTGCTGACAAAAGACTTGCCCATGCCCGGCGCCGGACTGCTGACCATGATGACCTGGCTCGCGTCACTAGCCAGCGTCGCTTCCAAAGTCGTGCGCAGACCTCGCAACGATTCCACCGAAATATCGAGCGGGTCCTGGCTGACCAAAATGCCTGGTTCGCGATCCTTGCCCTGATCCATCAGGCGCGCCAGGCGGCGCTGTTTTTTACTATGCGGAATCGCGGCATAAAGCGGCAAGCCCACCTGGTATTCCAGCAAGGCCGGATAATTATCGTGGCGTTGCAACGAATGTCTCATGAACACCAGCGCCGAGCCCGCACTCAAACCCAGCAGCGTGGCAATCGCCAGCAACAGGCCCGGCTTAGGCCAATACGGTTTTTCCGGAACCACCGCGAAATCGACAATCCGTGAATTGCCCAGCGAACCGGCCGCGGCAATGCGCTGTTCCTGGGCGCTGTTCAACAATGACGTGTAAAGCTCGGTGTTGACCTGCACATCCCGCGATAAGCTGACGACGTTTTGCTGAGTGCGCGGTAAATCCTTAATTCGTTTCTCCAGGCCCGCCAGCTTTTGTTCGACGCGCTTGATTTGCGCCTTGGTTGCGATCATGTCCGGATGGGCGGCTTCCAAATGCTGGTTTTGCTCTTCGAATTTTTGCTTCAGTTGGATGCCCAAAGTCTCCATTTCGGCAGCCTGTTTCATCAGTATCTCGGCCTCGGCGGATATGTCGACCGCGCCGTGCTGCTGCCGGTAAGCGCTCAAGCCTTGCTCGGCTTTTTCCAGGCGGTCCTTCACCACCGGCAACTGGCTTTCCAAAAAGCCCAACTTTTGCGAGGCTTCCGCTGACTCCCAATTGACGGTCGCATTCACATAAATCGTCGCAATGTCGTTGACCGATTTAGCCAGTTGCTCCGGATCGCGGCCTTTCAGTTCGACGCTCAAAATATCCGTATCTTTCGATACTTCTTTGACCGCAAACGCTTTTTGCAGGATTTCTATCGCGGCCAGCGAGGTTTTCCTGACCAGTTCAAAATGAGTACCCGGATGCGCCTGAAGTTCGGCAAGCTTAATCACGGCCGGCATCGCTTCGCCCATATCGGCGCTCAACGTATCGCCTACCTGCCCTTCGGCCAGGACTTGATCTTTTGGTCCAAGCAAACGGAAGCGTCCTTGTTCCAACGCGATCAGCGTAAAGGCTTTGCCGAGGTAACGGTCCGGCACAGTGAAAGTAGCGACTTTCAATTTTTCGCCGCCCCAGGCCCAGCGGCTGAAACCCCACCAGGCGCCGGCGATACCGTCATGGACATCGTGCCGTCTGGCCAGCGTCTCGCCAATCAGCGGAAAATAATACGGCGAAGCCTCAACCGTCAGATTCAGGTCGTCCACGACCTTGCCGAGCACCGAACGCGAGCGGAGTATTTCCACTTCGCGCTGAGCCCGGGGATTATCGGCTTCGGTCGAAGCGCCGTTCGCCTCGTTACGTAGCGGAGCGGCCAGCAGCGCCTTGTTCTTGTCGATCCGCAGCAGCGCGTCGGCCTTGTAAGTGCGCGGCGCCAGCACCAGATAAGCCGTAGTCAGCAGCAGCACAACCGCCAGCACGGTTAGAATGATCTTCTTGCCTTCGATCAACAGATCGACGTAATCCCGAATACTGACGCCGTGTTCCTCAACCCTGGACAAATTCGGCGGCGGGAGCTGTATAGTAGCTTCATTCTGTGAATACATAGTTTTCGCTATTCCCATTATGTGAAAAGAAAAGTGATTGAGGTGAAATCAGCGCATCCCAATAGAACACGGATGACACGGATTAAACGGATCATCACGGATTTAAAAAGCGTGAACAAACTGGATTCGAACTAAAAATCCGTGTAAATCCGTCCTATCCGTGTCATCAGTGTTCCATTTCTCTACGTGCTGAATAGTTCTTAACCTTTAACTTTCGATCACATCCCCATGAAAGCCGCACGCGACATCACCGACGTGAACGACGACGGCAGGATTTGGTTCAGCACGCGGGACCATTGCGTAACGCCGGCGGTGCCGACAAATACGGTATCGTGCGCTTGCAGATTGAACTGGTCGGCCAAAATCATCGCGTCCGGCGATTCCGCATTCAGCTGAAAAATCTCCGGATTCATATCGCCCGGCCGGATCACGTAAATTTCTCCCGGCCTGGAGCTGTTGAAATCCACGCCGTAAGCTTCGGCCAACGCCTGCGACAGCGACAACCGGCCTTTGTTGATTTGCAAAGCTTGCTGCTTGCCGACTTCGCCGATCATCATCACTTTATTGTCCTTGCGGTCGGGAATGTTCAGCACGTCGCCGTCCTTCAGCAGCAGGTTTTGCGTCGAGCTGCCCTTTTCGTACAGCGCCTGCACGTCGATTTTGTAAAGCTTGCCGTCGCGCGCCAGCGCCACGTTGCTCATGTCGGCATCGGCACTGACCCCGCCTGCCCGGCTGATCGCTTCGGCGACCGTCATCGGCGTTTCGGTCATGGCTTGGATGCCCGGCGTTTTGACTTCGCCGACCACGGCGGCGCGATGGCTCTGGAACGACAGCACGCGCAGGTCGAGTTTGACCTTTTTGAAATACTTCGACAGCTCGTTCGTTAACAGCGTTCTGGCCTCGCTGACGGTTTTGCCGGCCAGATAGATGTTGCCGACATAGGGGTAATACAGATTGCCGTCGTCGTCGACCACTTTACCGGCCAATTCGGGCATGATCTTTTCGCTGCCCGGATCGTTCAGCTCGGGATGCTCCCAAACCGTAATCAGCAAGCGGTCGTGAGGGCCGATTTTATAAACCGATTGATTAACGTCCACCGGCGGCAGGTTGTTGACCGCTTGCAGCCTGACGTTTTCCCGGTCGATGATCAAATCGGCGGTAATCGGGACGATGCGGGTCTTTTCCTTAGTCATCTTGCCGTTCTTCATGACCGGCAATTCCAGCTCCGTCAGGTTGTTTTCGGCTTTCATTTCCATGCCGGGCGTTAAGGAACAAGCCGGTAACAGCAAAACCGGCGTTAACAGAATCAATCTAAAGCTGAGCCGGGCAGCTTGCCTGCTCAAACGAAACTTATGGCCTTTGGGTATGAACATGGCGAAACTATCCTTTAGTAAGCGTTTTTATTAATGAAGCCGGTCAGCACCGTGCGCAGTGCGATTTCCAGGTCGAACCAGATCGACCAGTGCTGAATGTAATACAAATCGTGCTCGATGCGGCGGTTCAAGTCGGTGTCGCCGCGCCAGCCGTTGACTTGCGCCCAACCGGTGATGCCGGCCTTGACCATGTGTTTTTTCATATAATTCGGCACCTGGTCCTTGAACACTTCGACAAAATCCGGGCGTTCAGGCCTTGGCCCGACCAGCGACATGTCGCCTTTCAGCACATTGATCAACTGCGGCAACTCGTCGAGGCTGGTTTTGCGCAGGAAGCCGCCGAACGGCGTAGCACGGTTTTCGCCTGGCTTGGCCCAAACTGCGCCGGTTTTGGCTTCGGCATCGACCGGCATCGAGCGGAACTTCAACATCGTGAACGAGCGGTTGTTCCAGCCGACCCGTTCCTGACGGTAGAACACCGGGCCTTTGGAACTCAGCTTCACGCCGATCGCGATTAACAACAGTAACGGACTGATCAGTATCAGCAACACGAACGCCAACACCCTATCCTCGATCTCCTTGATATAGCGGTTGACGCCGTGCAGCGGCGACACCGACACATCCAGCGTCGGGATGCCGGCCACCGTGTTCAGGCTCAGGAACTTGCTTTGTTTGAATGCGTAACAGTCGATGACCAGCCGGATGCTGACCGGCAGATGCCGCAGCTCATGTTGCGCGCGTTCGGCCAGCGACTCGCCCGGAAACGCAATCCAGACTTCGTCAATCGCTTTTTCGGTGACTATCGCGGTAAGGTCTTCCAATTCGCCGAGACGCGGCAGTGAAAAATCGTCAAGCGAAGGCTGCTGTTCGGAACAATCGTCGACATAGCCGACAACATGCAGGCCGGCCCAGGATGAATGGTTCAACTGACGGCCAACCGCAACGGCCATTTGGTTCAATCCGACCAGCACGATACGGCCCTGCGACCAACCGCGGGCACGCAGCCATTGCAACAGGTGAACAAGCAGGCTGCGGGCCGAGAGCACGAATAACAATCCCAATATCCACCAAGTGATAATCCAGCGGTAACTGGAGCCGAACCAGAAATGTAAACGAATCAACGCGACGATAGAGATAACCGACACGACGGCCGACACCCAAGCCCTGACGATCCGCGCGACTTCCCCGCGCATCGCATCGTTCCGCCACGGGCGGTAAACCTGGCCGATTTCGAAAAAGATGATGGCCGCCAATGTACCGAGAGCAACGACGATGCGGTAATCCTGATCGATAACGAACCGGTGAAGCCATAAATAATGAGAAACCCACGCCGCGCCGAGCAGCATCGCGACGTCGATGAACCGCAGCAACAGGATCACCGTATGACCGTATTGCTTAAAGAGCCCGTTGAAAATGTTACCTAATCCGAGCGGCATATTCGTTAAACCCCTGTTGATTTTTAATACCCAAAGGGCATAAGTTTCGTTTGAGCGGCAAGCCGCTCAACTCAGCTTTATAATGAACGGCGCAAACCGTTCACTCCCCAAAGTCATTGCAACCGGCGTTTCGAAGGCCGGCGCTCTGTTGGGGTAAAGATTACAGAGGCAAGATGAGAAGAAAGCTGTGGATTTAATTAAAATTAGATGAAGATCTGACTCGTAACCCGCTTAGGATTTGGTTAAAAATAACTTCCCGAAACCACTGTGTTCTATCGTCAAGCCGTTCGTGCTGAGCTTGTCGAAGCATGATCGGCTTGACGCGCGGTAAGCCAAAATTTTTCCGATCCATATCGGGAAGTTATTAATGACCGCATCCTTAGCAGGCGAAGCGGTGAACTTTACAACCGGCTTTGCAACAAATTGACGACCAGGGTCAGCGAGTCAAGCGCTTGATCGGGCGTTTCGTCGAACTGGGCCCGAACGATAGCGCCGTCCACCGCTATCGATAAGGCCTCGGCATACTGCTCCCTAAATTCCGAACGCGGCAGCAACTCTGCAATCGCGCGCGTCATGTCTTGCTTATGACTGCGGGTAATCTGAACCACCTCAGGCATCGCGCCGCCAAGCTCGCTAACGCCGTTAAGAAAAGCGCAGCCGCGATAACTGCCGTTTTGGAACCACTCCGCCAAGGTTGGCGCTAACGCTTGCAGGTTATTGCCGTGGCGTTGCAGCGCATCGACGAACCACGAGATCCAGCGCTGATGGCGGTATTCCAGAAACGCGTAAATCAAATCGTTCTTGCTGGGAAAGTGCCGGTAAAAAGTCACCTTGGTCACGCCTGCTTCGGCAATGATCCTGTCAATGCCGGTGGCGCGAACGCCCTCTCGGTAGAATAGATCATGGGCTGTCAAAAGAATGCGTTCCCGTGCCGGCAGGGATTGTCTATCTTGGTTTGTATTCGTTTGCATAGCCATATTGTAGACAGAACTGTCTACAAAGAGTACCATTCTTTCATGTAGACAATTCTGTCTACATTTATCATTAACCGATACAGGAGCTGAACGATGGAAACCAAACCGCCACTTCCCCCTTTTACGCCCGAAACCGCCGCCCAAAAGGTGCGCATGGCCGAAGACGCCTGGAACAGCCGTGATCCCGACCGCGTCGTGCTGGTTTATACCGAAGATACGGTCTGGCGAAATCGCAGCGAATTTCCGGCCGGCCGCGAGCAAGTGCATCAATTCCTGGCTCGCAAATGGGCCAAGGAGTTGGACTATCGGTTAATCAAGGAGCTATGGGCCTGTACCGGCAACCGCATTGCTGTGCGCTTTGCCTACGAATGGCACGACGACTCGGGGCAATGGTTCCGCAGCTACGGCAATGAAAACTGGGAATTCAACGAACACGGTTTCATGATGCGCCGCTTTGCCAGCATTAACGACCTGCCGATCAAGGAATCCGAACGCAAATTCTTCTGGCCGCTAGGCAGACGCCCCGACGATCATCCGGGCTTGAGCGAGTTGGGATTGTGAGAGAAACCTGCGCAACCAAGATGGCTAATTTTTAGCCATTTTAACAAAAACGCTAATCCGGATAGGTAGTTATACGTATAACCCATAGCTGAACCACAAGGTTATCCACAATTTTTGTGGATAACCGCAATGAGTCTTTTACAGCACACAAGATGACTGAAAAAACGATAGTTATGCTTTGAGTATCGTAGCGCGTGGTGGAAACGAAATAACGCCATACATTTGCTCAGGTATTTGCCGTTAACGCGGCCATATTCTTACCGTATAGGAAGGCGGAACTGTGCCGCAAGCATAATAATCATCGTCGGCCATAACCGTTTTAATAACGCAATCATTCTGCTTGTTTTTTGATGTTTTGGGAGCTGTGGGTGGAGGAGCTGCCGGCGGCTGCTCTTGTTTTGTAGAAGACGTTGTTGATTTTGTAGATGTATCTGGAACTTTAGAAGCGGTAGACGTTGTGGCGGGTGTTTGGGTTTGGCCTGAATTAGCCGGCGAAGCTGTTGGCGGTGTTGATCTTGAATCGGCCGGGGAAGATGTTGGCGTTATTGGTCCTGAATCAGACGTGGAAGCCGTTGGCGGCGTTGGTCCTGGATCAGCCGCGGAAGCCGTTGGTGGAGTTGGTCTTGAGTCAATCAGGGAAACCGTCGGCGATGTCGGTTCCGGATCAACCGAGTCAGCTGTTGGCGTTGTTGGTTCCGAATCGCTCGCTGGAGTCGTTGGGCTTGCCGATGTCCCCGCGTCTTCGGTGTGATGATTACTGCTTCTTCCACTAAATAAATTACTAAAAAAGCCGCTGTCCGAATGGCTCCTCGCATGAGAACTGCTGTGAAAGCGCCCGCGAGCATTCCCGGATACTGAATAACATGAAATTATCGGTATCAAAATGATTAGGCTAATATTTTTAATGCTCATATAACCACCATGATCTTTTTTAGTTAACGGCCAACGCCGACTGCATAGCTTTCTCAATAATTCCCGGCTCCGATCCATTGGGTCTTCTTCGTCAACCCAAGCTACGCGCTGTAGCATAAGATAAAATATGAATGGCTACCATTTAAAACATTTACATTGATGAACTTGAGTAATTGACCGCAACACAAGCGAATCTTGTCTACCGAAAACACTCGTAAGTTTGCGTAAGCTAGCGTTTGAAGTTAGTATCTTTTTTCGTAGTTGTTTAGACGTTATTTTGCAGACGGTTTGATGATGCTGGCTGTTTCTTGTTTTAAGTCATGCTGAATTTATTCAACTGGATGAAATAACAATGTTTTTTAATTTATATATCGCATTAGACAGACAAATGGCGCAATGTTTTGCGTCTATTATAGTGGCTAATAATTAGTTAGGCTGTAAAACTCAGAGGATTAACTTTATGAGTAAAAACTCAAAATTTTATAAATATTTCTTTATTGCTCTTTTAAAAAAATACATTCCAATAAATCGGCCAACAAAAACTAACACCTTACGCTACCTAATTTTGTTTTGCATATTGTTATCTATCTCTGTATTTTCATTCTCTTACTTCAGTAATTGGTACAAAAATACAGGGGTGATTGATGGATTAATAACGGAATTGCATGGGATTATTGTTGAGCTGTTCGTACTCACTATATTGCTGGATTGGATATTAAAAATTAGAGAAGAGCTAAGATTTAAAGAACCCAGAGCATTTGCTTATGCTAAAGCATACTCAGCAATCGATAACTGCCTTGATGCTCTAGTAGATGAATATCGTTCAAAAGGAGAAAAACAATATGTGTATTTTTCTGGAAACATGGAAATATCAAGGAAGCTAGACATTATTTATTGCCTCAATCCTACACTATCAAATATAGAGGAAATAATTATTAAAACGCAAGGACACAATTATTTCCTAGAAAACTATATAAATAAGGTAATAATTTTTAAAGAGAATCTCAGCTTAATACTAACAAACTATTTATATTTAATGGAACCAGAAATCATCCACAATATCCAAACCATATTAGAGAAAGCATCCAATGTGACTGAAAAATCAAACGAGCAAACCAAAAATGATTTTAATATGGAAGTGGCACGTGAGTTTATGAAAAACAGTGAATCTCTAATTTATTATTTATTTAAGGCCAAGTCGTCACTAGAAGCAGTTGCAGACATTATTCAAACGCGAGCAGAACACTCTGCTGCGATGAAAATAGAAAGAGAAAAATGGAGAAAGAAATATGAAGAACTTCATTAAAAATGAACCTAACAACACGGTAAGCCCTGTAGGGTGCGCACCACGCACCATTTGCGGATTTCAGAATATCAGTCGCGTCGGAAAAGGGCGCGATGCGCCCCCTACACGACTTCTATTTAGAATGGCTAATATTAGTTAGCCGCACAACAGTTCATCTTCACGAATATGGATAGATTATGAATTTTAAAAACCAAGCATATGAAGATTTAGTAAGAGACTTGATCAATGATGCTTTCTATATTGACTCAAGATCTAACAGAGGGAAAATTTCAACGATAAGGCAATATGCTGAAGTTGTCATAAGAAAATTATTAGATCTGCCTAATAACAAAAAAGTTACTCTTGGCGATTATGAGATTATAAAAAAACTCAAGATAGTCAGTTCAAATAACAAGCTGTTGATGAAAGCTGTAAAGAAGTTACAAGAAATTGGAAACAAGTGTACTCATACACAAAACCCTTATCCAATTTCTGAAGAAAATGTTAGCGATGCAATTAATGAGTTATTTAATCTGTACGCTAGTATTTTTGTTATATATTTTCAAAAGTATAAATTCGGTTCTAATAATGAGGTAACAAGTGCATTTTCTATTCTTCCTCCAATTATAAGGTATATTGTTCTCGATAATTTATACAAGGATGACAAAAAAAATCTATTAATTATTGATAAGTTAAGTTTGGTTTTGCTCAAAGCTTTCGATAAAGAGAGTGCTCTGAAATGGGTTGAAGATAGAAAAGATGAGCTATCAAATACATTGCCATATACGCAAGAGGGTATTACTGAAATTGAATCATCCCACAGAAAATTATGTGCTGATGCTGTAGTAGCTAATGCTCCTGAAAGCATGTACAACTTGTGTTTAGAACGTCTAGAAGAAGTTTCATCAATTATTGATAAGCAAGGTTTACTTTACAATAACTTTGAGCAAGCAAAACCACTATATATAGAAAAAGGAATTCTTTCTAACGATAGCCAAGAACATAGAGATTTTAATAGCATAATGGAGTTTGTATATCTCGGCCGAAAAGCTGAAGAAAATGAAAAGCTAGAGAATCTACACCTTTACAATATCACAGTCTAACAAGTGGTTCCAGACGACTCCTGCCGCGCACCTGAACCAAGCGTTAGCCAAAATAAGGAATATGAATGGTAGAAATATCAAATTTTAATAGCCTATGGGAAATAGCATTTGCTACGAATGCTATTTTTGTATACTTCGACCTCCTCCCTGTTCTTGAAAGTAAATTTAAAGGCACTCAAGCATTGGGGGTAAAGTTTATTAGTCTCGTTGTGCCAGAAAAAGATCTTGAATATATAAACGCTTATGGGTGGAGGAGCATTCTTTTTGGATATACAGTATGGGTTTCAAGATTAAAGTCTTTATCGGTAATAAATTCTATAATTTCTATATTTTTAGTAGTTTTAGCTGGTTATAGTCCTGATCTGGATCTCGGGTTTACCAACATATTAATTATCATAGTATTATTTTTCCCAGTTATATTTATTCCTGCAATTGTTGTGTATGGATTACCAATGTATAAACTGAAATGTATTGAAGAAGCTGTATATTTAGCACTTGAAAGAGATAATTTAGAACCTGCTATTAAAGAAGTAAGAATAAGAAAAAATAGAATAACTATTGAATTTATAAAGCTAACAACGTTTCCTGTCTTATTCTATTTAATTAGAGATAAAAGGCTTACAATTAAAGAAGTATTAGAGGAATTTAATCAATAAATGGCTAACAAAAAATTCCAGCTCTGTAGGGTACGCACCGCATACCTTTTCGCACTTAATTCACAGTACCGTAGATTGGGCTAACGCCAAAAAGCCCAACAAAGCAACGCCGCTAAGTATTGCCCCTTGACTACACACTTAATAAACAAACAGATCGATAAAATATAAAAAACAAAAAATCCTCCTTTTTCCCAAGGCAAACAGCAAAAATGACAACCCAGCCCCCTTCCCGCACCGTAAAACTTCTTTTATTAACCTACATTTTCCTACTAACAGGATGCAGCAAAAACTTAGATATAGCCCCCGCTGCCGAAAAGATCGCCAACCAACCGCCCGTAACCTCAAACGCTGCCGCAACGAGCAATTATTACAACGAGTTAATTGCCGGAACCACGCCTAAAATCGCGGACCTGACTTTATTTACCAATATGCTGCCCAAAGGCGGCGACCTGCATCATCATTATTCAGGCGCGATCTATGCGGAAACTTATTTGGATTGGCTCGATAAAACACAAAGCTGTATTTGCAGCGGCAACGAATGTAAAAGCAAAACCGATCCGGAGCCCATCCCTAAATTCGGGATTGTGAAAAATCCGCCGTCCGGTACTTGCATCAGTGCGCAAGAGCTCAGGACAAACAAAAAATATACGGCTTTCTACCGGGACCTGCTCAAACGCTGGTCGGATAAAGACTTCGGCAATCACGTTCATGAACAAAACGCTCCCGATCAACAGTTCTTCGATACTTTCGCTTTCTTTGGCCCGGTTTCGGACTATTCCTATCGCGAAGGTTTGCAGTCTTTAAAAGAACGGGCCGTCGCTGAAAATGTTTTATACCTGGAGACCATGCTGAAAAGCGCTCCCACCCTCGAAAACCCGGACTTAGCGAAAAAACTCAATGCCTTAAACGCCAATTCGGCAGACCGGCAGGTAGAAGAAGCGCTGAGCCTCTACTTTGATTTCATGGCCGCTAGCGCCGACGCGAAAGCCGCAATCGACAAATACGTCGGCGCTCACCAGGAGGCCGTTGCCGGCATCGACGGCGCCGGCTTCAAACTGCGCTTCCAGGCTTACGTTTCCCGCAACAGCAGCCCGGCCAAGGTGTTTTCCGGTTTGTATTCGTCTTTTAGTGCGGCGAAACAAAACAGTCTGATTGTTGGCGTCAATATGGTCGGACCGGAAAACGGCTATGTGGCGATGCGCGATTACAGCCTGCATATGAAAATGCTGCGTTTTTTGAGACAGCGTTTTCCCGAGGTTAAGCTTGCCCTGCATGCAGGGGAATTAGTGTTAGGCATGGTACCGCCTGAAGGCTTAAAGCATCATATCAACGAGGCGGTACAAGTTGCGGGCGCGGACCGCATTGGGCACGGCGTTGATATTACGCATGAAAGCAATGCTTACGAACTGCTGACAGCGATGAAGCAACGCAACGCCGCTGTGGAGATCAACCTGAGCAGCAATGCTTTCATTCTAGGGGTCAAGGATGAAGTCCACCCACTGCAACTGTATCGGCAATACGCGGTACCGTTTGTCATTGCCACCGACGATGCCGGCGTATCTCGCAATAATTTGAGCCATGAATACCTGCTGTTTGCAAGCCGCTACAAACCGTCCTACGGAGAACTGAAAACCGTGGTGTACAACAGTATTCATCACTCTTTTTTGAATGAAGATCAGAAGCGCGAAGAGTTTCGGGAATTAGATAGACGCTTCGCTGCTTTCGAGGAAAAAATCTCAACCATGGCGCGTTCACGCAAAACATATACGGCTGTTGCCGGGCCGGGCATCTGAGCTTTCGGTGGCAGGGTCAGTTTCACTACGCTCGGTTGCCTGTTTAAATCAAGTCAGGTGTAGTACCGCTTACCTTTGCGAATTTAATTCATAGTGTCGTATGGATTGGGCTAAATGCAATAAAGTCCAATCTACGGCACTTAATTTAATAATGATAACGACAGGACACGATATAAATATTTCCGTCATCCGGTAGATAAATTAAACGGTGTTCGCTGGTGATTCTCCTGGACCAATACCCCGTCAGGTCCCCTTTAAGCGGTTCCGGCTTGCCTGTTCCTTTGAAAGGGTTCCGTCGGCACTCTTCAATGAGATTGTTAATTTCATTGACTATTTTTTGATCTTCTTTCTGCCACGAAAGATAATCATCCCAAGCAATCGGCGTCCATGATAATTGGGCGCTCTTAACTTGCTGTTTGTTTTTGCTCTTCTTGTTCTTCATTGCGTATAAGCTCTCGTTTTTGAGTCTTACCTGCTTTAAGTTGAGCAATAGATTCCATTAAACGGCTGGCGTTATTCGCTGAACTGAGGAGATACATTGTTTCCTCAATGCTATTAAAATCAGCCAAAGACAACATCACGACGTGTTCGCCATTTACACGGGTAACAACGGTCGGGACGTGATCTTTGCAAACGTCGTCCATCACTGTCTTCAAGCTGGCTCGTGCCTCGCTAAAAGTTAATATATTCATAATTATTGTCTCTGATCTCGTGTATGTATGATACAGCTCACTCACGGATAATCTTATCGTTCAACAGTGAACACTTAGGACTGGATGAAAGTTGTGGATATGACTACATGTTTACCTCCTGTTTGTTTTTTATAACGTCGAACGCAAATTAATTGTACAACATCCTGTACATATTGGCTAGATGCAAAAAATAACCAAGTACATATTTGGCAGAGCCGTAGGTTGTTCTGAGGAACGAAGCCCAACACTTAACTGTTGCTGGACAGCCCAACGTAAACACATACACTATCAGGCATCATTCCCGCGTCAACCGCCGATACTCGTCCATCGTCAACACATAAACCGGACTTGCCGACAACGGTATCTCGGTATTTCCCAAACCATCTAGCGACAACGCCCTGACCTGTCCGACCACGTCCACCAGCACCCAGGATTTGCCCGGATCGAGCCGTAACGGCGCATTGACGCTTTGCCGGTCGGTCCGCCAGGCCATCAGCGTATCGCCGAAATAAGCGGCCTGGATATTGGTATCCTTGGTGTCGAAAGCTCGGTACGGCAAGCCGTCGATTAGCGCGCTCGCGGTATACAGCGCCGCCTCGCCGGGTTTGTGGCCCATCGAATAATCCCAAATCCGGCCGTAAGCCAAGTCGTATTCATGGCCTATACAAAACGTGATTCCCAAATAATCGCTACGGCTGTTGACCCAGGCGATCATTTTAGCGACCTGCTCGGCCTGCCAGCGGCGGCCGGTCAAACCGTGCATCGCTTTCGCGCCGGTTTCGCCGAGCCAGAACGGCAAGCTGTTGTTCTTGCCCAAGCTTGCGTAAACAGCCAGTACGCCGCGCTCGTCCTCGCTTGCGCCATTGCCTATCGGGCCGCCGAAATACGGCTCTTTCTGCGGATAAGCATGCACATCCCAGGCGTCCTGGTAACGATCCAGGCCCAGTTGCAACACCTGCTTGAACCAATCCCCCTCGCCAGGCCTCACCAAGCTGCCGCCGACATAGTGCGCATCGCCGCGCTGCTTGTGCGCCTGTTCGTATTCCCACTTCGCGCGTTGCACCCAATGCGCAGGCTCGCGCAGTTTTTGCCATTCCGGCTCGTTACGAATATCGATCTCGTTGGTCGCTTTAAAGTAACGGGTAAACGCGGATGCGGCATTGATAAAGCTCTGGCCGTCGGCCTGATTGTCGTTGAGCCATGAGCTGTCGCCCGAAGAATCCGCAAACAAAACCAAGCCCAATTGTTTCGCCTGTTCCCACTTGGCCTTATACTGCGGATCGAATCCCGGATAGCTGCCGTAGCTCCTGAAAATACCGGTCCGTTCCAGCCAGGAGAAATAGCCGCCTTGCTGCATAAAACTGTTGTCGCCGTCGGCCAGCGCGTAATAATCGTTGTTCCATAATTTCTTCTTGTCCAGCCGCTGTTTTTGCTCGGCAACGCCGCGCACGACCGAGACGCCGTCGGCCGGATAGTTCATGATCAAGCGGCCGTCGGGCGTATATAGCGACATATAAACCGCGTAGTAACCGGGCTCGCTGACCTTGCCGAAATCCGCTTCGACCTCGCCCGGAAACACGCCGTCTATGTCCTTCGCTGCAACCTCGTTACCGCTGTAATCGACCACGCGCAGCCGCAATTTTGCCGAAAAGCGCGGCAACGGCGCCGGCAGGCTGGTTTCCTCCAAAATAGGATGCCAACGCATATCAACATGCAGCTTAATTTGATCGCCCGTACGCGGCAGATTGGCCGGCGCATCGGTGAACACCAGCGGCCGCAGCTTCGCGGCGATTTTGTTTAGCGCCAAATCGGCTTCGGGATCGGTCAACTGCGTTTTGATCGATTCCAGCGGTTTGCCGGCCGGGTCGGTGAATAGACCTGCAAAATAAAACCGTTGATTTTGTTCATGCTGCATGACCAGTTTGACCAGCAGGCTGTGCCAGCCTTTCGACAGGTTCAATGTTGCCAGTTGCGGCGCTTCGCTCCGCTCGGCCCAGGCAGCCGCTTTCAGGCCTTCGGTGGTCAGGCCCTGCAACAGTTTGGTGATTTGTGCGCCGGTCGATATTGAAAAGCCGGCCGGTGGATTCGAATCGTCGGCCAGTTTAAACGGCTGCCCATCCAGCCAGCCGCCGGTTTTAATGCCGGATTGTTTCAGGTGCAACAGCGCCTGCTTGGGCTGGTCGACATACAGATATAACTGGGCATAAGCGCTGCCGCGCGACCAACCGTAGGAGTGCATCGTGTTGGGCTCGATGTCCGTCGTGCCGTCGGCTTGCGTCGGCTCGACGCGCCAAGCACGCATTTGCCCGCCCGCCATTTGCAAGCTCAGGTAAGGCTGCTCCGGATTCGGGCGCAGCACGGTTTCGCTGTCCACGCCGAAAATCGACATTCCCGCCAAACCGTCCTGCAAACCGCCGACCAGCCAGGCATCCGGCATGCCGGCCCGTAGAGGCTTCGAAGCATCGGCCTGCCCCGCCGCTATCGGCATGGGCATGCTGTCAAAAGCGGCAGGGTCGGCCAGGAACGCGGCCACATCGCGCTCGCTGTTCGGCTGGCTTAACATGCCCAAGATGTCGTAATGATCGTCGGTTATCAATGCGGTAGGCAGCACCGAAAGATTCAGGCTGCGCGCCAACGCCTCGGCTTCCGGCCCTATTAGATAAGATACCGGCAGCTTGTCGTAACTGGCTCGAGCCGCATCGGAAGCCAGGCCGCTAAACAAAACGTCGCCTTTTCCGCCTTTGCCGTCGAGCACGTACAAGCGCCGGTCTGCATTGGGCACGTTCTTGGTCAGCGCCAAAAAGCGGTTTCTGGCCTGGGCTTGCGCGGCCGTCATCCAGTCGCCCAAAGGCGTTTCCAGCTTCAACAGGAAAGCGTCGAAGACTTTGGCCCCATCGGCCTTGCCGGTATTATCGATTTCCAGCCAGCGGTCGCCCGGCAATACGGTGACCGTCGTTGCGGCTTGCAGCCACTGATATTCCCAAGGCGTGGTGTTGGTCAGCGCAAAATCGCCTCGCGCCGCCAGTTCGTCCGTCTTGAGTCCGGCCTTGACGGTGAAATCCTGCTTAACCTGCGAAACTTCGCCGCCGCTTTTATAACGGGCGTAAACGCGGTACTGTCCCGGAATAATCGCCGGGTTCAGCTCAAAACGAAAATTCGCGCCCCAGTCGCCGAAGCCCTGATGAAAAACCTGGACTTCGTCTTTCTCGGTCAGCAGCGATTGGGCATCGTGTCCGGCAACGGCCGTACCGAGCAGGACTTGCAGGCTCGGATCTTTCTCCAACGTTGAAAATGCCGGCGCGCTGCCCAAGTCCAGCAGCACCAACGGCTGCTCAGCCGTACCGGCAGCCGGCAGTGCCGACAACGGCGATGCGAACAGGAAAGCGTCGAAAACCTTCGCATCGTGTCCTGCCCCGCTGTCGCGCACTTCAATGACAGCGTCGTCGGCTTTAAGATTGACCGGCGCTTCGGCGGCAACCCAGGCATAGTCCCAGCCTTTGGGTTTGATCGATACGATGCCGCGCAGCTCCAGCCGTGACGCATCCGGCCCGGCCCAAATTTCGAAAGACTGCACGCAAACACTAGGATCGCCGCCCTGGCGCCAACGCGCCCAGAAAATGTAGGGTTTGTCCGCAAAACCGGGATTGATATTGAAGCGGAAGCTAACTTTCCAGCTGCCGAATCCGGGATGCAGCGAAATGATTTCATCCTTATCGATCTGGATCGAGGTGTCGCCCTCGTGGCCGGACACATCGCCGACGAACACCCTCACGGTCTTATCGCTAACACCGGCCGACGGCGGCGCACTGCCCAATTCCAGTAACAGCGCTGGGCGTTCAGTTGTGCTTTGTACCGGCAAGCCGTCAAGCGCGGCGGCGTTGGAGGCAAACGCCGCCTGTAGGATAAGGATGAATAAAATCAATGGTTTCATGATCGATCAAGACGGCAGTTTGAAGAATGCCGACTATGATAGATCAGCGCTGGCGGGGACTGGACGGTTTTAATGTAATCCTAATTTTCGATCAAAACTGCGAATCAGACCTTCCAGGTTTTAAAAACCTGGAAGGTCTCCCTACCGGCCTATTGCGTAGCGCATCCATCATTCATGCTTAACGCCTCTACCGTCATCCGGCCGCGCAATGAACGTAAATAGTCCAAGACGCGGGCCTGACGCCACTGGGCGTTGGCGTGGCAGCGCGCGGCCCGTGCACGCTGACAGGCGATGATAGCCTCATCGCGGTGCCGGTCCGTCCAAGGCTGTAGATCGTCCGGTGTCCGAGCCAGCACCGTACGCGCCACATCCGTCGGGGGCGTTGGGCCTTCCCGCAGCCACGCTTCGGCCTGCGTAAAACCATCGCGACACATCAGCGCGATCATATAATCGCAGGCCGATTGCAAACCGGGCTGTAGCCGGCCGGGGCTGGCTGACACCATGGGCAGCAACGGCGCCAGCGTGGGTAAAAGGTGGTTGGCATAAATACTCGCGCCCCAGTAGCGCTCGGCCGTCTGGCGGAAGTGGACCAGGTCGCGCACGGCCAACAAGCCGCTGGCTTCGATCGGCAGGATCTCCACCTGGGGTTTGCTCACCTCGACAGTGTCGTTGGAAACATCAATGTACAAACCGCCAATTTGTAGTGCATTTTGAAAGTACTGCTCGCGCAGCACGCCCCATACCGTGCGCACGATGCCCCCTTGGTTCATGAAATTGTGCAGCGCATGCTCGATCGGCGCAACCGGCTGGCGCAGGCGTAGCGCGAGCAGCGCATGCAGCTCTCGTGTAATCTCCTCGCAACGTCCGTAAGGATAGTCCTTACCGGCGGCGGCAGGGAGCTTGGGCGACAGCACCGTATCGACCTGCGCCCGCAGACCCAGAAAATAAGCCATCAGCGCTTCTGTATGCCCTGCCAGGTAGGATTGGGTCAGCGCATGCTGCCGGGCATCAACGGGTGCGATTTGTTGAGGAAGTAAGGCCATCATTGTATTGACGCATTATCACGAAATAAAAGTCTCTGTACGGGATAAGAACTCGTTTAATTTAGCCAGCTCGGAAATTTCCAGCTTCAACATTTAAGCCGTTAAGTACAGAACCTTCCCTTTTTTTACTGGAGCCGCTCCCGGCAGCTACAGCACTTCTGACTTACATGGAACAGACCTTCCAGGTTTTCAAAACCTGGAAGGTCTACCTGCCACCTGCCTTTATCCGCCGATCACCGCACCCTCGCCGCCAAACAACGCCTGTTGATAGCTCGCCACCCCGACCGCATCGATAAAGACCTGGCCGCGCGTCAAGCCGCCCGCCAATTGACCCAGCCAATAGGCCTGATCCGCTCCTGTTAGCGGCGCGCCCAGGACGGCTGTGCTGAGCTGGGCGATAAACTGGCTGTCGTTCAGGCCGGCCCACTGGCTTTGGTAGCCGGCCGTCTGCATCAGCTGTGCGGCCACGTCGCCGAGTTGGACGGTATGGGCGGCCTGCGCGTTCAGTTCGGCCAAGCTCGGCGCGGCCCCGGTTTCCAGCCGGTACAGGCCGAACAACGCTTTCAGCGTGGCGCCGTCCAGGTTGGACGCGCCGGTCGCCAGGGTCTGGTCGCCAAACACGACGCTTTCGATGCCGACCAGGCTATCGCTATCGGCCCTGAGTTTATGGTTGATCTGCAACTGGCCGCCGCTGTTGACGCGAAAGACGTAATCGCCGCGGTTCTCGACGACAACGGCGCGGTCGCTGCCCGCGCCGCCATCCAGCAGGTTGCGGCCGCGGCCGCCGACCAGGGTGTCGTTGCCGGCGCCGCCGAACAACTGGTCGTTGCCGCTATCGCCGGACCAGCCCAGTTCCGGCGATAGGTAGGTTTGCGTCAACGGCAGCTCGCCCTGGCTATTCAGCAGTTTGCCCTTGAAGTTGTTGTGGTGCACCAGGTAATTCAGGGCCTCGCCCCAGCTGCCGCCGTTGACGATAAAGTGCGTGCCAGCCGCAACCCAGTCGGCCGTCGCGGCCTGGGCGCCCCATACGCTAGCGATCAGTGTTGCGACCTGGGTTTCGATCGCCTGACCTTGCGCCGGCGGCTGTTTCGCCAGGTAAGCGTCGTAGGCCGCTTGCGCATATTGCGCGTCGCTGTAGTCCAATACCGCCCAATGGCTCAGCGCATACACGTCCGGCAAGCTGCCGGTGACCGCCTTGTACAATAGCGCAACGGTTTCCAGTTTGGCCGCCGCTTCGGTGGTAAAGGCGACGCGGGCGTCGGAGGTCACGCGGCCTTCGGCGCTAATCCAGGGGCCGGACAGATTGGCGCGGGTGCCGTCGGCGAGGTTAGCATCGGCCGGTGTAAAGTCCGACTTCAGCAGACCGTCGCTGCCCAAGCTGAACGTCCAGGCGCCGGCGTCGCTCTGCCCGCCTTGCAGCACGTCGTCGCCGTTGCCGCCGTACAAGCTGTCGTCGCCGAGGCCGCCGACCACGGTATCGTTGCCGTCGTCGCCGTACAGTTGGTCGTTGCCGCCTTTGGAACCGACAATATCGTCGCCGCCGCCGCCATGCAGCAGGTCGTCGTCGGCGCCGAGCACCATATACTGCACGGCATCGTCGCCGACCGCGAAGTTTTGCCCGTCGCCGCCGGTAACGCGGGCCGCGCCGATGATGATCGCGAACTCGACGTTGTTCAGTTGCAGCACGGTGCCGTGCGGCAGGTTGCGCACGTCGATGACCAGGGCTTCCTGGCGGTCGGGATGGGCCGGATCTTGCTCGCCGGTGCCCTTGGCTCCGGTAATCACGATCGGCGGCGCATCGGCCGCGGCGGTTTGATCCGACGCCCCCGCCGGGGTCTGGAACGTGACCGTGCGCACGGTGACCTGGGCCTCGTCATGGACGCCGGGCACGTAGCCGTCGATGCCTTGGCCGAGAATGCCGGCGAACGCGTTTGAGTCGGTGCGCGGCTCGGACGCGGCAATCAATAGCTCGCGTAAAGTCAGGTGGCTGTTGCCGCCGCTCACCGCTTCGGAAGTCAGACCGACGCCGGGCGGCAGGCTGGCTTGCAATACGGTTTGACCGCTGTTGTCTTTAGCCAGCGGGATGTCGGCCAAGGCGGTCGAATTGTCTTCTTCTTTCCGCGTTGCAGGCACGATAGGAACGGTCGTGGTGACCACCTGGGTAGTCACGGAGCGCTCCGTTCCCGTTGTTGGGTCGGTGACTGTCGTCGTTGTGGTTTTCGTGGTGCCGGTGACGGTCATGCCATCCACGGTGGTTGTCGTGGTGGTTTCCGTGGTGCCTGTATTTGTTCCGGTGTTCGTGCTACCCGTTCCGGTGTTTGGGTTGTTGTTCCCGCTTCCGCCGCCAGCCGCCGGCGTATTATTGGTGACGGTGGTTGCGGTCAAGGCGGCGGCATCGTTGCCGCTGCTACTCTGAATGGCATTGGCATCGTCGCCTGCCGACGGATCGGCATAGGCCACGGTCACCGCATCGCCGTTCGCCACGGCCGAAGCCAGAGTCAGCGTGACGGTCTTACCGTCGGCATTGACCGTCACGCCGGTGACAGTGATCGCGGTGCTCCCGCGCATCACCGTAAAAGCGCCTAGAGCAGGGATATTCGTCGCATCCAGGGCGCCGACACTGGTATAGGTCATCACCAGAGTGTTGCCGTTGACGGTGGCGCCGGCGAACACCGGCGCGGCGGTATCCAGCACATAAGCCTGCGACAAAACGGCGCTGCTGTTGCCGGCCGTATCCGCGACTCGGACCTTGAGCGTGTTGCTGCCGCTCAGGGTCTGCCCGGTTAGCGTCCACGTACCGCCCGCGGCGGTGGTGGCCGGTATCCAGTTGGTGCCGTTGTCGAGACTGATTTGCAGCGTTTCGCCGGCCCCGAGGGTGCCAGTGTAGGTGCCGGACAAGTTTTGCGCCGCAGTTTGGGTGATGAAATCCTTGTTGCTGACGCCGGTGTCGGCTGAAAAGGCCACTGTCGCCGCGACCGCCGCCGGTGCGGTTGTGTCCAGCACGTAGGCTTGGCTGGCGATTACGCCGTTGTTGCCGGCGCTGTCGCTAACCTTGAGTTTGAGTGTGTTGCTACCGCTCAGGATCACGCCGTTCCAAGTCAGTGTGGTGCCGCTGACCTTGCTGGTGATGTTGGTCCAGGTGGCGCCACCGTCCAGCGAACCGTAAACGATTTCGCCCGCGCCGAGTCCGGCGCTCAAGGTGGCGGTAATAGTCTGGGCCGCGCTGTTAGTGACGAAATCGGTGGTACTGGTGCCGGTATCGGCTGAAAACGCCAGTCCGCTGAAGGTTGCTACATTTCGATAGCGGATGTATTCGCCATCCAAAACAAAGTTGCCCGGCAGGTAGGCGCCGGTCAAAGTGATCTGCAACTCCGGGGCATCGGCGTCGTTTTCGCTGTCGATATAGAGTGTCGTATTGCCGCCGGACGCGAAGATTTGTACGGATTTGCCGGCAACCGTCGTGCCGGTGCCGGCCGTGACCGTGCCGCCGGTGAAGTTTTGGGTAATTACCCGAATCGCATCGCCGGAGCCAAAGTCGGTGATGGTGTCGATGCCGTTGCCGGTAGTATCGTAGGTAAAAACGTCGTTGCCTGCACCGCCGGTCAAACTGTCGGCGCCGGCCCCGCCGGTCAGGGTATCGGCGCCGCTGCCGGCCGTGACCGTGTCGGCGCCGCCCCCGGCTTGAATCAGCGAGGGCGCCGAGCCGGTGTCGGTGAACGTGTCGTTACCGCCGAACAGGTCGTAGGTCAGATAGCCTTGGCCATTGTCCACGGTGCCGCTGGCGACCGTCACGGTGATCGGGTTGACTGCGGTGTCGGCGACTTCGGCCGGCAGGTACTGATGGTCGACATCCTGGTTGTCGAACACCGCAAACCAGGTTTTTAGGAAATTATTGGCGGCAAGGGTATGCGCCGCGGGCGCCGTGTTGTCCGTTTCGACGATCACCCCAATGAAGTTGTTGGTGAAGGTGTTGTCGTGGATGTTGATCGGGCTGGCGACGTTTATCAGGTCGATGCCGTAACTGCCCATCCAGGTCGGCGTGCGCTGGGCGTTGATGGTGTTGTTGGCGATTTCCGACACGCCCGCCGAGGCCAGCAGGATGCCGGTGGCGTTGTACGTACCGGCCGGGTCGTCGGCGTCGATGTCGTTGATGGTGTTGTACTTGATCGTCGCCGTGGTGCCAGCGCGGGTTCCGCCCGAGCCGATCTGTATGCCGTTCTGGTTGGACAGGCCGTGAACGCCGACGGCGTTGACGGTGTTGTGCTGGATGTCGGCATTGAGCTGCGGCCCCCAGGCGACGATGCCGGTCTTCTGGAACGTGCCGATGGTGGAGTTGGTGACGGTGACCGTCACCGGTGAACCTAAGGCATTGCTACCCTCGGCCAGGATGCCGAACTGGTTGCTGTCGCCCTCGTAGTCGCCGTTCCCTAGCACCGGTTGGGCGATATTGTTGATAACGACGTGGTCGATCGTCGCATTGGCGTTGTAAGTCGAAAGGCCTGCATATAAATCGCCATCGTCGGCGGTTCCCTGATTACGGCCGTCCAACGTGAGATAACGCACTGTGATCGCGTCGGTTCCGGGCGTCGTGGTCCACAAGTCGAGAATGGCTTTTCTGACGTAGCCGGATTTGAGCGCCCCCTGCGCCGAGGCCGTCCAGTTCCCGCTGTCCGGTGCGGCGAGGATCACGTCGGCGGCGTTGCCGCTGGCCGATTCGATGGTGACGCCGCCGGTCGCCGCGCGGAACTGGCCGTAATAGGTGCCGTTTTGAATCTTGATGGTGTCGCCGCTGACCGCCTTGTTCAGCGCTTCGGTCAGCGTGAAACCGTCGGCTGCGTCGCCCTGTATGTCGGTACCCGGCGCACTGGCAGTGTCGGAATGATCGACGTAGATCGTATTGCTGGTCACGGTCACGTCGGCGTTGCTGGTGTCGGCGCCGTCGGAAAGTCCCATGCGAATCGTGGCGGTGCCGTAGGGGGTGTCGTTGCGGTAAGTCACGGCGTGCAATACGCTTTGTACCAGCGCGGTGGTGGCCGCCGTGCCGCTGCCGGTGAAATTGACAGTAAGAACGCCGCCGGTATGGGTAAAGGTGGCGAAAGTCTGGCCACCGGCTTGCAGCGCATTGCCGCTGACGGTGAAGTCGGCGCCGCTGGTATTGAAACCGAACACATCGTTCGCAGTGGCGTCGGCCGTTCCGCTCAGGACCCGTTGTACCGTCAACGAAGCACCATTCCAGTCGCCGTTGCCGCTGTTCAGCGCGCCCAGTTCGGCGTCGCTGACCGTCACCGCCGTCGACCCATCCAGCCTTACGGTCTGCCCGACCCCAGCCCAGGCCACGCTGTCGCTGCCCAGGTTATTGATCACCGGGGACGTGTTATTCATCGTCAACGTAAAATCGTTGCCGGTGCCGTTAACAGTCGTCTTATAACTGGCTTGCAGTGAACCCGTTCGTCCGCCTTCGGCCAAGTTGTTGAAAGTGCCGGGGGCGCCGGTGATGGCGTCGGTACTGTCGTTATCGATCAAGACATAGGTGTCGTTGAGTGCCGGGGTGTAAGTCAAGTTCACCGTCAATGGTCCGCCGTTTAACGTGACTCCGCCGGTGACCGCCACTTGGTCGTAATCGGTTCCGGCGGTGGCGGCGCCCTTGATGTCGGTCACCAGGGTACCATTGACACGGAGGTCGCCGTTGACGGTCAGCTTGCCGACGCCGCTGTTGGTACCGGCGACGCCGGGCGACAGCGTGGCGCCGTCATCGACGAAAATCTCGCTGTTCACGGTGCCGGTGCCTGCCAGCGTTGCGCCTGAACTGACCGTTACCGTTCCCGCGCCGCTGCCGTTGAGCGTGCCGGTGGCCGCCAAGGTGCCGGCCGACACCGCCGTTCCCCCCGTATAGGTATTCGTGCCCGACAACGTCAGCGTGCCGGTACCTTGCTTGGTCAATGCACCGGTACCGGCAATCGCGCCGGAAAACGTCGTAGACGTATTATCGCCGCCGGCTGTCAGCGTATTGGCTCCCAAAGCCACGCTGCCGGCCCCGGCCAACGAACCGATGGTCTCGCTGGCCGACAACGTCAACGTCGCGCCGCTGGATACGGTAAGCGCATTGGCTTCCGCCAAGGCACCGGTGCCTGTACCTTTATTCAACGTCAAACCGCCCGCCGATACGGTTGTTGCGCCCGAGTAAGTATTATTGCCGGATAAGGTCAAAGTGCCGGTACCGACCTTGGTCAATGCGCCGGTGCCGGAAATAACGCCGGAGAACGCCGTGTTCGTGCCGTCGCCTGCCGTCAGCGTATGGGCCCCCAAGGCCACGCTGCCGGCCCCGGCCAACGAGCCGACGGTTTCGTCAAAAGACAAGGTCAGCGTCGCCCCCGAAGACACCGTCACCGCACCGGCATCGGCCAGCGCGCCGCCGTTGCGGTTCAAGGTCAACGTTCCCGCCGATACCGTCGTCGCGCCGGTGAACGTATTGTTGCCGCTCAACGTCATCGTACCGCTGCCGGCTTTAGTCAGCGCGCCGGTTCCCGAAATAACACCGGAGAATGTCGTGGAGGTGTTGTCGCCGCCGGCGCTCAGGGTATTGCTGCCCAGCGTCACCGTGCCGGCCCCGGCCAGGGAACCAATGGTTTCGCTGGCGGACAGGGTGAGGGTGGCGCCTGTATTCACCGTTACACCGCTGAAATTAGATATGGCCGCGCCACCGCTAACGGAAAGCGTGCCGGCCGAAACCGTCGTCGAGCCGGTATACGTATTGCTGCCGGATAAAGACAGCGTACCGGCACCGGTTTTAGCTACGCTGCCCAAGCCTCCGGCGATGATCGAACTAATCGTCAAACTGTCGCCGGACCCATTGTTGACGGTCAGCGCACCACTCAAATTCAAAGTATTGCCGGCAATGGTCAGGCTGCCCGGCGCGCCGATCGAATCGACGTCTAACGTAACGCCGGCCGCCGCGGTCACATCGGAACCGAGACTAATGGTTTGCCCGGACAGGCCGGCGGCGAATTTAATCACGGAGCCGTTACTGGCATAAACCAACGCCTCGCGCAACGACAAACCGCCGCCGTCGACAAAATCAGCCGTATAGCTAGGGCCAGTGGCGGCATCGTCACCGGAATCCAAATTCGTGGTCACCACCAGCGAATTATCGACCGTGATCGTAAACGTCTTGTCTAAAAGGCTTATGCCGTCATCGACTCTCACCACGACCGTATAGTCGCCGGTCGTTGTCGTGGACGGCGTGGAAGCCCGAAACGCTGCGCCGCTGATGTTGAACAGGTTGTCAGCCGTTACATCGACACTCGAAGGGTTCGTCACGCTGATGATGCTATAGGTCGGCCCGCCGCCGTCCACGTCGGTGCGCGTCAGCAAGCCGACGGTAGAGTCGTTCGCATCGTAGGTACTGACTGAGTTGGCCGACAACGCAATATCGGTAGGCGCGTCGTTGACCGCGGTTACCGCGATGGTGCGGGTAGCTGCGGTGGCGGTGTTGCCGGCGCCGTCGGTCAGGTTGAAGGTGACGGTGCGATTGGAGGTGCCCGGATTGTCCGAAGTGTTGTGGTAACGGATCGCGGCGACGGTGTCTTGGATATTTTGCTGCGTGGCGCCGGCCAGGAAAGTCAGGGTCCAGGCGATGCCGTTGTTGACGCTGGATGCAGTGACCGTGCCGATGTTGGTGGTGCCGGAGCGAAGGTTGTTCGAACCGTCGATATTAATACCGCTGTCGGTGCTGGTAGGCAGCGACAGCGTATCGGCAGCCTCGTTGTTGGCGGTGATTTGCACAGTCAGCACCGATTTACCGGGCGTACCGGCTTCGGTGACTGTGGCGGTGGAGTCCAGCGCGGCGGCCGTAGCGTTTTCGGTATAGGCGAAGGCGGTGCCGTTGTTGATGGTAACGGACGGGTTGGTCGTATCCAGAGTGAGGATCAAGCTACCGCCCGCCGTGCCGGCGTTGCTGGCAGCGTCGGTAACTTTTGCGGTCAGCGTCTTGCTGCCGTCGCTGCCCAAGTCGCCGTTGGCAATGGTGAAATCGACGTAGCCGTTGGTCGTCACGTCCGTGGAATTGAGTACCTTGGTTTTCGGCGTTCCCAACGAAGCCCCGCCCAGCAGCAATTCCAAGGTATCCCCTACAACAGCGTTGGTGCCGGCCAGGCTGACCCGCACCGTCGGGTTAGTGGTCTTGGTGATATCGTCGGAACTCGACGGCCCGGTATCGGAACCGCTTTGCAAATCAATAGCCGTGGTTGGTGTACCGGGCGCGGTATGGTCGAGCGTGTAGAGTTCTCCCGACGTGTAACCGGAAGTAATATCGATCGAACTGCCGTTCTGGATGCCGGTGCCCGAGCTGTTGAGGTCAAGTCGTAACGTACCGTCGCCCGACAGAGAATTGGCGGTGACCGTATAGGTCGTGCCACTGCCTGTGACGCTGCTGATCGTGCCGTTAGCGGTGCCGGTCTTAGTCAGCGTGAAGTCGCTGGCGTCAACGCCAGTCACCGACTCGCTAAAGGTCACCGTGTACTGGACCGAGGTCGCCAACCCCAGCACAGCGGCCGAGGCGCCGCCGGCCCGGACAATGCTGTCTGGGGTGGGGCCGGGAATAACCGGATCGGTAATCGAAAAGTCATCAAGCACGATTGTCGTAGCGTTACTTGAAAACACGACGGTCAGGCTGGTCAGGTTGTTGAAATTGGCCTGCGTACCTGGCGTGAACGAATACACATCAAGAAGGCTACCGAGAGAGGCGGTCTCCTGACCGGTAGCCGAACCGTTTGGCTTGATCGTATAATTTCCCCCATTTAAACTGGCATCGGCCAGTTTAAATGAACTTAACTTGAACGCATCGCCAAACGTGCCATCGTTACCCATATCGGCGGTGATGGTAATGGAAGAACTGCTAGCAAGTCCTTCGATGATCCCGTATTTGCCCGTAAAGGTGGTGGTATAACCAGAACCAGTAGCATTTTTAGTAAAACTATCATTTACGGCTCGCCATCCATCAAGGCTGCCTGCGCCGTTATCTGATGTTAGTTTGAGCGTATTGGTTCCGTCGTTTATAGTCAGAACAGTTGTAGTACCGTCAACGCTTGTACCAGAGGAAAAATCAAAAGTGCTCGCAGCCAAAACGTCTCGATAGGCACTTGTTGCTGAATTGCTAAAGGCTAGACGGGTATCCATCTGCGACGTCGCTGTTTCCAGTATCCAGTCCCCACCCCGAGACGCATTACCTGTTAAATCGGTGGATGCGGCGATATTCGCTTGAGTCGCATTTGCCAGCGCCGAAACGAAAGCCGCGCCGTCGGGTCCTGCCGCCACATCGCAGCCGTACAATAAAATATTGCCGTTCGGGGTTAACGCATTACCGATAGTTGCCAAATCGGCGGCATGACCTTGTAGGTTTTGCGAAGTCAATGTCAGCGAACCCAGCTCCAACGAAGCTTCGGAGCCGTGAGAGACGATGTGGATTGCATCAATGCCGCTCCGCCCCTCTAGAATCTGCGCCATCTGGGACAGGCCGTTTCGAGTCGAATCGAACAGCACCACCTCAATACCGGGTCGAATGCCGTCTACCAGGGTCTGGTAATCGGCCACACCGGTATCGATAAATGCCACTTCCCATTTGCCACCGTCCAGGCTGGGATCGGCGGTGCGTAATATCTGGGGTGCCAGAACCGTTATCCTATTTTCATCGGTGATCGACAGCGAAGCTGTGTCATTGCTATCGTTGTTATCGACAGAAACAGTTTCGTTGTGTTGCTGGGAGGTTGTCGTCATGAAGGTACCTGGAATAAACAATAATCGACTGGATCCGCTGAATAGCGGTTAAATTTCAGCGGATCGGCGTTGATGGATTGGGGATGCGTCAAGACTCGGGGCGACTTGCAACGAACTGAGCAGCATAAAAATGATACTGGAGGCAAGTCGGCCGGGATAGCTCCCATTTCTTCTAGGTATTTTGTAGCCATTAAAGTCCGATTCCTTAAGCTACTGAATTAAAAGATAATCAGTTTGCTGCGTATCGCATGAGCTACTGCCTGCGGCAGCGTTTTTGCTTGCAGTTTGCGTTTGGCGTTCTCGAGATGGAAGATGACGGTGGCTTCGGCGACGCCTAACGTTTCGGCAATTTCCCAAGCGACCTTGCCCGCCGCTGCCCACGTCAGGCATTCTTTTTCACGGGACGATAAGGAAGCCTCCCCTTCCGATGACTTCATGCCATTGATTCGGCAAATGGTGTCGTGCATTTGCGTCGCAATCAGCTGCGACAGGGTTGCCAACGCGGGCAGCCGGACTTTAAGATCAGGATCAGTTTCAGAAAACGCGACTTTGAATATTGAAAAACACGAGGGCGTGTGCACAGGCACAATAATACCGCAGCTGATTTCATGCGAGTCGAGTAACGAATATAAAATTTGTTCTTCCCGGGTCGCTTTCTTCCGCTGAAAATCCAAGCCGAACGCAATCGGCAAGCACTGGTGCCGTATTTGAGAAGAAATGGTATCGATAACAATGGCGTTGGATTCCAGATAGGCTTGGGTATATCGATCGAGATTTTCCGAATGGGCGTAATACGAAGCTTTTTCAGAAGAATAATTCGGCAAAAATAACTGTCCGAGTACATCGGCTCCCTGATTTTTCTGCAAACAATCCATTGCTTCATGGATTTGATGGTGTGAACTGGCGTTGGCTAAAGCATTTAAAATGGTATTGAGATCGTCTATCGCGGAGCAATCCAGGCGAGTACAAGGAATGGGTTGATATTTTGCCGCTGTTTTCATAGTGTCTCTCTTCACCCATCAGCCATGATATATGCCGAAGCTCATGTTATCTGGTTTGCCGGCCCTAGTGGCTTAAACGCTCTCTGCCCTGTTCAAACACCACTTCTTGCCAATGAACACTACTCTTCAAAAATAGCCTCGTCGGGTACCGCCGTGCGTACCCTACAGGGTTAGTAGCAGGAGCAGATTGGTTTGAATTTGTATCGTCCGAATTTTTCTTAAGTTTATTTTCAATCAAATTCATTCGGGTTATGCTCTGCGCCAATGTCGATGGGATTGAAAACTAAATAAACTTATAACTGTAAGCATAAACTTACAGTTATAGGTAATAATACCTAGTTCCACCCAACCGGTAAAATGCTTATTGTTAATATTTGACTTTCGCAACCCTAGCCAAAGCGGTGCTTTGGGCGACTTGATGCGTAGCATCGGCGTCAATCGGCTGCACAGTAATGTACAGGACCATTACCCGATGGATAACCGGATCTATCGCAACGCCGCCGACGGCAAGACCAAAAACGACCATTTCAAGGACATGCCGGTCAACGCCGTTGCCGACAAAGCCTTTAAAGCGAAGACAGTGTTGTTCAGCAGCTGGTATGCCTCTTGGGAAAACCTGAAGCTGGCTCATTCGCTCAAGCAAACCTTTTACACGCCCCTAAAAAGCAACCGCTTGGTCTGCCTCAATAAATCGGAACCGTTTCCCTTTTAGACCGTCGGCTATATGCAGCACGGTCGCTCCAGGTTCTTAAGCCTTAACAGGTCATTGGCAACAACCAAATACCGCTATAATGAAAATACGACAACTATTTGGGAGAAACGACATGTTAGCCGTAAAAGATACCGGACTCATCAGCCCGGAAGACTATTTGAAAGGCGAACCGCTTAGCGAAGTCAAGCATGAATTGATCGATGGCCATGTTTATGCGATGGCCGGAGCCAGCGCCAATCACGAAAGAATATCGGTGAATGTTTTAAGAAAATTTGGTAATCATTTAGAAAACACGCCTTGCGAACCTTTCGGTTCGGACATGAAGGTCAGGGTCGGTTCGAACTTCTTTTATCCCGATGCGACTGTCGATTGCCATTTCGACGATTCGGAACCCTATTTCACCGAGACCCCTATCATTATTGTCGAGGTCTTATCGAGATCGACGCGCAGAACGGACGAAACCGTCAAGCTGATGTCCTATATCAATATTCCCACTCTGCAAGAATATGTGCTGATCCAACAGGATTTCGCGGATATTCAAGTCATACGCAGAAGCGAGGGCTGGTTGCCGAAGCATTATTTTCTCGGCGATGAAATTACTTTCGAATCGATTGGCTTAACCTTGCCTGTCGAGGACATTTATTACCGGGTACAAAACGACGATGTGGTTGAATTTCTCAACAATAAAGCCGAAGCCGGGGAACAGGCGCCTGAATAGTCGCTATACGTTAACGCCAGTCATAGATTGTAAAGTTTCAAAGAGAAAACAATCGATCAACCCGCAACATGGTCAGCGATAGTTTAGTTGTGTGTATAATAGCCGCCGTTGAGTCAGGCTTGCCGGCAAATGTATCGTAGCTGTAATCGGGTTTTATAATGCCCGAAGCGGCTCCCGTTGCGGCGCGGCATCATGGATGGGTTATTGGCGAAAGGACCACTTTTAACAATTACACACGGAGATCCATGAAGGAGCCTATCCCCAATTCTGTTCCGGGTATTTCCGGAAAACCGGATTTATCGAAGCTTTGGTCAAAACCGGCAGAACGCTTGTTTGCGCTATGCGACCGGATAAAATTCAAAAATATTCTTTCGTTAAAATCGCTTATCGCTCTTGGTTTTGTGATTGCGGTTATTCCGCTTTTTTTAGCCGTGATGTATGCGGCTTTCGGCATGCGCGAAACCTCGGCATTGGGCAGAACCATCAATTCCGAAGTTTTTGAACAAACCAAGGCGATACGCCTGGTTTTGCAAAAAACCGGCGATATTGAACGCAAAGCCAGGCTGTTTGTTTTACTGTCCGATCCGGCCGTGCGCCAACCTTATGAGCAACAATCCTATGAAAGCACCCGCGCATCGTTCAAGCAAGCGTTGAACGCCCTTCTAAAGCTGCATATCGACAACAAAATCGCTTTGCTGGTCAACGAGCTGTCGGAGAAAGAGGAGCTGATTTACCAGCAGATCATCGGCTCGGCCGGCGAGAATAACCTGAAGTTGCCGGTCGACGAAGCGTTTCAGGGCTTGCGCGAATCCTCCTCCAGCCTGTCGCGCGAATTCGAGAGCTACGTCGATCATGAATTCAACGAATTGCGCAATCAGTCCGAGTCGCTTGAACAAGGGTTGTTGATCAAAGGCGGAGCGCTGTTAGTTATTTCGTTTATTTTTATCGCGGTATTGCTGGCGATACTTTCGCGCTCGATGCGCCAGTTGGACGCCGGCATCCGCCGTCTGGGCTCGGGCGAACTCGACGAAGCAATCGATATTACCGGCCCTTCGGACCTGCGCTACCTGGGCAACCGTCTCGAATGGCTGCGTACGCATTTGATGGAGCTGGAAGTTTCGAAGCAGCAGTTCATGCTTAACGTGGCCCGCGAAATCGACCTGCCGTTGGCAAGCATCCGCGAAGGCGCCGAACTTCTCGCCGTCGTGCCGGATCAGCAATCAAGCGATACACGGCACGACATCGCCAAACAGTTATGCAGTAATGTCGACAAGCTGAAAACCGTGTCCGAGGAATTGCTTCGTTACAGCCAGATCAACTCGAAACAGGAAGCTAACCGCAAGCAAACCGTCAATATGAAATCCTTGCTGGAAGCGGTCATTGAGGATTTTCAAGTCCATCTGCAAAGCAAGTCGATCAGTGTAAAAAAACTGGTCAGGCCGGTTGAGATTTCCGGCGTCCAAGACCAGCTACGCAGCATTATCGAGCAGTTGATGTCGAACGCGGTCAAATATTCGCCGACCGGCGGCGAAATACGGATCATGCTTCGCGATTCGGGCGCGCAATTGGAACTGGAAGTCGAAGACGAAGGTCCCGGCATTGAACCCGATGAACGCTTGCATGTGTTCGAGCCCTTTTTCCGCGGCAAGATTGCCGAATCCGAAGATGCTATCGAAGGCCCGGGCCTGGGGCTTGCGATTGTCAAGGAATATGTCGTCAACCATCAAGGCAAGGTCGATATTATCGACTCAAGGCAAGATCAACACGGAGCCCGCGTCCGCGTTCAGATTCCGCTAAGCGGGAAGGCTTAAAATTAGGGGTCAGTGCGTAAAAAAGTACTGTCGTTTCCACGTAGCGTGTCGTCACTAGTTCTCGCTCCCACGCGCTGCGTGGGAATGCGATATAGGACGCGCTGCGTCCTATTAAGATAGCCTGCATATCGACGCATTGCTCCCGGCTCGCGGCGCAGCGCGCCTTGACTGCATTCCCACGCAGCGTATGGGAACGAGACATTTGATTCTTATCTGTACGCTATTAATTACACTCAAAACATAAAACCAATAAACCTATGCTGTCATTTTTTTCTATTCGCAATACCGGCTTGATGCTTGGCGTCTTGCTGTTAACAGGATGCGCCGAGTTCAACTCCGGTTGGAACGGCTACTCATCCACTTATAACGATCCCTATGCGCAATCGGATTTTGACGAACTGCTGGCTTTCGGGGCCAATATGTCCAGAATATCGCCGTCAGCGCGCACCGATGTCTGCCGTACTTTATTGAAACGGCAAAAAAGCCCTCCGGGCCCAGGCATACACCTGCACTTGATGGTAGGCCGCCTGCTGTCCGATAGCTGCGGCGACATCCCCAGAATCCTCGATGGCGTCAGTTCCATCCCGCCGGTGAACCTGTCCGATGAACGGATGCAACGGCTGGTCGCGATTCATGCCGAAGCGTTAAAACGCCTGCAAAACGTGTCGAGAAAAGTTGGCTCGCTGGAGCACAAACAAAAATCGGTCCAGTCGGTGCTGGAATCGAAAGATACCGGCGGCTCGAAAAAGGATGAAACCCGCCTGCTGCGGGAAAAACTGGAAGCGATCCGCTCAATGGAAAAACACCTGGACGAAAGCGGCGACGCAAACTAAGCCTGCATGTTCCGTTTCCGCTTGGCGATCGTGATCGTCGTATCGTTTTGCTTTGTGCTGTTTTTAGGCATCGCGCTGTATTGGGGCGCGAACCAGGTGGCAGGGCATTTTCAGCGCAGCCAAATGGCGTACGACGCTTTCGACCATTATGAAAAGTTATCCCAGGAAGCTTATCGCCACTTCAAACAGCGGATGGATAGACAAATCACGGACAGCCCGGCCGCGGATACCGGCGTCGAATCGTCCAAACAGCGTCTTTACGAGGCGATGCAGGAACTGAGGAACACCGCTGTCGCGGAAAGTCACGGCGAAGATCGCCAGGATAAGTCCGCCGAGCTGGAACGAGTCGCGCATTTCACCGCCTTCCTGGATGCCGGCGAATACCGCTTCGATGAAGTCGAACGTCTACGTCAGCAGGGTAAAAACGAATTGGCCGTGAAAGCGTTGTCAAAATTCTCCGAAGAAGAAATCGACGGAAAATTCCAGCCGCTGATCGATGCGGCGATCGATGCGGAACGGGAAAAAGCCGGCAAAGCCAAGCAGGAAATGGAGGATTTGGTCGCGCAGTCGCGCTGGGTCGCGATCCTGGCTTCGTTGATCGCGGCGATATTCAGCCTGTTATCCGGCGCATTGCTGTTTCGCGGCGTCAAAAAACCGATTGAAGCGTTGATGAAAGGCACCGATGAAATCGCCTCCGGCAACCTGGATTACCGTATTGCGCTGGATACCGGCGATGAATTCGGCTATCTCGCCAGCCATTTCAATCAAATGGCGCAGGAACTGGAGCTTCAGCAAAATAAACTGCGCGAAGGCCGCCTGGTGCTGGAGAAACGAGTCGCCGAACGCACTGTCGAGCTGCATCAATTAAACGAAGAATTGAAACGCATGGACAACGAGCGCCGGGAGTTTCTGGCCGACATCAGCCACGAGCTGCGCACGCCGATTACCGTCATTCGCGGCGAGGCGGAAGTGACGTTGCGCGGCAAGGACCGGGAAACCGAAGAGTATAAGGATGCTTTGCACCGTATCGTCGAGCTGTCGATGCAGTTGGGAAAATACGTCAACGATTTATTGTTCCTGGCCCGGGCGGAAACCGCGAACCTCCAGTTCGAATGGGAGCGGCTGGATTTGGTCGAACTGCTGTCCGCGGCCGTCGAGAATTTTCAGGTCATGGCCGAGGAAGAATCGATGTCGGTCTCGCTGGATGCGCCTGAAGGGCCGGTCTGGGTGCGCGGCGACAAGCAACGGCTTCGGCAAGTGTTATTCATCCTCGGCGACAACGCCTGCCGATACTCGAATCCCGGCGGCCGTATTGCGGTCGCCTTGCAGGTGGACGGCGGCATCGCAAGCTTCAGCCTCAGCGATCAAGGCATCGGCATACCGGAGGAAGATTTGGAACGCATTTTCGACCGTCATTTCCGCAGCAAAAATGCGTTGGCCTCGCGGGACGACGGCAAAGGCCTGGGCTTGCCGATGGCCAAATCTATCCTGAAAGCGCACGGCGGCAGCATCACCGCAGCCAGCAGTGAAAATTCGGGTTCGACGTTTACGGTCGTGCTGCCGCTGGTTTCGCCGGATTAAACTCCCCTACTGGTTCGGGATAAAAGCTCTTTACTAGCCAAAGCGGAGCGGTAAATATTCATGCTTGATTTGCGCAGTTAGCCAGACTAGACTAAAAATTTTCATGGAGAAGGCAATGCAAACTGTCAATATGTTACAAGCCAAGTCCTCTTTGTCTCGCTTAGTAGAGGCCATTGAGCAAGGGCAAGAACGTGAAATCGTGATTGCCCGGAATGGCCGCCCGGTTGCCAAATTGGTCCCGCTGGAGACTGCATCAACCGGACAGCGGATTGGCGTCGCGAAAGGCTTGTTCGTGGTGCCGGACAACATCGATACGCATAACGACGAAGTGGCTCGGTTATTTATCGGCGAGGCCTCGTCTTGAATCTGCTGCTGGATACTCATGTTGCGCTATGGGCCATTACGGATAACCCCAAACTGCCGCAAAGGGCGCGCGATTTAATTACGTCACGCAAAACGAACGTTTGGGTCAGTGCGGCGAATATCTGGGAAATTGCGATTAAGCATGCGCTAGGCCGAGGCGATATGCCGGTTTCCAGCCAAGACGCAATGCGCTATTTTCAGGAATCCGGCTATCGCTTCCTCGCCGTTGAGGCGGAACATGCGATTGCGGTCGAAGAGCTGGCTTCGCATCACCAAGATCCGTTTGACCGCATACTTGTGGCCCAAGCGCTTGTAGAGCCGATGCGCTTAATGACCCATGATCCCTTGGTAGCTCTTTATAGCGACACCATTATCAAGATTTAAAGCTGAGTCGTGCGGCTCGTCCGCTCAACCCCTACTTGGGGATAAAGCTGAGTTGATTTTAATATGCAAATAAAGTCCTCATCACTATAAATTAAATAAAAATCCAATGAATACCGGTTATATGAGAGTTCTGCTAGTAGAAGACGACGATCGCATTGTCGATTTTGTTCACCGGGGACTGAGGGCCGAAGGCTACACTGTCGAAGTGGCCCGTAGCGGCCAGCAGGCCGTGGCGCTGGGCAGTCAAGGCAAGTTTCAAGTCATGATCCTGGACCTTGGCTTGCCTGACATGAACGGCCGGGAGGTTTGCGAACGCTTGCGCAATACCGGCGTCGCCACCCCGATCCTGATGTTGACGGCCAGGGACACCGTGCAGGATAAAGTCACCGGCTTACGCTCAGGCGCCGACGACTATATGACCAAGCCTTTCGCATTCGAAGAGCTGCTGGCCAGGATCGAGGTGCTGATGCGCCGCGGTAACGGCAAGATCAAACCTGAAAAAGAAAGCAAAGAACTGCGCATAGCCGATTTGGTGTTGAACGGCGAAACCCACGAGGTCAAGCGCGGAGAAACATTGATCGACCTGACGCCGAAAGAGTTCTCCTTGCTCGAATGCTTTATGCGCACGCCCGGCAAGGTGCTGAGCCGCACCCGGATACTAGAACAAGTATGGGGCTATAGCGCCGATCCGTTGACCAATGTCGTGGATGTTTATATCCGCCAGTTGAGACGGAAAATCGATGACGATTATGAGTTAAAACTGCTGAAAACCGTCCGTGGCTTCGGCTATAAAATGGATGTATCCTAAAGCTGAGTTGAGCGGCTTACCCGCTCAAACGAAACTTATGGCCTTTGGCCATAAATTTTACAATCTCGACATCACATAAAAAACATGGCCGCCGATTTGCCTGACAATCTCACCGGAATACCGCGGCTTGGTGCCGACATTCCAGCTGTCGGAGTTCCGTACGATGGATTCTTTACCATGCATAACGGATTTAGCTAATGCGGTGTAATGCGATATCAAGCCGCGTGGCGGGGTTAACCGGGACACGCCGCTTAAGTTACAGATTGACTTGCCGGTACGCTTGGCCCGGTTGACTGTTGCCTGCCCTACCGCGACAGCGCCTTCTATGGATTCCCCCCTGGATTCCGCGAAAATAATGTTAGCTAGGCATCCCTCTTCACTGGGTGTAGCCGATACCGGAAACAAGAATGCTAGCGTTAGAATTAAGTTGGTCATCGTGCAATTCCTCTGGGTTAGCTTTGGTTAATCACATGCCAATTTCATTACTATCTATTTCGTTCAGGCATTTTTGGTCTAAAGTTGGATGCTAGACTTTTTATCGTAATCAAGGAATAAGTGCGAATGCGTAGACCTTTGCCCTGCTCTTTTCACTCCCATCTTAACGAGAAAACGTACAATTTATACATAAGCTTTCAACGTAAGCCGAGACACATACGCAAAGACTAACATTTTTGCAGAATGAACAGGGAACACGGATGACACGGATATGACGGATTTACACAGATTTTCTCGTTATTATTCAATAGGTTATTTTTAAGCACAGAGCTTCCGCTTTATCCGTGTCGATCAGTCGAATCCGTGTCATCCGTGTGCCATTTTTTAACGCTCCCGGCTTAAATGGATAACCTAATAAATAGCCAACACATTGTTATTATCAGGCTTTATCAACTTTCTAAAATTAAACGTTTTTTGAATAAGACGGGAGTAGGTTGATCGACTATATAACCGCTGCTTTTTGAGATTCTAAAACCAGTGCTAGTGAATATGTCCGGCAGTAATTGAAGGATACAACGCACAGGAATGATTGGTCGTTCCCTGCTCGACTTGCAACGTGCAATGATGGACAAGAAAACGATCCTTGAGCGTCTGCACGATGGCGTCAATAAACGCATCGCCGGGATAACCGTCAGGCATGACCAGATGAACCGTTAACGCACTCTCGGTCGTGCTCATGCCCCAGATGTGCAGATCATGAATGCCGGCCACGCCGGGGCATTCGCGCAGATAATTTTCCAACGCGGCCACGTCGATATGCGCCGGAACGGCAATCAACGCCAGTTGTACGGATTCGCGCAGCAATTCCCAAGTGCTGACGACAATGACGGCCACGATCACCAGACTGATCACCGGATCGAGCCAGAACCAGCCGGTAAAAACCATAGCGATACCGGTAATCACTACGCCCAGCGATACCGCCGCATCAGCCGCCATATGAAGATAAGCGCCGCGCACATTCAAATCGCTTTTGCTGCCCTTAACGAACAACCATGCCGATAGTCCATTGACGACGATACCGACAGTTGCGACCCATGTAACCATTAATCCCGCGACCGCCGGCGGCTGCGAGAAACGATGAACGGCTTCCAGCGCAATAGCTCCGGACGCGACCAGCAGGAACATCGCGTTCGCCAACGCGGCCATGATCGAGGTGCTGCGCAGACCGTAAGTGTAACGCTCGCTCGGCGCCCTGCGGGAAAGGATCGAAGCCCCCCAGGCCAATACCAGGCCAAGGATGTCGGACAAGTTGTGCCCGGCGTCGGCCATCAGCGCCGTCGAATTGGCAATAAAGCCGTAGCTGAACTCCATCAGCACAAAGGCCGAGTTCAGAACGATGGCTAAAACGAAAGCGCGGCCTTGCTTATGGGTATGATCGTGATGCCGATGACCGTGACTATGCGAGTGTCCGGCGTGATCGTGAGAATGATTATGTTGGTGGTTTTTTGCCATCGGTCTGCCCCCGTGAGCCATTTGCAGAATTGGCTTAATTATTATTCTAACGGAGCGATAATGGCAAGTTGCCGCGCGGAGCTACTCACCGCGCCGCTTAAGAAACAGGCCGATAGACAGACCTTCCAGGTTTTGCAAACCTGGAAGGTCTAACTCGCGCAACGAAGCAGCATAAAGCTTAGTTGGCGTAACTCTCTATTTTTCGTGGCTTTCGCGCTTTTCGTGAACAATGCGTAACATCCGCTAAAAAAGATAATGCGCACCCAAACCGAAATATTCCACTTTTTCCTTATAAAACTGCCCGCTTGGCGAATAACCGTTATAGTATTCAGCCATCAATTGCAGCTTGCGGCTTAATACCTGCAAGCTTTCAAACTCAACGCCCGCCCTGGCCGATACGTCGTAATTCCAACGGTTTTCTTCATGGTTTTTGATGTCGACTGCCGCAATCGGCCGCATTTTTGCCAATTCCACGCGCCAAGGGCTTCGAAATTCAACGCCGTATTGCGCCGACCATATCTTCAGCGCCGAAGGTTCCCGGTCGAATAGCCCGGCTCCGCCGCCGTACAAACGTATGCCGTAAGGAAATTCATAAGAAAGTTTTAAGTCTACGCCCTCATAACTAAGATTCACGCGCTCGAATTTCGTACCGATCTTGCGCAACAGAAACTCATCGCCCAGATGCGAGCTCTGGTGATAAATACGGCCAAAAGCCGAGAATTGATCGACTCGCAAACTTGAATAAAGCGCAGCAATAAAATCGGTATTGACCAAGTCGCTTGATGGCGCGTCCAGATTGAAATCGCTAAAGACCCCGCCCTGAAGCCCGGCCTCCCATTGCACAGTGGACTGCCCGAAATTATCCCGATAAATCGGTATTGTTTCGCCGAAACTCACCGAGGCTATATCCCTGCCGTCGAAATTTTTGCTTTGGAAATTACGATACGCAGCCGAGAAATGCGTCCAACGCGGGTCCGCCAATAAAGGCTTAAACAAGTGGCCTATCGGTAGAAGTCCTGTCGGCAAAATAACCGGTTCATTCGACGGCAGCGCCTGGACGGCACTGGCTTGGGCGGACGTTGACGAGCCGTATATCAACTGCTGATCGGTATCCTCGGAAATTTTTACCGCATTGACGCCGGGAATTTCGGCTAATAACTGTGCCGCTTTGGCGCGGTCGCCGGCGTTTAAATTACGTCCCGACAAATTAATCGCGCCATTCCGTACCACTAACGAGGCTTTATCAATCTTTAAACCATGCTTTAGCGCGGCCGCCGCGTAGCCGGCAATATACGCATCGTCCGCCGTTGTCGCATGAGCAATCGCCGCGGGCAACAGCATGACACCCAGGGCAATCATAAACCGTAAAGTAGCCATTATTTATCCTTGATAGTGTTTAGAAACTCACTAAGAAATGTAACGGCAAGGTCAGGCGCTGTCTGTACGCTAGCGAACATATAAGTGGCGGTTATCCGTTAGACGCACGTCCCCTGGAACCCGTCACTACGATCAAGATTAGCGTTGTAGCCCGCGACATCTACACAGCGATTGAAGAACTGTAGCGGCATCATCGCGGGCGCAGCCGCTCCTACGGAATATCGATATGCTTTTCGTAAGCCCTATTTTTTTAACGAAAATTCTCTAGGTCCGCCACGGATGCTTCGGATGGTCGATGACACCGGCGACCGCGACGCCGACCTTCGCAATCTGATAGTCGTTTGCCACGGTGCCGCCGCTGACGCCTATCGCGCCGATCAATACGCCGTACTCGTCTATGATCGGCAGGCCGCCGGGGAATGTGATCAAGCCGTTATTGGAATGCTCTATGCTGTAAAGCTGGCCGTTCGGCTGGGATAACTTGCCCAGCTCGCCTGACGGCATCGCAAACAAACAGGCGGTTTTAGCTTTCTTGATCGCCACATCGATACTGCCGACCCAGGCATCGTCCATACGCCGGAAAGCTTTCAGGTTCGCGCCGGAATCCACTATAGCGATGCAACTCGGCGTTTCGGTTTCTTTGGCTTTATTAACGGCGGCATTGATCATTTTTTCCGCTTGCTCATAAGTCACATGCATGTCATTGCTCCTTGATTTATCAAGTAATTTACCTAAAATTTTCCAATATTTCGGAGTGCAAACTCTGCTTGCAAAGCAGGCGTAACCTGCACTCCGCCTTTAAAGAAACAGTCTAAACTTAATATTCAGCTACTTATCCGGTTGAATAAACTCGATTTCATCGCATTTACCAAACTCGATCGGTACGCAAGCCCACATAAGCTTGTACAAGCTATAAACCTTATTCCGCCTATCTGTGCGATACCGTACCGACCCATCGCCGCTTTTGCAGTTAAAGTACGAACCAAGGTCTTAATACGACCCCAGTCTCGCTGCCCAGCTTGATGCGGGGCCGAGGTTTTTTAACTGTCACTTTTCCTGCTTTAGGAGAATCTCATGACTCAGCAAACTCATACCGAAACATCAATGCGCCCTGAGCAATCCATACACGCGATGCAGCATTCGATGCAATCTTGCATAGAAGATTGCATGAATTGCCATCAAGTTTGCCTGCAAACGGCAATGAATTACTGCCTGAATACCGGCGGCAAGCATGTTGAACCGGAACATTTCCGCCTGATGATGAACTGCGCCGAAATCTGCCAAACGTCTGCCAACTTCATGCTAAGCAATTCCCGCTTTCATATGCGCACTTGCGCGGTCTGCGCCGAAATCTGCGAAGCCTGCGCCGCGGATTGCCGTCAGATCGGCGGTATGGACGAATGCGTGCAAGCCTGTCAAAACTGTGCGGAAAGTTGCCGACAAATGGCCTCCGGCACTCAGCATTAAGCGGGTGCAGGACTCCATACCGATGAAATCGCAACGCTCACTGTTATTCACTGTCATCGCGATGGCTCTGGCCTCCTGCGGCGACGTCGCACAATTGCCGGTAACAGCGGGCGTTGGACCTCATCCCCAGTTGCCGCCTCCGAACCCGACCTGGATTCCGACCGTAAACATTGCTCCGGCTGTAGGCTGGCCTGAAAACAGAAAGCCGATGGCCGCACCGGGCATCAACGTCAATGCTTTTGCGGCCGGACTCGATCACCCGCGCTGGCTTTACGTGCTGCCGAACGGCGACGTATTGGTCGCAGAAACGAATGCACCGCCAAAGCCCGAGGATAGTAAAGGCATGAAAGGCTGGTTCATGAAGCAGGTCATGAAGGATGTCGGTGCAAGCGTGCCCAGCGCTAATCGCATCACGTTGCTGCGCGATAGCGATGGCGACGGCGTAGCGGAAACGCGGACAACGTTTATTGAAGGATTGAATTCGCCGTTCGGCATGACGCTGGTCGGCAACGATTTTTATGTCGCCAATACCGATGCGTTGGTGAAATTTCCTTATCGCGACGGCGAAACGCGGATTACCGGGCCCGGAACCAAAGTCGTGGACCTGCCGGGAGGCCCGATCAATCATCACTGGACCAAGAACGTTATCGCCAGCCCGGACGGATCGCGGCTGTACGTCACGGTCGGCTCGAACAGTAACGTTGCCGAAAACGGCATCGATAACGAAACCGGCCGCGCCGCTATCTGGGAAGTCGACCCGAAACTCGGCACTCACCGTATTTACGCGAGCGGCCTGCGCAATCCCAACGGCCTCGCCTGGGAACCGAATAGCGGAGCGCTTTGGACGGTCATCAACGAGCGCGACGAACTCGGCGGCGACCTAGTTCCCGATTACCTGACTTCGGTGCCCGACAACAGCTTCTTCGGCTGGCCCTATAGTTATTACGGACAACACCTGGACGAGCGTGTGCAGCCGCAGCGCCCCGATCTGGTGGCTTCGGCAAAAGTGCCGGATTATGCTCTCGGAGCGCATACCGCCTGTCTCGGTTTGGTTTTTTCAAAAAATAATGTCTGGCCGGCGCCTTTCAATAACGGTGTTTTTGTCGGCCAGCACGGTTCGTGGAATCGCAAACCGCGCAGCGGCTATCAAGTCGTCTTTGTTCCATTCAAAGGCAGCCGACCTTTCGGCGAGCCGATCAACGTGTTGACCGGCTTCGTCAGCGCCGACGGCAATGCGTTCGGGCGTCCGGTCGGCGTCGCGCTGGACAAAAAAGCCGCGTTGCTGGTCGCAGACGATGTCGGCAACAGCATCTGGCGCGTCGTCCCGTCAATCGCCGTTAAGGCTGCCAAGTAAAACTGGCCGTCGCGCTGAATTAGACCTTCCAGGTTTTCAAAACCTGGAAGGTCTGTCTATCGGCCTGTTTCTCTTCCAACGTCAACTCAGTAGAATGGCTTCCAAACAACACTTTGATGGCATAGGATCAGGCTGTGGAACTCAATATAAGCAATTCTATTAAGAAATATATATGGGGTTTACGCGACGACAAACTGCCGCCGTTTAAAGAAAAAGCCATTAAATCGCTGAAAATACTCGTCCTGTCCGCCCAAGGCTTCTCCCGGGATTTATGCTCGCTTAGGGCCTCCGCATTAACGCTTTATACCTTGTTATCGATAGTGCCTGTCATCGCGATGCTGTTCGGTATCGCCAAAGGTTTCGGTCTTGAAAAAATGCTGAAGCAACGCTTGCTCGAACAAATTCCAAACCAGGAAACGATGGTATTGAAATTAATCGGTTTTGCGCAAAACCTGCTCGATAACGCACAAGGCGAGGTTGTCGCCGGGACCGGTATCGTCATCCTGTTTTGGACCATTATTAATGTGATTAGCGACATAGAACAATCGTTTAACTACATTTGGAAAGTCTCTCAAGACAGATCGTTAAGCCGTAAATTCAGCGATTATTTATCGCTGATGTTATTAGCCCCTATTGTATTAATCGTTTCCGGCAGTATTACGGTCTTTCTTAAAACGCAGCTGACTTGGCTGGTCAATATTCTTTACCTGCCTGCTATTGGCGAATGGTTCGTTATCAGGGCACTCAGCTTATTACCTTTGCTACTGATGACCGGGTTATTTGCTTTTATATTTATTTTCATGCCCAACCGTAAAATCAATTACCAAGCCGGCATCATCGCCGGTCTTGTCACCGCTATCATGTATACGCTGACGCAATGGGCTTATTTGAGTTTGCAGATCGGCGTATCGTCCTATAACGCCATTTACGGCAGCTTTGCGGCATTGCCGCTGTTTGTTGTTTGGCTGCAAGTCGGCTGGATGATTACCTTATTCGGTTGCGAGATAGCGTTTTTCACCCAGAACTTTGAGAATTACCAAGAGGATAGCGACTTCTCCAACTTGAGTTTTTCGCTGAAAAAAATCATTGCGCTGCAAGTGATTCATTTGATCGTCAAGAATTTCATTCCTTTGAATAATCCGTTAACAGCCGCCCAAATAGCCGCAAAACTGGCCATGCCGATCGCCATTGTGCAATCGGTTCTATTAATGTTAATCGCGAGCCGGATCGTTATTGAGCTGAAAAACCGTGAGGAATATGAAGTCTATCAACCGGCCGCCGATGTCAACAAGCTGACTATCGCTTATGTGATTAATGCATTGGAGCAGTGCGGGCAAAATCAATTGCCGGGCCTGAATCAAGATCAACTGTTTTCGAATGCAGTCAACGATTTCAAGAAGCTAATCGAAAGCTCCGGCCAAGACCGCTTATTAAAAGACATCTGATCGTTTGGGCGTTTCAAAATCGCTGGCTTTTACCCTGGCGGGCGGTGTTTGCCTGTTGATCACGATCGCCGCGCTGATGTTGCGAAAACCTTTGGCCGACCATGTTCATTCGTAAATGGCTTTGCTCCGGAATATCTCAGCAAACAAATAGATCGCTTATTAGGATAAGCTGATAAATCTTTTTATCGTTTTGACAATGCAAAGTAATAATATTATTTTTCGCTGTTTTTAATATGTCCTACAGCTGCTCGCGCATGTCTGGTAGCGGTACCTACATGGCCCGACTCGCTCTGGGAAATAGCTTCTTCCAGATCCTCGGCCGCCGATTCCAAATGGCTTTTCGACACGCCTTGCGCTTTTAAGGAAGCGGCAAGCACATGTTCCAACGCAATTTTTGCATGTTCGAGTAAAACAGAGGTATGTCCGTTCTTGCCGTAAATTGTAGCTGCTGTCGCATGTTCCAGCGCTACGTCAATATGATGATCATCGGCAAAAGCAGTGACATTTACCAAAAACAATCCTATAAATAAAAGTGCTAATTTTTTCATGATCCACTTACCCTACGTTATGTTTGCGTTTGTCTATTAAGAGCTTATCGATAAATAATATTGCTCTTATTTTGCCGCTTAATTTCTCGTAAGGCAATGAAGGGAAACAGCAAGCGTAAACAAGCCGAAATAACTACGCTTCATTTTTTTCATATCTGATCAAGCGCTTTCCGGAGCATTTCTTCGTTAGTTAGCGATGTTGCGCATTGTCCACGAAAGACGCGAAAAAATATCAGCCGTCGATTTTTCGCCGGCAGTGTCTATCCGGTTCTTTATTTCTTTATTAAATGTCCTTCCTGTCCGGAACGTTGCCGGTTAGACCTTCCAGGTTTTGAAAACCTGGAAGGTCTGTCTAGTATTTTCGTGCTTTTCGCGGACGCTGGTTTTTTATTATCTGTATGCGTTAACAAAGGAATAGGCTAATTTCCAATCACGACGGATTTGAATCGGGCCTGTCAGTCTTGAACAGTTATCTCAGATTCAAAACCGGTATGTCCGATTTCATAAATTACGCATATTTAAAAATCAACGCTACCAGGACCTGAAATCCCCCGTATCCAAGTGTATAAAATCGGCACGTTTGTAATAACCGACTCCGCCGCGGCGCATCGCTAATGCGGCGTTCCTGAGCTTTCGCGTCGCGACGCCTTTCACATGAAAATCGACGGCCCGGCCTTGCATGTGCAGGCTGTGTCTTGCGGTGCACCGGCACATATGGCGTAATGCGGCATTCGTGCCTGGAGAACGGTAACCTGAAGACAAATAGAACGGCTGGTTGATTCTGAGCATCAATTTCAGGTCATACAGCTGGTCCAGCAAAGCCGGATCGATCGGATGCACATCGTCGGTATGATAATCGCGCAGCAGGTAACTGATTTCCTGCAGCGCCTCGTCAATATAATGCCCTTGTTCGAAATACGTTAACTTTAGTCTTTCGCCGGTATGGACATGTTGCAAGGCAAGCGTTTTGCTCGAAAGGATTGTGCCGGCTTCGGCCTTCGCGACCGCTGACCCGCCCAGCGTCAACAGGGAGCCATATCCTAGCAGCTTCAAAAAACCGCGCCTTGACGAGCTAAACCTGTCCGCGTCGTCATGTTTTATAGTGCTATTCATATCGGACGGCATAACGTGCATTCATCTCATCGGTTTTTTCGGCGGCTAACCGTTGACTACGGTGCCTCCATTCGGATGGAGGATCTGTCCTGAGATATAAGAGGCATCGTCCGAGGCTAAAAAAACATAGCAATTGGCGACTTCTTCGGGCTGGCCCGGCCGCTTCATCGGCACGTCGCCGCCGAAAGCCTCAACTTTTCCGGGCGGAAACGTCGACGGAATAAGCGGTGTCCAGATAGGCCCGGGAGCAACGCCGTTAACCCTGATCTTTTTTTCGGCCAACGCAACGGACAAGGAGCGGGTAAAGCCGACAATCGCGCCCTTGGTGGACGAATAATCGAGTAATTTCGGACTGCCTTTATAAGCCGTGACCGACGCGGTGTTGATAATCGTACTGCCCGCTTGCAGGTATCTCAGCGCGGCTTTAGTCAAGTAGAACATCGCAAAGATATTGGTGCGAAAGGTCTTTTCCAGCTGCCCGGCGCTGATGTCTTCAATACTTTCTTGAGGATGCTGTTCGGCCGCATTGTTGACAAGGCAATCCAATCGGCCTAATTCACTGGCGGCTTGCTCAACCGCTTCGCGGCAAAACGCTTCGTTGCCGATGTCTCCGGCAATCGGCAGGCATTGGCGGCCGTATTCATTCACTAAGCGCCTGGTTTCTTCCGCATCTTCATGTTCATTGAGGTAAACAATCGCCGAATCGGCGCCTTCTTTTGCAAAAGCCACTGCAACGGCGCGGCCGATGCCGGAATCGCCGCCGGTAATTAAGGCGACTTTGCCGTTAAGCTTGCCGGAACCTTGGTAATTAGGATCGTGGAATTGAGGCCTGGGATTCATATCTTTTTCAAGTCCCGGCTGCCGCTGCTGGTGTTGACGCGGATTCGGTGGGCTGGGATGTTCTATATCGGCCATAACGCCTCCTTCATTATTCAAAAATGGAACACGGATGACACGGATCAGGCGGATTTAACACGGATCGTTGCTATCTAGTTTATAAGTTCACCTCGTTCCCACGCGCTGCGCTCGTCGTTATACTCATCTCGACATAGGCTGGAAATCTGTTGCTCCGTTGAGCGTTGCGCGAATTTGTCCTGTGCTCGGTGCGGCAAACGGGAAAAACACCGTTCGTACGTAACATCAGTCAATCATACGAAGAACTACCGCTTCGCATTCATTCAGGTTGGGTCGATGTACTGTTGCCTCGGAAAATCCACTTTGGTTAGTAAATTACTGGCTTAGCGAAATTTTTTCTGTACGACAACGTACCGAGTAGCGACTTTGTTTTTCTGTATCCGGGCGCACGGACTTCGGCAAGCTTATTGCCTACTATGATTGTAAAACTTGCCATTCGCTTGGAGGTGGAGCATGCCTTATCGAGACATAAACGACTTGCCCCAAAACGTGACCGAACATTTACCCAAACACGCGCAGGAAATTTACCTGGCGGCTTTCAACAATGCCTGGGATGAATACGGCCACGAAGAAGAACGGGCGCATCGGGTGGCGTGGAGCGCGGTCAAAAAAAAGTATCAAAAAGACGAAAGCAGCGGTCAATGGAAAGCTATCGACAAAGCTTGAATATTGCCGGCGAGTAACAAAGAGAACACGGCGCCACGGTTTTTTTACGGATTGACACGGATAGGAAGTCAGCCCTGTAAAAATCCGTGCCAATCCGTTGCATCCGCATCATCCGTCGACTACAAGGACAGCTATTTGCTCCTCGGCAACGGCTCCTGCATTGACCGCCAAGGATGGTGGAAATGCCGCAAGATTGTAGGGAGCAATTGCCGAGCTCCCACTTTAAGATCATTAGCATCTGCCTATTGATGCCACTTAAGTTAGATTAAGCCTCAATTATATGCATTTTAAATGCATTTTTCCTGCCATCTATGTGTGATTGCGTACAGAAATAACCGGCTCTTTCGTCATATTCTTGAATCACTTCTTTAAATACAAAAGAAGCCATGCTTTTTGTCTAATTCCACAGAAGGCACTCATTTGATATTTAAATCGAAATGTTTGAGGTGATGATCATGGAACAGCAAAAACAGTCCCATAGCGGTGAAAAATCTTCCACCAAAAATCGAGGTTTCGCTTCAATGGATGAAGACAAGCAACGGGAAATTGCCAGTAAAGGAGGGCGCGCCGCCCATGAAAAAGGCACTGCCCACGAATTTACTTCAGAAGAAGCCAGGGAAGCCGGTCATAAAGGCGGTCAAGCTGCTCATCAAAAAGGCACGGCTCACGAGTTTACTCCGGAAGAAGCCAGGGAAGCCGGCCGTAAAGGCGGCCAAGCCGCTCATCAAAAAGGTACGGCCCATGAATTTACTCCGGAAGAAGCCAGAGAAGCCGGCCGAAAGGGAGGCCACGCCTCTCACGGCAAAGGCTCCTCAGAAGAATCCGGAGAAGGCCGCAAGAAGAAGTAGCTCAGGTGAGCACAGACAACGCTCTTAAAAAAGCACTTTATAACTCCACCTTAACCGGGAGTTCGTCTCCCCTTGCCAAACCAGTGAGGGGCGACGGTTTTAACTGAGGCGCCGACACCCAACAATTCCTGTTGAGCACTAGTCCCGAATAGCCGGCGTCCAGGCGGGCTCGATTAGTCTATCCCGGCCACAGACCGGACTTCGGCATACGCTTAATTTAACGGCCGATACCTGACAGGATGGCAACGAGCGAGTCGTCCCTATATGAGAAAGGGGTATCACTCTCTGCAACCGGTGTCCCCGCTCTCATTCACTTTAAGGAGCTGCGGAAATGAAAAAACATCCTATAACAGACACACCCCGTCTTTACATACTGTTGTTAGTCATACTGGCTTTTACAGGATTGAAAGCTCATGCCGCAGGGAATTTTTATCAGCAGCACAATCTGGTAGCCAACCTTTCCGGCAACGCCGACGTTACCGATGCCAATCTGGTTAATCCGTGGGGAATCGCATTCAATCCTTTCGGACCGGTCTGGGTGGCCGATAACGGCTCCGGAGTTTCCACGTTGTATAACGGTACCGGCACCCAAAACTCCCTAATCGTTCAAATCCCGTCGCCGGGAGCGCCTAACGGTGGACATCCCACCGGCATTGTATTCAACGGCTCGACTGAATTTACAGTTTCCGCAACAGGCGGCACGTCCGCCTCCAGCCGCTTCATTTTCGCGACCGAAGAGGGCGCCATCGCCGGCTGGGCGCCGACTGTAGACCAGACTCACGCAATTATAGTCGTCGACAACTCGGCTTCGAGCGGCGCAATATACAAAGGCCTAGCCCTAAGCGCGAACGGTACCGGCAACCTGCTTTACGCGACCGACTTCCATAACAACAAGGTCGATGTCTTCGATAGTGCGTTCAAGCCGGTGACGCTGACAACAGGCGCGTTTACCGATCCCAATATTCCCGCCGGCTTCGCACCGTTCGGCATACAAGCCATTGGCGGCAATCTTTATGTCTCCTATGCAAAGCAAGACGATAACAAGGAGGACGATGTCAAAGGCAACGGCCTTGGCTTTGTAAATGTATTCGACCCCAGCGGCAAACTGATCAAGCGCGTCGTATCGCAAGGCAGGCTGAATGCACCGTGGGGGATGGCGTTGGCGCCCGCGGGTTTTGGCAAGTTTGGCAACCATCTTCTGATCGGCAACTTCGGCGACGGCTTTATTAACGCCTACGATCCAGCCACCGGGCAATTTGCCGGCCAGCTGACCAGTGCCAACGGCAACCCGGTAAAGATCGACGGCTTGTGGGGATTGGCTTTCGGCAACGGCTTTGCGAATCAACCGGTCAACACGCTCTTCTTTTCCGCCGGTCCCAACAATGAGCAGAACGGCCTTTACGGACGTATCGAGGCGCAAGACAGCCAGTCCTCAACCGAATGCCTGTTTAATTGGGCTGAAAGCATCTTCTCGGGTCTTTTTGCTCCAGCCGGCTCCTCCACTATTGTCGGACCGGTTTACAGTTACCGTTTCTATTCGGCGACTCGCACTTACCTGGCCGTTTCCTCGCAGAACAATCATCTTTATTACTTCGATCCCTCCGGCAATAGACAAGATGCCGGGCCGGTTTCGGGCTGGTTGTCCCAGGCGGGTTGCGATAGGGTCAATGCAGGATAATGATTTATAGCAAATCCGGTTAATTCGCCGGTTTATCTGCGATGATCTTACATTGTCCTAATCTATGTGCTTTAGCGTACCGACGCTATGCCGCTTCAAGCGTATTGTTTCTTTATGAGCGAGAAAACCCTCATTCATGCACTGGTAACCGGGCTGTCGATGACAAAACGATCGTAACAGCCCATCCCTCATTATTTTTGACAGGAGATAGATATGAACTTTGAAGAACGCGATACCTACGGGATGTACAAACGTCATGCCGGCGAAAGCGAAGGGCCCGGTCCCCGGCTGATGGGCGCCAACACGCTGATGGGAAATGACGTTTACAACGAAAAAGAGGAAGATTTGGGAGACATAAAGGAAATCATGTTGGATATGACCAACGGCCAAGTGGCTTATGCGGTGCTGTCTTTCGGCGGTTTCCTCGGCATGGGCGAACGACTGTTCGCTGTGCCCTGGGACGCATTAAAGCTCGATACCGAAAACAAACGCTTCATATTGAACGTAGACAAAGCGCGACTTGAGAATGCGCCGGGATTCGACAAAGACCACTGGCCCGATATGGCAGACCAGACCTGGAAGGATGAGATCCAATCTTTCTATGAAACCGGCCGCTCCGCTGAACAACAAGGTCAGCAAACCCACCACTAAAGCAGGTGGCCGGTAAACGTATTTGTAGCGATGGGGAAACTGCGGTTTTGGCCTTGGCGCCCGGGAAATTGGCGCTAGCTACCATAGGGTCACGGCCGTGCTTTTTGTGCCCGATACTGGACAACAGTCGACTATCGGGCACAAAAAGGCTTTTTTCGAAATTGATTTTAGACAAAATGACTCTCGAAAAAATCTTAGTCTACGAAACGTCGTAAGACGGATAAGCGTAGCGCATCCATCGTTCATATATTTATCGTCCACGAAAGACACGAAAAAAAGAGGCCCGAAGAACAATCCGCAGCTTACGCTGGTTCCCCAGCTGGAGCTTGGGAACCAGCACGCAAATCCGTGTAAACCAGCCCTATACCCAGTTTCGTTTGAGCAGGCAAGCGGCTCAACTCAGCTTTATCCGTACCATTCGTGTTCTATTCTGAGTAGTTACCTATTTTCGTGCTTTTCGCGCCTTTCGTGGACAACGCTTTTTATGCTCGGCATGCGCAACATCCAGCCGGCTGCCGGATTTTGTCAATCAGTGTGCGACACCGTACCGACCGAGCTTGATTTTACCGATAAGCTCGTTGCCAAGTCGTTATCACAGCATTTTTATTTATTCGCGTCACGCTAATCGATAAGGCTACAGCGTCAAGGTTCTCCGTATTCATCACGGATGAACAGCCCGAACGCGATAACGGCATCAACTGTCATCCTGGACAGGAGATTTGTCATGACAAAACATCGAGTTAGGAATAGCGCAAGTTTGTCCCGCATTCACAAAACCGGCGCTCATTCCCCCTTTTCGTCCGTCGCAATCACGCCGTGGGCAAAACCGCGTGGCAGAGGCATTCCATTGGCAAAAACGGCTTTACCGTTTGCCGAAAATACCGATACCCACATTTAACATTTTCGCAAAGGAGACCATCATGCAAACTTTAGGTAATAACATCGGCAAGAAGTTCGCCCTATCGAAGCTATTAGGATTATTCACTTTTATTTTGACGGCCGGGTTGGGGCTGGCAAGCGGCAGCGTCAGGGCCGAACAACACATCATCCCGGCGCCGCTCGCGGCGAATACGGGAGCCGAAGATACCGAACGCAACGTTCGCGATCGCGACGACAAGACCCTCACGCCTGAAAATCAACCGGAATCCCGTCAAGATCTCCACATTACCAAAACGATACGCAAGGCTATTGTGAAACAAAAATCGCTATCGACCGATGCGCATAACGCCAAAATCATTAGCCGTGCCGGCGTAGTGACCCTGCGCGGCCCGGTCGAAAACACCGCGGAAAAAACCAAACTTGAATCAATCGCCAAAAAAATAAAAGGCGTGAAGCAAGTTGATAACCAACTCGAACCTAAAACGCCTTAATCGCAAACCGGAGATGAGCCATGAACAGAGCTGTTTTTTGTATCGCCCCCGATATGGAACAAGCGGAAGATATTGTCAGCCGGTTAAAAACGGCCGGTTTTTCGAATAACGACATTTCCGTGCTGTTTGCCGACAAGACCAGCACCAAAGACTTCGCCCATGAAAAACACACCAAAGCGCCGGAAGGAGCGACGATAGGAGGCGTAGCCGGCATCAGCATCGGTGCCGTGCTGGGCTGGCTGGCAGGTATCGGCAGCCTCGCTATTCCGGGCGTCGGCCCCTTCATTGCCGCGGGTCCGATCATGGCCGCATTGAGCGGCGCGGCCGTCGGCGCCGCAGCCGGCGGTTTGGCCGGCGCGCTGATCGGACTGGGCATTCCGGAATACGAGGCCAAGCGCTATGAAGGCAAAATTCATGGCGGCAGCGCTTTGATTTCAGTTCATGCGGAAAATTCCGACGATATTTCAAGAGCGAAAGACATTTTCGAACAAGCCCATGCGGAGGATATTTCCTCAACCGCTGAAAGCGATGTCAGTGTTTAAACTGATGTTACACCCGTCCACGAAAGGCACGAAAAGCTATTAATCGTAGATTTTGCTCTCGTTCTCACGCGACGCGTGGAACGAGAATAAAGTCAGTGCCGAAGGCATAGATTAAGTCCCGTTTGCCGCGCCGAGCACCTCCGTCGAAAATGACAAATTTGCCTGGAGCAAATTTGAACAGCCATCGGCTGGCCCGCAGGGCGAAAACCATGGAGGTTTTTCGTAGCAGCGCAGGAACAGTTGCCGAGGCGGAGCAAAATAAAGTAACTCGCCTTCGGGGGCGAGACCCCGATCCAAATAAAACGTCGCGTTAACGACACCTTTGCAGTCTAAATTTGATCGGCTGCATAACGTGTTAATAACTGCCGCCCTCCTTGCGGCCACTGCCATTTCGTGGTGAGCCCTTCGACAAGCTCAGGGCGAACGGAACAAGTCTTAACTAAATGGCAGTGTACCTTACGTTGGATGCGCCGGCGCTTATCCTTGATCGTACTTAATCCCGCAGCTATCAACCATTATCAACAAACACAGGAGACCATCATGGAAACCCCAAATAGCGAAGAAAATATTAACGCCCCCAGAAACGCAGAAAGAAATATCAAAGAAACCGTAGACAAGGTATCGCACACCGCCCATAAAGCCGTCGATAAGATGACGAATGTGGGTTACCAGACTGCGGAAGTGATTGGCGAAAAAGGCGAACAACTCAAAACTGCCGAGGAACAACTGGTAGAGGATTACCGCGAATATATCCGCGATAAACCGATCAGGGCGGTAGGCATCGCAGTCGCCGCAGGTTTTCTATTAAGCCGGCTGATGAACGGCTGTCGAGCCGCTCATCATCATTAACCGTCACCCATCCGTACGCCGTCAATCGCGTGCGGGACTCAAATAGAGAGGAGATCGTCATGAACACCATAGAAAATGCATCCGATTACGCCCAGGAAGCCGGCGAGAGAATTGCCGGCGCAACAAGCCAAGCCGCAAAAGCGCTGGGCGAAAAAGGCGAGCAATTGCTAAGTGCCGAACAGAAAATGATGAAGCAATGCTGCAATTATGTCAGCTATCACCCTGTCGCATCGGTGGCCATGGCGATAGCGGCCGGCTTTTTATTGAGTCATCTGTTAAGAGAGCGTTAGAGAGGAGGCCGTCATGGATACGCTAGAAAAAGCAGCCGATTATGCGCATGACGCTGCCGATAAGGTCGCCGATGCAACGCACTATGCCGCAAAAGCGCTAAACGAGAAAGGCGAGCAATGGTTAGATGCCGAGCAAAAATTGCTGAAAGACTGCCGCGCTTATATCCGCGACAATCCTATAACATCGCTAGCGATTGTGCTGGCGGCCGGTTTTGTACTGGGGCGCTTACTCAACGGTCGTTAAAACCGTCCCATCCTGTCAACCCCGAACGCCGCGAACCGCATGCGGCTTAAACAGAGAGGAAACGATTATGAACACAATCGAAAAAGCATCCGGTTATGCCCAGGAAGCCGCCGGAAGAGTCTCCGATATATCCGCCCAGACCTCAAAAGCAATGAGTGAAAAAGGCGAGCAAATGCTGAAGGCCCAGCGCAAATTAATGAAGCGCGGCCGTAACTATGTCAGCGATCATCCGATGGCATCGATAGGTATCGCGGCAATGATCGGTTTAGTGCTGAACCGCATGTTCAGTTACCGCTAAGCCGCAACGGCTTCAGGTAGTCTGGAAGATAGAACACGGATCGCACGGATGCGACGGATTAGCACGGATAAGTAACTGAATATAAGCATCCAACTCGTGTTTAAAGCCGGAGTGCAGGCTCCGCCTGCTTTGCAAACACCAATAGTAGGCGCTTTACGACTGCATGGATGCAGGAGGTAGCGCAATGCAGGAGCAATTGCCGAGGCGAAGCTTGCACTCCAAAATACCGGAAAATTTTAGAGAAACGACTTAAGCCGACCCTGTAAAAATCCGTATCAATCCGTCGCATCCGTGTGATCCGTGTTCTCTTTTCTCAATGAAATACCCTGCGCCGAAACGGCAATTTATTCTCCTCTATGTGCGATATCGAACAGATACAGGCCAAGGCCCAATACCATAATTTCCCGAATTTCATTCAAAGGAGAATTATCATGAATGTGCCAAATCTTTCAGAATCCGACGCATTTACCCGCAGACGCGCCTCCGACGAATTGGGCCGTAGACGCGCGGTTCAGGGCGTCCAGCCGGAAACAGTTTTATCCTCCCAGGCAAGCGCGGTATCGTGGGGGGCTATCTTCGCCGGAGCCGTCGGCGCCGCCGCGTTGGCGCTGATTCTTACGATGCTCGGAACAGGCCTGGGCATGTCCTCGGTGTCTCCCTGGACATACAGCGGCGTCAGTGCGACAACCCTCGGCGTCGGTGCTATTCTGTGGCTGACCCTCACCCAGCTGCTGGCCTCGGCAATGGGCGGTTATATTGCCGGCAGGCTCCGAACAAAGTGGATTGCGACCGACGCCGACGAGGTCTATTTCCGCGATACCGCGCACGGCTTCCTGGCCTGGGCGATCTCGGCGCTGTTGACAGCCGCCCTGCTCACTTCCGCGATCGGTTCGATTGTCAGCAGCGGCTTTCAGGCCGGCGGCAAGGCCGTTGCAGACACGGCGGACAGCGCCGCAACGGCGGCCGGAGCCGAGATGGCCCAGTACAACAACAAAGAACCGCTGAAATACTACATCGACTCGTTATTCAGGACAGACATCAACGCCGTCCCTACAATGGCGCCAAGCAGTATCCAAGAGCAGACGCCCGCCGAATCCGCAGCGGAAATCAGCCGCATCTTTATGAACTCATTACATAACGGCCCATTGCCTCCGCAAGATGTCCGCTATGCCGGTCAAATTGTTGCGCAACGCACCGGCCTGGCACAACAGGATGCGGAAAAACGCGTCGCCGAGACCTATATCCAAATACAGGGCAAGATGCTTGGAGCGGAAAAAACCGTCAAGGAAGCGGCCGACTCGGCGCGCAAAACATCCGTCTACGCATCGTTGTGGTATTTCATCGCCCTGCTTATCGGCGCTTTCACGGCCAGCTACGCGGCGACGTTCGGCGGCCGGCTGCGCGATCTGTAACTGCAACCTCATCCTTACAAAGGAGAAAAGCAATGCGTTCAATACTTTTATATCTACTTGGAGTTCCGATTCCTATCATTATTCTGATCGCGTTGTTCATGCGCTAATCGCTAACCCCACCGGACATAAACTGGAGACAATAGAATGGCAACCGCAACCAGTAAAGCAAGGAAGTCAGCCAAGACTCAAGACGCGACAGTATTATTAAAGACCGACCACCAGTTGGTCAGCGACCTGTTTGACGAATATGAAGCCGCCTATTCGAATGCGAAGAAAAAACAAATCGCCAATCAAATCTGCAAGGAATTGACCGTGCATGCCCAGATCGAAGAGGAAATCTTTTATCCGGCAGTCAAGCAGGCGATGAAAGACAAAGAGTTAATTCCGGAAGCCAGGATCGAGCATGCGACCTTGAAATCCCTCGCATCCCAGCTTGAGGGCATGGAGCCGGACGATGAGATGTTCGACGCCAAAGTCAAGGTGATGCACGAATACGTGAAGCACCATGTCAAAGAAGAACAGAATGAGATATTTCCGAAAGCCAAATCCACCGGCTTGGACATGATGAAACTTGGCGCCCGGCTATCCGAGCGCAAAGCAGAGCTTCGCGCTGCCCGGTCTTAGCGGGTTTAATCAGGATCGGTCATCAATTCTTCGCAGCAATGAGCACTTGTAGCTTACAGCAATACTTAAAGCAAAACGTGATCGAAACTTGCCGATGGTAGAAATTTAATCCCGTCTGCCGCCGAGCACCGGAGTTTTTGCCGAGAATGGCCCGCAGGGCGAAAACCAAGGAGGGTTTTCGTAGCGGAAAATATCTCGCCCTCGGGGGCGAGACCCCGATTCAAATAATCCGTCGCGTGAGCGACTCTTTCTCATTGCCCGCTTGCACTTGAACTGAACAACCGCCACATTCAATACGCGAAGGAGAATTTCCATGGCTACGCCTAACGACGACAAACCGGCCACCACCGGCCTTGAACCTTCGCCCGCCGACGCTAACCGTTCCGAACAAAGCGCGGCAGTGCTTGCCCAGGAACCGGGCGAAATTCTGACCACTAATCAGGGCCTGCTGATCAGCGATAACCAGAATTCCTTGCGCGGCGGCGCGCGCGGCCCAACGCTGCTGGAAGATCATATCCTGCGCGAAAAAATCATGCATTTCGACCATGAGCGCATTCCCGAACGCGTCGTGCATGCGCGCGGTTCCGGCGCGCACGGCGTGTTCGAAGTGTACGAGTCGATGAGCCGGTACACGAAGGCCGATTTCCTACAGGATCCGGGCACCAAGACGCCTGTATTCGTGCGTTTTTCGACCGTCGTCGGCTCTCGCGGCTCAGCCGATACCGCCCGCGACGTGCGCGGATTCGCGGTTAAGTTTTATACCGACGAAGGCAATTTCGACCTGGTCGGCAACAATATTCCGGTGTTCTTTATCCAGGATGCGGTTAAATTTCCCGATTTAGTGCATGCGATCAAACCGGAACCGCACCATGAAATCCCGCAAGCCTCGTCGGCGCACGATACGTTTTGGGACTTCATTTCGCTGATGCCGGAGTCGGCGCACATGATCATGTGGCTGATGTCGGACCGCGCCATTCCCAGAAGCTATGCGATGATGGAAGGCTTTGGCGTGCATACTTTTCGATTTATTAACGACTTGGGCGAGTCGAGTTTCGTCAAATTCCACTGGAAACCGGTGCTCGGCGTGCATTCCCTGGTTTGGGACGAAGCCGTCAAGCTGGCCGGTAAAGATCCGGACTTTCACCGCCGCGATTTATGGGAAAGCATCAATCGCGGCCAATATCCCGAATGGGAACTCGGCGTACAGATAGTGACGGAAGAGGATGAGGGCCAGTTCGACTTCGACTTGCTCGATGCGACCAAACTGATTCCGGAATTAATGGTGCCGGTGCAAATCGTCGGCAAGCTGACCTTGAATCGCAATCCGGATAATTTTTTTGCCGAAACCGAGCAGGTTGCGTTCCACCCCGGCAACATCGTGCCGGGCATTGATTTCAGCAACGATCCTTTATTGCAGGGCAGGCTGTTTTCCTATACCGACACGCAGCTATCGCGTTTGGGCAGCCCTAATTTTCACGAAATACCGATCAATTGCCCTATCGCCTCGGTGGACAATAACCAGCGCGACGGCCATATGCGCCAGACTATCGTCAAAGGCCGGGTGAGCTATGAACCCAACTCGCTGGGCAGCGGCTATCCGATGCAGCAGCCCGAGGAATACGGCGGCTTCGCCAGTTATCCGCAAGCGTTGGAAGGCGAAAAAATACGCGTGCGCAGCAATAGTTTTGCCGACCATTTCTCGCAAGCGGCACTATTCTGGCGCAGCCAGTCAGCCCGGGAAAAAGACCATATTGTTTCCGCATTCTGCTTTGAATTAGGCAAAGTCGAGGTTGATGCGGTGCGCGAGCGCGTGGTCTCGATGCTGACGCAGATCGACAAGTTTCTTGCCTACCGGGTTGCCGAAGGTTTGGGAATGGCTGTTCCTCCACCTGCCGGCGGCGCTAAAAGCGTTCTATCCGACGATCAGCTCGATATAGATCCGTCGCTGAGCATGTCCGACACCCGCAAGGATTCGATTATCGGCCGTAAAGTTGCCGTATTGATCGCGGACGGTGTCGACGAAGCGTCAATCGATACCGTATCCAAGGCCTTGGCGGCTAAAGGCGCGACGGTAAAATTGATCGCTCCGCGGCTGGGCGAAATCAAAAGCCGCAAACATGAGTTCATCAAAGTGAACCGCAGCCTGCCGACGGTAGGATCGGTGATGTTCGACGCGGTCTTTATTCCGGGAGGACAGCAAAGTTCGGAAAACTTGTGCGCCGATGCCGATGCGGTCATGTTCGTTAAAGAAGCCTACAAACACGGCAAAGCCATAGCCGCCAACAACGATGGCACGTTGTTGCTAGAGAAAGCGGCGCGTTCGGCAGGCCTTGAGCATGGCGCGTTTAAGGGACCGGGCGTTATTACGTCGTCTTCTCAAGCCGTCGATGACGAATTTGCCGAAAACTTCATTGCCGCTATTGCTATGCATCGTTTTTTCGAGCGATCCGATATGGATGCGATTGCGTCGTGAAAATTATTGTCGTAGATACCGTCTTAAAAGTCAACGCTGAGGCACATAATCAGGTTGATAAGGCTGACGCGTTTTCAAAACGCCAAAGCACAAGTGCACCA